>NZ_JBHVVE010000007.1:257826-444224 GCF_042883725.1 Kitasatospora sp. NPDC058184
GTCGGGGATGGTCGTGCCGTTGTTGTCCTTGGCCGTGTCGTTGCCCCAGCGGGAGAGGTAGAACGCGGACACCCACTGGCCGCCGGGGCCGGAGTCCGGGTCGGTCTTCAGCCACCAGTGGTTGAAGGCGCTGCCGTTGGAGACCTCGCGGCCCCAGGCCTTGCAGTAGACGTAGTTGGTGCCCTGGTACAGCGTCCCGGTGCTGGTGGTGGAGGTCGGGGAGCCGTACACCGGCGCGTTGGCGAGGGTGTCCACCCAGTACTGGCCGCTGTTCGACGGGGGCGTGGTCGGCGGCGGGGTGGTGGAGCCGGGGCCGTACAGCCGGATGGCGCCGTAGTAGTCGCCGTGCGAGGAGAGCGCCGCCACCTGGACGTAGCCGCCGGAGTAGGGGGCCTCGACTATCCAGCCCTGCCCGAGGTACATCGCGACGTGGTGGATGGTGGAGGCGGTGTTGCCGAAGTACACCAGGTCGCCGGGGAGCAGCGGTGCGGTCCCGTCCGCCCGGTAGTAGCGGGCGACGGCGCGGGAGGTCGGCCACTGGGTCCGGGTGGTGCCGTTGATGACGTCGTCGCCGACCGCCAGGTCGTAGGCGTAGCGGACCATGCCGGAGCAGTCCAGGCCGCGGACGTTGCAGTCGTTGGGGGCGCCGTTGGCGGGGTCGCAGAGGCCGTACGTCGGGCCGGGCTGCGAGCCGTGGCCGCCGCCCCACGAGTACGGGGTGCCGATCAGCCCGCAGGCGGAGCGGACGGCGGCGGTCGCCTGCGGCGCCGCACCGGTGGAGAGCACCCCGCAGGCGGGCGCCGCCTCGGCCGCCCCGGCACCGGCGAAGAACACTCCGACCGACACCAGCAGCGACAGCAGGGCCGCCCACCGCAGCGGGGCGACCAGCCACCGCGACAGAACGTTTACGCGCGTAGTCATGGTCGCGAATACTTCCGGAGCCGCTGACTCCGGGTCAATGGTCCTGTCCCCCATACCTCCTGTGGTCCGCACACTTGCCGGTGTGCAGGTCACGGGCACGACTACCGGCAACAAGGGGGCAGCCCGGCGCGGACGTGCCGCAGCGGCCGCCGGGCCGGGCTGCTCGCCCCCGGGTGGCACCGGGGCGGGCCGTCACACCCCGGCGGCCAGGGCGGGCGTCGGGACGACCCAGAGCTCGGCGGGGCCGTTGATGATGGCGGACTCCAGCCGGGGCGGCGTCGGACGGGACGGGTCCAGGGCGCTGTCGGGGTAGGCGCCGAACAGGCCCTCCAGGGCCACCTCGGTCTCCAGCCGGGCGAGGGGCGCGCCGAGGCAGAAGTGCGGGCCGTAGCCGAAGGCCAGGTGCTCCTTGTCGGGGCGCGTCGGGTCGAAGTCGTCCGGCCGCTCCGGGTGGACCTCCGGGTCCCGGCCGGCCGCGCCGAAGCCGAGCAGGATCGGCTCGCCCCGCCGGATGACCACGCCCTCGCCCAGGTCGACGTCCTCCAGGGGGTAGCGGAGCGGGAGGTGCATCGCCGGGCTCTCGTAGCGCAGGGTCTCCTCGACGACGGCTTCCCAGCCGAGGGTGCCCGCGCGGACCTCGGCCAGGTGGCGGGGGTGGGCGAGGAGGGCCTGGACGGCGCTGGTGATGAGGTTGACCGCGGTCTCGTACCCGGCGCCGAGCATCAGGAAGAGGATGTCGCGGGACTCCTCCTCGCTGCGGCCGGTCCCGTCGCCGGTGTCGACGGCGGCCACGTCGCTGGCGAGGTCCGGGCCGGGGTCGCGCCGCTTGAGCGCCAGCAGCTCGGTCAGCACCACGTTGATCTCCGCGCGGGAGCGCGTCATCTGCTCGTTCGTGGCCGTCGTCGTCAGCAGGGTGTCCATCGCCGTGCCGATGGGCGGCCGCATGTCGGCGGGGACGCCGAAGAGGTCGCAGATCACCGTCATGGTCAGCGGGCGCGAGAGGGCGTGGCGCAGGTCCACGGCCTCGCCGGGGCCGAGCGTACGGAACGCGCCGACCAGGTCGGCGGTGGTCTTCTCGATGCCGGGCCGCAGCGCGGACACCCGGCGGGGCGCGAACGAGGGCGCCATCCGGCGCCGGGCCGAGCGGTGTTCGCCGCCGTAGAGGTTGAAGAAGTTCTGCTGGAACGCGATCGGCCCCATCGGCCAGCCCTCGGGCACCGAGGCCAGCCCGGGCCAGTGCCTGCGCGGGTCGCGGGAGATCCGCGGATCGCCGGTGAGGGCGCGGATCACCGAGCTGCGGGTCACGGACCAGGCGATGATGCCGCCGGGGAGTTCGACCCGCACGGCGGGTCCGGCGGAGCGGAGCTCGGCGTTCTGTCGGTGCGGGTCCCGGGCGGTCATGTCCAGCACCGGGCAGCGGCTGACGTCTGGATCTGGAGCCATGGTGTTGCTCCTCGGGATCTCTCGGGGTGCCCCGGGCGGGCCGTGCCGGGGCACGGTCCACCGTCTCCGGGGCCTGTGCTCCGTTGTAGAGGGGTACGGCGCGGCCGTCAACGGGGCCGCGGCCCGTCCGTGGCGTTCGGCGCCGGTCGCCGCGCCGGGTCTTTCCCCTTTTCCCGGGTGCGGCACGACATCACCGGCGCCCGGGGCGGGCCCGCCCATAAGGCATACGGGCATCGGGAACGCAAATCGGCGATATGCGGAACGGCGGAATGCGTAATGCGCCGTACGGTCGGCCGTCCTGGAATCGGCGGTAAGGCCATGGCTTCACCAGGTAAGTCAAGACTTACCTTCGGGGGGCTTTGACCGTATGGTGTGGCTCGAATCGAAGGAGTCCCCCGTGTCGAATACGAATGATCCCGTTGTGCGCGCGGTTGCGTCGGAGCGCAATTATGTGTCCTCCCTGTATGAATTCCTCACCGAGCGGCTTTCCGAGGCGCGAATGCACCGGGCGGGTCTGCTGAAGGCCCCGGCGGAAAGCGCCGGTGAGGCGTACGAGAGGGAAATCGCCGCCGATCGGTTGGGCAAGGAAATTGGCCGGCTGGAGGGCGCCGAAAAGGGTCTGGTATTCGGGCGGATCGACTGGGCGGACGGCACGGCCCTGCGCATCGGGCGGATCGGGCTGCACCGGGAGGAGGACGACCTGCCCCTACTCGTGGACTGGCGTGCGAACGCGGCGCGGCCGTTCTACGAGGCGACGCCGGTCCACCCGATGGGCCTGCGGCGGCGCCGGCACCTGCGCCTGGAGGAGCGCACGGTCGTCTCGGTGAGCGACGAGCTGCTGGACGGCAGCGCCCCGACCGAGGAGGACGTCGTGGGGGACGGCCCGCTGACCGAGGCGCTGTCGGCCCGGCGCACGGGCCGGATGGAGGCGGCCGTCGCCACGCTGCAGGCCGAGCAGGACGAGGTGGTCCGCTCCGCCCACCGCGGGGTGACCGTGGTGCAGGGCGGGCCGGGCACCGGAAAGACGGTGGTCGCCCTGCACCGGGCGGCCTACGTCCTGTACGCGTTCCCGCGCGCCGCGGAGGAGGGCGTCCTGGTGGTGGGCCCGAACGCCCGGTTCCTCGACTACATCTCCCAGGTCCTCCCCTCGCTCGGCGAGAACGACGTCGTCCTGGCGACCTGCCGGGAGCTGGCCGGAGTGTCGCCGGCCGCGGCGGACCGGTTCGACACGGCGCGGCTCAAGGGCGGCGCCGAGCTCGCCGACGCCCTGGCCGGCCTGCTGCGCGCCTACCAGGCCCCCGCCGGCGACTTCACCGTGCGGGTCGGGCGGGAGCCGGTCCACCTGTCCGCCGAGGAGGTCGCCACGGCACGCGACGCCGCCGCGGCGGCCGTACCGGGGCACAACCCCGCGCGCCAGGTGTTCAAGGAACTCCTGGTCGACGCCGTCACCGACGCGATGCAACGGGACATGGGCGACGTCCTGGAGCAGATCGACGCCGACACCGTCGCGATGACGGGCCTGGACCTCGACCGGTTCACGGGGGCCGGCCGGCACCGCGGCGAGGGCGCGGCCGACACGGGTCCGGCGCACGAGCTGGACCTGGACGCCCTCCGGGCCGATCTCCTCGCCGACGCCGGCCTCGACCGGGCGGTCGAGGCGCTGTGGCCGCGGCTGGCACCCGGCGACCTCGTGCGGGCGCTGCTGACGGACGCCGACGCCCTCGCGGAGCAGCTGCCCCGGCTGACCGCGCCGGAGCGGTCCCTGCTGCTGCGCGGTCCGGACGCCCCGTGGACCGACGCCGACGTGCCGCTGCTGGACGAGGCGGCGAGCCTGGTCGACGGCCCTCCGGAGCGGACGTACGGGCACGTGGTCGTCGACGAGGCGCAGGAACTGACCGCCATGCAGTGGCGGATGATCGTCCGCCGCTGCCCGGCGCGGGCGATGACGCTGGTCGGCGACTTCGCCCAGGCGGGCCCGGTCGCGACGGCACGTGACTGGAAGGAGGCGCTGGCCCCCCACGTCGGACCGCGGTTCAGGCTCCACGACCTGACCGTCAGCTACCGCACCACGCAGGAGATCCTGGAGAGCGTCCGGGGCCTGCTCGCGCGGATCGCCCCGGAGCAGAAGCCCACCCGGTCGCTGCGCGGCGGTGAGAGCCCCCGCACCGTGACCACGCCCCCGGGCGGGTTGGCCACCGCCGTCCTCCGGGAACTCCGGGCCCAGAGCGCCGCGCACCCGGGCGAGCTGCTGGGAGTGGTCTGCGCGGACACCAGGGTGGGCGAGCTGACGGCCCGGGGCATCGCCCACCATGCGCGCGTCGTGCCGGCCTCCGAGGCGCGCGGCCTGGAGTTCGACGGGGTCCTCGTCGTGGACCCGGAGGAGATCACTGCGGCCCGCCCCGGCGGGGAGCGGGACCTGTACGTGGCCCTGACCAGGGCCACCAAGCGCCTCTGCACGATCACCGTCCAGCCCGCCTGACGCGCCCCGGCGCCCGCGCCCGCGCCGTCGCCGCGGGCGCGCCCGGCGCGGGACGGACACCGGGGCGCGGCGTGGGCGGGGGACACCGGATCGCAGAAAACAAGCAAGCGTGATTGCTTTTTTCTGCGGGCGGTGCCACGCTGCTGGCGGTGGCGCCCGTCGAAGGGTGCGCCCAACTCACCGGCAGGGGAGGCGCATTGGTGCGCGACGGCGCGGTACTGCGGATCGGCAACGCCTCGGGGTTCTACGGGGACCGCTTCGCCGCGGTGCGGGAGATGCTCACCGGCGGGCCGCTGGACGTGCTCACCGGGGACTACCTGGCCGAGCTGACCATGCTGATCCTCGCCCGGGACCGGTTGAAGGACCCGTCGCTGGGCTACGCCCGGACCTTCCTGCGCCAGATGGAGGAGTGCCTCGGCCTGGCCCGCGAGCGCGACGTGAAGATCGTGGTCAACGCGGGCGGCCTCAACCCGGCCCGGCTCGCCGAGGAGCTGCGCGCGCTGGCCCGGCGGCTCGGCGTCGAGGCGGCCGTCGCCCACGTCGAGGGCGACGACCTGCTCCCGCGCCGGGCCGAACTCGGCCTGCCGGAGGGCCTGTTGGCCGCCAACGCCTACCTCGGCGGGTTCGGCATCGCCGCCTGCCTGAACGGCGGCGCCGACGTGGTGGTGACCGGCCGGGTGACGGACGCGGCGCTGGTCGTCGGCCCCGGGATCGCCCGCTTCGGCTGGACCCCGGAGGACCTGGACGCCCTGGCCGGCGCCGTGGTGGCCGGACACGTCCTGGAGTGCGGCGCCCAGGCGACCGGCGGCAACTACGCCTTCTTCCACGAGCACGACGTGACCCGCCCCGGCTTCCCGCTGGCCGAACTGCGCGCCGACGGCTCCAGTGTGATCACCAAGCACCTGGGCACCGGCGGCGCCGTCACCACCGGCACCGTCACCGCCCAACTCCTGTACGAGACCGGCGGACCGCGCTACCTCGGCCCGGACGTCACGGCCCGGCTGGACACCGTGCGGCTCACCGAGGAGGGGCCGGACCGGGTCCGGATCGACGGCGTGCGCGGCGAGGCCCCGCCGCCCACCCTGAAGGCGGGCCTCAACCGGCTCGGCGGCCACCTCAACGAGGTGGTGTACGTCCTCACCGGCCTGGACATCGAGGCCAAGGCCGCCCTGGTGCGGCGGCAGTTCGCCGACGCCCTGCCGCCCGCCGCCCGCCCCGCCGAACTGCGCTGGACCCTCGTCCGCACCGACCACCCGGACGCCGCCACCGAGGAGACCGCCTCCGCGCTGCTGCGGCTGACCGCCCGGGACCAGGACCCGGCCAAGGTCGGGCGCCAACTAGGCAAGGCCGCCGTCGAATCGGGGCTGTCCGGGTACCCGGGCTTCCACCTCACCGCCCCGCCCGGACCGGGCACGCCGTACGGGGTGTTCAGCGCCGTGTCCGTCGACCCGAAGGCCGTCGAGCACACCGCCGTCCTGCCGGACGGCCGCCGGATCGCCGTCCCGCCGGCGCCCGTCACCGGCTACGCGGCCCAACCCGACCGGCCCGAAGCCGAGTTGCCCGAACCGCTCCCCGAGGGCCCGACCCGGCGGGCCCCGCTCGGCCTGGTGGCCGGCGCCCGCAGCGGCGACAAGGGCGGGGACGCCAACCTCGGCGTCTGGGCCCGCTCCGAGGACGGCTGGCGCTGGCTGGCGCACGTCCTCACCGTGGAGAAGCTGCGCGAACTCCTGCCCGAGACCGAGGAGTTGACCGTCACCCGGCGCCTGCTGCCGAACCTGCGGGCGGTCAACTTCACCCTCACCGGCCTGCTCGGCGAGGGCGTCGCCGCCCGGCACCGCTTCGACCCGCAGGCCAAGGCCCTCGGGGAGTGGCTGCGCGCCCGCCACCTCGACATCCCGGAGGTCCTGCTGTGACCGTCCTGCCCACCCGCGTCGACCCGGCCGGGCCCGAGTACGCCGGGCACCGCGCCGCGATGGTCGCCAAGCTCGCCGAGCTCGACGCCGAGCACGCCAAGGCGCTGGCGGGCGGCGGCCCCCGGTACGTGGAGCGCCACCGCGGGCGCGGCAAGCTGCTGGCCCGCGAGCGGATCGAGCTGCTGGTCGACCCGGACTCCCCGTTCCTGGAGCTGTCCCCGCTGGCCGCCTGGGGGAGCGACTACCCGGTGGGCGCGGCCCTGGTCACCGGTATCGGGGTGGTCGAGGGCGTCGAGTGCGTGATCACCGCCAACGACCCGACGGTGCGCGGCGGCGCCAGCAACCCCTGGACCCTGCGCAAGGCCCTGCGGGCCAACGAGATCGCGCTGGAGAACCGCCTCCCGCTGGTCAACCTGGTCGAGTCCGGCGGCGCCGACCTGCCCAGCCAGAAGGAGATCTTCATCCCCGGCGGCGCCCTGTTCCGCGACCTCACCCGGCTCTCCGCCGCCGGAATCCCCACCGTGGCCGTGGTGTTCGGCAACTCGACGGCCGGCGGCGCCTACGTGCCCGGCATGTCCGACCACACCGTGCTGGTCAAGGAGCGCGCCAAGGTCTTCCTCGGCGGCCCGCCGCTGGTGCGGATGGCCACCGGCGAGGAGGCCGACGACGAGTCGCTCGGCGGCGCCGAGATGCACGCCCGGGTCTCCGGGCTGGCCGACCACGTCGCGGCGGACGAGGCGGACGCGCTGCGGATCGCCCGCCGGATCGTCGCCCGGCTCGACCACCGCAAGCCCGGCCCCGGCCCGGACCGGGGCGCCGAGCCGCCCAGGTACGACGAGGAGGAGCTGCTGGGCATCGTCCCGGGCGACCTCAAGGTGCCCTTCGACCCGCGCGAGGTGATCGCCCGGATCGTCGACGGCTCCGACTTCGACGAGTTCAAGCCGCTCTACGGCACCAGCCTGGCCACCGGCTGGGCCCGCCTGCACGGCTACCCGGTCGGCGTCCTGGCCAACGCCCAGGGCGTGCTGTTCAGCCAGGAGTCCCAGAAGGCCGCCCAGTTCATCCAGCTGGCGAACCGGCGGAACACCCCGCTGCTGTTCCTGCACAACACCACCGGCTACATGGTCGGCAAGGACTACGAGCAGGGCGGCATCATCAAGCACGGCGCGATGATGATCAACGCCGTCGCCAACTCCACCGTCCCGCACCTGTCCGTGCTGATGGGCGCCTCCTACGGGGCCGGCCACTACGGCATGTGCGGCCGGGCGTACGAACCGCGCTTCCTCTTCTCCTGGCCGAGCGCCAAGTCCGCCGTGATGGGCCCGCAGCAGCTCGCCGGGGTGCTGTCGATCGTCGCCCGGCAGTCGGCCGCGGCGAAGGGCCGGCCGTACGACGAGGACGCTGACGCGGCGATCCGGGCGATGGTCGAGCAGCAGATCGAGGCCGAGTCCCTGCCGGTGTTCCTGTCCGGCCGGCTCTACGACGACGGCGTCATCGACCCGCGTGACACCCGTACGGTGCTCGGCCTCTGCCTGTCCGCGATCCACAACGCCCCGGTCGAGGGCGCGCGTGGCTACGGCGTCTTCCGGATGTGAGGGACCCCAGACGATGATCACCAACCTGCTGGTCGCCAACCGGGGCGAGATCGCCCGCCGGGTCTTCCGGACCTGCCGGGAGCTCGGCATCGCGACCACCGCCGTCCACTCCGACCCGGACGCCGGCGCCCCGCACGTGCGCGAGGCCGACGCCGCCGTCCGGCTGCCCGGCGCCGCGCCCGCCGACACCTACCTCCGCGCCGACCTGCTCGTCCGCGCCGCGCTCGCCGCCGGGGCCGACGCCGTCCACCCCGGGTACGGATTCCTCTCCGAGAACGCCGACTTCGCGCGGGCCGTGCTGGACGCGGGCCTGGTCTGGGTCGGCCCGCCGCCCGCCGCGATCGCCGCGATGGGCTCCAAGACCGCCGCCAAACGGCTGATGGCCGAGGCCGGGGTGCCGGTGCTGGGCGCGCTCACCGAGCCCGCCGAGGCCGACCTGCCGCTGCTGGTCAAGGCCGCGGCGGGCGGCGGCGGGCGCGGCATGCGGGTCGTCCGGAGCCTGGCCGACCTCCCCGGCGAACTGGCCGCCGCCCGCGCGGAGGCGGCCAAGGCCTTCGGCTCGGACGAGGTGTTCTGCGAGCGCTACCTGCCCGCCGGGCGGCACGTCGAGGTCCAGCTGCTGGCCGACGCCCACGGCACCGTCTGGGCGGTCGGCGACCGGGACTGCTCGCTGCAGCGGCGGCACCAGAAGGTGATCGAGGAGGCCCCGGCCCCCGGCCTGCCGCCGGAGGTCCGCGCCGAGCTGCACGCGGCGGCCCGCGCCGCGGCCCGGGCGATCGGCTACACGGGCGCCGGCACCGCCGAGTTCCTGCTCGCCGGGGACGGCCGGTTCTTCTTCCTGGAGATGAACACCCGCCTCCAGGTCGAACACCCGGTCACCGAGGCCGTCACCGGCCTGGACCTGGTGGCCCTGCAACTCGCCGTCGCCGAGGGCGCCGAGCTGCCGCCCGGCCCCCCGGCCCCCGGCGGCCACGCGATCGAGGCCCGGCTCTACGCCGAGGACCCGGCCAAGGACTGGCAGCCGGCCACCGGCACCCTGCACCGGTTCGAACTGACGCTCCCGTACCAGGAGTTCACCTGCGTCGAAGCGGGCTCCGGCACCGGCCTCCGGCTGGACTCCGGCGTGGAGTCCGGCAGCGAGATCACCCCGCACTACGACGCGATGCTCGCCAAGGTGATCGCCTGGGGGCCCACCCGCGCGGCCGCCGCCCGCCGGCTCGCCGACGCGCTCGCCCGCGCCCGCGTCCACGGCCCGGCCACCAACCGGGAGCTGCTGGTCCGGGCGCTGCGCCACCCAGCCTTCCTGGCCGCGGACCTGCACACCGGCTTCCTGGCCGAGCACGCGGCCGACCTCACCGCCCCGGACACCAAGGGCGTCGACCGCGCCGCGCTGGCCGCCGCCCTCGCCGACGCCGCCGGCCGCCGCGGCGCGCTGCCCTCCGGCTGGCGCAACCTGCCCTCCCAGCCGCAGCTCAAGCGCTACCGGGCCGAGGACGGCACCGAGGCGGCCGTCCGCTACCGGCACACCCGCACCGGCCTGCTGGCCGAGGACCACCCGGACGTCGAGCTCGTCGAGGCCGCGCCGGACCGGGTCGTGCTGTCCGAGGGCGGGCTGCGCCGCACCTACCGCGTCGCCCGGTACGGCGACCGGGTGCACGTCGACACCCCGGCCGGCGGCACCGCGCTCACCGCCCTGCCGCGCTTCCCCGAACCCGTCGTCCGCACCGACCCCGGCGCGCTGCTCGCCCCGATGCCCGGCACCGTCGTCCGGGTCGCCGCCGCCGTCGGGGACACCGTCACCGCCGGCCGGCCGCTGCTGGTGCTGGAGGCGATGAAGATGGAGCACCGCGTCGTCGCCCCGGTCGACGGCACCCTCGTCGAACTGCGCGCCACCCCCGGCCGGCAGGTCGAAACCGGCACCCTGCTGGCCGTCGTCCGGCCCACCGAAGCCTGAGGAAGGACCCCGCATGTCCATCGGCAGTCAGCTCCTGGAGACCCCCGAACGCCAGACCCTGCGCCGGGCCGTCGGCGACCTCGGCCGCCGTTACGGCTCCGCCTACTACCTCGCCAAGGCCCGGGCCGGCGAGCCCGCCGACGAACTGTGGGCGGAGGCCGGCAAGGCCGGCTACCTCGGCGTCAACCTGCCCGCCGAGTACGGCGGCGGGGGCGGCGGCATCACCGACCTCGCCATCGTCCTGGAGGAGCTCGGCGCCGCCGGCTGCCCGCTGCTGATGCTGATCGTCTCCCCGGCGATCTGCGGCACCGTGATCGCCCGCTACGGCACCGCGGAGCAGCAGCGGCGCTGGCTGCCCGGCCTGGCCGACGGCAGCCGCAGGATGGCCTTCGGCATCACCGAACCGGACGCCGGCTCGAACTCGCACCGGATATCCACCGTCGCCCGCCGGGACGGCGAGGACTGGCTGCTGACCGGCCGCAAGGTCTTCGTCTCCGGCATCGACCACTCCGACGCGGTGCTGTTCGTGGCCCGCACCGAGGACGCACGGACCGGGAAGCTGAAGCCCTGCCTGTTCGTCGTCCCGCGCGACACCCCCGGCTTCGAGTACCGGGCGATCCCGATGGAACTCGTCGCCCCGGAGAAGCAGTTCCAGGTCTTCCTGGACGACGTCCGGCTGCCCGCCGACGCCCTGGTCGGCGACGAGAACGCGGGCCTGCTCCAGCTGTTCGCCGGTCTCAACCCCGAGCGCGTCCTCACCGCCGCCTTCTCGCTCGGCCTCGCCCGCCAGGCCCTCGGCAAGGCCGTCGAGTACGCGAAGACCCGCACCGTCTGGTCCACCCCGATCGGTGCCCACCAGGGCCTGGCCCACCCGCTGGCCCAGTGCGCGGTGGAGATCGAACTGGCCCGGCTGATGACCCAGAAGGCCGGCCTGCTCTACGACGCGGGCGAGGACCTCGCCGCCGGGGAGGCCGCCAACATGGCCAAGTACGCGGCGGGGGAGGCCGCCGCCCGGACGGTGGACCAGGCGGTGCAGACCCTCGGCGGCAACGGCCTGACCCAGGAGTACGGGCTGGGCGCGCTGCTGACCGCCACCCGGGTCGGCCGGGTCGCCCCGGTCAGCCGCGAGATGGTGCTCAACTACGTCGCCCAGCACACCCTCGGGCTGCCGAAGTCGTACTGAGCGGCCGCCGCCGGTGGTCCTGAGCGGCCGCCGCCGTACCCGCCACCCCGGTCGGCCACCCGTTCGGTGTCGCCCGCCAGGGTGGTGCCGGCGCAGGCCTTGACGTAGCCTTCGCCGCCGGGCGCGGCCGGCGCGGCAGGAGCGGGACGGGGCCGGACAGGGGCCCCACAGCGGGGAGTTCCGCGGGCGGGGCCGCTCCCGGAGGCGGGCGGCCGTGGTGCGCGCCCTCCGGTCGGGCGCCCCCCGGGAGCGACCGTGCCACGGATGGTCCATTACGGGTTCCCCACAATGGCCGAGCCAGGCCCCCTACTGTCCGTATGCTCCTGAACGCGCCCCGCACGGAACTGCTAGCCGGTTTTGTTGCTACGTCAACTTCCATACTGGAGGCCCACCTTGGTGTTCCGAAGCGAGTTCCCCGACGTTGCCGTGGTCGACCTGCCGATCCACGAGGCGGTGCTCGGCGCCGCGGCGAAGCACGGCGACCGCCCGGCCCTGATCGACGGCGTCACCGGCGAGACCACCAGCTACGCCCAACTCGCCGACGCCGTCGAGCGGGTGGCCGCCGGACTGGCCGAGACAGGCGTCCGCCGCGGCGACGTCGTCGCCCTCTTCAGCCCCAACTCGACCGCCTACCCGATGGCCTACTACGGCGCGACCAGGGCCGGCGCCACCGTCACCACCGTCTCGTCCTTCGCCACCCCCGCCGACCTCGCCGGCCAGCTGCGCGACAGCGGCGCCCGCTGGCTCGTCACCGTCTCCCGCTTCCTGCCGACCGCCCGTGCGGCCGCCGAACTCCTCGCCGAACAGGGCCGCCCGCTGGCCGAGACCGTCGTCCTGGACGGCGCCGAGGGCCACCGCTCGCTCGCCGACCTGCTGGCCGCCACCGGCCCCGCCCCCGAGGTCGCCATCGACCCGGGCGAGGACATCGCCGTGCTGCCCTACTCCAGCGGCACCACCGGCCTGCCCAAGGGCGTGATGCTCACCCACCGCTCGATCGCCACCAACCTCTCCCAGTGCGACGCCCTCTACCGCCCCGCCGAGGGCGAACGGGTCCTCGCCGTCCTGCCGTTCTTCCACATCTACGGACTGGCCGCGCTGCTCAACCAGCCGCTGCGCTGCGGCGCCACCGTGGTCGTGCTGCCCCGCTTCGACCTGGAGCAGTTCTGCCGCACCGTCCAGGAGCACCGGGTGCAGGCCCTGGTGGTGGCCCCGCCGATCGCCCTCGCGCTGGCCCGGCACCCCGTCGTCGAGCAGTACGACCTCTCCTCGGTCGAGTACCTGCTGTGCGCCGCCGCCCCGCTCGACCACGAACTCGCCGACGCCTGCGCCCGGCGCCTGGGCCTGCCGCACCTGCTCCAGGGCTACGGCATGACCGAGCTCTCCCCGGTCACCCACGTCGTCTCCCCGCGCGAGGGCGACCCCTCGCCCGGCTCGGTCGGCCGGATGGTCCCCTCCACCGAGCTGCGGATCACCGCCCTGGACGGCTCCGACGGCGACCTCGGGCCCGGCGAGCCCGGCGAGCTGCTGATCCGCGGCCCGCAGGTGATGAAGGGCTACTTCGGCCGCCCCTCCGAGACCGCCGCGGTGGTCGACGCCGAGGGGTGGCTGCACACCGGCGACGTCGGCTTCGTGGACGAACGCGGCTACCTGTACATCGTCGACCGGGTCAAGGAGCTGATCAAGTACAAGGGCTACCAGGTCGCCCCCGCCGAACTGGAGGCCGTCCTGCTCGGCCACCCGCAGATCACCGACGCCGCCGTGATCGGCGTCCCGGACGCCGAGGGCACCGAGTGCCCCAAGGCCTTCGTGGTCCGCGCCCCGGGCAGCACCCTGACCGCCGAGGAGGTCACCGGGTACGTCGCCGGACAGGTCGCCCCGTACAAGAAGGTCCGCCTGGTGGAGTTCGTCGACACCGTCCCCAAGTCCGCGGCCGGCAAGATCCTGCGCCGCGAACTGCGCGCCCGCGAGGCCGGGCGCGCCGCCGCCCGCTGACCGGCCGGGGCCGCCCCGGCGGCCGGGGACCGGGGCGCGTCTGTGAGGATCGTCCCGCCGCGCCCCGACCGGCACCCGCCGCGCCCCGACCGGAACAGGAACCGCCCGCCGCCATGACCAGCCACCCCGCCGCCCGCACCCCGCAGCAGGACCGCAGCCGAGCGACCAGGGCCCGGCTGCTCGCGGCGGCCGTGGACTGCCTGGCCGAGCTCGGCTGGCACGGCTCCACCGTCACCGTCGTCGCCGAACGGGCCGGGGTCTCCCGGGGCGCGGCCCAGCACCACTTCCCGACCCGCGAGGACCTCTTCACCGCGGCCGTCGAGCACGTCACCGCCGAGCGGCTGGCAGCCGTCCGCGCCCACGCGGACGAGCTGCCGACCGCCGGCCCCGACCGCACCGGGGCCGTGGTCGACATGATCGTGCGGCTCTACACCGGCCCGCTGTTCCGCGCCGCCCTGCACCTGTGGACCGCCGCCGCCACCGAGGAGGCGCTGCGCGAGCGGATCATCGCCCTGGAGGGCCACGTCGGCCGGGAGGCCCACCGGGCCGCCGTCGAGTTCCTGGACGCCGACGAGAGCCGCCCCGGGGTGCGCGAATCCGTGCAGGCCACGCTGGACCTCGCCCGCGGACTGGGCCTCGCCAACCTGCTCACCGACGACAGCCACCGACGTTCCGGCGTGATCCGGCAGTGGGCGGGCGTTCTGGAGAGTACGCTGCGGCCGGTACGCCCATGACGCCCGTACACCCGGAGCGACCGGACGCCCCCTGACCAAAGGGGTCGCCGGGCGGCCGATGTCCGTGCAGTCTGGAGAAGAATCCCGGCCGGCACCGACCGCGAGGCCCACCCGGCCGGGCACGAGCCGAACCGGGGTGCTGCCTGATCATGCACGGACACGAGTGGGACGCGACCGCCGCCGACCCGGCACCGGGCCGTGCCCCGGTACGTCCCGAGGGCGCGAACCCCGAAGGCCACCGGCTCGTCCCGCTCGCGACGGCGCTGCTCCAGGACGACGGACTGATCCTGCACTGGAGCGAGGACGCCGAGGCCCTGCTCGGCTACTCCGCCGAGGAGGCCGTCGGCAGCTACGCCGCCCAGCTGCTCACCGACGGGTCCGACCGCTCCGAGGTGCTCGGCCTCTTCCAGCGGATCATGACCGGCAGCGGCTGGTCCGGCGTCTTCCCGGTGCGCCACCGCGACGGCCACAAGGTCGAGCTGGAGTTCCGCACCTACCCGATAGCCGGCCCGGCCGGCACCCTGCTGCTGCTCGCCACCGCCTCCGACACCCGCGCCCTGCACGCCGTCGAGGCCGACCTCGCGGTCCTGGACGGCATCTTCGGCCGCTCGCCGATCGGCATGGCCGTCTACGACACCGGACTGCGCTACATCCGGATCAACGAGGCACTCGCCCGGATGAACGGGGTGCCCGTCGCCGCCCACCTCGGCCGCCGGATATCCGCCGTCCTGCCCGGCATCAACAGCGCCGAGATCGAGCAGATCATGCGCCAGGTGCTCAAGACCGGCAAGCCCGTCGTCGACGCCCGCTCGCACGGCCGGGTCCCCGGCGACCCCCGGCGGGACCGCGCCTGGTCCGCCTCCTACTTCCGGCTCGAGGACTCCACCGGCCGGATCTTCGGGGTCTGTTCCTCGATCATCGACGTCACCGAGCGCTTCCAGGCCGAGGCCCGCGCCGCCCGGGCCCAGGAACGGCTCGCCACCATCGCCGAGGCGACCGCCCGGATCGGCACCACCCTCGACCTCCAGCGCACCGCCGAGGAACTGATCGAGGCCGTCGTCCCCCGGTTCGCCGACTTCGCCACCGTCGACCTGCTGGAGCCGGTGCTGCGCGGCGCCGAGCCCACCGCGATCCCCTCCGACCGGAACGTCACGCTCCGCGCCGTCGCCGTCGGGGAGTCCTACGAGAGCGGCCTCGCGCACGCCGTGGACGTGGTCGGCGAGACCTCCGAGTACGCCCCCGACCGCAGCTACACCCAGTGCCTGCGCGCCGGGAAGCCGCTGCTGCGCACCCACGTGGACGAGGACGTGCTGCGCGGGCTGGTCTCCAGCGAGGACCGGGTGGCCCCCGGGATGGCGGCGGGCATCCACTCGTACCTGATGGTGCCGATCACCGCCCGGGGCATGGTGCTCGGCGGCTCCGAGTTCATCCGGATGCGCAACCCCGAGCCGTTCACCGCCGCCGACGTCGCCCTCGCCGAGGAACTGGTCGCCCGCACCGCGCTGGCCCTCGACAACGCCCGGCTCTACCGCCGCGAGCGGGAGACCGCCCTCACCCTCCAGCGCAGCCTGCTGCCGCAGGAGGTGCACCGCACCCTCGGCCTGGAGATCGCCTACCGCTACCTGCCCAGCAGCGTGGTCAGCGAGGTCGGCGGCGACTGGTTCGACGTGGTGCCGCTGTCCTGCGGGAGAGTCGCCCTGGTGGTCGGCGACGTGATGGGCCACGGCATCCGGGCCGCCGCCACGATGGGCCAGCTGCGCACCGTCGCCCGGACCCTCGCCACCCTCGACATGCCGCCGGAGCAGGTCCTCACCCGGCTGGACGAGACCGCCTCGGGAATCGGCGAGGGCCAGTTCGCCACCTGCATCTGCGCGGTGTACGACCCGCTGGAGCGCACCGTCCAGGTCGCCTCGGCCGGGCACCTGCCGCCGGTCCGGGTCGCCCCCGACGGCACCGCCGCCAGGGTGGACGTGCCGCCCGGGGTGCCGCTGGGCGTCGGCGGGGTGGCCTTCGAGTCGATCGAGTTCACCATCCCCGAGGGCGGCATGGTCACGCTCTACACCGACGGCCTGGTCGAGCGGCGCGGCGAGGACCTGGACACCGGGATCGACCGGCTCGCCAGCACCCTCTCCGGCCCCGGCCGGACCCTGGAGGAGAACTGCGACGCCGTCCTCGCGGCGCTGGTCACCGACGGCACCGAGGACGACATCGCGATGATCATGGCCCGGGTGCTGCCGCTGCCCGCCGACCGGGTCGCCACCCTGCCGCTGTCCGGCGGCGGCCGGCTGCCCGGCAGGGCCCGCCGCTTCACCCGCGCCACCCTGGAGGCCTGGGGCCTGGCCGCGCTCACCGACTACGCCGAACTGCTGGTCAGCGAGCTGGTCACGAACGCCCTGCTGCACGCCGACGCCCCGCGCCGGCTGCGGCTGTTCCGCGACCGGGTGCTCACCCTGGAGGTCGCCGACGCCGGCGGCCAGACCCCGCAGCTGCGCCCGTTCGCCGAGCAGGACGAGGGCGGGCGCGGGATGTTCCTGGTCAGCGAGCTGGCCCAGCGCTGGGGCAGCCGGCTCACCCGGGACGGCAAGGTGGTCTGGGCCGAGCTGGAGCTGCCGTTCGGGGTCTCGTAGGTCCCGTAAGGAACGGTGGTTCCGTACACGAGAACGGCCGTTCCCCCCGGGGGGAACGGCCGTTCTCGGTGCGCTGTTACGCCTTGACGCTCGGCTGCGCGGCCGACACGTCGACGGCGCCCTCCGGGCCGGTCCCGGCGCCCGTCTCCGCCCCGGCCGTCGGCTCGGACAGCCCGCGCAGCAGCCGCCAGGCCATCACGGCCGCGCCGACCAGCAGCGCGGCGGCCAGCAGCCCGGCGCTGTTCATGCCGTGGACGAAGGACTCCCGGGCGCTCGCCAGCAGCGGCTGGGCGAGCTCCGGGGACAGGCCCTGCGCCGTCTCGACGGCCGAGCCCAGCGATTCGCCCGCCCGGGCGGCGGCCGCCGGGTCCGTCCCGGCCGGGACCGCCAGCCCGTTCGCGTAGATCGAGCCGACCACCGAGCCCACCAGCGCGATGCCGAGCGCGGTGCCCAGCTCGTACGCCGTCTCCGAGACCGCCGAGGCGGCGCCGGCCTTGTCGGCGGGCGCGGCGTTCAGCACCAGGTCGGCGCCGAGCGTGTAGACCACGCCCTCGGCCGTCCCGACCAGCAGGAAGGAGGCGGCCAGCAGCAGGTAGGTGGTGTCCTGCTCCAGCCAGCCGAGCGCGCCCACGCCCAGACCCATCGCCAGCAGACAGGCCGTCAGCGCCTTGCGGGCACCGTAGCGGCGGGCGATCAGGGCGGTCAGCAGGCCGCCGACCACCGATCCCGCGAAGGCCGGCAGCTCGGCCAGGCCCGCCTGGAGCGGCTGGTAGCCGCGGACCAGCTGGAGGTACTGCGAGACCACGAAGATCACGCCGGAGAGCCCGATCAGGGAGATCAGCGAGGCCGACACGGCCGCGGTGAACCGCCGGTCGCGGAACAGTCGGACGTCGAGCAGCGGGGTCTCCAGCCGCAGCTGGCGGCGGACGAACACGAACAGCGCGGCGGTGCCCAGGACGAAGGCGACCGGCACGTCCCAGCGGTCCACGCCGTGCGCGGCGGCCTCCTTGACCGCGTACACCGCGCCGATCACGCCGGCCATCGACAGGACGACGCTCAGCACGTCCCAGCGGCCCGGCTTCGGGTCCTTGGACTCCGGCAGCAGCCAGGCTCCGAACACCAGCAGCAGGATCAGCACCGGGATGTTCAGCAGGAACACCGAACCCCACCAGAAGTGCTCCAGCAGCACCCCGCCGACCACCGGCCCGAGGGCGGCCCCGGCGGTGGCGGCCGCACCCCAGATGCCGATCGCGGTGGCCCGCTCCCGGTCGTCCGGGAAGAGGCCGCGGATCAGCGAGAGCGTGGAGGGCATGATCGTCGCCCCGGCCACGCCGAGCAGGGCGCGGGCCACGATCAGCCAGCCGGCGCTCGGCGCGTAGGCGGCCAGCAGCGAGGCGGCGCCGAACGCGGCGGAGCCGGCCAGCAGCAGCTTCTTGCGGCCGATCCGGTCGCTCAGGGCGCCCATGCTGACCAGCAGGCCGGCCAGCACGAAGGAGTAGGAGTCGCCGATCCAGAGCAGCTGGGTGCCGCTGGGGCGCAGCGTCTCGCTGATGGACGGGATGGCGAGGGAGAGGACGGTCGCGTCCAGGGCGACCACGGTCACGGCCAGGACGAGGACGGCGAGGCCGGTCCAGCGCTGGCGGGCGGTCAGGGTGTTCATGGTGTATCGGTGTCCGGCCTGTGGTCGGCGGTGCTGTGGATGGGAGTGTTGCGGTCGGCGGTGCCGACGTTGGCGGCGGCGGGGACGGGCGTCCGCGCGTCCGGTCTGCGCAGCGCGCCGCCGAGGAACAGCTCGGCGAGCGAGAAGGCGGCGTCGCGCGGGGCGAGCCGGCCGTCCTGGATGGACCAGCCGACGCCGGCCACCAGGTCGAAGAAGGCCTCGCTCAGCCAGGCGGCGCTCAGCTCGATGCGGAACACGCCCTGCTGCTGGCCGCGCAGGAAGAGCGCGTGCAGCCGGGCGATCTGGACCTCCCAGAGGTCGTTGATGTCGTCGTTCTCGTAGAGCTGGTTCTCTCCGGCCAGGAAGGCGCAGAGCATGGCGTCCGGCACGGAGGCGTCCACCAGGCGGCGCAGCGCGGCCTCGGCGTCGCCCTCTTCGACCTCGGCGGTGTCCAGCGCGGCGGCGAACCGGCGCAGCCCGAGCAGGCCGACCTCGCGGATCAGCGCGTCGCGCCCCGGGAAGAGCCGGTGCAGCGTGGCGCGGCTGATGCCGGCGGCGCGCGCGATCTCGTCCAGGTGGGCGGTCGGGCGGCGGGAGAGCACGCCGACGGCGGCTTCGAGGACGGTGTCGCGGTCGGTGGCCATGGACCGAGTCTAGTTCATATGAGACACCGATGTCTCATTCTTTTGTTCGAGCTCTCAGGTGAGGCGCAGACCCTCGGCACTCGGACAGCAAAAAACCGGGGACGGTGGGTGTACCGTCCCCGGTTCCGGGGTGCCTGTGCGGTGAGCCCTCGCGGGGCGGCGGCTCAGCTCTGGTTGTAGAAGCCGGTGTCGTCCATCGGGCGGTCGATCACCATGACCTCGACGTCGGCCGGGGTGAGCAGGAAGACCCTCCGGGCGATCCGCTCGATGCCGCCCCGGGTGCCGAAGATCAGCCCGGAGGCGAAGTCGACCATGCGCTTGGCCTCGGCCTCCGACATCTCGGTGAGGTCCATGACCACCGGGATGCTCGCCCGGATGTGCTCACCGACCGTCCGGGCCGCCTCGAAGCCCGTCGGCCGCAGGGAGACGATCTTCGTGGGCGCGGGGGCGGCCGGAACCGTCTCCTGATCGACCCACTCGTCGTCGTACACCGCGGCCGGGTAGTTCCCCGAGGGCATCAGCCACCCGTTGTGGTGCTCGTCGCGAAGTGCTCCCATGCCGCGCCTCCCTGCCTCGTCCCGTCCTGGTCCCCCGGGGGTGCGTGCCGTTCTTGACACGTCATCCACTCGTCGGAACTGTCCGAGTATCGCACTGTTCACCGGTCCCGTGCCCGCTCGCAACCCCCGTACGAGTCGTGCCGCGCCGGAAACCCGGGCGAACCCGGGCACTCCCACTGACGCGGCGCAGCGCCGTACGGTTGCGCGCGTTGACCTTATCGGTCGCGGTCACGGCGTAATTGACCTTCTGTCAACAATGCGGAAACGATTTCACCCGCGGTGTCACCCGCAGGGTCACTCGCCGGTCGATCCGTCGATCAATTCGCGCAGAAGATCCGCGTGGCCGTTGTGTCGGGCGTACTCCTCGATCATGTGGGTGAGGATCCAGCGCAGCGTCACGGGCTGACCGCGGCGCGGCTTCTTGCCGACGGTCTCCAGCGGCAGGCCGGCGGCGGCGCTGCGGGCGGCCTCGACCTCGGCGCGCCAGACGGCGAAGTCGGCCGCGACGTCGGCGGTGTCGACGTCGTCGAAGTCGCCGTCCTCGTTCTCCTTGGTCCAGAAGTGCCCCTCGGGGATCTCCTGGCCGAGCAGGACGGACTGGAACCAGTACTGCTCCACCTCGGCCATGTGCCGGACCAGGCCCAGCAGCGAGAGGTTGGACGGCGGGACGGAGCGCAGCCGCAGCTGGTCGTCCGTCAGGCCCTCGGTCTTCAGCGCGAGGGTGTGGCGGTGGTAGTCGAGGAAGGCGTGCAGGGTGGCGGCCTCGTCGGCCGTCATCGGCGGGTCCACCCGCGGGTCCGGTGCAGTCATGCGCGCCATCCTGGCCTCCGGCGGCGCACCGGCGCGAACGATTTTGTCCTGGTGGGCCGGTCTGAGGGGACGGAGCGGACGGACGGGCCGGGTTCAGCCGGCCGTCGCCCGGCGGCGGGTCCGGGCCGCCCGCCACAGGCCCACCACGCTGCCCAGCACCAGCAGCGCGATCACCCCCGCCGACAGCAGGAAGGCCGCCGAGCCCGGCCGGCCCGCGCTGGCCGCCGCCGTGACGTACACCGCCGTGGTCGGCACCACGCCGATCGCGGTGGCGAGCACGAAGGGCAGGAAGCGGACCCCGGAGAAGGCCGCGCCGTAGTTGGCCGCCTGGAACGGCATGCCGGGCAGCAGCCGCAGCACCAGCACGCTGCGGAAGCCCTGTTCGGTGAACCGCCGGTCCAGCGCCCCGAGCACCTTCCCGCGCAGGTACGGGCGGAGCGCCTCGCGGCCGAGGCCCCGGCCGAGCACGAAGGCCAGGGCGGCGCCGACCGTGGTGCCGAGCACCGCCAGCAGCACGCCCTGCTGGATGCCGAGCAGCAGCCCGGCCGCGGCGTTCAGGGCCGGCCGGGGCACGAAGGCGAGCGTCCCCACCGCGTAGACCAGGGCGAACAGCGGGCCGAACCAGTAGCCCGGCATCCGGTCCGCCAGCCCGCCGGACAGCAGCTCCGTCGGGCTCCACAGCAGGAGCGAGCCGGCCGCCGCCGCGAGCACCGCGACCAGCAGGGCGAACCGCCACCACGGGGAACGCGGCGCGACGGCGGGCACCTGCGGTGCGAGGGGCGGGACGGGAACGGCATCGGGCTCGAACACCGCCCGAGCCTAACCGGTCCCGGGCCCCGGCCCCGCCGCCGTCCACGCCCCGGTCCAAGGCCTGGGGCGGGGGCCGGGATCCGGGTTCAGCGCGGCCGGGCGAGGAAGCCCAGCAGGCGCTGCCACGCGTCCCGGGCCGCGTCGGCGTGGTCGACCGCGGCGAGCTCGAAGAAGTTGTGCGGCGCCCCCGGATAGGTGACGAAGGTGTGCGGGCAGCCGGCCGCGGTGAGCGCGGCGTCGAAGGCCTCGACGGCGGCGGCCGGGATGTGCTCGTCCGCACCGCCCCAGAGGGCGAGGACCGGGGCGGTCAGCTCCGCCGCGAGCTGGGTCGGCCCCGGGGCGCCGTGGATGACGTCCGGGTAGCCGTAGAAGCCGACCGCGCCGGCCAGGCCGAAGCGCGGCGCGGCCGTCCGGAAGGCTTGCCGGCCGCCGAAGCAGAAGCCGAGCGCGACCACCTCGGCGGGCCCGACGGCGCGCAGCCGTTCCAGCGCTGCGGTGATGTCGGCGTCCAAGCCGTCGGGGGTGAGCGCGAGCAGGTGGGGGAGCAGGTCCGGCAGTTCGCCGAATTCCGCCGGGCGCTTTTCCGGGAAGGCTCCGGCGGTGCGGCCGTAATAGTCGAGGACGAGCGCCGGGTGGCCCTGTTCGGCGAGCCGGGCGGCGGTCTGCCGGTAGAACGGGGAAAGGCCCCTGTTGTCCGGCAGGACGAGTACGCCGACTCCGGTGGCGACCTCCGGGCGGGCCAGGAAGGCGCCGAACCGGGTGCCGTCAGCCGAGGTCAGGGTCAGTGGGGTGGCCTCGGCCAGCGGCCACGGGGCGGGACCGGGGGCGGGCGGGGCGGCGTCCGGGTCGTAGCACACGGGGAATCCCTCTCGCGGAGCACGAAAACCGCCGGACGCGGCGCGCCCGGCGGTTCGAGACTTTAGCGGGGAATTCCCTCAGGAATTCACCATCATATCGTGGAGAGATCTTTTCCGGAAGGCTTTTCCGGTGACGTTGCGGTCACGTTCTCGCCGCCGGAATTCCGTTCGGCCAGCCGCAGCGCCCCGGCGCTCAGCAGCAGGGCGAAGGCGAGCGCGGTGACCAGTCCGAAGGAGACGGTCAGCGAGGTGGCCTGGGCGAGGGCGCCGATGACCGCGGGAGCGATCAGGCCGGAGGTGTAGGTGACGGTGGCGACGCCCGCGATGGCCTGGCTGGGGTTGCTGCCGATCCGGCCGGCCGCGGCGAAGGCGAGCGGGACGATCACCGCGATGCCGATGCCGAGGAGCGCGAACCCGGGGATGGCCAGCGCCGGGCTGTCGGCGGCGACCACCAGCAGGCCGCCGACGGTGGCCACGGCGCCGCCGACGCGGGTGGTGCGGACGGCGCCGAGCCGGCGGATCGCCGCGTCCCCGGCGAGCCGGCTGACCGCCATGGTGAGCGAGAAGGCGGTGTACGAGGCGGCGGCGACGGTGGCCGAGGCGCCGGTGACGTCCCGCAGGTAGACGCCGCTCCAGTCCATCGAGGCGCCCTCGGCGAAGACCGCGCAGAAGCCGACCAGCCCGATCACCAGCGAACTGCGCGGCGGCAGCGCGAACCTCGGAGGCTCCTCCGCGTCCTCGTGCGCCCGGATGTCGGGCAGGCCGCGGCAGACCGGCTGGGCGAGGGCGAGCAGGACCAGCGCGGTGGCGGCCAGCTGGAGCCGGGCGTCGAGGTCCAGGTGGGCGGCGAGGATGCCGAAGGCGGAGGCCAGCAGCCCGCCCGCGCTCCACATCCCGTGCAGTCCGGACATGATCGAGCGGCCGAGCCGCTCCTCGATCTCCACGCCCTGGGCGTTCATCGCGACGTCCGCCATCCCGGCTGCGGCGCCGTACACCAGCAGGGCCGCGCACAGCACCGGCAGCGAGGGGGCGAGCGCGGGCAGGGCGAGGGCCAGGCACCAGAGCGAGATCAGCCCGCGCACCGCGGCCCGGCCGCCGTAGCGGTGCACGAAGCGGCCGGCCAGCGGCATGGCGAGGGAGGAGCCGATGGCGGGCATGACCAGGGCCAGGCCGAGCTGGCCGGTGGAGAGGTCGAGGCGGTCCTGGAGCCACGGGATGCGGGTGACGAAGCTGCCGCTGACGGCCCCGTGCACGCAGAAGACCAGGGCGATGCCGGCCCGGGCCCGACGGGGTGCGCTCAGCGGTTCCGGCGGTGGCGGTGGTGGCGCGGTGGTCCCGTTCATGGGGTGTTCCCTCCCGGTCGCGCGGTGTGGGGCGCGACAGTGCCCTGTGACGGTCGATAAACTATCAGGAAGGGACCCTGATAGAAACACTCTGGAAGGATGATCCGCCATGACCATCGCGCGTACGGCCACGCCGAGCACCGCCCGGGCGATCAACGACCGGCTGGCACTCAACCTCCTGCTCGAACAGGGTCCGCTGACCGCGACCGAGCTGCGCGGCCTCACCGGCCTGTCCCGGCCGACCGTCGCCGACCTGCTCGAACGGCTCCAGCGCACCGGCCTGGTCGCCGTCGTCGGCGAGCGCGGGGAACAGCGGCGCGGCCCCAACGCCCGGCTCTACGCGCTGGTCGCCTCCCGGGCCCACCTCGCCGCCTTCGACGTCCGCTCCGGCGGCGTCAGCCTGGTCGTCGCCGACCTGGCCGGGCGCAGCCTGGCCACCGCCGAGGTCCCGGTCGAGGGGGACGGCGGGCCGGACACCGCCGGGGAGATCGTCGCGACCCTGCTGGAGACCGCGCGCGGCGCCGGCGTCGACCGGCTGCACACCGTCGCGGTCGGCGCCCCCGGGCTGGTCGACCCGGCCACCGGGCGGCTGCAGAGCACCGGCAAGCTCCCCGCCTGGCACGCCGAACTCCTCGCCGCGCTGCGGCGGCTGCCCGGTACCGAGGTGATCCTGGAGAACGAGGTCAACCTCGCCGGGCGGGCCGAGTACCGGGTCGGCGCCGCGCGCGACCGCGACACCTTCGTCCTGCTCTGGCTGGGCCACAGCGTCGGCGCCGCCGTGATCCTGGACGGGCGGCTGCGCCGGGGCTTCTCCGGCGGCACCGGCGAGATCTGCTTCCTGCCCGTCCCCGGCACCGTCGGCCTGCCCAGCGCCGACAGCTGCGAGGGCGGCTTCCACGGCCTGGTCGGCAGCGCCGCGATCTGCGCGCTGGCCCGCGCCCACGGGCTGCCCGCCGACCCGGCCGGGGACGCCCCCGCCGCCGAGGCCGCCGTCCGGGCCGCCCTCGCGGCCGGCGAGGCGGGCGGGGGCTTCCTGGACGAGCTGGCCGAGCGGATCGCGATCGGCGCGGCGGGCGTCTGCGTGGTGCTGGACCCCGGCTGCGTGGTGCTCGGCGGCGAGATAGGCCGGGCCGGCGGGCCGGAGCTGGCCGGCCGGGTCGAGCGGCGGCTGGCGCTGCTCTCCCCGCTGAGCACCGAGGTGCGGGCCGGTACGGCGGGCGGCGGCGCGGTGCTCGCCGGGGCGGTGCTCACCGCCGGGGACGCGGCACGGCGCGACCTCTTCGGCGAGCCATAAGGTATGCCGTGGGGCGGCCCTCACATGATCGTCCGTACCGCCGGTACGGCAGGATGGCGCGGGGGCGCCCGCCCCGAGAACCCGAACCACCGTCAGGAGACGCACATGGGCCAGCCCGAGGTGCCGGCCAACCCGTACCGCATCGGCGAGGCCGCGGCGCTGCTCGGCGTCAGCGCCGACACCATGCGGCGCTGGGTGGACGCCGGGCGGGTCGCCGCCGCGCGGGACGAGCACGGGCACCGGATCATCCCGGGGGCCGAACTCGCCGCCTTCGCCCGGGAGTTGGCCCGGCCGGAGAACGCCGAGTCGGAGGGCCGGCCGTCCTCGGCGCGCAACCGCTTCCCGGGGATCGTCACCGACGTGGTGCTGGGCGACGTGGCCGCGCAGGTGGAGATCCAGGCCGGGCCGTTCCGGGTGGTGTCCCTGATCAGCCGGGACTCGGCGGTGGAGCTCAACCTGGTCCCCGGTGCGCCCGCCACGGCGGTCATCAAGTCCACCAATGTGATGATCGAACGCCGCTAGCCGGTCCGGTGGATCCCCGCGGATCCCTCCGCAGCCCCCTGTAACCCCCTTCGTACGAGTCCCGGAACGAACCGAGAGGCGCCCGGATGCCACCCCCGCACCTGCCGACCACCCAGAGCGCCGTGCTCGCGATCGAGGCCGTGGCCGCCCGGCACGGCCGCACCGTCCGCGCCCAGCACGACATCGGCCGCGACCGGACCTTCGCCGGGCTGGTCGGCCCGGACGGTCCGGGCGGCTCGGGCGGCTCGCTCGGGGAGCTGGACGCCATCCCGCACGAGGCGCTGCTGGAGTTCGACGGCCGCCCCGCCGTCACCGTCCGGCTGTTCACCCACGACGAGGTCGCCGTGACCGTCGAGGGCATCGCCTTCGACGTCGACCGCGACCGCGTCCCCGGCTTCCTGAACGCCGTCTGGTCCGACCTGGTGCACGTCAAGGCGCGCACCTTCCCGCCGTCCACCACGCTGATCGTCACCGTCCCCGGGGAGCCGAGCCACCGCGAGGACATCGGCGTCCACAGCCTCACCCCCTGGCTCGCCGGAAGGATCCGATGAACGCCGCCGCCAAGCCGCTCGCCGCCAGAACGCTCGCCGCCAAGCCGCTGGCCGTCGCCCACCGGGGCGACCCGTACCGCTTCCGCGAGAACACCCTGCCCTCCGTCGAGTCCGCGCTCGCCGCCGGGGCCGACGCCGTCGAGGTGGACGTCCAGCTCACCCGCGACCGGGTGCCCGTCCTGCTGCACGACCGCACCCTGGAGCGGCTCTGGGGCGACGCGCGGTCGATCGACCGGGTCACCGCCGACCAGCTGGAGGAGCTGCGGCAGGGGCCGCTCGCCGTCCCCACCCTGGCCGAGGCGGTCAAGGCGGTGACGGCCGTCGAGGGCCGCCGGCTGCTGATCGACCTGGACGACGCGGGCCCGGCCGCCGCCGCCTGGTCGGTCGTCACCGGGCTCGGGGCCGAGGCGGCGGTCGCCTTCTGCGGCCCCACCGCCGCCATGCTCGCGGTGCGCGAACTGAGCCCGGACGCCGAGATCGCGCTCACCTGGAAGCAGCCCCGGATGCCGGTGCGCGCCCTGCTGGACGACCTGCGCCCGCGCTACCTCAACCCGCCGTTCGGCCTGGTCACCCCCGAGTTCACGGCCGCCGCGGCGGAGCGGGGGCTCGCCGTCTCCACCTGGACCGCCGACCTGCGCCGCACCATGCGCCGGCTGCGCGACACCGGGGTCGCCTCCATCACCTCCAACCGGATCGACGTCCTGCGCTCGGTGCTGGACGGCCGCCGCTGACCGGAGCGGTGCTCGGCCGGAGGGCGCCCGGGTCGCCCGTTCGGGTGCTCCCGGCCGATCCGCCGCGCGGCCCGTCGGAACCTCTGCTGAGCTGGGGCGGTTCGGAATCGTCGACGACCCCCGGCGGAGGTGGCCGTGTCCGTGGAGCGCGCGCCCGGCGAGCAGCGGCAGCCGGACGACCGCAGGCCGTACCTGATGCTGCCGCCCGGGCTGCGGCAGGCGGCGGCCTGGTCGGTGGCGGTGATCCTGCTGATCGCCGTCGCCTCGCTGGTGGTCTTCGCGCTGGTCGAACTGCGGGCCGCGACCGTGCCGTTCGTCCTGGCGCTGCTCGGGGCCTCGCTGCTCTACCCGGTGGTGCCGTGGCTGGTGGGCCGGGGCGTGAGCCGGAGTCTGGCGGCCGGGCTGACCTGCGTGGTGCTGGTGGTCGCGGTCAGCGGGGTGATCGCGCTGCTGGTCAACTCGCTGGTGCACAGCGCCCCGCAGATCGCCTCCTCGCTCCAGGAGGCCGGGCAGCGGCTGGCCGACTGGCTGGGCCCGCTGGGGGCGAAGATCCGGCACGGCCTGGACAACGCCAAGGGCGAGACCAACTCGCTGGTCTCCACCCTCACCAACGGCGTGCTCTCCGGGCTCGGCCTGCTCACCCAGCTGATCACCGGCGGGGTGCTGGCGCTGGCCCTGGTGTTCTTCTTCCTCCGGGACGGCCACCGCACCGGCGACGCCATCCGCTCCTACCTGCCCGAGCGCAGCGCCACGACGGTGATCGCCTGCGCGGAGCGGGCCTTCGACGCGATGGCCGGGTTCATGCGGGGCACCACCCTGATCGCGCTGATCGACGCGGGCTTCATCACCATCGGCCTGATCGCCCTCGGGGTGCCGGGCGCGCCCGGGCTCGGCGCGCTGGTCTTCATGGGCGCCTACATCCCCTTCGTCGGGGCCTTCCTGTCCGGCACGGTGGCCGTGCTGGTGGCGCTCGCCGACGGCGGGCTCGGTACGGCGCTCTGGGCGCTGGGCGTGGTGCTCGCGGTGCAGATGATCGAGGGCAACGTCCTCCAGCCGGTCATCCAGAGCCGGACGGTGGAGCTGCATCCGGCCACCATCATGGTCGCCGTGGTGGCCGGCTCGGGCATCGCCGGGATCATCGGCGCCCTGCTCGCGGTGCCGGTCTGCGCCGCCGTGATGGGCGTCATCTCGGTGCTGCGGGGGGACCCGGACGCGCGGGAGAAGTCGGTTGCCGGGCCGTGACCCGTTGTGCGAGCATCGCTAATGCGATTTGAGTCGCGATAGTGATGCGGAGGGGTTGCGTGGAACTGTTCGAGGTGGCCGAGGCGGGGGCCGGGCCGTACGGGGTGGCCGTGGGGCCCGACGGGGGCGTGTGGTTCACCCTGGTGCACACCGGGGAGATCGGGCGGCTGGCCGCGGACGGGACGGTCGAGCGCTTCGGCCTCGGCGCGCCGGAGTGCGGGCCCGCGGTGATCACGGCGGGGCCGGACGGGGCGCTCTGGTTCAGCCGGATGCGGGACCACCGGATCGGTCGGATCACGGTGGACGGGACGGCGACGTCCTACGCGCTGCCGACGGAGGAGGCCGGGCCGTACGGGATCGCCGCCGGGCCCGACGGGGCGCTCTGGTTCACCGAGCTGAACGCCGGCCGGATCGGGCGGATCACCGTGGCCGGTGAGGTCACGGAGTTCCCGCTGCCGCTCGCCGGGGCCTTCCCGTCGCTGATCACGGCCGGGCCGGACGGGGCGCTGTGGTGCACGCTCAACCAGGCCGACGCCGTCGCCCGGATCACCGTCGACGGCCGGGTGACCGTCCACGGGCTGCCCACCGGGGGCACCGCGCCGGTCGGCATCACCGCCGGGACGGACGGCGCGCTCTGGTACGTCGGCATCGGCGGCGGGCTGGTCGGGCGGATCACCGTGGACGGCGAGGTGACCGAGTACCCGCTGGCCGACCGCGCGGCCCGCCCGCACGCGATCGCGGCCGGGCCGGACGGCCGGCTCTGGTTCACCGAGTGGGGCGCCGGCCGGATCGGGGTGCTCGGCCCGGACGGGCGGCTCGGCGGCCACCCCCTCCCGGGCGGGGGCGCCGAGCCGCACGGCATCGTCGTCGCCCCGGACGGCGCGGTGTACGCGGCGCTGGAGCGCGGGCAGCTCGCCCGGCTGGACGGCGTGCCGGGCCAGGGCTGACGGCGCAGCAGCTCCTCCAGGCGCTCGCGGTCAGGGCTGACGCCGCAGCAGCTCCTCCAGGTCGGCGAGCAGGCCGAGGGCGGCGGCCCGGTCGGGGGCCGGCTCCGGGGCGGGGGAGCGTTCGGCGATCACCCGCAGGGCGGCGGCGGCCTGGCGGGCGAACATGGCCAGCAGGTCCAGCTCGGGCAGGCTGGCGCGGGCCTGCGGGGCCGGGTCCAGCACCTCCAGGACGCCGAGCACCCGGCTGCCGTGGGTGAGCGGGGCGGCCATCAGGGCGGTCGGGACGTACGCGGTGGACTCGGCGAAGTCCCGGTCGAAGGTGCGGTTGGCGCCCAGGTCGTCCACCACCATCGGCTCGCCCGAGGCGGCCACCCAGCCGGCGATCCCCCGGCCGGCCGGGAAGCGGCGGCCCACCAGCGACTCCTCGCCCCGGCCGGAGACGGCCTGGAAGACCAGCTCCCCGGCCGCCTCGTCGAGCAGGCACACCGAGCCGGCCTGGGCGCCGAAGATCGCCCGGGCGACGTCCACCACGGACTGGAGCAGCTCGCGGGCCAGCGGGTCGACGGCGGGGTCAGTGCTGAGGGTCATCGGGCGCCTCCGGGGTGGGGGTGGAAGGGACCTGGACGTTGGCCGCGGTGAGGTAGAGCGCGCTCTTCAGCTGGAAGGTGGTCAGCCTCGGCCGCCGGGACAGGATGCGGGCGCAGAGCCCGGCCACGTACGGGGTCGCGAAGCTGTTGCCGGTGGTGCGGATGGTGGCGCCGCCGAGCCAGGGCACCCGGACGTTCTGGCCGGGGGCGAAGAACTCCACCGGCGGCGCCGGGTTGTACAGGTGCAGCTCCGGGTCCTCCTCCTGGTGGCTGCCCACCGAGATGACCGAGGAGAAGCGCCACGGGTAGCTCTCCACCGGGGTGTTGTGGGCGGAGGCGACGATCGCGGTGCGGGCGAAGAAGGCGTCGTCGGCGATCGCGTGCAGCTGCTCCAGGAAGCGGGTCCGGGTGGTGGAGAGGCTGAGGTTGACCACGTCGAAGCCCTGCTCGACGGCCCAGCGCAGCCCGGCGATCAGCATGTCGCCGGTGCCGGTGAAGCGCTCGCCGAGGACCCGGACGCTGTAGAGCTCGCAGTCCGGGGCGGTGCGGCGGATGATGCCCGCGCAGGCGGTGCCGTGCCCGCAGGTGTCGCCGGCGCTGTCGGGGCGGACGGTCAGCTCCCGGGTGACCGGGTCCTTGACCACCGCCCAGGAGCCCTGCACCGGCCCGACCAGCGGGTGGTCGGGCTCGATCCCGGAGTCGACCACGCAGACCCGGACGCCCTTGCCGGTGCCCCCGGCGTCCGATGCCCCGGCGTCGGTGGCGACGGCGTCGGCGAGCACCGGGAGGTCGGCGGGGGTGCGGTCGCGCAGGCTCCAGGTGAGGCCGGCCGGGCCGCTCACCGGGTGCCCCCGAGCCGCTCGGCGCGCCGAACGCCCGGCAGGTGGCCCTTGGCGGCGAACCGGTCCCGGGCGGTGGCGGCGGCCGCCGCGGCCTCGGCGGGGCGGTCGAGCAGCAGCAGGGCGTGCGCCCGGTCGAGCGCGGTCAGCGCCTGGAGCAGCAGCGACTCGGTGGCCTCGGCGGCGGACAGGGCGGCGGCGGTCAGGTCCAGCGCCGGCGCGGCCTCGCCCCGGGCGGCGGCGAGCCGGCCGCGCAGCGCGTCCAGCTCGATCGCGAGCACCGGCGGCAGCGCGGCGACGGCGTCCGCGCCGTCCAGGTGCCGGGCGGCCTGGGCCGGGCGGTCGGTGTCCAGCAGGACCCGGGCGGTGGTCAGGGCGAGGCGCGGCAGCGGGGCGGCGCTGCCCTGGTGGCGGGCGATCTCGGCGGCGTCGGCGAGCAGGTCCAGCGCCTGGCCGCCCTGCCCGAGCGCGGCCGCCGCCTGGGCGGTCAGCGCGGGCAGCGCGATCATCGCCTCGGCCAGCGACAGCTCCCCGGCCAGGCCGTTGGCCTCGGCGAGCAGCAGCTCGGCCTCCTCGGGGCGGTCGCGCAGCGCCAGCAGGACGGCCAGCGGGCCGTTCAGCGCGACCCGGACGGTCCGCCGGCCGGTGCCGTGCTCGGCGAGCAGGGCGCGCAGCCGGAAGGTCGCGTTCGGGACGGGCTCGGGGCCGGCCAGCAGCGAGGCGGCCAGCGCGGCCAGCACGGCGGCCCGGTCCAGCTCGGCGTCGGTGCGGGAGACCTGGCCGAGCGCCCGGTCCAGCAGCTGTTCGGCCTCGGTGTGGCGGCCGGCCAGCAGGTGCTCCTCGGCCAGCCGCAGCCCGGCCCGGGCCTGGCCGAGGTCGTCCCCGGTGTCGGTGAACAGCGGCAGCACGGCGCGGGCGGTCGCGGCGGGCTGGTCCTGGCCGGGCGGCAGGCCGCGGGCGGCCAGCGCGAGCCGGGCGTGCGCGGCGTCCAGCGGGTCGGCGGCCGCGTCCCGCACCTGGGCGAGGACGGGCAGCGCCTCCTCGGCGCGGCCGAGCGCCAGCCGGGCCTCGCCGAGGCGGCGCAGCACCGGGCCGGTGGCGCGCTCGCCCGGGTAGTGCAGCCGCACCGCGCGCTCCAGCAGGTCGGTGGCGGCGGGCAGGTCGGCGCGGGCCAGCGCACCGGCCCCGGCGGTGCCGAGGGCGGTGGCCGCGCGGGTGCGCAGCACGTCGGTGCGGGTGTCCAGCAGGCCGAGTTCCAGCCGGTATCGGTGGGCGCGCTCCAGGTGGCCGCCGACGGCGGCGTCCCCGGTGGAGCGGACGGCCGGCAGGTCGGCGGCGCGCTCGTGGCGCTCGGCGCGGGCCCGCTTGGACATGGACTGGTAGACCGACTCCTGGACCAGGCCGCTGCTGAACCGGTAGCCGGTGCCGGTCGGTTCGACCAGCCGCAGCTCGGCCAGCCGGGCCAGCGCGGCGTGCAGCCGCGGCGGGGTGTCGTCGACCCAGGCGGACGGGCCGGCCGGCAGGCCGTCGATCGGGCCGGTGAAGACGTCGTCCTGCGGGTCGGCGAAGGCGTCCTGGTCGCTGCCGCCGTGGGCGAGTTCGGCGAGTTCGGCGGCGGTGAAGGCGCGGCCGAGGACGGCGGCGAGGTCGAGGGTGGCGCGCTCGTCGCGCTCCAGCCCGTCGATCTGGGCGCTGAGCAACGCCCGTCCGGTGGGCGGCAGTTCGTCGGTCAGTGCGGGGCCCTCGGTCTCGGTGAGGGCGGCCAGCAGCTCCTCCAGGTGCAGCGGGTTGCCCTCGGCGCGCTCCAGCAGCCGGGTGGGCACCGCGTCCTGGTGGGCGCTCAGCTCGGTCAACTGGGCGGCCAGCAGGGCGGATTCGTCCCAGGACAGGCCGCCGACCGGCAGTGTCGGCAGCTCCGGGCGGGCGGCCGGGAGCTCGGGGCGGGTCAGGCAGAGCAGCAGCACGGGGGCCGCGCCGAGTTCGGCGGCCAGCCGCTCGACGGCGTCCAGCAGCACCGGGCCGGCCCACTGGCAGTCGTCCAGGACCAGGACGGCCGGGCGCTCGACGGTGCGGCCGCGCAGGATCGCGGCCAGCAGCTCCAGCGAGCGGCCGGCGTCGATGCCCGGCGCCGTCGCCTCGTCCAGCCGGGCCAGCGCCTCGGCGGGGGCGGCGCCCTCGGGCTCGTCCAGCAGGGTTCGGACCGCCTCGGCGAGCGGCGCCAGCACGCCCTGCCCGCCGAAGCTGCGGCAGCGGGCGGTGCCGCAGCGCGCGGTGCGCCGGCCGACCCGCTCGCGCCAGTCGCGCACCAGCCGGGTCTTGCCGATGCCCGCCTCGCCGGCCACCAGCAGCAGCTCGGCCCCCTGGCCGCCCGCCACCCGGGCCAACGCGGTGTCCAGCAGGGCCAGTTCGCGCTCCCGGCCGACCAGTGGGACGTCGAAGCGGCGCAGCAGCTCAGGGTCGTCCTCGTCGAGGCCGACCAGGCGATAGGCGGTGACCGGCTCGGCCTTGCCCTTGAGGTGCAGCGGGCCGACCTCGTCCACCTGGGCGGCCGGGCCGGCCGCGCGCAGCGTCTGCGGGCCGATCAGCACCTGGCCGGGGGCGGCTCGGGTCTGCAGCCGGGCGGCGATGTTCACGGTCTCGCCGGAGATCAGCGCCTGGCGCGCCGAGGCGTCCGAACCCGCCACCACCTGGCCGGTGTTGACGCCGATCCGGACGTCCAGTCGGACGCCGAGGGTGGCGTCCAGCTCGGTGTTGAGGTCCTCCACGTCCTCCAGCATGGCGAGCGCGGCGGCCAGCGCCCGGTGGGCGTCGTCCTCGCGGATCACCGGGACGCCGAAGACGGCCATCACGGCGTCCCCGATGAACTTCTCCAGGGTGCCGCCGTGCGCCTCGATCCGGTGGTGCATCCGCTCGAAGTAGCGCAGGACCACCTCGCGCAGGGTCTCCGGGTCGAGCGCGCCGGACAGGGCGGTGGAGTCGACCAGGTCGCAGAAGACCACCGTGACCAGCTTGCGCTCCTCGGCGGCCAGGTCGAGGGCGGCGGCCCGGGGGGTGCCGCAGGAGGGGCAGAACTGGTCGTTAGTGCCGACGAGTTGGGCGCAGAGTGGGCAGGGCATGGTGGCCGTCCTTCGGTCGTCCTTCGCGGTGCGGGGCGTGCGCGGCGAAGCGGAACGGGTGTGCGCGGCGGGGCGGTTGGCGCGGCCCGGTGGTGCGGGCCGGCCGGTGGTGCGGGGCGTGCGCGGCGGGGCGGTGGTACGGGGGCGCGAGCGTTCCGGGCCAGGGTCGCGGGCGCGGCTTCGGGCCCGGTTCGGGAACGCCTGGTAGGCGGTATGGCCGCAGGTGGGACGGGGTGCGGCAGCCTCCCGGGCGGGCCCGCCCGGGGCCCGGCGGGCCGGCGCGGCCGCTCCGACCTGCGGCCATACCGGTTTCCAACCGGCCCCGAAGCCGGGCGCAGGCGGCTCGGGCCACGGTGGTCGGCAACGGCGGGCAGCCGCCCGCCGGAGCCGTAACCACCCCCGTGCGGAAGGGAGTTCGACCATGGCCGAGAACATGGAGCAGCAGAACGTCGGCGAGAGCGGCGAGGAGACCCCGGAGGTCGAGGCGCACGTCGCCAACATCCTGGACCTCCAGGCGATGAAGGTCCTGAGCGAGTCCTCGGACGGCCTCTGCTTCAGCCTGATCAGCTACGTCCACGGCGCCGAGACCACGGTCTGACCGGAGTCCGGACACCGGGCCGTGCGCGGGGGCGGACGCACCGCCGCCCCCGGCCGCCGACACCCGGTCGCCGGCCGCCGGTTCCCGGTCACTGGTTCACCGGCCACCGGTCACCGGCAATCGGTCACCGCAAGGCTTCCCGGGCGGTCCCGCCGAGACGGGGCCGCCCCGGCCCGATCCGCACCCCCGGGTGCCCCCGCCGACCACGGAGGACGGCCATGGACCCCACCCCGCTCTCCCGCAACCGGGACTTCCGGCTGCTCTGGGCCGGCGGCCTGCTGGCCTCCCTCGGCTCCCAACTCGCCTCGATCGCCCTGCCGTTGCTGGTCCTGCGGGAGACCGGGTCGGCGGCCCGGGCGGGCGCCATCGGCACCGTCTCGGTCGGCGCGCTGCTGATCACCACGCTGCCCGGCGGGGTGCTCGCCGACCGGATCGAGCGGCGCCGGCTGATGCGGATCTGCGACGTCCTCAGCCTGCTCGCGGTCGCCGCCCTGGTCGTCGCGGTGCTGCGCGGGCACACCCCGCTGCCGCTGGTCCTGCTGGTCGCCGCCGCCGGGGCGCTGATCTCCAGCGTCTACGGGCCAGCCGCCGGCGCCCTGCTGCGCGCGGTGGTGCCCACCGGGCAGGCCCGCGAGGCCTCCTCCCGGATGCAGGCGCGCGGCGCCGCCGCCCGGCTGGCCGGACCGCTCGGCGGCGGGGCGCTGTTCGCCTGGCACCCGGTGCTGCCGTTCCTCGCCGAGGGCGTCGGCCTGCTGCTGTCCACCGTCTGCGTGGCGCTGATCCGGACCCGCGCGAAGCCCGCCACGACGGGCGGACCGGCGTTCAGCCGGGCCGAACTGACCGCCGGACTGGCCTTCCTCTGGCACCGGCCCTACCTGCGCACCCTGCTGCTGGTCTTCGGCCTCGGGATGAACTTCGCGTTCAGCGCGCTGATGTTCACCACCCTGGCCGTCGCCTCCGACGGCGGCCGCTCCGGCCTCGGCGGCGGCACCGTCGTCTCCTGCACCGCGGCCGGCGCCCTGGCCGGGGCGCTGCTCGCCCCGAGGGTCGCCGCCCGGGCCCGCGACGGCAGCCTGGTCGCGCTCGCCTGCTGGGCCTGCGCGCTCACCGCCGGGGTGCTGGTGCTGACCAGGGCCCCGCTGGTGATCGGACTGCTCTGCGCCGTCTGCATGTGCCTGTCCACCGTCGCCAGCATCGGCTTCGTCTCCGGCATGCTGACCGCCGCGCCGCCCGACCGGATCGGCCGGGTGCAGAGCGCGGCCGGCTTCCTGTCCACCCTGGTCCAGCCGTTCGGCCCGCTGGTCGGCGGCGTCCTGCTCGGCTCGCTCGGCGGCACCCGGACCTTCGCCCTGCTGGCCCTCGCCATCGCGCTCTGCGCGGCCGTGGTCACCTGGGCGCCGCCGGTGCGGCGCGGACCGGTGCTCAGCCCCGCCGTCTGACGCACCGCCCGCCGAGGCGCCGCCCGCCGCCGCGCCGACGCACCGCCCGCTCCCGGACGACCCCGGAAGACTTCGGAACAGGAGGCCCACGATGGCCGACGTCCACGAGACCCAGCTCTACTGCCTCGCCGACCCGACGTACTACGACACCCCCGGACGGCTGCGGGACGGGGACAGCCGCTACCCGCTGGGCCTCGGCGAGCCGCCCGAGGGCTGGCGGCGGGAGCAGCGCGGGCTGTGGACGGTGCTGCGGCCCGACGGCGGCCGCCTGCCCGAGCAGGGCTGGAAGCTGCACGTGTCGGCGGCGCAGGACGGCGCCGAGCGGACGCTGGCCGTCGTCGCGGGGATCTGCACCGCCCGCCGGGTGGCGTTCAAGTTCCTGCGCAGCCCGGTGGCGCTGCGGGTGGCCAACGGCAAGTACGCGGGGCGCGGCGGCAGCGGCAAGTTCGTCACCGTCTACCCGGCCACGGACGGTGAGTTCCTCTCCCTGGCGGAGGAGTTGGCCGAGGCGCTGGCGGGCTTCCCCGGGCCGTACGTGCTCACCGACCTGCGGATCGGCGACGCCCCGGTGTACGCCCGCTACGGGGCCTTCGTCGAGCTGTGGTGCCGGGACGAGCAGGGCAGGTCCGTCCCGGCCCTGCGGGACCCGTCCGGCGCGCTGGTGCCGGACCCGCGCGAGCCGGCCTTCCGGCTGCCCGCCTGGGTCGAGCCGCCGGCGGCGCTGCGCCCGCACCTGGCCGCCCGGGAGGCGGCCGGCGGGGACCTGCCGTACCGGATCGTCGAGGTGCTCCAGGTCTCCAACGCGGGCGGGATCTACCTGGCCGAGAAGCACGGCACAGGCGAGCGGGTGGTGCTGCGCGAGGCCCGCCCGTACGCCGGGCTGGACGGCACCGGGACGGACGCCCTGACCCGGCTGCGGCGCGAGCGGTGGGCGCTGGAGCGGCTGGCCGGGCTGGCGTGCGTGCCCCGGCTGCACGAGGTGCGCACGGTGTGGGAGCACACCTTCCTGGTGCAGGAGCACATTGAGGGCGTCCAGCTGTTCGCCGAGGCGATCCGGCGCTACCCGCTGGTGCACCAGAACTGCACCGCCGAGCAGCGTGCCGCGTACGCGCGGTGGGTGGGCGGGGTGGTGGACGGGCTGGCGGAGGCGCTCGACGCCCTGCACGCGCGGGGCGTGCGGTTCGGGGACCTCCACCCGGCCAACGTGGTGCTCCGGCCGGACGGGTCGGTGGTGCTGGTGGACTTCGAGTACGCGGCCGAGCTGGACGACCGGCGGGTGCCGACGGCCGGTGCCGCCGGGCAGCACGTCCCGCCCGGGCTGGGCGGCGCCGAGGCCGACCGCTACCTGCTGTGGGCCACCTGGCTGATGCTGCTGATGCCGGTGATGGAGCTCGCCGACTGCGACCCGGGCAAGCTCCCGGCGCTGGAACGGCGGGCGCGGGAGTGGTTCGGACTGGGACCGGAGGAGGGGCCGGTGCGGCCCGCGGCGGTGGCACGGGTGGAGTCGGCGAGCGAGCGGCGCGGCCGGGAGCTGCTGGCCGGGCCCTCGCTCGACCCGGTGTGCCGGGAGCTGGTCGCGGGCATCCACGCGGGCGCCACCCCGGACCGCCCGGACCGGCTCTTCCCCGGGGACGTGGCCGGCTTCGCCGACGGCGGGACGGGCGTGTCGCACGGCGCGGCCGGGGTGCTGTACGCGCTGCACCGCGCCGGGGCCGACTGGCCGCAGGAGTACGCGGACTGGCTGGTCGCGGCGGTGCGCCGGCGGGCCGACCGCCCGGCCGCCGGCGGGCTGTACGACGGGCCGCTCGGCATCGCGCTGGCGCTGGCCCGGATCGGCCGGACGGAGGCGGCCGAGGAGCTGGCCGGGCGCGCCCGTACCGCCCTCCCGGCGCGCGCGGCGGGCCTGTTCGGCGGCCGGGCCGGCGCGGCGCTGGCCCGGCTGCGGCTGGCGGACGCGCTGGACAGCCCCCGGGAGCTGGCCCACGCGCTGGACGACGCACGGGAGTTGGCCGCGGTGCTGGGCGGCGGGCCGGTGCCCGGGCTGGACGAGCCCGCGGCCGCCGGGCTGCTGTACGGGCTGGCGGGCGTCGCGCTGCTCCAGCTGCGGCTGTACCGGCGGACCGGGGAGCGGTGGCTGCTGGACTCCGGGCGGGTGGCGCTGGAGCGGGCGGTGGCGCGGTGCGTCCGGGTGCCCGACGGGTCCGCGCAGGTGCTGGAGTCCGGGCGCAGGCTGGCCTACCTGGACCGGGGCAGCAGCGGGATCGCGCTGGTGCTGCGGGAGTACCTGGAGCACGGCGAACTGCCGGGCGGGGAGGCCTTCCTGGCCGACGTGCGGAAGGTCTGCGCGCCCGGGTTCATCCGGGAGCCGGGGCTGTTCCGGGGCCGGGTCGGGCTGACGCTGGCGCTGGACCGGCTGGGCGGGGCGCCGGCCCGGGAGGCGGTGCTCGGCCAGGTGGGCAGGCTCCAGTGGCACCTGGTGGCCCGGCCGGAGGGGCTGCTGGTGCCGGGGATGCGGCTGCGGCGCTTCTCGGCGGACCTGCACACGGGCGCGGCCGGGGTGCTGCTGGCGCTGTCCGGGCTGACGGAGGGGCGCGGGGCGGAGCGGGCGGACGTGCTGGACCTGCTGACCCTGGGGTGAGCGGGGCCTGGGGCTGTCACACGGGTTCCGGGGACCGCGCGGGCGCCGCGACGGCGGCGTGCGGTGCCTCGACGGTCTCCGGTGCCCCGACAGCGGTCCGCATCGCCCGCTCCCGGGCGTGCAGATGGGTGAGCCGGGGCAGGGCGTACAGCGCGGCGTGGGCGGTGACCTCGCCGGTGGGAGAGGTGACCGCCCCGGTGTCGGTGAGCGCCTCCAGGGTGCGCAGGGCGAGCCGCTCGGGCCGGCCGAGGGCGGCGGCGGCCTCCGGGAGGGTGAAGAGCAGGGCGAGCGGCAGGGCGGCGAGCCGGGCCAGGGCGAGCCGGCCCTGGTCGGTGAGGTCGCGCCAGCCGGAGTCCAGCCGGGCCCGGACGGTGACGTCCCCGGCGACCAGTTCGTCCAGGGCGTCCGCCGGGTCCTCCAGCCGGGCCGCGTACTCGGCCAGCGGGAGGTGGCGCAGCACGGCCAGCCGGGTGCCCGCGACCCGTACGGCGAGCGGCAGCAGCCCGCAGGCGGCCGCGATCCGGGCGGCGGCGGCGCGGTCGGCGCCGGTCCGGCCGGTGCCGACGATGCGGCCGAGGAGGTCCAGGGCCTCGGCGGGGGCGAGCGGCGGGACGGCGATGCGGCGCACCGAGGCGAGGCCGGCCAGCTGGCCGCGGGAGGTGACCAGCACGGCGCTCGGGCCGAAGCCCGGCAGCAGCTCGCGGACCACGGCCTCGCCGGGGGCGTCGTCCAGGACCAGCAGCAGGCGGCGGCCGGCGAGCGAGGCACGCCAGAGCGCGGCGGCCCGGGCGATGTCGGCCGGGGCGGTGTCGGCCCGGGCGGTGTCGTGGTGGGCCGGGGCGGCGGGGCCGGGGCCGGTCCGGTCGGCCCCGGCCGGTGCGGCGCCCGGGCGGCCGGTGAGGGCGGCGAGTTCGGCGAGCACCTCGGGCAGCGGGCGGGCGGCACCGTCCTCGGTGCGCAGCCGGACCAGTACCCGGCCGTCCGGGAAGCGGTCGGCGAGCAGGTGGCCGGCGTGTACGGCGAGCGCGGTCTTGCCGCTGCCGGCCGGACCGGTGAGCACCGCGACGCGTCCGCCGCCGGAGCCCAACTCGTCGACGAGCTGGCGTAGTTCGTCGGTTCTCCCGGTGAAGTCGGCGGTGTCGGCGGGCAGCAGGGAGCCGCCCGGGCCGGTGCCGCGGTCCGGGCGGGCGGCGGTGGGCAGGGAGCGGCCGCGGGCCAGCAGTTCGCGGTAGCGGGCGGTCAGCGTGGGGCTCGGCTCCAGGCCCAACTCGCGGGCGAGCAGCTGGCGGTGGGTGTCGTAGACGGCGAGCGCCTCGGCCTGCCGGCCGGAGAGGTGGAGGGCGTTCATCCGGGCGGCCTGGAGGCGCTCGCGCAGCGGGTGGCGCTCGGCGAGTTCGGCCAGGTCCTCGGCGACGGCGCCGGCGTTGCCGAGCTCCAACTCGGTCTCCGCCCAGTCCTCGTGGACGCCCAGGCAGCGGGCCTCCAGCCGGTCCGCCTCCGCCGCGACGGCGGGGGAGCGGCGCAGGTCGGCGAGCGGCGGGCCCTGCCAGAGGTCGAGGGCCTGGCGCAGCAGCCGGGCGGCGGGGGCGAGCGCCCCGCCGTCGGCGGCGGCCCGGCCGGCCCGGGCGAGGGCCCGGAACCGGAGCAGGTCCAGCTCGGGCTCGGCGGCCCGCAGCAGGTAGCCGGCGGCCGAGTGCGACAGCCGGTCGGGCCCCTCCTCGCGGCCGAGCAGGGTGCGCAGGGTGCAGATGTAGACCTGGAGGTTCTTCCGGGCGGTGCGCGGCGGCTCCTCGGGCCAGACCGCGTCGGTGAGCAGGTCGACCGGGACGGCGGTGTTGGCGCGGCTCAGCAGGACGGCCAGGACCAGCCGCTGCTTCAGCGGGCCGAGGGCCAGCGGGCGGCCGCCGGCCTCGCCGGTGAGCGGGCCGAGGACGGCGAAGCGCAGCCGGGTGGGGGTGGCGGGCTGGGCCAGGGGCATCGGCGTACCTCCGGGGCGTGGGCGGCGGCAGTGCGGCGGTGTAGCAGGTGGTGGGGGCCGTGCGGTGGTGGGCGCAGGCTACTTGACGGCCGATCGGCGCTGAAGGCCACGGAATCGACCGGCTTCGGTCACAGCGGCCGCACAACCGGGGCGCCGGAAGCTGGGATCGACGGGGGGTTTCGTACGGCTGTGCGGACGGCGTTCCGGCAGGTCGGGCCGGGTGGCGGGGGCCGGCCGGGCCGGGCGGACGGACGGCGCGCGGGGCGCCGCCGGACGGGTGCGCGGGGCGGTGGGGAGGGGCGCGTTCCGGCGGTTCTCGACCGGGGCTCAGCGCCGCGGCGAGCGCGGCCCGAGCGGGCGGCGCGGTCGCGGGAGGCGGCCCGACGGCCGGTCAGGAGGCCGCGGGTGAGCGGACGGCAGGCGGTGGGCGAGCGGACAGGAGGTCCCGGTCGCGCGGTCGGGAGGTCCCGGTCGGGGGCCGGGAACTCGGGCCCAGCGGCCCCGGACGGGCGGGCCGAAGGGCCCTGGGGTGCGGAGGCGGCCTGTTCGGATCATGGAGCGCCACCCATTCGCACGACGTTCCGAAGGAGTGCGTCCTTGAGCGCCACCCAGGCACAGGGCGACCCCACCTCACCGCCGACGACCCTCCCCGCAGGGGCGGTCAGGGCCAGGAGGCCCGGTTCGGCCCTGGTCAGACTGCTGACCACCACCGACCACAAGACGATCGGCACCATGTACCTGGTGTCCTCGTTCGCGTTCTTCCTGATCGGCGGCATCCTCGCCCTGGTCATGCGCGCCGAACTCGCCCGGCCCGGAACGCAGATCCTCTCCAACGAGCAGTTCAACCAGGCGTTCACCATGCATGGCTCGGTGATGCTGCTGCTGTTCGCGATGCCGCTGTTCACCGGCTTCGCCAACTGGATCATGCCGCTCCAGCTCGGCGCGCCGGACGTCGCCTTCCCGCGGCTGAACATGCTGTCCTACTGGCTGTTCATGTTCGGCTCGCTGATCGCCGCGGCCGGCTTCGCGACCCCGCAGGGCGCCGCCGACTTCGGCTGGTTCCTCTACGCGCCGCTGTCCGACGCGATCCACTCGCCCGGCGTCGGCGCCGACATGTGGATCATGGGCGTGACGCTGTCCGGCTTCGGCAGTATCTTCGGCGCCGTCAACTTCATCACCACCATCATCTGCATGCGCGCGCCCGGAATGACCATGTTCCGGATGTCCATCTTCTGCTGGAACGTGCTGCTGACCTCGGTGCTGGTGCTGCTGGTCTTCCCGGTGCTGGCCGCCGCGCTGCTGGCGCTGGAGTGCGACCGCAAGTTCGGCTCGCACGTCTTCGACCCGGCCAACGGCGGGGCGATGCTCTGGCAACACCTGTTCTGGTTCTTCGGCCATCCCGAGGTGTACATCCTGGCGCTGCCGTTCTTCGGCATCGTCTCGGAGGTCATCCCGGTGTTCAGCCGCAAGCCGATGTTCGGCTACTCCGGCCTGATCGCGGCCACCATCGCGATCGCCGGCCTGTCGGTGACGGTGTGGGCGCACCACATGTACGTCACCGGGCAGGTCCTGCTGCCGTTCTTCTCCTTCATGACCTTCCTGATCGCCGTCCCGACCGGGGTGAAGTTCTTCAACTGGGTCGGCACCATGTGGAGGGGCTCACTGAGTTTCGAGACCCCGATGCTCTGGACGGTCGGCTTCCTGGTCACCTTCCTCTTCGGCGGCCTGACCGGCGTGCTGCTCGCGGCCCCGCCGATCGACTTCCACGTCTCCGACTCGTACTTCGTGGTCGCGCACTTCCACTACACGCTGTTCGGCACCGTGGTCTACGCGATGTTCGCCGGCTTCCACTTCTGGTGGCCGAAGATGACCGGCAAGAAGCTCGACGAGCGGCTCGGCCGGATCACCTTCTGGACCCTGACCGTCGGCTTCCACGCGACCTTCCTGGTCCAGCACTGGCTGGGCGCCCAGGGCATGCCGCGCCGCTACGCCGACTACCTGGCCTCGGACGGCTTCACCACCCTGAACACCGTCTCGACCATCGGCTCGTTCCTGCTCGGCCTGTCGATCCTGCCGTTCCTCTACAACGTCTGGAAGACCGCCAAGTACGGCGAGAAGGTCACCGAGGACGACCCGTGGGGCTGGGGCCGCTCGCTGGAGTGGGCGACCTCCTGCCCACCGCCTCGGCACAACTTCGTCAAGCTGCCGCGGATCCGCTCCGAATCCCCGGCCTTCGACCTCCACCACCCGGACATCGCGGCCCGGGACGTCCTGGAGCACAGCGGCAAGCCCGCCACGCACCTGGGCGACGTGGAGCCGGCGAAGTACGACCGGCCGCTGAGCCGGGCCGACCGGGCGCGGGTGGCGTCCGCCACCGCCGACTCGCCCTCCTCGGACGGCTGAGTCCGCCCCCCGAACGCCGTCCCCGCCCGCGTCGCTGCCCCCGGGCGGGCGGGGACGGCCCCGTCCGCTCCGCTCCTCACCCTCCTCACCAACCCCTTCGTGACCAGGAAGGCCGGGTCGTGAACCACACCGTTCTCGCCATCGGCACCGCCGCCCTCACCGCGAGCGGCTGTGTCTGGTACCTGCCCGCCATCGCCGACCTCCAGGCCGGCGCCGACCGGCCCCGCTCCACCCGTACGGCCGCCGCGGCCTGCGTGCTCTGGTGGGCCGGGCTCGCGCTCGCGGGCGGGCTGCTGCTCGTCCTGTCGGACTGGCGGCCCGCCGCCCAGATCGCGCTCGCCGGACTGGTGGGCGGCGCGGCGCTGCGGGTGCGGGCCCTGGTGGACCGCCGCCGGGAGGTACGGGAGACGGCGGTCCGCTGGGCCGCCCTGGACGCGGGGCCCGCCCCGCGCTCCAACCGGCCGCCGGCGCTGGCCCTGGCGGGCTGGCTGGTGGTCGGTGTGGCCGTCGCCCTGCTCGGAGCGGCGGCCATCCTGCTGTCCGGCGGCGGCGAGGTCGTGCCCCGGGTGGTGCTCGCGGCGGTCAGCGGCGCGGGCGTCGCGCTCGCCTTCCTGCTGATGGGGCTGGGGAACGTCCGGCGGCAGGGGCGCTGAGGGCACCCGGACCGGCCCGGTCGAGGTCGGGGCCCGTACGGGTCCTGCGGCCCGGTCCGAATGGGGCCGTTGGGCCCTGGGCCCGCGGCCGGTCGCGGGGGGATGATGCCCTGGGCCCCGCTGGGAGTGTGCGGGGGTGACGAAGGTGGAGCCGCGTGATGGCGACCAAGACGGAGGGTGCCGAGGCCTCGGCACCGGTCCGGGTGTTCCTGCTGGACGACCACGAGGTGGTGCGCCGCGGGGTGCACGACCTGCTGGACGGCGAGCCGGACCTGGAGGTGGTCGGCGAGGCGGCGACGGCCGAGCAGGCGCTCGTCCGGGTGCCGGCCCTGCGGCCCGACGTGGCCGTGCTGGACGTCCGGCTGGGCGACGGCGACGGCGTCTCGGTCTGCCGTGAGCTGCGCTCGCGGATGCCCGGGCTGGCCTGCCTGATGCTGACCTCCTTCGACGACGAGGAGGCGCTGCTGGACGCCGTGATGGCGGGCGCCGCCGGGTACGTGCTCAAGCAGATCAGCGGGACCGACCTGGTCGCCGCCGTCCGCACCGTCGCCTCCGGGCGCTCGATGCTCGACCCCGGCGCCGCGACCCGGCTGCTGAACCGCCTGCGCAGCGACGCCGAGCCCGCCCAGCCGGTCACCACCGGACCGGGCCTGACCGTGCGCGAGCAGGAGGTCCTCGAACTCATCGGCGAGGGCCTGACCAACCGGCAGATCGGCGAGCGGCTCTACCTCGCCGAGAAGACCGTCAAGAACCACGTCTCGCGGCTGCTCGCCAAGCTCGGCGTCGAGCGCCGGGTGCAGGCCGCCCTGATCGCCACCGAGCTGCGCCAGGCCTCCGCCGCCCCGCAGCCCTCCGTGCTGCGCTCCGGCCGGTACTGATCCCGGGCCCTGCCCGGCGGGTCCTCCGGGTCCTGCCGGGCAGGGCCGTGGGGCCCGGGGCCGACGACCCGCCGGGCGGGGCCCTCGCCGGGCCCCGCCGGGACCATCGGCCCTCGCGGCCCGGCCCGGGCCCGGGCGAGCATCGCTCGCATGAACCGCGACCACGTCCCGTCTCCCCGACCCGTCCCGTCCCCCCGGCCTGTTCCGTCCCCCCGGCCCGTCCCGCACGACCGCCCCGTCCCGGCCGACCGTCCCGACCTTCCGGAACTGCGCGAACTCGACCGGAAGCGGTCGCTGGAGCTGCTGGCCCGGGCCGAGGTCGGCAGGGTGGTCTACACGGTGGACGCCCTCCCGGCCGTCCTGCCGGTGCCGTTCCGGCTGGCCCCCGGCGGCGTGCTGCTCTCGGCCCCGGCCGGCTCCGAACTGGCCCGGGCGGTGGACGGCGCCGTGATCGCCTTCGAGGCCGACGAGGTGGACGGCCGGGACGGCTCCGGCTGGTTCGTCACCGTCCTCGGCCGCGCCCAGGTCCGCCCGGCCACCAGGGCGGCCGACCCGGGTGGCACGGTCCGCATCCGCATCCGCCCGGAACTCGTCATCGGCCGCTGCCTGGCCTGAAAGGGCCTACGGGCCCAGCAACGCCCCGGCGGTGCGCAGGAGTTCGGCGTCCGCCGCCGCGTCCGCGGTGCCGGCCAGGCCGGAGCGGAAGAGCGAGGCGCCCTCGATCAGCATCACGAACACCCGGGCGCGGGACCGCCGTTCCTCCTCCGTCAGGGCCGGGCGGCGTTCGGCGAGGAAGCAGGCGACCAGCTCCTGGTAGCGGTCGTAGAAGGCCCGGACGGCGGCGGCCACCGAGGGGTCGCGGGCGGCCAGCGCCCACAGTTCGGCGAACAGGTGGACCAGGCGCATGTCCTGCTGCTCGGCGAGCAGTTCGCGGAGCAGGGCGTCCTCGTCGCGGCCCGGGTCGAGCAGCGGCGTGAGCCGTTCCACCGAGCGGGCGAGGACGCGCTCCAGTACGGCGGCCACCAGCTCGGCGTGGGTCGGGAAGTAGTGCTGGAGGTGCCCGAGGCGGACGCCCGCGGCGGCGGCCACCGCCCGCATGGACAGCTCGCCGCTGCCCGTGGTGACCAGCAACTCCTCCGCCGTGTCGAGCAGTTGCTCCCGCTTCTGGGCACCCTTGCCGCTCAGGCCCCGGACGCTGCTCATGCCGCCGCCTCCGTGCCGCGCGCTCCGTCGGCCGCGGTGACCGTGACGGTGACGCCGAGGGCCGCCAGGTCCTCCAGCACCCGCCCGGGGCGCGGGGTCTGCTCCGGGAAGGCCACCCCGGCGGGCGGCGGGGCGCCGTCCGTGCCGAGCGCCCGGCGCAGCGCCAGCAGGGCGCCGACGGCGGTGAGTCTGGCCTGGCCGGCCCGGTCCTCGACGGTGGCGGTGAGGGTGCGTCCGCCGGAGGTGACGTCGGTGCGCAGCAGGGCGGTGCCGCCCTCGCCGGGGGAGTAGAGCAGGGCGCGGCGGGCCGGCTCCCAGCGGTCACCGCGGCCCCAGCGGAAGAAGCCGGCGTGCCGGGCCGCGAGCAGGGCGGTGGTGGAGGAGCGCGAGCTGAAGCCGATCCGGGTGGCGGCGGTGGTGGTGCCCAGGGTGAGCGGGAGGGTGAACTGCTCGGGGGTGTCGATCCCGGCGACCAGCGTCGGGGCGTCGCCGATGCGGACGGTCCGCGGGCGGCTGAGCGGCACGACGGAGCGGCGCCGGCCGTCCTGCACCACCTCGTAGTCGAGCCCCAGGCGGTCCATGAACTCGACCGAGTCGGCGCCGGCCCGGTCCGCGAGGTCCCAGCGGATGGCGGTCTCGATCCGCTCGGCCCCGCCCAGCCGGTCCGCCAGGGCGGCGGCGACCAGGCTGGTCACCCCGCCCATCCAGGCCGAGGAGAGCAGCACCGGGGCGGTCGGGCGCAGCAGGGCGGCGAGCGTGGCGGCCCGCTGGAGCCGGGCGGTCCAGCGGGTGACGTCCACGTACGGGACGCCCGCGCGGACGGCGGCCCGCAGCACCCGGTCGTCCGGGTCGTTGACCACCCCGACCACCGCCCGTACGGCGGCGGTGAACGGCTCGGGGTCGGCGAGGTCCCAGCGGCGGGCGGTGGCGTCGTCCAGTTCGGCGGCGAGGGCGCCGCCGCGCTGCTCGGAGCGGCCGGTGAGCAGCAGCGGCCAGGAGGGGGAGGCGAGCCGGGCGAGTTCGGTGCCGACGGTGCCGTAGCCGCCGACCAGCAGGACGGGGCCGTCGGGGTTGTGACGGAGGCGGTCGGAGGGGAAGGTGGGGTGCACGGGGATGCCGCCGGAAACGGGTTCGGTGCTCATGGAGACAAATATAGGTCACACGACCTAAAATTGTCGTCATGACTGAATCCACTGTTACCGGTTCCACCGATGACCTGTGCTTCTTCGACAGCGGCCACGGCCGCCTCGCCTACCTCGACGCCGGTACGGGCGAGCCGCTGGTGCTGCTGCACGGCGGCCTGCTGGACCACCGGAGCTGGGCGGACCAGCTCCCCGCCCTGCTGCCCGCGTACCGGGTGATCGCGTTGGACACCCGCGGCCACGGCGCCTCCGACAACGCGAGCCGGCCGTTCCGGCCCGCCGACGACCTGGCGGCCCTGCTGCGCCACCTCGGCCTCGGCCCGCTGACGGTGATCGGGCTGTCCATGGGCGGGACGATCGCCCTCGACCTGGCGCTCGAACACCCGGAGCTGGTCCGCGCGTTGGTGATCAGCGGCAACGGCACCAGCGAGTCCGAGTTCACCGACCCGTGGCTCGGCGAACTCGCCGCCGACCAGACCGCGGCCCTCGCCGAGGGCGACGGCGAGGGCTGGATCGACTCCTTCACCCGGCTCGCCTCAGGGCCGCACCGCCGCCTGGACGAGGTCGACCCGGAGGTGGTGCGCCGGCTCAAGGAGATGACCCGGAACACCATTTCCAAGCACACCCCCGACGACCCCCAGTACCTGGTGCCGGTCACCGACACCTGGAAGCGGCTGACCGGGATCACCGTCCCGCTGCTGGCGATCAACGGCGGCATCGACTCGGCCGACCACGTCAACCTGGCCGAACGGGTCGTCCGCACCGTCGTCGACGGCCGCGCGGTGACCGTCGAGGGCACCGGGCACTACCCGAACATGGAGCGGCCGGCGGAGTTCAACGCCCACCTGCTCGCCTTCCTGGGCGCCCTGCGGGGCTGACCGCCCCGCGGGGAGCAGGCCTCAGGACCCGACCGGGGCCTCCCATGCCAGCCGGGTGCCGCCGCCCTCGGCCGGGTCGACGGTGAACGAGCCGCCGACCCGGTCGGCGCGTTCAGCCAGGTTGCGCAGCCCGCTGCGCCGCCCGCCCTCGGGCACGCCGACGCCGTCGTCCGTCACGGTCAGCGCCACCCGCCCGGCCAGCGCGCGCAGCGTCACCTCGACCCGGGACGCCCCGGCGTGCCGGGCGGCGTTGCTGAGCGCCTCGGCGAGGACCGCGACCACGTGCCCGGCCAGCTCCTGCGGCACGTCGGTGTCCAGCAGGCCCTCCATGCTCAGCCGGGGCGCGAAGCCGAGCGGCCCCTGGGCCTCGGTGACCACCCGGGTGGCCCGGGCGCGCAGGCCGCGGTCCGGCTCGCTGTGGGCGCGCAGGCCGAAGATGGTCGAGCGGATGATCTTGATGGTCTCGTCCAGGTCGGCCACCGCCCGGGCCACCCGGTCCGCCGCGGCCTGGCTCTCGATCAGCCGGCCCGCGCTCTGCAGCGTCATCCCGGTCGCGAACAGCCGCTGGATCGCCAGGTCGTGCAGGTCCCGGGCGATCCGGTCACGGTCCTCCAGCAGGTTCAACTGCTCGGCGTCGCGCCGCCGTTCGGCCAGCTCCAGGGCCAGCGCGGCCTGGTCGGCGAAGCCCAGCAGCGGGCCCGTCTCCTCCGGCCCGAAGGCCGGCTGCCCCTGCGCCCGGGCCAGCAGCAGCACGCCCCGCCCGTACCCGGCACCGGTGCCCAGCGGCACGGCCACCGCCGCGCCCAGCCCGTCGAAGCGGCCCGCCGGACCGGCCGGGAAACGGGTGTCGGAGGCCAGCTCGTCACTGGTGGCCGGCGAACCGGAGGCGTACGCGGCGCCGGACAGCGTGCCGTCCACCGGCACCGTCACCCCCAGCCGCGCGGAGGGATCGGCGCCGAGTGCCACCTCCACCGTCAGCTCCTCGGCCCGCTCTTCCGGGCCGGCCAGCGCCACCGAGACGTCCGCCAGCTCGGCGCCGGAGATCTCCCGGGCCCGGCGGGCGATCAGCTCGACCACCTCCAGCCGCGGCGCCCCCGACAGCAGGCTGCGGGTGATCTCGGTGCTCGCCCGCAGCCAGCGCTGGCGCAGCTGCGCCTCCTCGTACAGCCGGGCGTTGTCGATCGCCACCCCGGCCGCGACCGCCAGGGTCGAGATCACCGCCTCGTCGTCCTCGTCGAAGTCCAGCCCGCCGCGCTTGTCGGTCAGGTAGAGGTTGCCGAACACCTCGCCGTGCACCCGCACCGGCACCCCCAGGAAGGTGTGCATCGGCGGGTGGTTCGCCGGGAAGCCGGCCGAGGCCGGGTGGTCGGACAGCACCGGGCAGCGCAGCGGCCGCGGCTCGCGGATCAGCTCGCCCAGGATGCCCCGGCCCGACGGCGGCGGGCCGATCTCGGCGATCTCCTCCTCGCTCAGGCCCACCGTCAGGAACTGCGACAGGGTGTGCCCGTCCGGCCCGATCACGCCGAGCGCCCCGTACCGGGCGTCCACCAGGTCGGCGGCGGCCTCCACGATCCGGTGCAGCGCCTGCGCCAGGTCCAGCTCACGCCCGACCGCCAGCACCGCCTCCAACAGGCTGTGCACCCGGTTCTGCGTGCCGCGCGCCGCGTCGATCCGCCACTGGAGCTCCTCCAGCAGCTCGTCCAGGCGCAGCCGTGGCATCCGCGCGCCGCCACCCGCCGCGCCGCCGTCCGCTCCGCCCACCGCTGTCCTCCTCGTCGTCCTGCCCTGACCAGCCCGTCCACCGTCCGGACGCACCCCGCCCACCGTCCGGACGGCCCCCGCCGCCCGACCCGACTCGGGTGCCGTCCGACCAGCGGGATTGCCGTGTTCAAGGTAGTGCCCCGGTGTCGGTGGCCGGGACGGCGGGGTCGGCCGTAGGCTCCGTCGGGCGGGCCTTTCGTCCCGTCGCGGAGGGTCCTGCGGCCTCTGCCGCCGGGCCGTGTGCGGGTGCCAGGGTGGGGGAGGAGCGGACGGGGCGTCAGAGCGCACCGCGGCCCGCACCGAACCGCCGAGCGTCGACAGCGTGTCGACAGTGTGGAGGAAGAGACATGACGTCAACCGTGCTGGCCGGGGTCGACGGGTCGCCGCAGAGCACCGCGGCCGTTCACTGGGCCGCCGCCGAGGCGGTGCGCCGGGGCGCCTCGCTGCGCCTGGTGCACGCCTGGCCGTGGCTGACCGACGGGGTGTCCTCCTTCGCCGAGTCGGACGACCTGCCCGAGGCCGTCCGCCGCACCCTGGCCGAGGCCGCCGAGGACGTCCGCGGCCTGCACCCGGACCTGACCGTGGAGACCGACGCCGTCCTGGACGCGCCGGTGGACGGTCTGCTGGCCGCCGCCGCGGAGGCGGAGCTGCTGGTGCTCGGCTCGCGCGGCCGCGGCGGCTTCACCGGGCTGCTGCTGGGCTCGGTCAGCATCTCGGTGGCCGGGCGCAGCACCGTGCCGCTGGTCGTGGTGCGCGAGGCCGGAACGGCGGGCGAGAGCGGCAAGGGCGAGGTGGTGGTCGGCGTCGACGCCCACACCCCGGAGCCGGAGGTGCTCGACTTCGCCTTCCGGGCGGCGGCCCTGCGCGGCGCCCGGGTCCGGGCGGTGCACGGCTGGGACCTGCCGCCGGTGTTCGGCTACGCGGGCGGCGCCGTCCCGGCCGCCGAGCTCGGCCAGCTGGAGGCGCTGGAGGCCGAGCTGCTCTCGCTCGCCCTGGCCGGAGCGCGCGAGCGGTACCCGGACGTCGAGGTGGTCGAGGACGTGCAGCTCGGGGCCGCCCGCGCCCTGGTCGAGGCCTCCGCGGGCGCCGCGCTGGTGGTGGTCGGCCGGGGCCGCCGCCCGATCGAGTTCGGCCCCCGGCTCGGCCGGGTCGCGCACGCCGTCCTGCACCACGCCGAGGCTCCCGTCGCGGTCGTCCCGCACGGGTGACGGACGCCCGTCCGGTGGATCCGCCCCCGTCCCGATCCACCGGACGGGCCTGTGCCCGCCAAGGCCCCCCGCCCGGCCGTCGTGAGGACGGGCCCAAGGGCCCTGTCGTCCGCGCGGCCGGGCGCGCACGCTCGGAAGCAGCGGGACCTCCGGGCCCGCCCTGACCTCGCGGTTGATGCCGAAGCCCAGCGGCTGAAGGAGTGGATCGCCATGACGCTCGACCCGGCTCTCACCCAGATGCTCAGCGCGGCCGACCTGCGCCTGCTCGCCGCCGCCGGCGGCGCGGCGCCGTCGCTGCACAACAGCCAGCCCTGGCGGTTCGTGCCGACGCCGGACGGGCGCGGGCTCGCCGTGTACGCCGACACCGATCGTTCCGTACCGCTGGCCGACCCGGCCGGCGCCGCCGTGCACATCGCGGTCGGCGCGGCCGTGTTCAACCTGCGGGTGGCGGCCGGGCGGCTGGACCGGGAACCGCTGGTCCGGCTGCTGCCGGACGTCGCCGAGCCCGGGCTGCTCGCCGTGCTCGACCTCTCCCGCCCGGCCGTCGCGGAGGCGCCCTTCGGTCGCGACCTCTACCCCGCCATCGCTGCCCGGCACTCCAGCCGCGAGCCCTTCACCCAGCGCGACGTGCCCGAGGCGGTGATCGGCGAGCTGATGGCCGCCGCCCGGGAGGAGGGCGTCACCCTGGCCGCGCTGGAGGAGGAGGGCGTACGGCGGGTGCAGGAGCTCACCGCCGACGCCGAGCGCCGCAACGCCGCCGACCCGGCCAGGGCCGCCGAGTCCCGCGCCTGGCTGCGGCCCGACGACGGCACCGCCGAGGACGGCATCCCGCGGTCGGCGCTCGGCCCGCAGGACCACGACGCCCGGGTGCCGATGCGCGAGTTCGGCGGCCGCCCGCCGGAGGCCCCCGAGCAGCCGCCCTCGCAGCGCTTCGAGGCGCTGCCCCAGCTGTGCACCCTCAGCACCCGCGGCGACGGCCCGCCGGACTGGCTGCGCACCGGGCAGGCGCTGGAGCGGGTCTGGCTGCTGGCCACGCTGCGCGGCGTCCGGCTCACGGTCTGGCACCAGGCGATCGAGTGGCCGGACACCCGCTGGGCGCTGCGCGACCCGGCCGCCGGGCCGGGCCACGTCCAGCTGGTCCTGCGGGCCGGGTACGGCCCGCCCGGGGCGGCCACCCCGCGCCGGGCGGTCGAGGAGACGCTCGGGGAGCGGCCTTCCTGAGCCGATGAGGTCAGGGCGTGTCCCGCGGACCGGAAGGGTCCGCGGGACACGCCCTGACGTTTTCAGCGCGCCCGTTCAGCGCGGCCGTTCGGCCGCCGGCAGCACCTGGGCGGCGAGCCGCAGCGGCGGGCTGTGCCGGAAGGTGAGGGTGAACTCCACCCACTGGCCGGCCCGCAGCGGCGGCGGGTCGGCGATCATCAGGTCCGCGTCCTCCGGGGTCATCCGCAGCTCGCCGCGGCCCGGCACCGGCAGCGCCGGGGCCGGCTCCCAGCGGCCCGCCGCGCCCTGGTGCAGGTGCCGCTTCAGGGTGATCCGGCCGCCGAACTCCCAGCTGGCACCGGTCAGTTCGTCCGGTATGTCGCCCGGGTTGCGGATCGTGAAGAAGGCCGCCGTGGCGGAGGCCGCGCCGGCCGTCGGCAGCAGCACCCAGCCCGGTCCGGCCTCCACCGGGCGGTCACGGCCGGCCCCGCCGAACGCCGTCCACCCGGTGAGCAGGACCAGGGCCAGCGCCGCCGCGCCGACCGGCGGGCCGACCGCCCCGAGACGCTGCCAGGCCTTCACCGTCGTCCTCCCTTGCGCTGTCCCCGTCCCTGCCCCTGTCCCTGGCCCCTGCGCTGTCCCCGCCCCGGTTCCCAGGTGCGCAGCCGCAGGCTGTTGCCCACCACGAGCAGCGAGCTGAGCGACATGGCGACCGCCGCCAGCATCGGGTTGAGCAGTCCGACCGCGGCCAGCGGGATCAGCACCAGGTTGTAGCCGAAGGCCCAGAGCAGGTTGGCCCGGATGGTCGCCAGGGTCTGCCGGGCCAGCCGTACGGCGTCCACCACCGCCTCGATGTCGCCGCGCACCAGGGTCAGCCCGGCCGCGCCGATCGCGGCGTCGCTGCCGGAGGCCAGCGCCACCCCGAGGTCCGCCGAGGCCAGTGCCACCGCGTCGTTGACGCCGTCGCCGACCACCGCGACCGTCCGTCCGGCGGCGCGCAGTTCGGCCACCACCTCGGCCTTGCGCTCGGGGGAGGCCGAGGAGTGCACCCGCTCGATGCCCAGCTCGGCGGCCACCGCCCGGGCGGCGCCGGGGCCGTCCCCGGTCAGCAGTACGGTCTCCAGGCCCAGTCCGCGCAGCCGGTGCAGGGCCCGCCAGCTCCCCGAGCGCACCGTGTCGCCGACCGCCAGGACGGCCGCCGGCCGCTCGTCCAGCTCGACCACGACGGCCGTGCGGCCCGCCTCCCCGGCCTGCGCCACCGCCTCGGCCAGGGCCGGCGGCAGCGCGGCGTCGTCCGGCCGCCCGACCCGGACGGCCCGGCCCTCGACCGTCCCGGACACCCCGAGCCCGGTGGCGGCCGCGAAGCCGGTCACGGCCGGCAGCGGCCCGCAGCGCTCGCGGGCCGCCGCCGCGACGGCCTGGCCGATCGGGTGTTCGGAGCGGTGCTCGACCGCGCCGGCCAATCGCAGGGCCTCGTCCTGCGTGGGACCGTCCGCGGTGGTGACGGCGGTCAGTTCCATCCGGCCGGTGGTCAGCGTCCCGGTCTTGTCCATCACCACCGTGTCCACCCGGCGCAGGCTCTCCAGCACCTCCGGGCCGCGCACCAGCACGCCCAGCTCCGCGCCCCGCCCGGTCGCCGCCAGCAGCGCCGTCGGCGTGGCCAGCCCGAGCGCGCACGGGCAGGCCACCACCAGCACCGCGACCGCCGCCGTCACCGCCGCCTGCGGGGCCGCGCCCGCGCCCAGCCAGAAGCCCAGCACGCTCGCCGCGACCGCCAGCACGCAGGGCACGAACACCCCGGCCACCGCGTCCGCCAGCCGCTGCGCCCGCGCCTTGCCGGCCTGGGCCTCCGCCACCAGCGCGGTGATCCGGGCCAGTTGGGTGTCCGCGCCGACCGCCGTGGCCCGCACCACCAGGGCGCCGCCCACGTTCACCGTCGCGCCCGCCACCCGGTCCCCGGGGCCGACCTCGACCGGCACGCTCTCCCCGGTCAGCAGGCTCAGGTCGAGCGCCGAACCCCCGTCGACCACCACCCCGTCGGTGGCCACCCGTTCGCCCGGCCGCACCACGAACTCCTGCCCGGGAAGCAGCAGTTCGATCGGCACCAGGCGCTCCTCGCCGTCCGCCCCCCGCAGGCACACCTGCTTGGCGCCCAGCTCGGCCAGCGCCCGCAGCGCGGACCCGCTGCGCCGCCGCACCCGGCCCTCCAGCAGCCGCCCGGCCAGCACGAACAGCGGCACGCCGACCGCCGCCTCCAGGTACACGTGCGCGGTGCCGCCGCCGTCGGCGGTCAGCGAGAACGGCATCCGCATGTCCGGATCGCCCGCCCCGCCGAGGAACAGCGCGTACGCGGACCAGCCGAAGGAGGCCACCACACCCAGGCTGACCAGGGTGTCCATGGTCGCCGCCGCGTGCCGCAGCCCCCGCAGGGCGCGGAGGTGGAACCCGGCCGACCCCCAGGTCACCACCGGGACGGCGAGCGCGAAGCAGACCCACTGCCAGGCGGTGAACTGCGCCGACGGCACCATCGACAGCACCAGCACCGGGACGGCCAGCAGGGCGGTGACCAGCAGCCGCCACCGCTCGTCCGGCTCCTCCGCTGCCACCCCGACCGGCGCCCCGGCGGGCAGCGGCTCGGCGGTGTAGCCCGCCCGCTCGACCGCCGCCACCAGGTCCGCGACCGGCACCCCGGCCGGGTGCAGCACCCGGGCCCGTCCGGTCGCCAGGTTCACCCCGGCCGTCACCCCGTCGATCCGGGCCAGCCGCTTCTCCACCCGGCCCACGCACGCCGCGCAGGTCATCCCGCCGACCGCCAGATCGGTGGCGACCACGGGCTCGGCGACGGCGCTCACCGCATCCCGCCCATGCCGTGCCCGTCCATCCCGGGCGACCCGCCGCCCCCGCTACTGGGCCGCAACCCGGGCGCGACCGGGCCGACCTGGCGCCCCACCCCGTAGGCCACCACGAACACCACCACCAGCAGCAGGACGAACCCCGCCAGCACACTCAACGGCCGGACTCCCGGCGACTTCGCACTCACCCCCCAGCAGTCGGACGGGCGACGCGGTTGGTTCCCGTACGTTCCGGAACCGGTTCCCGTACGTTCCCGAACCGGCGGTGCCAGGCCGCTCCGCCGGGCGGCGCCCCGGCGGGTGTCCCTTGTCGGTGGGGCGTCGTAGGTTTGCTCCGCACGCCGAACACCGGGCGTGCGGACCGAGGAACACCGAAGGGGGAACCAGCGATGAAGCGTACGGGGAAGCACGGCTTCGCGGCGGTGGCCGGGGCGATGGGGGCGGTGCTCGCCCTCGCCGGGACGGCGGTGGCGCAGCCGGCCGGGAGCGGGGCCGAGGCGCCCGCCGCGGTTCCCGGCCAGCCGGGGACGGGCGAGATCCTGCCGCACCCGGGGCCGGAGGGGCTGATCTGGATACCGGACTGGATCGGCGACGGCGGCGCCGTGACGGCCTCGGTGAACCCGTCGCAGCCGTTCACGTTCACGCTCGGCTGCCGGGGCGGCGGCTCGGTGGACGTGCACATCGGCGGTGCGGCGCCGGTCGACTTCACGGTCCAGTGCCCGGTCGACTCCACCGGCGTCGGCTCGGTGGAGGTCCCCGCCCGCCCGGGCCGGGATCTGCTGTTCACCGCGCACACCTCGGACCCGTCGATCCACTGGGGCATGTACGCCACCCAGGCCGACTAGACATATCGCAGGGCTACGGCCGAACGCTGCGCGGCCCGATGGCGGTGGCACCCGACACGCCGACCCGGGCCCGCAGTTCGCGGTCGGCGGTGGCGACCAGGCAGGTGCGGGCGGGGTCTCGGGTCTTCTCGGCCCGGACCAGCTCCACGATCCGGTCGTCGCCGCTGCCGCTCGCCGCCACCACCCGTACTCCGGGCACGCCGTCCACCCCCCGGGCCGCGCCCTCGACGACCAGCACCACCTCCAACGGGCCGGGGTGCTCCGGCACGCCCCGCTCGGCGACGGCCACCAGCGCGTCCCGCAGCCGCTCGGCGGCGCCCCGCCGGTCGCGCCACCAGCCGTCCGGCACCGATCCGACCACGTTCGCGCCGTCCACCACCAGCAGCGGGAGCGGCCCGGCCTCGTTCTCGTCCATGGCCGCCAGCCTGCCACGCCGCCAGGCCGGGTTCCGCGGTGCCCGGTCGGAGCCGCGCCGCTCGGCCGAACCGGCGACGCGGGCGGCATGTCCGGTGCCGCCTGAGCGCCGGTCCCGGGCGGCTCGGGTAGGCAACGGGCCCATGGACACACGCATCGACGAGATCGCCGAACGCATCTACCGGATCTCGACCTTCGTCCCGGAGATCGCCCCGCCCGCCGGGTTCACCTTCAACCAGTTCCTGGTCGACGCCGAGGAGCCGCTGATCTTCCACACCGGGATGCGCTCGTTGTTCCCGGCGGTGTCCGAGGCGGTCGGCCGGGTGCTGCCGGTGGAGCGGCTGCGGTGGGTGACCTTCGGGCACGTCGAGGCGGACGAGTGCGGGGCGATGAACGAGTTCCTCGCCGCGGCCCCGCACGCGCGGGTCGCGCACAACACGCTCGGCTGCCTGGTCTCGCTGAACGACCTGGCCGACCGCCCGCCGGTGCCGATGGACGACGGCGAGGTGCTGGACCTCGGCGGGCGCCAGGTGCGCCGCCGGGTGCGCAACATCAACACCGCGCACGTGCCGCACGGCTGGGAGGCGCGGGTGCTGTTCGAGGAGCAGACCCGCACCCTGTTCTGCGGCGACCTGTTCACCCACCTCGGCAACGGGCCCGCCGTCACCGACGCCGACCTGGTCGAATCGGCCCTGGAATCCGAGGGGCTGTTCCGCCAGACCTCCTGCCTGACGGCCGCCGCGACCGCGCTGCGCTCTCTCGCCGAGCTGCGCCCGCGCACCCTGGCGGTGATGCACGGCTCGTCCTTCCACGGCGACGGCGCGGCCGCGCTGACCGCCCTGGCGGACGGGCTGGAGGAGCGGTTCGGGCCGGAGTCGGGGTTCGTCGGGCTGCCCAGCGCACTGGCGGGCCCGCACCCGTAGCCCGGTCCGTCGGCGCTCAGTCCGTCGGCGCTCGGTCCGTCAGCGCTCAGTCCGTCAGCGTGATCCGGATGCCGACGGTGCCGCGCTCGCCGCGGCGCAGCCGGCTGCCGAGCAGGGTGAGCACGCCGAGCAGGCCGTACTTCTGGCGCAGCAGGGTGCGGTAGGCGGCGGTGCGCTCGGGGCCGAGGAGCTCGGCGGTGGCGGGGTACTGCTCGCCGGTCGGGCGGCCCTTGACGTCGCACGGGCCGACCAGCACGTCGGCGCGGTTGCGGATCCGCTTGACCTTCCAGGAGTCCGCGACGGTCCAGACCCCGAGCGCCTCCCCGTCGCGCACCACCCACACCGGGGTCGGCACGGTGGTGCCGTCCTTCCTGTACGTGGTGACGAGCAGGTAGCTCCCGGAGGAGAGCTGGACGATCCGGGCGAGCCGGTCCGCGGCGGAGGGGTCGGGCGTGGTCATGGCCGGAAGTCTAGAGGGCCCCGGGCACCATCCCGGGCAGCGGAGACGGGCGGTCACCAGAACTGCGCCAGCGCGCTCTCCTTGAAGGGTGTCGGGCTCACGCTGAGGTCCCCGGCGAAGGGTCGGTCCAGCACCAGGACCAGCAGCAGGCTGAACCCGATCAGCGCGGCCACCGAGCCGACGAACAGCAGCCGTACCTTCGGGCTGCGCAGCCCGTACAGCAGGGTCAGCGCGAGGATCACCAGCGCGCCGCCCACGATCAGCACCTGGAGCAGGACCGGCAGTTCGTTGCGGCTCTCGTTGATCCGGTCCCGGCGCTGCCCGACCGCGTCGTTGAGGCTGCCCAACGCCTCGGTGTAGAAGGCCTGTTCGGACTGGGACTGGGGCTCGTACTCGCGCAGCACCTGGTACATCCGGTCCACCTTGGTGGCCGTCACTGTGAAGTCGCCGCGGCCGGCCCTCATCAGCGGCCACTGCTGCTCGACCACGGCGTGCACGTAGTCGTGGATCGAGGCGTTCACGGCGGTCTGGACGTCGGGCGGGAAGGCCTTGGCGTCGCGGGCGATCTGGGAGATCGACGTCGCCTCGGTGGAGACCACCTTCTGGGTGTCCTGGAGCTCGGTCCACAGGTTGACGATGACGAAGGCGAGGATGATGCCGTAGATCGCCCCGAACATGCCGAGCACCACGCCGACCATGTCGTTGTTCTCGCCACCGGTGAGGGCGGGGAAGCGGCGGGTGGTGAGGAGGCTGCAGGCCACGGCCAGGACGACGAAGCCGCCGACGACCAGGAACGTGAGCTCGGTGGTGGAGAAGTGGTTCAGCAGCCAGAGTTCCACGGCCGTCCGTCCTCGCCGGTCAGTCGGGTGTGGTCCCGCGGGGCCCGCGGGTGGTACGGGGAGGCCCGCCGGTACGGGCGGTGCGGAGCAGGGTGCGGGCGCGGCGGGTGAGGCGGTGCCGGCCGTGGCCGCCGACGCCGGTGGCGCCGGTGGCGCCCCCGACGGCGGTCGCCCCGCCCCCGTCGTACGCCGGGGCGGACGCGGCGGACGCGGTGCGGCGGCGGGCGGTGACGCGGGCGGTGGCCCAGGCGGCGAGGGCGGTGGCGAGGACGGCGGCGGTCCAGACGGCGGGGGCGAGGCCCGAGCCGGAGCCGCTGGTCAGCGGCGGACGGGACCAGGGCGGCAACTGCTCGCCGGCCTCGGCCCCGCCAGCGGCGGCGGACGGCCCGGCGGGGGCGGGGGCGGCGGTGTCGTCGACCAGCTTGCCGACCGGCTGGACCTTCCCGGCGGCCGCGAAGCCCCAGTCGAGCAGGCTGGCGGCCTCGTCGTAGACCCTGCCCTGCGCGTCCGGGTGCATCACCGTCACCAGCAGGGTGCGGCCGTCGCGTTCGGCGGCGCCGGTGAAGGTGGCGCCCGCGTTGGTGGTGTAGCCGTTCTTGACGCCGATCAGGCCGGGGTACTTGCCGAGCAGCCGGTCGGTGTTGGCGATGTCGAAGCTGGTGCGCTGGCCGGTGAGCTTGTCCAGTCCGCCGGGGAAGCGCGCGGTGCGGGTGGCGCAGTAGGAGCGGAAGTCGGCGTTGCGCAGGCCGGCCCGGGCGAAGAGCGTGAGGTCGTAGGCGGAGGAGACCTGGCCGTCCATGTCGTAGCCGTCGGGGGAGACGACCTTGGTGTCGCGGGCCTGGAGCGCCCGGGCGCGCTCCTGCATCTCGGTGACGGTCTGCTGGATGCCGCCGTTCATGTGGGCGAGGACGTGGACGGCGTCGTTGCCGGAGCTGAGGAAGACGCCCCGCCAGAGGTCCTCGACCCGGTACGGCAGGTTCTCCTTGACGCCGACCAGGCTGCTGCCGGCGCCGAGGCTGGCGAGCTCGGTCGTGGTGACCTTGTGCTCGGTGGTGCGGTCGAGCTTGGGCAGCACGGTGTCCGCGAACAGCATCTTGAGGGTGCTGGCCGGGGGCAGCGGAAGGTGGGCGTCGCGGGCGGCGAGCACCTCGCCGGTGGCCGCGTCGGCGACCAGCCAGGAGCGGCCGGTCAGGTCGGACGGCAGCGCGGGCGCCCCGGCCAGCGGCGCGACCTGGACGGCCGGGCGGCCGAGCCGCTCCCCGCCGACGGCGGGGACGGAGTCCTGGGCGAGGGAGACCGGGGCGGTGACGGCGAGGACCAGGACGGCGCAGGCGGCGGCTCCGGCCGCGGTCACGGCGGCGGAGGGCGACTTCAGGGGTGTGCGGGTGGGGAACACACGGCGAACGTACCCGCGCCGCCGCCGGGCCGCCGGGCCTGCTGCTCCGTCCGGAGCCGGGCTGAGCCGTCCGGAGCCGTCCGGAGTCGGGCTGAGCCGTCCGGAGTCGGGCCGGGCGGTGAGGAACCGTCCGGAGCCGGGTCGGAGCCGCGTGGAAGGGACGACTTTGGTGGCGCCGGCCCGCACCGAAAGTCGGATGTCCGGCGGAGGGCCGGATTCCTAGGCTCGGGAGCATGAAGACCCTGCTCGGCTACCTCGGCTCCGTGTTGATCGTCGGCGGCGCCTCCGGCCTGCTGTCCACCTGGATCGAGGGCTTCCGGCTGTTCGGCTTCGTCCGGGTCCTGGTGCCGGCCGGCCACGAGATCGCCGGGTACTCCACCCTGGTGGTGCTGGGTGTCCTGCTGGCGCTCCCCGCCGCCCGGCACGGTTAGCGGATGCGCGGCAGGGCTGGAACGCGCCCGGCACGGTCAGCGCACGCCCGGATCGTCTGAGGGCGCCCCCGCCGCGATGCCGTCGAGCAGGACGGCGAGCCCGGCGCGGAAGGCCTCCCGGTGGCCGTCCTCGGGGGCGCCGCCGCCGGTGCTCTGCAGGGCGACGAGCAGGGGGAAGCGCTCCGCGAAGTCCGGTGCCAGCTCGGCGAGTCGGGCGGAGCGGGTGGCCCACCAGTCCTCGTCGGCGATCCCGGTGGCGGCGGCCGCGCCGCGCGCGTCGGCGGTGGTGGCGGCCAGGCCGCGGACGAACTGCCAGAGCGCGGCGACCGCCCCGCGCAGCCGCGCCGGCGCCAGGCCGGCCGGCCGCAGTGCGCGCAACAGCGCCTCCATCGCGGCGAGTTCGGCGGGGCCGAGGACCGGCCGGGCCTGTGAGACCTGGAGCACCCAGGGGTGGCGCAGGTAGCAGGCGTACAGGGCCTCGGCCCAGGCGGTGACGGCTTCCCGCCAGGTGTCGGCCACCGGGAGTCCGCCGGGGAATTCGGCGGGAACTCCCGAGGGGGGTTCGGTGGCGAGTTCGGCGAGCGCCCGGTCGTGCATCAGGTCGAGCAGTTCGGCCTTGCCGGGCACATAGGTGTAGAGCGCCATCGCGGTGCGGCCGAGCCGTTCGCCCACGGCGCGCATCGACAGCGCGGCCATGCCCTCGGCGTCGGCCACCGCGATTCCGGCGGACACGATCGCGTCGACGCTCAGGCCCGGCTTGGGGCCGCTGCGCCCGGCGCGCGGCTCCTCGGGCGCGCCCCAGAGCAGGGCGAGCGCGCGGTGGGCGTCGCCCTGTCCGGCGTAGACGGTCATCCGACATCTCCTTATGGCGTAAAGTATCGCTCCGACGGCAACTCTTTATGCCGTAAGGTTACCAATCGAAGGGGTTTCGCGATGACATTGCCCGTCACCTTCGTCGAGGTCGTCGAGGTCCGCCGGATCACGCCGCGCACCGCCCGGATCACCTTCGCCGCCGAGGAACTCCCCGACGCCGTCGGGACCGCCCCGGACCAGCAGCTGAAGCTCTGCTTCCCGCGCCCCGGGCAGCGCGAGCCGGTGCTGCCCGTCCGGCAGGACGACCCGATGGGCTGGTACCAGGCCTACCTGGCGATCCCCGAGGCCGAGCGCCCGCTGCTGCGCAGCTTCACCCTGCGCGGCCGGCGGCCCGGCACCCGGCTGGTCGAGATCGACTTCGTGCTGCACGGGGACTCCGGCCCGGCCGCCGCCTGGGCGGAGCGGGCCGCGCCGGGGGACCGGCTCGGGATGGTCGGCCCCTCCGCGCTGTACGCCCCGCAGGTCCCCTTCGTCGAGGCCGCCACGGAGGCCGACTGGGTGCTGCTGGCGGGCGACGAGACCGCGCTGCCGGCGCTCGCGACGCTGCTCGGGGTGCTGCCCGAGGGGGTGCGGGCGTACGTGTGGATCGAGGTCGCCGACCAGGCGGAACGCCAGGAGCTGGAGAGCCGCGCCGAGCTGGAGGTGGAGTGGCTGTACCGCGACGGCGCGGCCCCGGGCACCGTGCTGACCGAGGCGTTCCGGGACGGCGTGCTGCCGGGGGGTGAGCCCTTCGTCTGGCTGGCCGGGGAAGCGGGGGCGGTCCGGGAGGTCCGCCGGCTCCTGATCGAGGAGCAGGGGGTGCCGAAGGAGGACATCGACTTCACCGGCTACTGGCGCCACCGGCTGACGCAGGACGACGCGCCCACCGCCGAGGACCTGGCGGACGCTCAGGAGCGGCTGGCCGGCACCTGAGACCGGGCCGGGCGTCCCGCCGCGGCTCCCGCCGCGGGACGCCCGGGCGCGGTGGCGGCCGTTTCGCCGGGCGGCGGCGTGGGAAGGGAGTCCGCCGGGGCTCTCCCGTGCCGGCCGTCCGGATCCGGCAAGGGCCGATCGGCTGAAAGATGCGGATTCGACCCGATTTCCTCTCCGAATTTTACTGATTGATGGTCAACTTTACTTTCTGATGGGGATTTACCCCCTTGTCGTGATCCTCTCAGGTGCGTTGGAATGCGTCAGCTGTCCATCTGACGAGAGGATTTATATGATCGGCTGGCGGAAAACCCAGCTAGCGGCCGCCGTCACGGTGACCGCCGCGTCCATGGTCCTGAGCCTCGGGACCATCGCGACCGCGGCCCCGGCCCCCGAACCGCAGAACGCCCAGGCGGCGTCCACGGACGGGTCCCCGGTGCCGGTGATCGTCATCATGAAGGACCAGATCGCGGACGCCCCGGCCGACCACGGCCACCTCGGCGCCCGGCAGCAGAAGACCGCCGACGCACAGGCGCCGCTGCTGAACAAGGTCAAGGCCGGCGGCGGCACCGATATCAAGAGTTTCGTGGTCGGCAACGCCTTCTCGGCCACGGTCAGCCCCGCCCTGCGGGCCCAGCTCCAGGCCGACCCGGCCGTCTCCTCCGTGGTGGCGGACGCCCAGGTCCAGGTCGCCCCGCCGGCCGCCGCCAAGGCGAAGGCGGCCAAGGACACCGCCGCCGCCAAGGCGCCCAAGGCCGACGCCGCTCCGCAGGCCGTTTCGGGCAGTAACGGCCAGGGGGCGGAGGAGAACGCGACCAACACGGTCTGCCCCGCCGACCCGGCCAAGCCGCTGCTGGAGCCCGAGGGCCTCTACTCGACCCGGGCCGTCACCGGCAACGGCAAGCCCGGCGTGGAGGACCTCGCCACCGGCAAGGGCGTCAAGGTCGCCTACATCGCGGACGGCCTCGACCCGAACAACCCGGACTTCATCCGGGCCGACGGCTCGCACGCCGTGGTCGACTACCAGGACTTCGCGGGCGACGGCTGGGACGCGCCGACCGGCGCGGCCGAGGCCTTCGGCGACGCCTCGGCGGTCATCGCCCAGGGCCGCCAGGTCTACGACGTCTCCAAGTTCGTCAACTCCTCGCACCCGCTGCCGGCCGGCTGCAACATCCGCATCCGCGGCCTCGCCCCGGACGCCGACCTGGTCGCGCTGAAGGCCGGCGGCGAGATGATGTCCAACTCGTCGATCCTCCAGTCGATCGACTACGCGGTGCGGGTCGCCCACGTGGACGTGCTGAACGAGTCCTTCGGCGGCAACGTCACCCCGGACAGCGGCGCGCACGACACCATCTCGCTCTTCAACGAGCAGGCCGTCAAGGCCGGTGTCACCGTCGCGGTCTCCACCGGTGACGCCGGCCTCAGCGGCACGATCGGCACCCCGGCCACCGACCCGTCCGTGATCGCGGTCGGCGCCTCGACGGACAACCAGAACTACCAGCAGACCGGTTACGCGGCCTCCCAGTTCTCCAACAAGACCTGGAGCAACAGCCGCATCTCCGCGCTCTCCTCGGGCGGCTTCACCCAGGCCGGCCGGACCGTCGACCTGGTCGCGCCGGGCGAGTCGGACTGGGCGCTGTGCACGCCCGACACCAGCAAGTACACGGACTGCACGGGCTACAACGGGCAGCCCTCGCCGATCCAGCCGTTCGGCGGCACCAGCCAGTCGGCCCCGTTCGTCACCGGCGCCGCGGCCCTGGTCATCCAGGCCTACCGCGACACCCACGGCGGCGACTCGCCCGCCCCGGCGCTGGTGAAGAAGTTCCTCACCGGCACCGCCACCGACCTCGGCGTGCCGGCCGAGGAGCAGGGCGCCGGCCTGCTGAACGTCCGCGCCGCCGTCGAGGCCGCCCGCGGCTACGACGACGGGGACGGCACCGACGGTGCGAAGACCGTCGTGGTCAACACCGGCCAGGTCGACATCGCCGGCGCCCCCGGCTCGACCCACACCGCCGACGTGTCCGTCACCAACACCAGTGACAGCACCCAGACGGTGAGCGCCACGACGCGCGGCTTCGCGCCGCAGTCGAGCAACCGGCAGACCGTCCAGCTGGACCCGTCCTCGAAGGACACCTTCAAGTACGCGACCAACGGCGCGGACTGGGTGCAGAAGCAGGTCAAGTTCACCGTCCCGGCCGGCGCCGACCGCCTCGCGGCCTCGATCGCCTGGCAGGGCGCGCCCAACCCGGTCACCAACGGGCCGGTGGTCCGGATGACGCTGCTCGACCCCTCGGGCCGCTTCGAGACCAACACCCGTCCGCAGGGCGGCGCCACCCCGGCCAACTTCGGCCTGGTGGACGTCCCGCACCCGGTGGCCGGCGAGTGGACCGCCGTCCTCTACACCCCGGCCGGCCAGGCCGGCTACAACGGCGCCGTCGAGCTCGGCACCGCCACCCAGCGCGCGGTGCCGGCCGGCACCGTGAGCCCCGGCACGACCGACCTGAAGCCGGGCCAGACCAAGACCCTCAAGGTCCAGCTCACCACCCCGGCCACCAGCGGCGACTCCAGCGAGGCCGTCCTGGTCTCCGGTTCCAACGGCAACACCACCAGCGTCCCGGTCGTGCTGCGCAGCCTCGTCCCGGTCAACCAGGGCAAGGGCACCTTCACCGGCACCATCACCGGTGGCAACGGCCGCAGCGCCTCGCCGACGCAGAGCTTCTCGTACGCCTTCGACGTCCCGAAGGGCCAGAAGGACCTGCGGGTCGGACTGACCGTCGGCAAGGACCCGAAGCTGCTCATGCAGGGCGCGCTGATCAGCCCGAACGGCACCCCGGTCGACATCGAGGGCAACGGGCAGTTCGACGCCCAGGGCAACCTGGCGGGCACCGGCAACGGCGTCTCGGCCACCGCCGTCAACCCGGCCGCCGGCCGCTGGCGGTTCGTCCTGAACGTGCTCGGCCCGGTCAGCGGCCAGGAGCTCGCCCAGGACTTCACCGGCACCATCGCGTTCAACCAGAACCAGGCCACCGCGGCCGGTCTGCCGAACGACGTCCGCACCAGGCTGGCGGCCGGCAAGCCGGTCACCGTCCAGGTGAACTACACCAACAACACCGTCGCGACCCAGCGGATCGCGGCCGACGGCCGGCTGGACCGCCGGGTGGACGTGCCGCTGGTGCCGCAGGGCACCTCGGCGACCGTCACCCTGCCGCTGAGCCTCAGCTCCGCGGTGCCGTCCTTCCTGGTGCCGCCGGGCACCGACCGGCTCAAGGCCGTGGCGGCGTCCTCGACGCCGGCGCAGATCGAGCTGAGCGCCACCACCGGCTCGCCGGACCTGTTCGGCGACCTGAAGAAGGCCCAGGACGGCTCCACCGTCTCGGTCGTCACCGACAACGGCACCGCCGAGCAGCCGGTCGTCCCCGGCACCTGGAGCACCTTCGTCCAGCAGATCGGCCCGTTCGGCACCGGCGGCGCGCCGGCCGGCACCTCCACCATCACGGCCACCGCGCACACCCAGGCCTTCGACCCGGCGCTGACCTCCAGCACCGGTGACCCGTACGCCGCCTCGGTGAACGCCTCGGCCGCGGCCGCCACCCCGGTGACCGTCGCCCCCGGTGCCACCGGCACGCTCCAGGTGACGCTGACCCCGACCGGCCCGAAGGGCAGCACCGTCAAGGGCGTGCTGTACCTGGTGTCCGGCCCGACCGGCGTGGCCACCGCCAACAACGCCCTGAACACCACCGGTTCGGTGCTCGCGGCGATCCCGTACAGCTACACCGTGAACTGACGCAACGTCAGCCAACGTCAGGCCGAGGCCGTCCCGGAGTTCCGGGGCGGCCTCGGCCGCGTTCGGTCACCGGGTTTCCGGCCTCGGTCGCGTTCGGTCACCGGGATTCCCGGGGCGGCCGACTGGGCAGGGTCGGGAGTGAACGGATGTTGTCACCGGATGTTGTCACCGGATGGGGAGTTGCGAGTTGAACGACGCGATCAAGCACGGCGAGGTCGTGGTGAACGGCGTACGGCTGCACTACGCGGAGCAGGGCGAGGGGCCGCTGGTCCTGCTGCTGCACGGCTTCCCGGAGAGCTGGTACTCCTGGCGCCACCAGTTCGCGCCGCTCGCCGAGGCCGGCTACCGGGTCGTCGCGCCGGACCAGCGCGGGTACGCCCGCAGCGAGCAGCCCGAGCGGATCGACGCCTACACCCTGCTGCACCTGGTCGGCGACGTGACGGCGCTGATCGCCGCGCTCGGCGAGGAGAAGGCCGTCGTGGTCGGGCACGACTGGGGCGCGCCGGTGGCCTGGGCCGCCGCGGCGCTGCGGCCGGACCTGGTGCGCGGAGTGGCCGGGCTGAGCGTGCCGCCGCTGCCGGCCGGGCCCGGCACCCTGTCCGCGGCCCGGGAGAACTTCGGCGAGGGCTTCTACCAGATCTACTTCCAGGAGCCGGGCCGCGCCGACGCCGAGCTGGCGGCCGACGTCAAGTCCAGCCTGCGCCGCATCCTCTGCGGCATCCAGCCCGACGGCGAGCCGCGACCGTGGATCGTCCCCGAGGGAAAGAAGCTGCTGGACACCGTCCCGGAGCCGGAGAGCCTGCCGGACTGGCTCACCGACGAGGATCTCGACGTGTTCGCCGCCGACTACGCCCGGCACGGCGAGAACGCCTTCACCGGGGGCCTCAACTGGTACCGCAACATCGACCGGAACAGCGAGCTGATGACGGCGTTCGTCGGCCAGCGGATCGACGTGCCCGCGCTGTTCGTGGTCGGCGAGCGGGACCTGGTGAACGCGATGATCGCCCCGGAGGCGGTCCAGTACCTGCTGACGCACCTGACGCCCCGGCTGCACCGGCACGTCCGGCTGCCGGACACCGGCCACTGGACGCAGCAGGAGCGCCCGGCCGAGGTCACCGAGGCTCTGCTGGACTTCCTGGCGCACCTGGACAAGTAGCCGGCGGGAGCACCGGGCGCGGCCTCGGGGGCCGCGCCCGGTGTCAGACCGGCAGGAGGCGGGCGATCAGCTCGCCGAGGCGGCGGGCGTTGCGGCAGGAGTGCATCTCCACCACGCCCGCGTAGACGAGGGCGGCGGAGTCGCCGGTCGGCCAGAGCGAGGGCTGTTCGGGGTTGAGCCAGAACACCCGGCGGGCCCGGGCGGCGATCCGGCGCAGCGCGTCCGGGTTGGGGTCGCGGTGGTTGTTCCTGGCGTCGCCGAGGACCAGGACGCAGGTGCGCGGGCCGACGGCGTCCAGGTGCCGCTCGGCGAACTCCCCGAGTGCGGAGCCGTAGTCGCTGTTGCCGTGGTAGCCCGTGACCTCGGCCTCGGCGAGGATCCGGGCGGCCAGGCGTGCCGGGTCGTCGCCGCCGCGCAGCAGGCCGGTCACCTCGGCGGTGCGGTTGACGAAGGCGAACACCCGGACCTTGCTGAACTGTTCGCCCATCGCCTGCACCAGCAGCATGGTGAAGTCGGCGAAGCCCGCCACCGAGCCGGAGACGTCGCACAGCAGCACCAGCTCCGGGCGGGCCGGGCGGCGCCGCCGGTACGCGGGGCGCAGCGGCACCCCACCGGTGCCCAGCGAGCGGCGCAGGGTGCGGCGCAGGTCGATCTCGCCGCGGGCGGCGCGGCGGCGCCGGGCGGCCAGCCGGGTGGCCAGTTTGCGGGCCAACGGGTGGACGGTGCGGCGCAGTTCGGCGAGCTGGTCGCGGCCGGCGTAGAGGAATTCGACCCGGTCGGCGGTGGGGGCGACGGCGCGTTCGGCGATCCGCTCGGGGCCGCGCAGCTCGGCGACCCGGCGGCGGGCCTCGCCGGCGGCCATGGCGCGGAAGTCCCGGATGCGGCGGCGGATCTCGTCGGCGAGTACCCGGTCGGAGAGGTCCTGGTCGGCGGGGCCCCGGTCGCCGGGCCGTTCGCGCAGGGCGGCCAGGACGCGGGCGAGCAGCGTCTCGGGGGCGAGCCGGCCGAGCGCCTGCTGGGCGGACCAGCCGCCGGAGCCGGGGGAGCCCCCGCTGCCGGGGGAGCCTCCGGTGCCGTACCGGCCGAAGGCCTCGATCAGCTCGCCGGCCAGCCGGGCCTGGGCGGCGCGGTCGTCGGCGGCCAGCGCGGCGGCGAGGCGCTCGCGCAGCTGCTCGCGCAGCGGGTCGGGGCGGCCGAAGCGCGGCGGTTCGGGGTCGTCGGGGACGGGCGGCGGGTCGGCCCGGACGGCCTCCGGGGTGCCGACACCGAGCGGGAAGAACAGGTCGAAGGCGGCGTCGTAGACGGTCCGTTGGGCCTCCGAGCGGAGCAGGGCGGCGGCCAGGCCGGCCCGCATCTGCTCGCGGTCGGCGAAGCCGAGGACGTCCAGGACGGCGGCGGCGTCCACCGTCTCGGCCGGGCCGATCCGCAGGCCGTGCCCGCGCAGGGCGCGGACCAGGCCGGTGAGGCGGGCGGCGGTGTCGGCCTCCCGGGGCGTCGTCATGCGAGGGTGAGCTTCTGGGCGGCCTTGCGGACGTCGTCCTGGTGCTTGAGGATCACGCCGAGGGTGTCCCGGACGACCGTCTCGTCCAGGGTGCCGGCGCCGAGCGCCAGCAGGGTGCGGGCCCAGTCGATGGTCTCGGCGACGGACGGGGCCTTGCGCAGCTCCATCGCGCGCAGCGCGCCGACCACCCGGACCAGCGACTCGGCCAGCGTCTCGTCCAGTCCGGGCACCTTGAGCCGGACGATGCGGCGCTCCAACTCGGCCTCGGGGTAGTCGAGGTGGAGGAAGAGGCAGCGGCGGCGCAGCGCCTCGGAGAGCTCGCGGGTGGCGTTCGAGGTGAGCAGCACGAAGGGGCGGCGCTCGGCGGTGATGGTGCCCAGCTCGGGGACGGTGACCTGGAAGTCGCTGAGCACCTCCAGCAGCAGCGCCTCCACCTCGACGTCGGCCTTGTCCATCTCGTCGATCAGCAGCACGGTCGGCTCCTCGCCGCGGATCGCGGTGAGCAGCGGGCGGGCGAGCAGGAACTCCTCGCCGAAGATGTCGGTGCGGGCCTCCTGCCAGCCCTCGTCGCGGCCGGCGGTGATCCGCAGCAGCTGCTTGGCGTGGTTCCACTCGTAGAGCGCGCGGGCCTCGTCGATGCCCTCGTAGCACTGGAGCCGGACCAGCCGGGCGCGGCCGATCGCCGCCACCGCCTTGGCGAGTTCGGTCTTGCCGACCCCGGCCGGGCCCTCGACCAGCAGCGGCTTGCCGAGCCGGTCGGCGAGGAAGACGGTGGTGGCCACGGAGGTGGAGGCCAGGTAGCCGGTGGCGGCCAACTGCTCGGCGGCGTCCGCCACCGAGGTGAAGAAGCCCGTGCCGTGCCCGCCGTTGTCGCTCATCCGTCTGCCCCGTTCCGGTTCGCCGTCTCCGTGCGGCGCCACCCTACCGGCCGGTCACTTCGCTGTCTCGGGGGCGGGCGTCCGGGGTCGGGGGCGGGCGTTCCGGTTCGGGGACGGGTCCGGTGCAGCGGCGTACGGCCCGGTGAGGGTGCCGTACGCCGCCGTCGTCAGGACGGGCCGCGGGGGCCCCGGCGTCAGTTGACGAAGAGCGCCGGGCTGCCGGCGACGGAGCTGTCGAGGACCGGGCCGTAGGTGGCGCTGAAGTAGCCCGTCGAGAAGCACAGGCTCGGCCCGGACACCAGGGCGAACGGCTGGCCGGCGAAGCCGATGGTGTTGCCGGTGTTCGAGGTGGTGCCGTTGATCCCGGTGCTGTTCTGGTAGTTGCAGCTGATGCTGCCCAGGATGGTGTTGAGCACCACGGTGGTGCCCATCACGCCGGCCGCGCCGGGGGTGAGCTTGACCGGGTTGCCAGGGGCGTCGCTGACCGTGTTGGTGAACGGCAGGCTGGTGACCGTGACGCTCTTGACGCCGGTGACACCGATGACGTTGGAGGTGCAGGAGCCGAAGGTCTGGGTGTCGAGCCGCTCGACGGCGCTGCCCGGCGCGGCCGGGTTGGCGGTGACGGTCGCCGAGAAGGAGGAGGCGGCACACTTGACGCCGGTCGACCCGGTGGCGCTGTTGTTGAAGTTCGCGGTGGTACCGGAGACCAGGTTGGCGGTCAGCACGTCGCCGACGGCGACGTCCGGGCCGCTCGGACTTCCGGTGGTCAGGACCGCGCCGGCGGCCTGGGCGGGGGTCACGGCCGCGCCGGTGAGGGCGAGTGCGGCCAGGGCGGCGGTGGCGAGGGTGCGGCTGATGCGCATGAGGGTACCTCTCTCCGTCCGGTGGACGGGGGTGGGGGAAACCCGGCGTGCGGGTGTGGTGGTGTGCACGACGGGGGAGGGGCATGGCGGGTGCCGGAGGCTTCGCACCGGAGACGTCGTACCGTTCCCCGGGTCGCTCTCCGGGCCGCGCTCCGGTCTTCACACCGGATGCCTCGGCCCATGCCGAGGGCGGGCGGGCCCGGCGCCACGGGCCCGTCCGTGCGGTACGGCGGTGCGGACGTACGCGAGGGTGGGCGTACGGCGGTGCGGTGGAACTGCGGTGGTACGGCGGTGCGGTGGAGCTGCGGTGCGGCCTTGCGTGTGGCCTTGCGTACGGACGGCGGCGTGGAACACCGCGGCACCGCGCCGTTCGGTCGGGGACGTGCGGTGCCGTCGGGGCCCTCGACGACTGCCACCGTCGCGGTCCCGTCCCCGCCGTGGTCCCGTGGCCCGGGCTTTCGCCCCGGTCCGCGGAGCCCCCGGAGGTCCGGCCGGTGGGCGCCTGCTGGCCCGCCGGTTGGAAACCTGTCAGTGTTGTAAACCCGGTGTTCCATCAATGTCAATACAGGACACAGGAGTTGGTGATGGATCGGAAACACCTCCGCGGAGCCGACGTGGTCCTGCTGCCGGGTGCCCGGACCGGCCGCGATCCGGCCCGCTCGATCAAGCCGGGCCCGCGCCGGCTGCCCGCCGGCGTGGTCGCCGCGACCCAGCGCGATCGACTCCTGGACGGGCTGGTGCGGACCGTCGCCGAGCGCGGCTACCAGCACGCGACGATCAGCGACATCTGCCGCGCGGCGGGCGTGACCAGGCCGGTCTTCTACGAGCTGTTCAACGGCAAGGAGGACGCCTTCCTGGCCGCGCACCGGCACGGCACCGGCGTGGTGATCCGGCGGATGGCGGCGGCCTTCGCGGCCGAATCCGACTGGTGCCGGGGCATCCGGAAGGCGCTCGGCGTGATGCTGCAACTGCTGGCGGGGACACCGGCGTTCGCCACGATGGCGGTGATCGAGATCGAGGCGGTCGGTCCGGCCGGCCGCCGGGAGCGGGCCCAACTGCTGACCAGGTTCCGCTCGTTCTTCGCCGAGGTGCCCCAACTTCCGGGCGGGGTCGGGTCGAAGGAGATGGTGGACGCCGTGGTCGGCGGCGTCTACAGCGCGATCTACCGGCGGATCGACTCCGGCCGGACCGAACAACTACTGGAGCTCCTGCCGCTGTTGAGCCTGTTCTGCCTGTCGCCCTTCCTCGGCCCGGCGGAAGCGGCCGAGCGGCTGGGGGTGCGGGACTGGCCGAAGCGGGTCGCGGATTGGTGAAGATCCTTCGTGCACCTGTATTGACCCGGCCAATACCGGGCAGTAGCTTCCCAGTTACCTACCGGCGCCGACCGGTCCGCCCCGCTGCCGAGGGGCGGACAGCCCGGTCGGGCCGGGGAACGCTGTCCGCGCCAGGACAACGTGCCAAGTGCCTGCACACCCATTCCACCCACAGGGAGCACACACATGGCCATGTCCGAGGACGCCGCCACGGCGGCCGAGACCCCGCAGACGCCGAGCGGACCGAGAAGAGGACGGGTCCGGCTGAAGCGCAGCGCCCTGATGGCCGTACCGGCCATCGCGGCCGGTGGCGTCCTGATGGCGCTCACCGCCCAGGGCGTGCTCGCCGCCCAGTTCTCCATCTCCGGCATGCCGTTCACCATCACCGCCGACAAGCTGGACGGCGAGGGCTTCGCCCAGTTCGGCTCGCTGGACTCGATGATCCCCGACAGCCCCAACGCGGGCTCCACCGGCGGCCAGGTGCTGGTCGCGGTGTCGGCGATCAAGAAGGCCGAGATCACCAACCTGTGCCAGAGCGTCGACCTCGGCGGCATCAACCTGGTGATCCACGCGGGCGACGGCGGCACCCCCGTCACCGCCTCCGACCTCACCACCGACTCCGACATGCTGTCCGGCGACGCGGAGTTCAAGAACATCGAGATCGGCGGCGACGCCAGCACGTACACCAAGGCCGGCCCGGTCGGGAAGGGCAACCCCGGCGTGTTCGGCCAGCAGGCCGACCACGTCACGCTGACCCACCTGAACCAGCACAACTACGCGAGCACCGCCGTCGGGTTCAAACTGCCGAACCTGCGGCTGAGCTTCAGCTCCACGGGCTGCTGAGCATGGCGGAGTCCGTACCGGAGCCGGCCGGCACCGGCGAGGGCACCGCGGCACGGGCCGAGGGGGTGGCCGCCGAGGGGACGGCGGCCGCGCCCGCCCAGGCCGTGGCGGCCCCCGTCGCCGAGCCCGCCGCACGCCCGGTCACACGCGACTGGCGGGGCCGGCGACCGTTCTGGGGCGGGCTGCTGGTGACACTCGGCGGCGCCGAGGTCCTGTTCACCCTGAAGGCCCCGCTGCCCGTCATCCTGCACATCGGGATGCAGGGGCTGGCCGGGTACCTGGTGCCCGCGGTGATGCTGCTGTGCGGCCTGCTGATCCTGTTCAATCCGGCGCAGCGGCTGTTCTACTCCATCCTCGCCGTGCTGGCCTCGCTGGCCAGCTGGGTCACCTCCAACCTGGGCGGCTTCGTGATCGGGATGCTGCTCGGGGTGGTCGGTGCCTGTCTCACCTTCGGGTGGCTGCCCGACCAGCCGCTGCGCCAGGGCCGGCAGCGGCGGCTGGAGCGCCGTGAGGCGCGCCGGGCAGGGGTCTGACGACGGCGGTGCCCCGGGTCCTGGTGGTAGGAGAGCACCGGGGCGCGGGGCACCCTTCCGTCCTGCCCGCCCGTTCCGGGGGTGCGTGCGCGCGATGGGGCCCGTGCGCGGTGGGGGTGCGTGCGCGCGGTGGCCGAAAAGCGTCCCGGTCCGGACGTACCACCGCAAGGGGTCGTTGGTCCCGGGTCTCTCCGGGGCGATCGGCCCTTCTCGTGTCCGGCGGCCCGGCAGTTCACTGGGCGGGACATGGACAACAGCAGCAGCATGAGCACTGGCACCGCCACCGCCACCGCCGAGTACGACCGCCTGATCGCCCGCCATCACGCGATGCGCCTGCGACGCCAACTCCTCGCCCCCTCCACCTCGGCCGGCGGCGACCTCGGGTGCAACGCGTACGGGGAGGAGGGCGGCTACGACGGCGCCGCGGACCAGCACGTCATCCGGCGCGACCTCGACCTGATCTCCCCGCTCGCGGACCTGATCGACCACCTCTACGCGGTGATGTTCAGCCACCGCCCATACCTGCGACCGCTCTTCCCCGCCTCGATGGAGTTCCAGCAGCTCCACCTGGAACGGATCTTCCACCACCTGATCGACCACCTCGACCGCCCGGTCGAACTGGAGCAGACGCTCCGCCAACTCGGCCGCGACCACCGGAAACTGGGCGTCCGGCCGGTGCACTACGAGGCCTTCGAGGAGGCCCTGTGCGCGGCCGTCCGGCACCGGGCCGGCGAGCGCTGGACGGAGGAGCTGGAGGGCGCCTGGGTGCGGATGCTGCGCTTCGCCGTCGGCGCGATGGTGGCCGGCGCCGACTCCGCGCTCACCGAACCACCGTACTGGCACGCCGTGGTGACCGGCCACGAGCGCCGCCGCCCCGACCTCGCCGTGCTGCGGGTGCGCACCGGCGAACCGTACCCGTACCGGGCCGGGCAGTACGGCACCGTCGAACACCCGGCGCTGCCGCACACCTGGCGGCAGTACTCGATGGGCTGCGCCCCGCGCGCCGACAACGAGCTGGAGTTCCACGTCCGCCGCACCGCCCCCGGCGGGGTCAGCGCCGCCCTGGTCGAGCACACGGGCATCGGCGACCGGCTGCGCCTCGGTCCGCCGCGCGGCAGCCTGCTGCCCGACAGCGACGCCCGCGACCTGCTGCTGGTCGCGGGCGGCACCGGCCTCGCCCCGATGAAGGCGATCATCGAGCAGCAGACCGCCCACCGGCCGACCGGCCGCCGGGTCCACCTGTTCGTCGGCGCCCGGGACCGCCGGGACCTTTACGACTGGCAGTCGCTGTCCGAACTCGGCCTGCACAAGCCGTGGTTGACCGTCACCCCGGTCACCGTCGGCGAACTCGCCGACGCCGTCGCGACGGCCGGGGACTGGCGCGAGCACCTGGCCTGCGTCACCGGGCCGGCCGGCATGGTCGGCTCCGTCCGCACCCGGCTGACGGCGGCGGGGCTGCCGTCGGCGCAGGTGCGGTTCGACCAGGCGCTGTTCCGGTGACGCCCGCCTGACCGGTGACGCCTGCCCGTCCGGTCGGGTCGGCTCAGCTGGTGAGGACCGCTCAGCGGAAGCAGTAGGAGTCGGAGGAGGCGTCGCCGCCCGCCAGGTGGGTCTGGTGGACGCGCAGGCCCCGGAAGTCGGCGCCGTGCGGGAAGAAGCGCTCGTCGACGCTCAGCCCGCCGGCCTCCGGGTCGGCGTCCAGCTTGACCATCCAGGGCTCGATGCCGTCCGGGTAGAACTGGTCGTCCCAGGCGCCGTAGAGCGAGTTGGTGAGGTAGACCCGCCGGCCGTCCCGGCTGATCTCCACCATCTGCGGCGCCCCGCTCAGCGGACGGCCGGGCTCGGCCGGGTGCGGAGTGCGGGCGGTGATCCCGCCGAGCCGCACCGAGCCGGCCAGCCGGGGGTGGAACGGGTCCGAGACGTCGTACTGGAACAGCTCGCCGGTGCCCCAGGCCGACACGTACAGCCAGCGGTCGTCCACCGACAGGTTGATGTCGGTGACCAGCGGCGGCACCGCGCCGAACGGCCGCAGCGCGGGCGGCAGGTCCTCGGCCGCGGCCGGCTCGGCGGGGATCTCGATCACCTTGCGCGCGGTGAACGCCGGCCCGTCCCGGTACCAGAGCCAGACCGAGGAGGACAGGTCCTCGACGTTGGTGACCACCCCGGCGAACCCCCACTCCGCCTGCGGGTCGTGCGCCGGGCGCAGCTCCAGCACCATCTGGTACTGGTCGCCGAGGTCCACCCGCTGGAGGTGGCGGCCGGAGTCCAGCTCCCAGAAGTGCAGCGCGTGGCCGTACTTGCGCCCGAGCAGGAGCTCCGGCACCACCCCGCCCTCGACCATCGACGGGGTGCCCCACTCGCTGGTGATGCCCACGTTGGTGCCCAGGTGCCACCAGACGTCGTAGGCGAAGTGCTGCGGCCCGCGCTCGGTCTCCCAGGCGCGCAGCACCTCGAAGGTGGTGTGGTCGAGCAGCGCCACCCCGCCCGGGCCGTCGTCGCCCTCGGCGCCGCCCAGGCAGGACAGGAAGACGCCGTCGGGGCCGCAGTGCAGGGTGTGCGGGCGCGAGTAGCCCGCCTTGGCGGCGAGCTCCTTCGCCTCCACCGTCTTGACCAGCCGGGGGCGGACCGGGTCGGGGTAGGTGTCCATGACGTGCAGCCGGGAGGAGCGCAGCCCCGGCAGCAGCAGGTAGCGCCGCTCCGGGTTCTCGTGGCAGGCGTGGGCGAGGGCGCTGGAGCAGGCGTTCCAGCCGAAGTGGTGCAACTCGTCGCCGAGCGTGGGGAGTTCGGCGAAGTTCAGGACCTTCCCGTAGCTCGCCGAGTCCGGATCGGTGTCGACGCTCAGCAACGCGTCCGGCCGCCGCCCCGACCGGTCGAACCCGGCCACGTACGCCAGCCTCTCCGGCGGGGCGGCGATCGCCTCGGCGGCCGAACGGTAGAGCGACGGATCGGTGTGCCCGTGCTGCATGCAAACTCCCCAACTCGCCTGGTCTGTCCCGGAAGCGTTCCACAGAACCACCGGCGCACAGCAGGCGCACGAGGGGCGGGCGGCTACGCTCACGGGGTGCACAACAGCATTCGCGGGGGGACCTTCCACGCCCCGGTCGTCCAGGCGGACACGGCGCACGTCACGGTCACCGCGCGCCCGCCCACGATCGCGGGGCTGCCGCCGGTCACCTCCGCCTTCACCGGACGCGACCAGGACCTCGCCGAACTCCGCGCCCTGCTGGCCCCGGACGGCCCGTCGACGGTGACGGTCACCGGCCTCGGCGGCATCGGCAAGACCACCCTCGCGCTCGCCGCCGGCCACGCGCTGCTCGGCGAGGGCCACTACTCCGCCGCCCTCTTCGTCGACCTCCGAGGCTACGACGAGACCCCGGTCGAGGCCGGACAGGCCCTCGACACCCTGCTCCGGGCCCTCGGCGTCCCCGCCGAACACATCCCGCCGGAGCAGGAGAGCCGCGCCACCCTCTACCGCGCCCGACTGGAGCAGCACGGCGGCGGCGTGCTGGTCATCGCCGACAACGCCTCCGCCGCCGACCAGGTCCGCCCCCTCCAGCCACCGCCCGCCACCCGCCACCGCCTCCTGGTCACCTCCCGCGAAACCCTCCCCGGCCTCGGCGCCCGCCTCCACCGCCTCGGCGTCCTCGACGCCGAGGCGGCCGTCGCCCTCCTCGACACCGCCGTCCGGGCCGCCCGACCAGCGGACGGGCGCGTCGCCATCGACGCGGAGGGCGGCCGGCGCACCGCGAGACTCTGCGGCCACCTCCCTCTGGCACTGAGGCTCGCCGCCGCCCAACTGATCCTCGACCAGCACCTCGGGGCGGCCGAACTCGCCGACGACCTGGCCGGGGGGACGGGCCGCCTCGACCTCCTGCACGACGGCGAGACCGGCATCCGCCTCACCCTGGACCGCTCCTACCGTCGCCTCACCCCCGCGCAGGCCGAGCTCTTCCGGTTCCTCCCGGTCTGCGTCGGAAGCGACGTCTCGACCGAAGCCGGGGCGGCGCTCATCGGAAGGACGGTCCGCGAGACCCGGCCCCTGTTCGCCCAACTGGTCGGCGCCGCACTGATCGAGCAGAGCCCGTCGAAGGGCCGGTGGTACCTGCACGACCTGGTCCGGCTCTACGCCCTGGAACAGCTGGGGAAGGACCCGGAGCTGGGGGCGCGCGGGCTGAGCCGGTTGACGGAGTACTACGTGACGACCGCCCACGCCGCCAATCGGCGGGCCGCGTCATCGCCCGGGCGCTCGGACGCCGGCCCATTCCCGGAACGGGCCGCCGCACTGGCCTGGCTGGACCGCGAGCGCGCCAACATGGTGGCCATGATCCTGGGGCTGGCGGAGGTCGGAATCCACCGAGGGGTCGCGCGCCTCTCGCCCGTGGTGGTGCCGGGGCTGATCCACGGCGGCAGGGCCGATCTGGCGATCGCCGTCACGGAGGCGGCACTGAGGGCGGCCGACTCCATGGGGACCAGCGACGTCGAAGCGGAGGTCTGGAACAACCACGGGATCTCGCTCGGCCTCGCGAGCCGTTGCGAGGAGGCGGTGGAAGCCCATCGACGTGCCCTCGCCGTCGCGCGCAGCCGTCGTGACCGGGAGGGTGAGACGATCGCGCTGCTCAACCTCGGCGAGCGGCTGAGGGTCATGGGCCGCCTCGATGAAGCACTCGAGTTCCTCGAACGCGCCTGTGTGCTCTGCGAGGAGTGCGACGACCGGTTCTGCCAGGCCATGGCCTGGGAGAGCACGGGATCGGCTCTCCGGGCACTGGACCGGAACGACGAGGCGGCCCGGGCGCAGGGGCAGGCCCGCGGGATCTTCCGGGCCCTCGGGGTGGAGCGGGCGGACGCCAGGTGGCTGCGGGCCCCCGACACCACCCGGGCCGCCGCAGTGTGGATCCACGCATGACGGCCCACCGCCGAGCGGCCCGCGGCTACCGGCCGGTATGGTCGGGGATGGAACAGGCGGTCACCTGCCGGTACAGGCAGACAGAGCAGAGGACGGGTGCGGCAAGCAGATGGAGTTCCGTGAAGACATCCTGGGTGCCCCCTACGAGGCCGCCGAGCTGACGCTGCGGCCGGACGACGAGGGGCCGGTGTGCGCGACCCTCGTCCGGCGGCCGGTGCCCGGGGCGGAGCGCGCCGTGCTCTACATCCACGGGTACAACGACTACTTCTTCCAGACCAACCTCGCCGACCACTACGCCGCGCTCGGCTTCTCCTTCTACGCCCTCGACCTGCGCAAGTACGGCCGCTCCCTGCGCCCGCACCAGTCGCCGAACTTCGTCCGCGACCTCGCCGAGTACGACGAGGAGATCGACGAGGCGGTCCGGATCATCCGCGAGGTCGACGGGCACCGGCAGCTGCTGCTGAACGGGCACTCCACCGGCGGGCTGATCGGCGCGCTGTGGGCCGCCCGGCGCGCCGGGCGCGGCCTGGTGGACGGGCTGTTCCTCAACTCGCCGTTCCTGTCGATGCCGGCCGGGCCCGCCGTCCGCACCCTCGGCGGCCCCGCCGTCACGGCGCTCGGGCGGCTGGCGCCGACCCGCGTCCTGCCGTCCGCGCTCAACCCGCACTACACCCACAGCCTGCACAAGGACCACCAGGGCGAGTGGGACTTCGACCTCACCCTCAAGCGCCCCGAGAGCTTCCCGCTGTACGCGGGCTGGCTGTCCGCGATCCACCAGGGCCACCGGCGGCTGCACCGGGGACTGGGCATCGACGTGCCGGTGCTGCTGATGGCCTCGACCCGCTCCATCTCCACCACCAAGTGGCACAGCGCGCTGCACCACGCCGACGCCGTGCTGCGCGCCGACGACATCGCCGCGCAGGGGCCGCGGCTGGGCCGGCACGTCACCATCGTGCGGATCAAGGGCGGGATGCACGACCTGGTGCTCTCCGGGGAGGCCGCGCGCACCGAGGTGTTCGCCGAGCTGGACCACTGGCTCGCCGCGTACCTCGACGTCGAGCCCGTCGGAGAGCACGCGTGACCTCCGAGCACGATTCGCGGGACGAGCGGGACGAGCGGGACGAGCGGGACGAGCGGGACGAGCGGGACGAGCCGGTGCCGGTCGGGCGGCGGACCGACCTGGGCTTCGCCAAGCTCATGCCCGACCTCGACCGGGACGGCGGCTGGCTGCTCACCCTGGACGGCACCCCGCAGTCCTACGTCGACCTCGCCGACCCCACCCACCTGGAGTTCGAGTACACCCGGCGCCTCGGCCACCTCGCCGACGCCCTCGCCCCCGCCGGGCAGTCATTGGACGCGCTGCACCTCGGCGGCGGCGCGCTCACCCTGCCCCGCTACCTGGCCGCCACCCGGCCCGGCTCGCGGCAGCGGGTGGTGGAGGTCGACGGGCCGCTGCTGGAACTGGTCGCCGAACACCTGCCCTGGCAGGGCCCCGGCGCGGACATCACCGCGACCGTCGGCGACGCCCGGGCGGCCCTCGCCGAGACCCCGGCCGGCTCGCAGGACCTGGTGATCGCCGACGTCTTCCACGGCTCGCGGACCCCGGCGCACCTCACCTCGGTGGAGTTCCTGCGCCTGGCGGCCGCCGCGCTGCGCCCCGGCGGCTGCTACGCGGCGAACCTGGCGGACGGCCCGCCGCTGGCCTTCGCCAAGGCGCAGGCGGCGACGGTGCGCGCGGTGTTCCCGTACGTCTGCCTGGTGGCGGAGGCACCGGTGCTGCGCGGCCGCCGGTACGGCAACATCCTGCTGGCCGGCTCGACCGCGCCGCTACCGGTGGCCGAGCTGACCCGGCTGCTCGCGGGCGACATCTTCCCGGCCCGGCTCACCGACGGGGACGACCTGGCCGCCCTGGTCGGCCGGACCGCCCCGGTCACCGACGCCGAGGCCACCGACTCCCCGCCCCCGCCCGACGGCGCCTTCAGCATCGGCTGAGCCTCCCTCTGTCGGGGCGCATCGTCCCCGGCCCATGCGGCCACGTGCAGACGGCTCCGTTCGTAGGTGGTCGTCAGACGGCAGGGGTCTTGCCCGTAACGATCAGAGTTCCGATGTGCCCCTCGGCCGGGGCGTCGAGAACCGTCGCGTCAGCCGACTCGAATCCGCTCTGCCGAAGCAGATTGACCCACCTGCGGGACGTGTAGGAGTAGCGGTACGTGTACAGCGCCCTCCCGGCGAACCCCCCTTTGTACATGCCCTGTGGGCCGTAGGCGCCGGGGATGGCGGGGGGCTGCGAGAAGGCCAGGATGCCGCCGGGGTTCAGGCGGGAGGCGATGAGAGGAAGCAGCTTCAGGGGGTCCGTGAACCAGACCGCTCCGAACACCGAGTAGACGGCGTCCCACGTTTCGTCGGTGCCGCTCAGGTAGTCCAGGACCTCGGCGCAGTGGATCCGGACGCCGGAAAGCCCCCAGCGCGCCGAGACCTTGTCGACCATGACGGGCGAGAGGTCCACGCCGGTGGCCTTCACACCTTGCTCGGCCAGCGTGGCGAGTGCGCGGCCCGTGCCGCATCCGATCTCCAGTGCACTGGTAGGTGACCCGAGCAGTTCGGGGCCGGGCCCGTGGTCGGTGTACTGGGTCCAGCGGAAGACCGGCCCGGCGTCGAAGACGTCGTCCTTGATGCCGGCCGCGTAGGTGTCCCAGAGTTCGCGCTCGGATTCGATGTTGTGCTGTGCGGGCAACGGACGTCCCTTGCTGAAGAGTTGGCAGGCGGGTGCCCCTGCCCCAAGATACGAGGCAGGGGCACCCTGGTGTCCGGTCAGTGGCTGTGGGGGACCTTGTCGTCGCACGGGGAGCAGTTCGCCTCGTCGATCGCCCACAGCTCCTCGTCGGCGTCGAACCCGTTGCCGCGCAGGAACTCGGCGGTACGGACCACGGTGCCGTCGCTACGTCGCTACGTCGCTGGATCAGCGGGGCGTGGTGCTTGTACCGGCCGGCGTTGTACGCCTCGCAGACGGCGAAGTACACCGGCGTGTACAGAAGGAGCTGGTGCACCCCGATGTCCACGATCTTGCCGACGCCCAGGTGCACCTGCGGGTGTTCCATGGCGGTGATCGTGTACGCGATGGCGTTGTCGAGGATGCGCTCGGCCATGTTGCGGATCATGGTGTTGTCGCGGAGCAGGAGCGCGATCTCGCGGTCGTAAAGGTCGCCGGTGTTGCCGGGTCCCTCGAACACGTTGTACGTCAGCTCCTTGACGTACGGCCGGACCGCGATGAGGAGCGCGCGGGGATCGCGCAACTCGGTGTCCGCGGGCGCTTCCAGCGCAACGGTCATGGTTCGTTCCTCTCTTCTCGGTGGCGCACTGACTTGCGTGATAGACCGTAGGGAGGCGGCTACAGGCGGTGCCACAATCTTGCATCGTCTTGCACGGATTCACCCGAGCGCGTGGATTGCCTGCTCAATGAGGGTCCGAGCTTCACGGCCGTGCACTGCCATGCCGGAGAGGGCCTTGAACGCCTTCGAGTACGCGGCGATCTCGGTCGGCGTCGTGATCTTGACGACGGCGGTCAGCAACTCGGCGTCCACCTGCCGATCATCGAACATGTAGAAGGCTTCGAGCGGCCACATCACGCGAGGCGCCCGGAAGGGAATCACCCCGAGACTGACGCGCGGCAGGGCCATGACCTCCAGCAGGTGGCGCAGTTGATCCGCCATGGCCTCATCGTCGCCGAGCGGGTAGTAGAGGACCGTTTCCTCCAGGACGAACGCGTAGGTGCAGCTTCCCTGGTGGAGGTAGCGTCCGCGCTGGAGCCGGCTCTCGACGGCAGCCTCCACGTCGTTCGGAGTGTTCTGGAAGGCCGTGATGGTCTCCATCAGCGCACGCGCGTACTCACGGCGCTGAACGATCCCCGGCATGACGTTGGAGCAGTACATACGGATCTGCCGACTGTTCCTGAACAGGGGCAGGATGGCGTCCTGGGCGTGCTTCATCCCCGTGCGGTGGAGGCGCTTCCACTCGACGTACATCTCGTCGGCCGCCCGACTCGCGGCGACCAGGTCCGCGGCCTGGTCCTCCGCGCCGCAGGCTGCGCACCATCGTTGGATGTCGTCAGCTGACGGTGGGGTCTTGGCACCCGCGATGCGTGAGACCTTCGACTCGCTGAAGCCCGTTCGTAGGGCCAGATCATGCCCTGTGAGGCCGGCACCCTGCTGAAGTGCTTTCAACCTCTTGGCGATTGTCTCGCGGGCGCTCTGCGCACTGGAGGAGGGAGACAGGGACATGATCTGGCGGTCCTGCGTGCTGAATCAGACGGCGAACTTCTCGTGTTCCACTCCGCGCTCCCATACCGCTTCGAAGGCATTGGCGCAGAGCCCGACCACCACCGGATCCTCGGAGTACTGCGGGTCCAACGCGGCCCCGGGCCCGTCGAACAGGTTGAAGCGAACGGCGCGCCCGTCCACCAGCCAGAAGTCGTTGCCCGGCAGAGCAAGGCCCGACGCCTCACTCCGGGGCAGCCAGCGGACATCCTCCCCGATGGCCAGGTTCACGCTGGTGATGTGGTGCTCGTACCGCACGTAGTCCGTCACCGGCACCGAGACGACGCGGGCCCGGCGGACCTGGACGCCTCGGGCGACGGTGCGGCGTACGAGGTCGCTCCACCCGCTCCAGTACTCCGAGTCGGGGTCGACATCGACGGCTTCACCACGGTGCCACTTGGCGAGTTCGGCCGTCTCCTCGGCGACGCTGTACTGGTCACGCAGTTCCAGGTGCACCGCCGTGCTCCTCGCCGAGTTCAGCATCTCGACGAAGCTGGGAACGCTCTGCCTCATCACACGCCCTCCTGAGAATCGGCACCATTCGGGCCGGAATCCGAAACACTCCCTCGTGCGACGGGATCGTGTTCTCGTGGTCCGGACCGTGGCCGGCCGCGAGCACGCCGGCGATCGACGCCTCGTCGGCGACGTAGCTCTGGACCAGCAAGTCCCCGACCCCCTCGTCCACCCAGACGGTCGGCCTGTTCCCCTGACCGGTCTCCGGGTCGATACCAAAGAACCGTATCGCCGTGCCCACCCCTCCTGTCACTTCACTTGCGCTACCTTGCATGGCTGTTGGTGCAGGAACAGGATCGCGCGCGGGCCGGATGCCGTGTCAGGCGTTTCACTTTCTGATGAGCAGCCAGCTCAGCGACTTCGAGTCCAGCACTGCGGTAACAACCCTCGGCTCCAAGGCAAGGCCTCGTCCATACCGGCGCTCAAGAAGGAGCGACAGAATCCCGCGCATCGTTACCCAAAGTAGCCGATCGAATCCCTTCTCGACGGTGCCGACCTGTTCTCCGAGGCCGCTGACGCCCGGTGGCGACCTCTGCGGTCTTCTCCCGGGGCACAATGGCATGGTCCGGCAGGGGGAGGGGCCCATGGGGAAGGCGGACGGACCGCGGGACCGGCGCCCGTGGCGCGGGCCGACGGCGGGTCAGGTGCTGCGCGGGCTGATCGCCGTGCTGGGGCTGGCGATCGTGGTGTTCGGCTTCGTTCGCTACCACGACGCCTACGACGAGGGCGGGGCCTACCTCGACGCACCCGTCTGCGGTGCCACGGCCGACGGGGCGGCACAGGCGGACTGCCTGCGTCCCGAGAGCGGCCGGGTGGCGAAGAAGTGGGTGGACGCCAACAGTGACTCGACCTCGTACCGCCTCGCCGTTCTCCGGGAGGACGCGCCGGGCCGCACCTACACGGTCGACCAGTCGTTCTACGACGCGGTGGACGTCGGCTCGGCCGTGGAGCTGCGCTTCTGGCGGGGCCGGGTGGCCGAGATCATCCACCAGGGGCACCGAACCGACCCGCAGACCACCCCGTGGGCCCTGATGTTCCGGATCGGGCTGCTGGTCGTGGCGGGCACGGCGCTGTTGGCCGGCGGGCTGGCCGGGGCGTTCCTGGGGGCGTGGAGGATCCAGGCGGTGATCCTGGTCCCGCTGTTCCTCCTCACCTGGGGCGTCGGTGCGCGGCTGCTGGCCTGGCGCTGGCCGCAGGCCCTCACCGTGGGCCTGTCGGCGCTGGCCTGGCTGACCGCCGCCGCCCTGGCGACGGCGGTGGCCGTGGTGGCGGCGGAGGACTGAGCGGCCGGGGACCGATTCTGGGCGCAGCTGCGGGTGGGCATCGTGCTGGCCGAGCAGGCCTGGGCCGGGCCCGCTACGTCCTCCTGGCGCAGAACGGGGACAGGGGCAGCCGCAGGGGGTGGTCAGGGGCGGTCGAGCAGTAGCTCCACCCTGTCGAGTGCGGTCTGCGTGGACTCGATCAACTCGCTGTCCCCCTTGGCGATCCGCAGTCGCAGTGCCTCCTGCAGATGGGTCCGGGCCTGCGCGAGGTCACCGTGTTCCATCAGGTGTTTGCCGGTGTGCTGGAGTGCGAAGTCGAGGAGTTCCGGGTGCCGGGTTCGCGCGGTGTCCAGCGCGCTGCGGTAGAGCGCGTCCGCGGTCCGCACGTCACCGGCGTAGCGGTGTGCGTCGGCGAGGTTGAGTCCGGTGGCGACGACGGCCCGGGTGTTGCCCGTCTCCGCGGCGAGGTCGAGTGACTGGCGGAGGAGTGTACGGGCCTCCTCGTGGTGGCCCAGGCACAGGTGGCCGATGCCGATCCACCTGGTCAGGAGGCGGGCACGGGCGGGGTCGGTCCCCTCGGGCAGGGCCCGGAGTTCCTCGTGGAGACGGCCGACCGAGGTGGTCAGCTCGTTCCGGTTGGTGGGGACCATCCGCAGGTCGTGGTCGTGAGTGATGAGGTGCTCGAGCACGTGGCCCTCCGCCGTTCGGTTCTCCACCCCGTGGGGTGAGAAGTGCCCACGCGGGAGAACGAGTTCGCGCGCTCCAGGTCGCCTGGATGGCCCGGTCGATGGTTGGCGTCGTAGAGCTCCACCGGTCGGTCAGTCGGCGCGTCGGCGGGAGGGGAGGTGCGGACGGGGTGTCAGAATCGGCGGGTTCATGCCCATGACGGGAACACGGCGGGACCGCGACGGACCGCGACGGAACGCGTCGGACCGCGACGGGACCACGTCCGAAGGAGCGAGCGATGAGTGGCGGCGGGGAGCGGCCGGAGCTGGGGCAGGTGCCGGAGACGGCGCTGTGGACGCTGTGGCACCGGGCGGTGGAGGCGCGGCGGCCGGACACCGTGCTGCCGGACCCGAAGGCGGTCGAGCTGGTGGAGCGGATCGACTACCCGTTCGCGGCGCGGTTCGGGGAGAACGCTCTGGTGAGCCAGCTCCAGGCGCTGCGGGCCGCCTGCTTCGACCGCGAGGTGGCGGACTTCCTGACCCGCTGCCCGCGCGGCACCGTGGTCGGGCTCGGGGACGGCCTGGAGACCCAGGCCTGGCGTGTCGACAACGGGCGGGCGAGCTGGCTGTCGGTGGACCTGCCGGAGACGGTCGCGCTGCGGCGGCGGCTGCTGCCGCCGGACGAGCGGCACCGGATCGTCGCCCACTCGGCCACCGACCCGGGCTGGATGGACGAGGTGGACCCGTCGAACGGGGTGCTGATCAGCACCGAGGGCCTGCTGATGTACCTGCGGCCGCAGGCGGTCCGCGCGCTGATCGCGGCCTGCGCCGAGCGCTTCCCGGGCGGGGCGATGGTGCTGGACGCGGTGCCGCGCTGGTTCAGCCGGCGGGCCGTCGAGGGCAAGCTGCGGGACCGGTACTACCAGGCGCCGCCGATGCCGTTCGGGATGGACGCGGACGAGCGCGGCGAGCTGGCCACCGCGCACCCGGGGGTCACCGACGTGCGCGAGGTGTACCCGGAGGGCGGACGGTGGCCGGTGAGCGCCCTGTTGCCGTTCGCGCGCCGGATCAAGCAGCGCCCGTCCGTGGTCGCACTGCTTTTTGCCGAATCTTGAAGAAACGGTGGTCGAGCTGGAACCATGGCGCGGGGGCGTACGTCGTAACCACGGGTGATCGGCCGGGGGGACAGGCCGCCCGGCACGTTAGGCTCGTTTCCGGGGGAGCGGCCTGGGTGCCGCCATCGGACGAACTGCCGGGACGGGCACGCGGCTCCAGGGGGAGCGCGGCCGGTCCCGTCCTGCCACGGAGGGACTGGCCTTGCATATCGACGCCTGGATCGAGGGGATTCCGCCGACAGCGGTGTACGCCGTGGTCGGTCTGATCATCGGGCTGGAGTCGCTGGGCATTCCGCTGCCCGGCGAGATCGCCCTGGTCACGGCGTCTCTGATGGCGGTCAAGGGTGTGGTGAGCCCGTGGGGCGTCGCCATCTGCGCGATCGCCGGCGCGATCATCGGCGACTCGATCGGCTACTCGATCGGGCGCAAGGGAGGCAAGCCGCTCTTCGAGAAGCTGGGACGCAAGTTCCCCAAGCACTTCGGGCCCTCCCACCTGGCCACCGCCGAGCGCTCCTTCCAGAAGTGGGGCATGTGGGCGGTCTTCTTCGGCCGGTTCATCGCCCTGCTGCGCATCTTCGCCGGGCCGCTCGCGGGCGCGCTGAAGATGCCGTACTGGAAGTTCCTGATCGCCAACGTGCTGGGCGGCGTGGTCTGGGCCGGCGGCACGACGCTGCTGGTCTACAAGGTCGGCAAGAGCATCGAGCCCTGGCTGGCCCGGTTCTCCTGGGCGGGCCTGGCGGCGGCCCTGGTGATCGGCCTGCTCTCGGCCTGGATCATGAAGCGCCGCGCCGCCAAGACGCACGCCAAGATCGAGGCGGAAGAGGCCGCCAAGGCCGCCGCCGCGACCAAGGAGCCGGTCGCCGACTGACCTCCCGGACGGCCGGTCGTCCGACCGGCCGTCCACAACCACCGTCGTGGTGCCCTCGGGCCCTCGGAGTAGCATCGGCCGGGTAGCTGCCGATCTTGCACTCTGGAGGGCCCGATGTCTTCGCAGCCGACCTGGGACGCCGTGGACGCCTACTTCTCCGAGCAGCTGGTCGGGCACGACCCGGTGCTGGAGGGCGCCACCGCCGCCGCCGCCGCGGCCGGGCTGCCGAAGATCGCGGTCGCCCCCAACCAGGGCAAGCTGCTCCACCTGCTGGCAGTGACCCAGGGCGCGAAGCGGATCCTGGAGGTCGGCACGCTCGGCGGCTACAGCGCGATCTGGCTGGCCCGGGCGCTGCCCGCGGACGGCACCCTGCTCACCCTGGAGCTGGACCCCCGGCACGCCGAGGTCGCCCGGGGCAACCTGGCGGCCGCCGGGCTGGCCGGGGTCGCCGAGGTACGGGTCGGCCGGGCCGCCGACTCGCTGGCCGCGCTGGTCGAGCAGGGCGTGGAGCCCTTCGACCTGGTCTTCATCGACGCCGACAAGCCGAGCAACCCGGAGTACTTCCGCCGGGCGCTCCAGCTGACCAGGCCCGGCTCGCTGATCATCGTCGACAACGTGGTGCGCGGCGGCGCGGTCGCCGACGCGGACAGCACCGACCCGGCGGTGGTCGGCACCCGGGCGCTGCACGAGCTGATCGCGGCCGAGCCGACGGTCACCGCGACCTCGGTGCAGACGGTCGGCAGCAAGGGCTACGACGGCTTCACCCTGGCCCGCGTCCGGGGCTGACCCAGGGCGCGCGCCGCGAATCACGCGCCGCGAGCACGCGGCGGCGTCGCGACCATGCGGCGGCGTCGCGACGGAACACGAACGCGACGGAACACGGACGTCGCGACGGAACACGAAGGAAACGGAGACATCGTGCGGATCGGACTGCTGGGAACCGGCCCCTGGGCGGAGCGGGTGCACGCGCCCGTCCTGGCCGAGCACCCCGGGCTGGAGTTCACCGGCGTCTGGGGCCGCCGACCGGAGGCGGCCGAGGCGCTGGGCGCCGCGCACGGCGTGCCCGGGTACGCGGACCTGGACCGGCTGCTGGCCGAGGTGGACGCGGTCTCCATCGCGCTGCCCCCGACCGTGCAGGCGGGCCTCGCCGTGCGGGCCGCCGAGGCGGGCTGCCACCTGCTGCTGGACAAGCCGGTCGCGCTGACGGTGCCGGACGCCGAGGCCGTGGCCGAGGCGGTGCGCGAGCACAAGGTCGCCTCGGTGGTCTTCTTCACCGTGCGCTTCGGCGGCGAGCAGATCCCGTGGATCGAGCGGCAGGCGGAGCTCGGCGGCTGGTTCACCGGCCGCTCGGACTGGCTCGGCTCGGTGTTCGCGCCCGGCAGCACCAGCCCGTACGCGGCCTCGCCGTGGCGGGTCGAGAAGGGCGCGCTGTGGGACGTCGGCCCGCACGCGCTGTCCGTCCTGCTGCCGGTCCTGGGCGACGCGACGCACGTGACGGCGGCGGCCGGCCCGCTGGACACCGTCCACCTGGTGGTACGGCACGCCGGCGGCGCCTCCAGCACACTCGCGCTCAGCCTGACCGCACCGCTCGCGGCCGGCGGGACGGGCATGGAGCTGCGCGGCGAGCACGGCGTGGTGCAGCTGCCCCCGCGCGGCGAGGGACCGGCCGCGGCGCTGCACCGGGCGCTGGACGCCCTGCGGGCCTCGGCGGCCTCCGGCGAGCCGCACCCGTGCGGGGCGGACTTCGGCCTGCGAGTGGTGGAGATCCTGGTCGGCGCCGAGCGTTCGCTGGCGATCGGCGCCACGGTGGCCGTCTGAGGCCTGCTGTCGGGCAGGGCCCTGACAGTCCCTGACAGTAGGGAAGGACGCCGGGCGGGGCACCCACGTGCCCCGCCCGGCGTCGTCCGTCAGATGCCGAACGGCGCGGCGTAGCGGACGGTGCCCGCGGGCAGCGGGTGGCCGGCGTCCAGGGCGAGGGCCATCAGCGCCTCGTCCGGGACCTCGATGCTCAGGCCGATGCCGTGGGCGGAGGCGCGGGTGAAGCCGAACCGCGGGTAGTAGTCCGGGTGCCCCAGGACGACGACGTGGCGCTCGCCCAGGTCCCGTGCCGCGTCCAGTGCTGCGCGGACGGCGGCGGAGCCGGCGCCGGTGCGCTGGTACGCGGGGAGCACGGCGCACGGGGCCAGGCACAGGGCCGGGACGTCGCCGATGTGGCAGCGGGTCAGCAGGGCGTGGCCGACGGCGGTGCCGTGCTCACCAGTGCCCTGCTCGTCGGTGCCGTGCTCGGTGGTGGCGACGAGGGACAGGCCCTCGATCCAGGAGGCGTCGGCGCGCAGCGCGTCGACGAGGTCGGCCTCGGCGGGAGTTCCGAAGGCGGCGAGGTTGATGTCGCGGATGGTCGGGATGTCGGTGCCGGTCTCGGCACGCGTGATCCAGTTGCGCATGGTGGACGGAGATCCGTTCCTGAGGAGTGTTCGTGCGGGCCCCGCGGGCTCACGCCCCCGGCGAGGCGGGACAGGAGGAGGTCAGGCCGCGGCCCGGGACGTGAGGGAGACCCGGACGCTGCGCATGGCGGCCTTGAGCGCGGTCATCAACCCCACCTCCCTCTTCTTCCTCTGCTCCTGCGTGCTCCTGAACGGCACGTACTGCGGACGAGTGTACCCGGTCCGCCCGGGTCGGTCCCGTCCGCCCGCTCCGCCCGGTCGGTCTGGTCCGCCCGCTCAGGCGGGCGGCAGCGGTGGCAGCGGTGTCCCCGGCGGCGGGGTCGAGGACGGGCGGCGGTCGGTGGGGCGGCTCGGCGGGATGACGGGGGCGCGGAAGTCGCGCGGGCCGGTCCACAGCGCCGGGACGGCGTCGCTGCGCCGGGCCAGTTCGTACGCCAGCGCCTCGTAGTTGACCCGCCAGCCGTGGAAGTGCGCCCAGGCGTCCTCGACCGGGCGCTCGCGCGGGAACCCGGCCGCGGTGATCATCGCGACGGCGCCCAGGTACTCGGCGTAGGTCAGCCGGATCGGGATGTCCGGGTCCGGGTCCGCTTCGAAGTCGATCCGCAGCGAGCGGCCGATGTCGCGCATCGCGGTGAAGCCGGCCCGGATCACCAGCCGGGCCTCGGGTGGGGCCGAGCGCGGGCAGAGCGCCAGGTGCAGGGCGGCGGCGTCCATCACGGCGATCAGCCCGACCACCCAGCTGCGGTGGGGCTGCGGGGAGCGGAAGGAGAGCAGCACCGGGTAGTTGGAGTGGCTCTCGCCGATGTCGGCGGCCAGCCGCTCCCAGTCCCGGTAGAGCTGGGGGAGCGCCGTCTCGGTGTCCACCAGGGACTGGCGGGCCAGCAGCTCGGGGCCCCAGGCGGGCTCGCCGGCCCGGGACTGCAGCAGGGTCACCTCGGTCTCGCGGCGCTGGTAGGCGGCGTAGAGGGTCGGCAGGTAGGCGATCTGGAGGGCGATGACCAGCGGGCCGCTGGCGGCGGCCAGGAAGTCGATCGCGGAGAGGTGGAGCCGCTCGCCGCTCGCGAAGCCGAGGGTGAACAGGCTGGACCCGGCCTCGCGCACGGAGACCGACCAGCTCAGCTCGGAGGTGCCGTGCAGCAACAGGGTGTAGGCGGTCAGCATGCAGCTGAGCCAGACGCCGAGCATGCCGAGGAGCACCAGCGGCGCCAGCCAGGTGAGCGCCCGGTCCTGCGCGAGGTAGCCGCGGTTCGGCCCGGCGGACAGCCGCAGCAGCGTGCGCAGCACCCGCCAGAGCCGCATCACCAGTGCCGAGTAGAGGCCGCGCGGAACGACCAGCGTGCGCAGGATGCTGCCGATGATCAGCAGGAGCAGCAGTGTGCCGAGCGCGGTCTGGATCATCCTCATGGCGCCATTCTGGCGGCACGCCGGGGCTGGCGCGGACCGGGTTCGGCGCGGGTGGCCGTCCGCGGGCTGTTCGTCCACGGTCCGCGGCCCGCCCGTCGGACGCTCACGTCCCACCCGTCGAGCGCAGTATGACCATGATCACACCAAAGCCAGGCATACGTACTGATGTTCTCATCACGTCTATGTGTACGGAGGGTCAGCCCACGAGCGAATCGGAGACCGGACTGTGCGTGCTCAGCAAGACGGCGGGGCCGAAGACGTGGCCGAAGACGGGGCCGGGGAGACGGCCGAGGGCGTGGCCGAGGAGACCGCCGAGAAGACCGCCGGCGAGACCGCCGAGAAGACCGCCGGCGAGACCGCCGAGAAGACCGCCGGCGAGACCGCCGAGAAGGAGACGCCCGGGCGCCGACGCCGACGTTTCCTGCCGCGCCCGCGCCCCCGGCCGTTACGCGGGTCGCGTCCGTTCCGGGGCCGGCGCCCGTCCCTGCGGATCGACTACCCGCGCCGCGGCCGGCGCGGCGTCCGCCGCTGGCTCCCGTCCTGGCGGCAGCTTCTGCTGGTGGCCGGGACGGGCGCGGCCGGGCTGAGCGGCTGGCTGCTCTGGTTCTACGCGCACACCGCCGTCCCGGAGGACCTGAACTCCTTCGCCACCCAGCAGAACAACGTCTACTACTGGGCGGACGGCAGCGAGATGGCGCGGATCGGTCCGACCAACCGGCAGGAGGTGCCGCTCGGCCAGGTGCCGGAGCCGGTGCAGTGGGCGGTGCTGGCCGCCGAGAACGAGACCTTCTACGACGACCCGGGCATCTCCGTCACCGGCATCGGGCGCGCCGTCGTCCAGATGGTCACCGGCGGTGAGACCCAGGGCGGCTCCACCATCACCCAGCAGTACGTCAAGAACATCTACCTGAACCAGCGCCAGGACATGTCCCGCAAACTCAGCGAGATCGTCATCGCGATCAAGCTGGACGACCGGATGAGCAAGCAGGACATCCTGGCCGGCTACCTCAACACCAGCTGGTTCGGGCGCGGCAGTTACGGCATCGAGCGCGCCGCGGCGGCGTACTACGGCAAGGACGTCTCCCAGCTCGACCCGAGCGAAGGCGCCTTCCTGGCAGCGCTGTTGAAGGGCGCCGGGCAGTACGACCCGGCGGTCAGCGCGGAGAACCGGGAGCGGGCCGAGGAGCGCTGGTCGTGGATCCTGGACCGGATGGTGGAGGTCGGCAAGCTGTCCGCCGCCGAGCGCGCCAAGTACACCGTGTTCCCCGAGCCCAGGCCGCAGCCGAAGTCGGCGGGGCTGAGCGGCCAGACCGGGTACCTGGTGGACATGGCCCGCGCCTACGTGGAGAGCCACAGCGACATCACCCCGGCCCAGTTCGACCTCGGCGGCCACCAGATCCGTACCACCTTCGAGAAGCCGAGGGTCGACACCCTGGCCGCCGCCGTACGGGAGGGCACCGCGGGGATCGACCCGGAGAACCGGGATGCCGACAAGTTCCTGAAGGTCGGCGCCGCCTCGGTGGCCCCGGACGGCCGGATCGTCGCGCTCTACGGCGGCACCGACTACCTCAAGCAGGGCTTCAACAACGCCAACACCACCACGGTGCCGATCGGTTCGGCCTTCACACCGGTGGTGTACGCCGCCGGGCTCGGCCAGGGAGTGCAGCGCCAACGGGGCGGCGACCGCACCCCGGTGACGCCCGCCACCCCCTACAACGGCGACGACGGGGTGAACGTGATGACCCCGGAAGGGCCGTACTGGGGACGGGACGGGAAGATCGTCAAGACCGCCAACGACGGCAGGCGGAACTGGGGCACGGTCACCCTGCGGAACGCGGTCGAACAGTCCGTCAACGGGCCGCTGATGCAGCTCGGCATGGACGTCGGCCTGGACCGGGTGCAGAAGACCGCCACCGACCTCGGCCTGCTCCCCAACAGCCTGGGCGAACTCGTCCCCGCCCTCGGCGTCGGCAACTCCACCCCCAGCGCCGTCCGCACCGCCGACGCGTACGCCGCCTTCGCGGCCGGCGGCAGCCACACCGACCCGTACTCCGTCCTCAGGATCTCCCGCAACGGCGCCCAGCTCCCCCTGCGCCTGCCGGCCGCCAACCAGGCGCTGACCCCGTCGGTCGCGGCCGAGGTGGACGCGGCACTCAAGGGCTCCGTCCGCGACGGAGCCGCCAAGCCGGCAGCGGAGGCCGGCCCCGGCCTGGCCGCCAAACCCGGCACCACCGCGGACCGTACGGCAGGGTGGTTCGTCGGCTACAACGGGCAGCTGTCGACGGCGGTCACCATCTTCCGCGCGGACCTGAAGGACATGAAGCTGCTCTCCCTCGAAGGCCTCGGCGGCGCCACCCCGGACACCTCCGACGCCGCCCTCCCGACCCGCATCTGGAGCACCTACATGAAGACGGCGGCACAGTAGGCCGGGCCTGTCTGTCAGTGCCGTCTGGTAGACAGACACCGTGCCGTCTTCTCCCGCCTCCACGGGACACGCGGCACTGCCCGTCCGAACCAACCAACTCCCCGGGCCCGTCCGGCAGGGGGAGTCGAACCGAGGAGGATGCACGACGTGTCCGTCGTTGCCGTGTACGTCCCCGCCGCTTCGAAGCGGAACTTCGAGATCGGCCTGCGCGAGTCCATATGGGGCTGGAAGCCCGAAACCGCCGAGAAGGCGAACACCCCGGAGGTGCTGGACGGGCTGAAGCCCGGTGACTACGTCCTGTTCGGCCACCGGGGGCCGAACGCCCGTGTCCCCGAGGGGGGCTGGGCCGACGCGGTCCTGCGCGAGCTGGCTGTCGCCCAGGTCACCGGAGCGGTCTACAAGGACAAGGCCACCGTCTGGCCCGACGGCGTCTACCCGGTGCGCGTCCGCCTGGACGTTCTGGACCTCGAGGCCACCATCGCGGGAGGGCAGCTCGGCGCTGCGGCGATGGAGGCCTTCCGGCTCTCCGCCAACAAGCAGGGCGCCCCGGTCCCGGTGGCCGACCCCGAGGTGATGACCAGGCTGGTCGACTCCATCGAGCAGCAGCCGGTCGCGTCCTCCGACACTAGGGGGCCCGCCGCCGCCTGGCACGGTCCGAACACCTCGCAGGCCCCGGACACCTCGCAGGACCCGGACCGCTACCTCGAGCTGGGCGACAGCCTGGACCGCCCCGTGGTCGCGCTCGCCCGCCGCGAGCAGGCCCGCGTGCGGCGTGCCAAGTTCAACGGCAGGAGCTCCATCCGCTGCGACCTCTGCGGGCGGGAGCTGCCCCAGGCGCTCGTCCGTGCGGCGCACGTGCGGAAGAGGTCGCAGAGCAACCTCGAGCAGCGCTCCCACCTGGCGAACGTGATGGCCGCCTGTGTGCTCGGCTGCGACGCCCTGTTCGAGGACGGCTACATCAGGGTGTCCTCCGACGGGATCGTGGAGGTGTCGGAGAAGGGCGCGGCCTCCGCCGACCTCCTCGCGGCGGCGAGGACCCTCGAGGGCAGGCGGTGCACCGCCCACACCCCCGATAGCGCGCAGTACTTCGACTGGCACTGGACCAACTGGGCCGCGCCGTCGGCGGCCGGGGCCGTCCAGGCCGGGCCGGAGACGCCGGCCGGCTGAGCGGACCGCGGGCGCGGACACCCGGCGGCCCATGCCGTCGGGCGTCCGCGCGGGCTGTCGGCGTCGTCGGCGCTCTCGGCGTTGTCGGTCGGTGATGGTATCCATCGGTCATGTACGTACACCGGGGGATCATCGACGACATGGCGCGGCGGGCCGCGCGGCCGGAGTTCATGGACGCCTGTGCGACGCGGTTCCGTGCCCTGCACGGCGCGGCGCCCGGGGAGGAGGAGGCCGGCAGTTGGCGGCGGAGCTGGCCCGTCCTCCTCGACGCGCTGGTGCGCGCCGGTCTGGGCGGCCTCGACGTCCTGCTGGAGCTGTCGCTGCCGGGAACGGGTGAGCGCGTCGACGCGGCCGTCGTCGGCCAGGACGCGGACGGCGCCCTGACGGTCGTGGCCGTCGAGTTGAAGCAGTGGACCGGGGCGCGGCCCGTACCGGGCCACCCGGGGATGCTGGAGGCCGGACGGCGGTCCGTGCAGCACCCCGCCCGCCAGGTCGGCGGATACGTCCACTACCTGCGGGGCTGGGCCGACGGCGGGAACGGCGTTCGGGCGAGGGGCACGGTGGTCCTGCACAACGCTTCCGCCGACGTGATCGAGCGTCTCCGGAGCATGGTGTCGCCCGACTCCCCGAGCGCCGAGTTCCCCCTGCTGGGCCGCGACGACCTCGCGGTCGGCGTGCCCGCGGGAGACCTCGCGGAGCGCCTCGGCTGCGCAGGCCTGTCGCCCGCGCCGGGGGAGGCCGTCGACCGGTTCCTCGCCGGTGAGCACCGGCCCTCCGAGCAAGCCATGGAGCGGCTGGCCGCCAACATCGAGGACCAGCGCCCGTTCCGCCTGATCGGGGAACAGGACCGGGCCCGGCTGGCGATCCTGGACGCCGTCCGGGAGGCGGACGCGCGCGAGGGCAAGCTCGGCGCGGCCGGGGCGCACGGGCCCGGGGGCATGGTCGTGGTCACCGGCGGGCCCGGCACCGGCAAGACGGCGATCGCCGCCCGCCTCATGGGCGAACTGTGCCGCGAGCCCCGGCGCAACCCCCGCCTGCTGACCCCCTCCGGCACCCTCACCCGGCAGCTCCAGCGGCTGCTGCGCGAGGAGTCCCGCGGCCTCGTCGCGACGTTCAAGAGCAAGACCCCCGGCGGGCTGGACAAGAACAGCGTGGTCCTCCTCGACGAGGCGCACCGCGCCGCCACCTACCCGCACCAGCGCGGCACCGGCTTCCCCGCCGTCCTGCGCAACCTGCTCGACCGGGTCGGCGTCCTGGTCCTGTTCCTCGACGAACGCCAGATCGTGCGTCCCAGCGAGGGCCTCACCCTGGACGAACTGACCCGCCACGCGCAGGAGTCCGGGGCGGCGTTCCGGCACGTCGACCTGGAGACCCAGTTCCGCTGCAACGGCTCCCAGGCCTACCACCGCTGGGTGGACCTCCTGTTCTCCCCGGCCGGCGCCGCGCGTCCGTGGAACGGCGGAAGCTACGACCTCGCCCTGGCCACGGACCCGGACGCGCTCGCCTCCTGGGTCGACGGCCACACCGCGCAGGGCCGCAGCGCCCGGATCACCGCGGGGTTCTGCTGGCCCTGGGACACCGGTGAGGTCCCCCCGCTGGAGCCGGAGGTCGCCATCCGCTGGCACGGCCCCGACCACGGCGAGCGCTCCTGGGCCCGCCCCTGGAACCTGCGATCCGAACAGCCCGTCCCCGGCTTCCCCGACATCCCGGCCCGCCCGTACTGGGCGACCGACCGCGGCGGGCACGACCAGGTCGGATGCATCTACACCGCCCAGGGCCTCGAGTACGCCTTCGGCGCCGTCATCCTGGGCGGCGACCTCGTCCGCCGCCACGACCGCTGGCGGGCGCGCCCCGAGGCCAGCTACGACGCCGTACAACTGCGGACGCTGCCCCCGGAGCAGTACCTGCCGTACGCGCTGAACACCTACCGCGTCCTCGCGACCCGGGCCACCCACGGCACCCGCCTCTACTCCACCGACCCCGAGACCCAGGCCTACCTCGCCTCCCTGCTACCCGGCTCCTGACCCGGCCTGGGGCGTCTCCCGGCAGACCGGCCCGGCCTCCGGCACGGCAGGCCCCGAGACGATCCTTGACGACGCGACGTCCGGACCTGGCCGAGGCCACGGCGGCCGAGTTCCGCGCGGCCGGGGCCAGCGTGGAGGTGCGGCGCTGAAGGGGAGGCCGGACGGTGTGCGTGAGAGGTAGGGCGCCCCGGTCCGGCGAGGGCTGGTGAATGCCGGTCGGGCCGTGTCCGTACTAGGGTCGTGGGCGGGCCGAGGGCGGTCGTGGGCTCTGAGGGACTGAAGCGGATGCAGCGGATGAAGATGACGTTCGGGCTGTTGGGGCCCCTGGCGGTCGCCGTGGACTCCGTGCCGCAGGTGTTGCCGCGGGCCGGCGTGTTGCGGGGGCTGTTGGGGGTCCTGCTGCTGGCGGAGGGGGAGCGGCTGTCGGTGGGGCGGCTGCTGGAGCTGGTGTGGGCGGGGCAGGCGGACCGGGTGGGCCGGGGTGCGGTGCACACCGGGATGTCGCGGTTGCGCGGCTGGCTCGGCGGGTTCGGGGACGAGTCGGTGGTGCTGGAGTCGGACGCGCAGGGGTACCGGCTGGTGACCGGGCCGGGGGCGGTGGACCTCGGACGGTTCCGCGGGTTCGCCGCCGACGGGGATGTGGCCGGGGCGATCGGGCTGCGGCGCGGGCCGGTGCTGGCCGGGCTGGAGCGGGTGAACCGGGAGGACCCGCTGGTGGCCGCCGTGGAGGACGAGGTGCGTGCCACGGTCCTGGCCCTGGCCCGGGCCGCGCAGGCGGACGGGGCGGCCCGGGCGGCCGTTCCCGCGCTGACGGCGCTCGCCGAGGAGTACCCGTACGACGAGCCGGTGCAGGCCGCCCTGTTGGAGTTGCTGGCGGCGGACGGGCGGGCGGCGGAGGCGTTGCGCCGCTTCCAGGCGTTGCGCCGGCGGCTGTCCGAGGAGCTGGGGATCGAGCCGGGCGAGCAGGTGCAGGGCGTCTTCCTGGCGCTGCTGGCGCACGACCGGGAGGATGCCCGAGCCGTTCCGGGGTGCTCCCGGGTGCCTTCCCAACTCCCGCGTGACATCCCGGACTTCACCGGTCGTGACGAGCAGGTGCGGCTAGTCCTGGACGCCCTGGCGGCCGGCCGGGTGCCGGTGATCGCCGGGATGGGCGGCATCGGCAAGACGGCGCTGGCCGTCCACAGCGCCCACCGCGCCGCCGTCGACTACCCGGACGGCCGGCTGTACGCGGACCTGCGCGGGGCCGACGAGACGCCCGCCGACCCGGCCGGCGTCCTCGCCGCCTTCCTGCGCGCCCTGGGCGCGGACCCCCGGGAGATCCCGGCCTCCCTGGAGGAGCGTTCCGCGCTGTACCGCACGCTGCTGGCCGGCCGCCGCACGCTCGTCCTGCTCGACAATGCCGCCGGGGAGCAGCAGATCGGCCCGCTGCTCCCGGGCACCCCGGCGGACCCGGCCGGGCACGGGCCGGACCGCCCGGCCGTCCTGGTCACCAGCCGCGCCGCGCTCACGGCGCTGCCCGGCTCGCACCTCGTCGACCTGCATGAACTCGACGCGCCCCACGCCCGGACGCTGCTGCGCCGCATCCTCGGGGACCGCCGGGTCGCCGCCGAGCCGGTGGCCGCCGCCCAGATCGTCGAGCTGTGCGGCGGCATGCCGCTGGCCGTCCGCATCGCCGGGGCCCGGCTGGCCGCCCGGCCGCGCTGGACCCTGGCCCGGCTCGCGCACCTGCTGCGCGACGAACGGCGCCGGCTCGACGAACTGGCCGCGGGGAACCTGGCCGTACGGGCCGGCTTCGCCGTTGGCTACGCCCGGCTGCCGGAGCCGACCCGCCGGACGTTCCGGCTGCTCGGACTGCTCGACGCGCCCGACTTCGCGCCGTGGGTCGCGGCGGCGGTGGCGGACATCCCGCCGGAGCGGGCCGAGCGCCAGCTGGAGGAGCTGATCGACGCCCAGCTCCTCCAGGAGACCGGCGCGGAGCCGCACCTGCGCTACCGCTTCCACGACCTCGTCCGGCTGTACGCGCGCGAGCACGCCGAGGCCGCGGACGAGCCGGCCGCCCGCACCGCCGCGCTCGGACGGGCCTTCGGCGCCTGGCTCTGGCTGGCCGAGCAGGCGGCCGACCAGGTGCCCGGGCCGTGCTTCGCGCCGATCCACGGCACCGCGCCTCGCCACCCGATGCCGTCCGGCGTCGCGGCGGCGCTGCTGGACGACCCGATGGCCTGGTTCGACGCCGAGCAGCCGGCCCTGGACGCGAGCGCCCGGCAGGCCGCCGCGCTGCGCATGGTGCCGGTGGCCTGGGACCTCGCCGCCTGCCAGGAGAAGTACTGCGACGTGCGCGGCCTGTACGACGAGTGGCGCACCACCCACCTGGCCGTCCTCCAGGCCTGCCGGTCGGCCGGTGACGGCCTGGGCACCGCCGTGCTCACCCGCGGCCTGATCGAGGTGACGACCTGGACCACCCCGGCCGACGGCTCCGGCACGGCCGTCGACCTGGCGGACGGCGCCCAGACGATGGTCGCCCTGGAGGAGCGGGCGCGGCACCTGCGGCGCCTGTTCGAGGAGGCCGGGGAGGTGCGCGGGGCCGCCGACGCCCTCGTCCTGACGGCCTGGAGCCTGGTCGCCCAGGGCCGCGCGCAGGAGGCCCTGGACGCCGGCCACCGTGCCCTGGACCTCGCCACCGCCCACGACCACCCGGGCGGCGAGGCCCGGGCGCACCAGATCATCGCCATCGCCCACGGGGAGACGGACCTCGACCGCACGATCGAGCACCTCACCGAGACGCTGCGGCTGGCGCGGCTGATCGGCAACACCCGCTTCGAGGCGACCGCGATCCAGTTCCTGGGAGCCGCCCACGGCCGGGCCGGCCAGGTGGAGCGGGGCGGCGAGCTGCTCCTGCGCTCGCTCGCCATGGCCCGCTCGCTCAAGGACCGCTACGTGGAGGCGTTCTCGCTGCTGTACCTGGCCACGCTGTACGCGGCCACCGGCGACGGCCGCGCCCGGGAGACGGCCGAGGCCGCGCTGGCCATCGCCCGCCGTTTCGACCTGGGGCACCACCTCGCCCAGGCCCTCGGCATCCTCGGGGAGCTGGACCTGGCGGCGGGGGACCGCGCCTCGGCCGTCGCCCACCTGGAGGAGTCCGTGCTGGTGTGGCGCGCCCGCGGCTGGCGCTCCTTCCTCGCGGAGGCGCTCCGGGCGCTCGGCCGGGCCTACGAGGCGGCCGGGCTGCCGGAGTCGGCCGCGCGGGTGCTCACGGAGGCGCGGGAGCTGAGCGACGTCCGGTAGCGGCCGGGGCCGTTGCCGCAGCCGTACCGGTTGAGGGCCACAGCCGTCAGTGATTGGTAAGCGATCGGTAAGCGCTCCTGCCTAGGCTCGATCCCCACGGCACGGGACAGGCGTACGCGTCAGTCCCGTACGCGCCGCATGGGCTGCCGGTCGGGTCCGCGCAGGGGACGGACCCGGCCGGAGGTGCGGCCGTCGGGACCGCGGCATCCGTCGGTGCGCGACATCTGTCGGCCGACGGGATCCGTCGCCCGGGCCGGGGCTCAGGCGAGGGCGGCGTCGAGGAAGGCGTGCCAGGCGGTGTGGACGCGCCGGGCGTGGGACCCGTCGGAGCTGTCGGACTCGTCGTCGACCCCGGCGAGCAGGTCCAGCAGCAGGCCGCGGAGGACGGCGAGCACCACGGTGGGGTTCGCCCGGGTGCCGTCGAGGACGCGTTCCAGCGGTGGCAGCCACTCCTCCAGCGAGGCGGTGCCGAAGTCCGGCCACGGCTCGCGCCGGCCGAAGGCGCGGACGTACCCCTCGAAGAACAGCCGCAGCGCCCCTCGGTGTTCGGGCTGCGTCAGCCACTCCCAGAGCAGGTCGAGGGTCTCGCGGGCGCTGCCGCCCTCGGCCTCGGACCGTTCCAGCAGCGCCAGTTGCTCGGCCCGTCCGACCGCCAGGACCTCCCGGACCAGCTGCTCCTTCGACCCGAACAGGTACAGCAGCACGCGCGGGCTGGAGCCGATCCCGGCCGCCCGGGGCCGGGGGCTGGGCCGCCGGATGCTGGAGACGGCCCTGGACGAGGCCCGGGCCCGTGCGTACGAGGGCGTGCTGCTCTGGACGGTCGAGGGACTCGGCGCCGCCCACCACCTCTACGCGACGGCCGGGTTCGAGCTCACCGTCTCCCGCCCGGCCCGCAAGTTCGGCGTCGACGCGGTCGAGCAGCGGATGGACCTGCGGTTCTGAGGGGACGGCGGTCGGGCGGGCGCGCGGGTTCGCCCCCGTGCTCGGCGCGCGCCGTCGCCCACCGCCGTCCCGTCCGGCGGTTCCCGCCGCTCAGATCTTCACGGTGAGCCAGGCGCCGAGGCCGCTGCAGCCGCGCGCGTCGTAGGTGGTGCTGCGGTACCCGGCCGGGATCGGCGAGTACGGGCAGGTCCAGACGCCGTTGCGGACCAGCTCGTGGTACCAGGCGCCGACGCCGCTGCACCCCCGGGAGTCGTAGTTGGTCAGTACGTAGCCGGAGACGATCGGTGAGCCGGAGCAGGTCCAGAGGCGGTCCTGCGCGGGCCGCTGGTACCACGAGCCGTGGTTGTTGCAGCCGCCCGCGTTGTACATGGTGATGACGTAGCCGGCCGGGACGGGCGCCCCGGAACAGCTCCAGCTGCCGGGCGCCGCGGAGGCCGTGCCGGCCGCCGTCGTGCCGGTGAGGGCGGCCGCGAGCACGGCGACCGTGGCGGCCGCCCTCCCCGTACGGGTCATCAGCTTGCGGAGGATCGTGGTCACGGCGACACCGTTCCGATCGGTCGTCTCCCCGCCGTCGGTGCGGCGCGGGGAGGGTGTAACAGCGGGGATGCGCCGCACCTTAGCGGCGGTGATCAGGTCGCTGATAGATCCAGATCGATACATCGACGGACCTGACCGAAAACGATCCCAACTGACCGTCATCGCGCCGCCCGGCCATGCTCCGGACGGCGGTCGCCGGATGCGTCCGGTTGGTCGTCCCACGCGCTGCCCGCCCCTGCCCGGACCTCCCGCCGGACCGTCCCGCTGACCAGGGCGTTCGGGCGGATCCGGCAGGAAATCCGTCACGCTCCGTAGTGCTTCCGATTGCCGCGCGCCTCCGGCCGGAGAAATCTTGTGGATGCTCGACCGCCCGATTCCTCCCGATTCTCCCAAGGAGCCCCACGTGTCATTCCCAGCCCGCCCTCGAACCCGCCCGTCCGCCTGGCCGGCGACCGTCGCCGCCCTCCTCTCCCTCTCCGGGATCTGGACCGGAGCCGTGACGGCCGAGGCCGTTCCGACGCCGTCCGCCCTGCCGGCGGCCGCCGGTATCACGGCCACCGGTCAGACGCCCGGCGCCTATTCGGACTGGACCTTCAACACCACCGACACCGTGACGGACGTCGACTTCCGCAACACCGTGGTCACCAGTCCGGGAGACGGCGACGTGTACTGGGCGCACCAGTTCAACTTCGACGGGAACCTCTCCTACACCGGCTTCCAGCTCGGCAAGCAGAACAGCGGACAGTTCCTCTGGTCGACCTGGGCCGACAAGGACCTCCAGTTCAAGGACGGGACCGAGGGCTCGCACTGCTGGAACAACGAGGGTGAGGGCCAGCACCTGCAGTGCTCCAACACCACCGTCAACCACGGCCGTCCCGTCACCGGGGACACCTACGCCTTCCACGTGGAGATCGACCCCGTGACCCACTGGGCGAAGGTCACCGTGAGCGACGAGACCGCCGGCACCAGCTTCGTCCTGGGCGAGGCCCTGCTGCCGAACTCCTCGAAGATCCAGCACAGTTGGAGCAGCTGGGTGGAGTACTTCGACTGGAACGACTCCCGGTACGTGTGCGACGACAACGCGTACGCCGAGAACCGGTGGGGCAAGATGACCGGCAATGGCGGCACCCTCACCGCCGAGAACACGGGAACGTCGACCAGCGGCACCTGCCAGGACATGGTCCGGCAGCAGAAGCAGGACGACGGCACGCTGATCACCGAGACCGGCCTCGGCCAGTCCGCCCGCTGGCCCCTGCGCTTCACCAACGGCGCCTGTCTGGACCGCGGCGGCGCCACCGGCGTGATCACCTACGGCTGCGCCGAATCGCCCAACGGCAACCAGCTGTTCGTCTTCGCCCGCGACGGCAGCATGCGCAGCGCCGAGGGCAACGAATGCCTGGCCGCGCCGTCCTCCGTCGGCGGTCAGATCACACCCGCCGCGTGTGACGGCTCGGCCGCCCAGCAGTGGACCTACGACGTGATGAACGAGGCCGTGGTGAACTCCGCCGGCTGGGCCATGACTTCCAGCACCTCCGGGGGCAGCGGCGACCCGGTGACCGCGCAGGTCTTCGACGGGCGCGCCGAGCAGACGATCACGCCCTTCGAGGTGTGACGAGCCACCAGGTGTCAACGCTCCACGAGGTGTCATGAGGTACGAGGTGCCGACGCCCTGCGGGGGGTGAACGAGCCGACCCGCCCACGGCCGCGCCGGAACACCCGGCGCGGCCGTTCGTACCCACCCTCTATGATCCCGCCCGGGGGGAAGGTCGCTGAGCTGGGGTACGACACCGCTGTGTCCGCTCTCCCCTCGGGGGCGCACACCCGCGTCGCCGATTCGACGACCGGGAGACGAACACTCGGTGATACTCACTCAACGCCTGGGCCGCGGGCTGCTCGCCGGCGCCTCGGCGCTCGCCCTGGCACTGCTGCCCGCGGGCCTCGCACCCACCACGGCGGCCGCCGCACCCGCCGGCTCAGCACCCGGCGGCTCGGCGCCCGGCGCACCGGCCGGTGACGGGTCCGGCCCGGCCCCGGTGGACCTCACCACCACGCGCGCCTTCGCGGACACCTTCCGGCTGGACCCGGCCCAGGACACCGACCCGCTGTACGGGCTGAACGTCGGCCTCGACGCCCGGCAGTCGCCCCCGGCCGGGCAGCACGGGATCTCCTACACCCGGGTCTCCGGCCGCTGGGACACCTCGACCGCGCCCGACCAGTGGTTCGTCCAGACCAGTCATCCGGACCACCCCGACAGGCTGCTGTTCGCCAAGGGCGTCTCCGCGATCATGCTCGGCGCGCCCGCCGTCGCGGACGGCACCGGCCACTACACCGTCTCGACGGTGGTCGACCCGGTCGTCGGCGACACCGGCGGCGCCGACTGGGGCTCGATCGTGCTGAGCCGCAGCCACCGCGGCAACGGCTACGTCACCGGCGGCGACGTCGACCTCGGCCTGACCGTCACCTCGGGCGGCAAGCTCGCCCTCTTCCACGGTGGCGGCGGCGAGAATCCCTTCTGGACCGGCACGGTGGCGCCCACGGCGCAGTACGCCGTCTCGCTCACCGTCTCCACCGGCGCCGACCGCGCCGTCACCCTGACCGTGAACGGCACCCCGTTCACCGTCTCCGCGCCGGCCGGGGTGACCCGCTGGCCGGGCAGCGAGTTCCTCTACCTCGGCGCGTACCTCTCCGACCCGAACCGCGTCACCACCTTCGGTGACGGCGCCGGCCACGGCCTGAACGTCAGCCGGATCGACACCAGCGCCACCCGCAGCGCCAAGCCGTTCGTCGACACCTTCGACGGCGCGCCCAACGCCACCGCCGACCACGGCCTCAACCAGGACCTGGCTGCCCGCCAGCCGAGCCTGATCTCCGCCAACTACACCGCCGTGTCGGGCGTCAAGGGCCTGGCCCTCGACCCGCCGGCGGGCTCGGTGCAGGTCAACAGCCCGGCCCACCCGAACGTGCTCTCCTTCCCCAAGGGCACCTCGGCGGTCCGCCTCAACAAGCCGGCCACCTCGGACGTCCAGAGCGGCGCCTACACGGTGCACGCCGTCCTGACCCCCGTGGTCGGCAGCACCTCCGGCCAGGACTGGGCCTCCCTCGCCGTCGGCAACGCCTCGGGCGGCACGGGCGCCGTCGACGCCGAGGACATCGCGCTCGGCCTGCGCGTCCAGGCCGACGGCGGGCTGACGCTCTTCCAGGGCGGCACCCCGACCGCGCTGCCCGCCGTCCCGCCGGCCGGCTCCTACGAGGTGTCGGCCGCGCTGGCGACCGGCGACCGGCAGCAGGCGACCGTCAGGGTCAACGGCACGACGGTGTTCTCCGGCCGCACCGCCGCCAAGCTGCCCCGCGACGGCTACGTCTCGCTCGGCGCCCACCACTCGGCGGCCGGCCAGGTCACCACGGCGGACGACCTGCGGGTCTCCATGCTGGGCGGGCTCGGCTACTACGGGTTCTTCGACATCCGGGACCCGAACGAGCCGAACTTCAGCGCCAACCACGCGCCGGAGGTGGCGCAGTGGACCAACTTCAACAACTACCTGCGCGACCAGGACCCCCGCCTGGAGTTCCTGGACCAGTGCCGGCCGGCCGCCTGCGTGATCGACCTCAACCAGGAGACGGTGGTCCCGCGTTCGCCGGGTTCCTGGGCCGTCGACCCGAACCCGAACGCCGCGCAGAACCTCCTGGACCTGGTGCGGCGCATCGGGCCGAACATCGACAAGATCGGCGCCGTCGACGTGAGCGACGAGCCCTACTCACACGGCCTGAGCCCCGCGCAGGTCCAGACGCAGGCGGAGCAGATCAGGGCCGCGTTCCCGGACAAGACGCTGATCATGAGCCTCGACCGCTGGAACGCCGAGCAGACCGCGCCGATCCCGTCCACGGTCGACATCGTCGGCTTCGACTACTACTGCGAGGGCCGCGGCGAGATCCAGCGGCTGCTGGCGAACCTGAAGACCTTCCTCTCCTCGCCGGACCAGCACCTGATGCTCTTCCCGGAGTCCACCAACGAGTACCGGGTCGCCGACGGCTGCTACTCCGGCAAGACCGACGCCGACATCGCGGCGTACAACGCCGAGTACCGCGCGATCGCCGCGCAGGACCCCCGGGTCGTCTACCTGCAGAACTTCCGCTGGCTCGGCCCGGACCAGCCGAACAAGGTGCCGCTGACCGTCGCGGCGCAGCAGAGGATCGGCAAGGCCGTGGTCGACGCCACGCCCACGCCGGCGCCCGCCTCGGTGGGCGTGTACCGGCCCTCGGACGGCAGCTTCGGCCAGGCCGCCCACAACGGCTGGTACACCGGCCAGGCCGTGTTCGGCGGCGGGGGCGGCGACGTCGTCCCGCTGACGGGCCACTGGAACGGGCCGGGCACCGACACCGTCGGCGTCTACCACCGCGACACCACGACCTTCCAACTGTCCTACGACAACGCCACCGTGGCCGCCACCTTCCCGTTCGGGGCCCCCGGTGACGTCCCGCTGGTCGGCGACTGGAGCGGGCAGGGGCGGAGCACGGTCGGCGTCTACCGGCCCAGCGACCAGTACTTCTACCTGTCCGACGACAACGCCACCGTCAGGTACCGGATCAAGCTGGGCAACGAGGGCTGGAAGCCGCTGGTCGGCGACTGGGACGGCAACGGCACCACCACCGTCGCCGTCTACGACCCGCAGACCCAGACCTTCTACCTGAACGACTCCAACGAGACGGAACACCCGCGCCCGGGCGTCAGGTTCGGCAACCCCGGCGACCGCCCGGTCAAGGGCGACTGGGACGGCAGCGGCAAGGAGACCATCGGCGTGTACCGGCCCGGCGACCAGACCTTCTACGGGGCCGCCGAGAACTCCGACCTGGTGGTCTACAGCAGGAAGTTCGGCAACCCGGGCGACATCCCGCTGGTGGGCAACTGGGGCTGACACCCCGTCCGCCCGTCCGACACGGCGCCCTCCCGACCGCCGCGCGGCGATCGGGAGGGTGCCTTCGGGCCGGCCATGAGGTGCGGGTCAGCAGCGCCCCTCGCCGAGCATGATCCGCGCGATCAGCTCCTGGCGGCTGCCCACCCCGGTCTTGGTGAACACCGACTTCAGGTGGTCCTGCACCGTGTACGGCGTCATCGCGAGGGCCCGGGACACGTCCCGGGTGTCGCCGCCGCGCACCAGCAGCAGCGCCACCTCCCGCTCGCGGGCGGTCAGCCCGTACGCGGCCAGGTACAGCGGCATCACCTCGGCCGGCGAGGCGGGCGAGGCCACCACCGTCACCGCGCCCGCCGCCCCGCCGTCGCGCAGGGCGGAACCGTGCAGCAGGTACCAGCGGTCGTCCCGGCTCCACACCCGCACCGGGGCCTGCGGTACGGGCAGCCCGTGCGCCGCCCGGCGGGCCTGCTCGGCGGCCATCGCCACGCCGGTCGGGACGGTCAACGAGGTCGGGGTGGGGTCGGCCAGCCGGGCGAGCAGCTCCTCGGCCGGTCCGGACAGCGCCTGCAGCCGGTTGCGCCGGTCCAGCACCAGCACCGCCGGCCCGGCATCCGCCTCCTCGGGCGGGCCGGCCGGTACGTGGCACGCCCTCAGCGCGTGGCCCAGGTGCCGGGCGGCGGCGTCGGCGAGCTGCCGCTGGCCCTCCAGGTACGGACCGCGGTCCGGAGCCCGCAGGAACGCCGCGCACCCCCACATGCCGCCGGCCGCGTCGAACACCGCCCGCAACTCGTCCCCGAACCCGGCCGGCCTGACCTGCTCCCGGAACCGCACACTCTCCCGCAGCGACCCCCGGGTCGCCCGGCTCAGCGTCTCGGCCTGCACCCCGCTGCGCCGGATCTCGGGAAAGGTCGCCACGTCGTCCGCCCACACCTCCAGCCGCACGGCGTGCTCGAACGCGTCCAGGGTGAGGTCCTCGCTCTGCACCGAGTTCACCAACCCGGTCGCCGGATCCGCGGTGTGCCAGCACACGGCGTCGAACTCCAGCACCGGTCGCAGCAGTTCATCCGCCCGCCGGAAGACCTCGGGTGCCGTCAAGCCCGCCCCGGCAAGCTCCCGCACCCCCTCGATCGCCGCCCGCCCCGCCACCCCACGTCGCCCCATCCGGTGAAGCTAGCACGACAGTTCGCGCCCCACCCACGCACCGAACGGCAGCGCGGAGGCTCCCTCCCCGGGGGCGGAGAGGGCCAGGGGCGGTCCGAACCGCCGCCCCGGGCGCGGGCCGGGCGAAATCCGCATGACAGCGGTGGAAGGCTCCGGGATCATGGGCCGGTGGCCACGGAACCGGACATCCTCGACCTGAACATCCTCTGCCCGCCGCCCGGCGAGGGCTACCTGGAGGTCCGCCCGGTCGTCAGCGGCCGGGACCTCCTGGCCGAACTGACCCTCCGCAACAGGGAATCGGGCGGCCCCCGGTTCATCGGATCAGGCCCCCGGTACCTCCTGGGCCGGGGCGGGCGCTTGCACGCCACGGCCGTGCCCCGGGAGGTCCGGCTCGGTGTGTCCGGGTGCGGCCTGGAACAGTGCTGCAGCACCCTGTACGTGACGGTCGCTCGGGACGGGGAGCACGTCGTCTGGGCGGGCTGGCGCGACCCGGCCGAACGGGGCTTCGACCTGCCGGAGTTCCGGTTCGCCGCGGACCAGTACGAGGCCGAGGTGCTGCGAGCCGAAGCGGACCGCGGCTGGGAGTGGCCGGGGGCAGTGGTCGCGACGCTGCTGGAGGAAGGGCTGAGGGGACGCGAGGACTGGCTCGCCAGGTGGGAGTGCGAGCTGGAGGCCGTCTGGGCCTCCCGCCTGGAACCCGACCGGATCGACGTCATCCTGCGGCATCCCCCCGGCCGGGAGGAGACGGCTCTGCCCTGGGCCCAGTTCTCGATGATCCTCCCGATCTCCGCGGAGGACCCGTCGGACCAGGCCGAGCGCCTCGAAGCGCGGCTGACCGCGGGCGACCCCCGTGCCACCGCCGAGCTCTGCGGAGGCTACGAACCCGAACAGGTGGGCTACCCCTGGCCGTAGCGCCCTTAGCCCTGGCCCGCTGCCGGCGACGCTCCGCGGCTGCCCCGCCCGTTGCTCGGGGCGGCCTGGGCTTCCGGTCGTTGGTGTCGGTTTTCCGCCGGACAACGGTGGCAGCCGCTGGTTGCCTTGGGGGCATGATCAACGCCAGCAAGTCCGCGCTCTTCCGTTCCCTCCACACGCCCGCTCGTCCGCTCGCGCTCGCGAACGCCTGGGACGTGGCCAGCGCCCGCGTCATCGAGGCCGCGGGGGCGACCGCGATCGCCACCACCAGCGCCGGGGTGGCCTGGTCGCTCGGCGCCCCGGACGGGGACCGCGTCGCCCGGGGCCCGGTGCTGGAGGCCATCGCCCGCATCGCGGCGGCGGTCGCCGTCCCGGTGACCGCCGACATCGAGGGCGGCTACGGACAGAGCCCCGCCCAGGTCGCGGAGACCGTCACGCGCCTGCTGGAGGCCGGCGTGGTGGGCGTCAACATCGAGGACGGCACCCGCCCGCCGGGCACGCTTGCCGACCGGATCGCGGCCGCCCGCGGTGCGGCGCGGCGGGCGGGCGTCGACCTGTTCGTCAACGCCCGTGTCGACACCTACCTGCTCGGGCTGGGCGACCCCGCCACCCGGCTGCGGGAGACGCTGGGACGGGCGCGCCGCTACGTGGACGCCGGTGCGGACGGGATCTTCGTCCCCGGTGTCGCGGACCCCGGCGTCATCAGGGACCTGGCCGCGGGTCTGACGGTGCCCCTCAACATCATGGCGGGGCCGGGCACCGCGCCGGTGGACGAACTGGGGGCCCTGGGCGTGGCCCGGGTCAGCCTAGGCTCGGGGGTGGCCCAGGCCGCCTACGCCGCCGCACGGCAGGCGGCACTCGACCTGCACCGCGCCGGCGGCTACGACTCCCTCCGGCGGACCATCGACTACCCGGAGCTCAACGGCCTGTTCACCGTGAGCGGCTGACCGCGCCCCGGCTGCGGCGGTCCGGTTGGAGACCCGGCGCCGGCGCACGCGCGCCGGGTCTCCGGTGGCGGTCCGCCGGGCTACTTGGCCAGTCGGGACCAGTCGGCCGGTTGGGCGGGGTCGAGTTGGCGGAGCTGGTCGAGGACCTTCGGGTCCTGGGCGTCGAGCCAGTCGGCGACCTGGCGGAAGGAGACGCAGCGGACGCCGTCGCGCTTGCAGACGCCCTTCATTACGTCCTCGATGGCCTGCATGTAGATGCCGCCGTTCCAGGACTCGAAGTGGTTCCCGATGAACAGCGGGGCGCGGCTGCCGTTGTAGACGCGTTCGAAGCCGGCGAGGTAGCTCTCGCGGGTCTCCTTCTCCCAGGTGTCGTACTTCTTGGGGTCGCCGTTGGTGGTGTTCCCGGACTGGTTCGCCAGGAAGTTGAAGTCCATCGAGAGGCTCTGGGTGGACTTGCCGGGGGTGGGGAGCAGCTGCAGCGGGAAGTTCCAGATGCCCTCCTTCTTCGTCGGCCAGACCTGGAACTCGCCCGGGGAGCTGGCGTCGTAGCGGAAGCCCGTCGCCTTCTCGGCCGGCAGCAGGTTCTTCTGGCCCTCCAGGCAGGGGGCGCGGCCGCCGACCAGTTCCTTGGTGTAGTCGAAGGGGAGCGGCGGGAGGTCCTTGAAGCCGGTGTTGGTCTTCCAGTTGGTGACGAAGGAGACGGCCTGGTCGAGTTCGCTCTTCCACTCCTCGGTGCTCCACTCGCCACCGCCCTTGGCGTTGCAGAAGTGCCCGTTGAAGTGGGTGCCGATCTCGTTGCCGTCGAGCCAGGCGAGGCGCAGCTGTTCCAGGGTGTCCTTGATGTGGGGGTCGGTGGCGTAGTCGATGGAGGCGTCGCCGGGCTTGTGCTGCGGTGGCTTGTAGAGCGTGCTCTTGGACTTGGGGAGGGTGTAGAGGCCGCTCAGGAAGAAGGTCATCTGGGCGTTGTTCTCGGCGCCGAGCTTGCGGAAGCGGGAGAACTGGCGGTCGTCGCCCTCCAGTGCCCCGTCCCAGGAGAAGACGACGAACTGCGGCGGCTTCTCCCCGGGCTTGAGCTTCTCCGGCACGGGCTGCTTGGGCTGCGGGCCGGTGTCGGAGGTGGAGCCGTCGCCGAGCACCTTGACCTGGCCGTCCCAGGTGGGGGTGGGGGCGGGCGGTGGCGGGGCGGGGGCCTCGGTGGTGGTGCTCGGGGCGGGGCTGGGCGGGGTGGTGCCGGTGGTGGCGGCGGGTCTGCTCGGTGTGCCGTCGCATCCCGTCGCCAGGGCGGAGGCCCCGAGGACCCCCATCGCCAGCAGGATGGCCGAGCCGCGAGCAGTCCGCACGGGACCCCATTTCTCTGATCTTCAATCAGGAGCTGTTCGGAAGATGATCGATGAATGTGATCATCAGAACACTTTTGATCGACCTCTGTCGAGGTCGGGAAGGTGTGGCTTTGGTGGGGGTGGGCCGGGTGAGCAACTCCCTTGTGGGGCACGGGAGATGGCGCGCCGAGCGGGCTCCGGTGGAGGCCCCCGGAGGGTGTGGGGGTGAGGGGTGGTTCATCGTCGCCACCACCGCAACGGCCGCGGCCGCCGATGGGTTCAGCGACTGATCGGGCGTCACGCGGGTTTCGGCCAAGTTCGTGGCATGGGCATGGCGCTACGTGCCCGGCCGTTCCGGCCCCGGCTAGGGTCGCTCCAGCTCAGCGAACCTCCGGCGCCCCACGGCCCTCGTGCGGCGTCCCGTGGACCTTCCCGATTGGACTGGTGTGCCATGAACAGGACGTACTACCGCCCGCTGGACCGTCCCTCGACCACGAGCGTCCGCAGCCGGCTCGCCGCCGCGGCCGGGGCCGCCGCGGTGGCCGCCTGCGTGCTCACCGGCGTCGCGGTCGCCGCCGCCGGTGCCGCGACCGCCGCGCCCGCCTCGGTCCCCAAGCCCGCCGTCACCGTCTATGGCGTGGCCGGCGCCACCCAGCCCGCCGCACCCCGCTAGACCCGCCCCTTCGACGCGCCCGGGTGGCGGTTCGTCCGAACCGCCACCCGGGCGTCGCCGTTCCCGCCGGAGGGCCCCCGGACGGGCTTCGCGGCATTGACAGGGGACATCCTCGGGCTGAATGCTAAGCAAGCGCTTAGTCAATGAGGATCCACCCCGAGGAGCCGCCCGATGGCCGAGACCCCCGTCGACCCGCCCGGACTGGACCTGGCCCGTCTCCGGTCCCGGCTGGAGCGCGAGCTGCCCGGCCTCCTCCAGGGGCCGCTGCGGGCCGACCTCGTCGAAGGGGGCCGCTCGAACCTGACGTATGTCCTGGGCGACGGCGCCTCCCGCTGGGTCCTGCGGCGCCCGCCGCTCGGGCACGTCCTCGCCACCGCCCACGACATGGGCCGCGAGTACCGGGTGATGACGGCGCTGCGCGACACCGGGGTGCCCGTGCCCCGGACGCTCCTGCTCGACCCGGACGACGAGACCCTCGGCGCCCCCTGGTACCTGATGGAGTACGTCCCCGGCACCGCCCACCGGGACGTCGCCCCGCTCGCCGCCCTCGGCGAGCGGCGGGTGCACGCGCTCGGGCAGCGGCTGGTCGACACCCTCGCCACCCTGCACCGGATCGACCCCGCCGCCGTCGGCCTCGCCGACTTCGGCCGGCCCGAGGGCTACCTGGAACGCCAGCTGCGCCGCTGGTCCAAGCAGTTGGCCGCCTCCCGCAGCCGCGACCTGCCCGAGCTCGACCGCCTGCACGCCAGGCTCGCCGAGCGTCTGCCGGCCTCGCCCACGCCCGCGCTCGTGCACGGCGACTACCGCCTCGACAACGTCCTGGTCGACGACGCCGACACCATCACGGCCGTCCTGGACTGGGAGATGTCCACCCTCGGCGACCCGCTCACCGACATCGGCCTGCTGGTGATGTACACCGAACTCGCGGGCGTCGGCGGCGGCATCATCCCCTCCGCCATGACCGCCCCAGGCTTCCCGAAGGCCGACGAGATCGTCTCCCGCTACGCCGACGCGACCGGCCGCCGGGCCGAGGACCTCGACTGGTACGTCGCCTTCGCCTCGTTCAAGCTGGCCGCCGTCGCCGAGGGCATCCACTACCGCTTCCGGCAGGGCCGCACCCTGGGCGCCGGCTTCGAGCGCGCCGGCGAGATGGCCCCGATCCTCGCCCGGCACGGCCTGAGCACCCTCAAGGAGAGCTGAGAACCGATGGACTTCGCCTACGACGCCCGGACGGAAGAACTCCGCGAGCAGCTGCTCGCCTTCATGGACGAGCACGTGTACCCCGCCGAGCCCGTCCTCGCCGCCCAGCTCGCCGACCCGGCCCGCGACCGCTGGGCCGTGCCCCCCGTCGTCGCCGACCTCCAGGCCGCGGCCCGCAAGCAGAAACTCTGGAACCTCTTCCTGCCGGGTGAGCTCGGCGCCGGCCTCACCAACCTCCAGTACGCCCCGCTCGCCGAAATCACCGGCCGCAGCATCCAGTTGGCCCCGCCCGCGCTCAACTGCGCGGCGCCCGACACCGGCAACATGGAGCTGCTCGCCCAGTTCGGCAGCGCCGAGCAGCGCGAGCGCTGGCTGCGCCCCCTCCTCGACGGCCGGATCCGCTCGGCCTTCGCGATGACCGAGCCCGAGGTCGCGTCCTCGGACGCCACCAACATCGCCACCCGGATCGAGCGGGACGGCGACGCGTACGTGGTCAACGGCCGCAAGTGGTACATCACCGGGGCGATGAACCCCGACTGCCGGATCCTCATCGTGATGGGCAAGACCGATCCGGCCGCCGAGCCGCACCGCCGGCAGAGCATGCTGCTCGTCCCGCGCGACACCCCGGGCGTGACCGTCCGGCGCGGCATGACGGTGTTCGGGTACGACGACGCCGACCATGGCGGCCACGCCGACGTCCTGTTCGAGGACGTCCGCGTCCCGGTGGGGAACCTGGTCGGCGAGGAGGGTACGGGCTTCGCCATCGCCCAGGCCCGGCTCGGCCCCGGCCGGATCCACCACTGCATGCGGGCCATCGGCATCGCCGAGCGGGCGCTGGAGCTGATGTGCCGTCGGGCCAACGAGCGGGTGGCCTTCGGGAAGCCGCTGGCCGAGCAGGGCGTGGTGCAGGACTGGATCGCCGAGTCCCGGGTGCGGATCGAGCAGCTGCGGCTGCTGGTGCTGAAGACCGCCTGGCTGATGGACACCGTCGGCAACCGGGGGGCGCACACCGAGATCCAGGCGATCAAGATCGCCACCCCGCGCACCGTCGAGTGGATCCTGGACAAGGCCGTCCAGGCGCACGGCGCGGCGGGCGTCAGCCAGGACACCCCGCTCGCCCAGCTCTGGGCCGGCAACCGCACCCTGCGGCTGGCCGACGGCCCGGACGAGGTGCACAAGCGCTCGCTGGCCCGGAGGGAACTGCGGCAGTACCGGCGCTGACCCGTAGGGGTGTGATACCCGGGTATTCCGGGGCCGGTTGGCCCCCAGGTATGACGGCGGCGGCCCGTTCCCGACCGTAGTGTCCTGCGTGTTCGATCGATCGGAACGCGGAGGGACACCATGGGAATTCCGGGACGGGCGGTGGCGGCGGCGGTGCTGGCGGCGGCAGCCGCGGTGGGCACGATCGGCACGGCCGCGGGAGCGGTCCTGCCGCCGCCGGGGGAGACGAGCCCCGGGCGGCAGGCCCGGGCCTGGCTGCCGGAGCCCAGCGGGCCGTACCCGATCGGGACCACCGCCGTGCACCTCACCGACACCGCACGGGAGGACCCCTGGCACCCCGGGCAGCGGCGCGAGCTGATGATCAGCCTCTGGTACCCGACCTCCCGGCCGGCCGCGGGCGACGACCGGGCCCCGTACATGGAGCCCGCCGCCGGGCGGCACTTCGACGGCCCGGACGGCGTCGGCCTGCTCAACTACGGCACCACGCCCGGCCGCACCGACTGGTCGGCCATCCGCACCCACGCCCGCCGGGACGCCCCCGCGCTGCCCGGCGGCCCGCGCCCGGTGGTGCTGTACTCGCCCGGCCTCGGCGACCCGCGCACCTGGGGGACGGCGCTGGTCGAGGACCTCGCCTCGCGCGGCTACCTGGTGGTCACCGTCGACCACACCTACGAGGCCTCCGAAGTCGCCTTCCCCGACGGCGACCTGGCCCCCTCGGTGCTCCCCGGCATGCTCGGGCAGCCCGGCCTGGACGTCGGCGCGGTGCTGCGCAAGGCGATGGACACCCGGGTGGCCGACACCCGCTTCGTGCTGGACCAGCTCGCCGCGCTCGGTGAGCGGCCGGGCCTGCCCGCCGGGGTCGCCGGGGCCCTCGACCTCGGCCGGATCGGCATGGTCGGCCAGTCGGCGGGCGGCTTCACCGCGCTCCAGACCATGCACGACGACCCGCGGATCGCGGCCGGGATCAACATGGACGGCCAGCTGCACTTCCCCGGCCCCGACGGCCACACCGGCGTCTTCCTGCCCAGCGTCGCCGAGGACGGCCTCGACCGCCCGTTCCTGCTGATGGGCACCGGCAGCGAGGACTCCGGCGGCTACCGAGACCAGCCCGGCTGGAACGCCCTGTGGCGGCACAGCACCGGCTGGCACGCCGACGTCACCCTCACCGGCTCCCGGCACGGCTCGTACACCGACGCCCAGCCGCTGCTCCCGCAGCTCGCCCGGCAGGGCGTGCTCGGCGCCGACCAGCTGCGCAAGGACGTCGGCGACATCCGCCCCGGCCGGGCCGAACTCGCCACCCGCAGCTACGTCGCGTCCTTCTTCGACCGCTGGCTGCGCGGCCAGGACGACCACCTGCTGGACGGGCCCTCGGCGCGCTTCCCGGAGATGGCGTACGAGCGGTAGCCGGGCCCGGCGTGCCGGGGGACACCGGACGGGGTCAGCGGATCCCGGAGCCCGGGTTGGCCCCGTCCCACCGCCGCCGGGAGTCGACGATCGCGTCGTGGTGGTCGTACGACCAGTCCGTCATCGCCCGCACCAGGTGGGTCAGGCTGTGGCCGAGCGGCGTCAGCTCGTACTCCACCTGCGGCGGGACGGTCGGGTGGACGGTCCGCGAGACCATGCCGTCCCGTTCCAGGCGGCGCACGGTCAGGGTGAGCATTCGCTGCGAGATGCCCGGCAGCGCGCGCTGCAGCTCGCGGAACCGCCGTACGCCCTGGGCGAGTTCGACGACGGTGAGGACGGACCACTTGTCGCCGAGGCGGTCCAGCAGGTCGCGGATCCCGCAGTCCACGCCGTCCTCGCACCAGACCACCGGGCGGGGGGTGGTTACCGCGGTGTGCCCTGCTGACATGGAAGTGCCTCCTTACGCCGGGCGCCCAGGCTATCGAGGATGGTCGCGAAGCCGACGAACGATCATCTGCTCGACCGACCATCCCTGGAGGAACCCCATGCTGCTCGTCACCGGAGTCAACGGAGGCCTGGGCGCGCTCGTACTGGAGCGGCTCGCCGGGCGGGAGGGCGTCGTCGCGGGCTCGCGCACACCGCAGCGGGTGCCGGCGGGCGTCCCGGCCCGGCTGGTGGACTTCGACCGCCCGCGGACACTGGCGGAGGCCTTCACCGGCGTGCGGACCCTGCTGCTGATCTCGGCCGGCGCCGCCGAGGACGACGTGGTGATCGCCCGGCACGGCGCCGCGATCGGGGCGGCGGAGCGGGCGGGCGTCGATCACGTGGTCTACACCAGCCTCTCCGGCGACGGCGACCACCTGCCCTACGCCCTCGCCCACCGCTGGACCGAGCGGCGGCTGCGCGCGTCCGCCACCCTGCGCTGGACGGTGCTGCGCAACGGCCTGTACGCCGAGTTCCTGGGCGCGATCGCCGCCCCCGGCCCGGACGGGGTGATCAGCGCCCCGCTCGGCGACGGGCGGCTCGCGGCGGTGGCCCGGGCGGACCTGGCCGAGGCGGCGGTGAACGTCGCCCTGGCGCCCGACGGGCACGCGGGCCGGACGTACGAGCTGGTGGGGGAGCGGGCGGTGGGCGGCGCGGAGGTGGCCGAGGCGCTCGGCGCCGCGTACCGGCCGGGACGGCTGACGGACGCCCGGGCGGCGGTGGCGGCCTCGGACGCGCGGGACTTCCAGGTGCCGATGGTGGTGGGCACCTACTCGGCGATCGCCCACGGCTTCCTCGCCGGCCCGGGCGGGCCGGGCGACCTCGCGGCCCTGCTCGGCCGCGCGCCCCGCCCGGCCCTGGAGGTCATCGCCGAGGGGCGGTGACCTCCGGGTCACATGCCGCCGCCCAGGGTGACCCCGCCGTCGACGACCAGGGTCTGGCCGGTGATCCAGCCGGCGTCGGGGGAGAGCAGGAAGGCGACGGCGCCGGCGATGTCCTCGGGGACGCCGAGGCGGCCGAGCGGGTAGGCCTTGGCGACCTTCTCCTCGCGGCCCTCGTACAGGGCCTCGGCGAACCTGGTCTTGACCACGGCGGGGGCGACGGCGTTGACCCGGATGCCCTGGGGGCCCAGCTCGGCGGCGAGTTCGGTGGTGAGCCGGATCAGCGCGGCCTTGCTGACGCCGTACATGCCGATCCCGAGCGAGGAGCGGATGCCCGCGATGGAGGCGACGTTGACGACCGAGCCGCCGTGCTCGCCCAGCCACGCGGCGTGCGCGCGGCGGGTCCAGGCCAGCGGGGCCAGCACGTTGACGGCGAGGATCTTGGCGGCGGCGGCCTCGTCGGTGTCGAGGACCGGCCCGTAGACCGGGTTGATGCCGGTGTTGTTGACCAGGTGGTCGAGCCGGCCGAAGGCCTCCAGGGTGCGGGCGACGGTCTCCTCCTGGTGCGCCGGGTCGTCGGCCTTGCCCGCGACGGCGATCGCGTTCTCCGGGCCGCCCAGGTCGCGGACGGCCTCGGCCAGCGGCTCCGGGTTGCGGGCGGTGAGGCAGACCCTGGCCCCGCGGTCGACCAGCTCGCGGGCGATGCCGAGGCCGATGCCCCGGCTCGATCCGGTGACGACGGCCACCCGGCCCTTGAAGGAGTGCACCACGGAGCGTCCTGCCTTTCGTGCGGGGGATCCCTGCTGTCAGCTGACTAAGCGCTTGCTCAGCATGCTGTCGGTGCGGGAGGCTGTCAACAGTCCGCCGACCGCTTGCCCGTCGCACGCCGGCCCGGGTCGGGGGTCGGGCCGAGGGGTGGCCGGCGCGAAAGCCTGTACGAGTTTCTCTGGGAGGATGACGCCATGACCAGCACCCCGCTCGCCGACCTCTGGCCGACCCTGCCCGGCGCCGACGCCCGCCCCGAAGCGGCGTACCGGCTGCTCCAGGCCGCCGTCGAGTCGTTCGCGGAGCGCGGCTTCCACGCCACCACCACCCGGGACATCGCCACGGCGGCGGGGATGAGTCCGGCCGCGCTGTACATCCACTACCAGTCGAAGGCCGCGCTGCTGGCCGAGATCAGCCGGGCCGGGCACGCCGCCACGCTGACCCTGGTCCGGGGCGCGGTGGCCGGCGGGGGCGGACCGGCCGAGCGGATGCGGGAGCTGGTCGAGCAGTTCACCGCCTGGCACGCCCGGGCCCGGACGGTCGGCCGGGTGGTCAACTACGAGCTGCACGCGCTGCCCGAGGACGCCTACGCGGTGGTCGCGGCGCTGCGGCTGGACATCGAGCGCGAGGTCAGCGCGCTGATCGAGGCGGGCGTGGCGGCGGGGGAGTTCCAGGTGGCGGAGGTGCGGACGGCGGCCCGCGCGGTCACCTCGCTGGGCATCGACGTCTCCCGCTGGTACACCGACAACTCCTCCGAGGCGCCGGAGGAGCTCGGGCGCCGCTACGGGGAGCTGGTCCTGCGGATGCTCGGCGCCCGGGTCTGAGCCGGCGCCCCGTGCCGCCCGTGCCGCCCGTGCCGCCCGTGCCGCCCGTGCCGCCCGTGCCGCTCCGGGCCCCTTGACCTGCTGCGACGAGGCGAGCAGACTCGTATACGCAGTACGTGTCCCTCGTACGTGTGCCTCGTAGACGTACGGCGCCGACGACGTTCGGTGCCACCCGGCCCCGAGAGACGGCCCCCCGCGCGGCCCCGCGCCGCGCCCCCAGCAGCACCCTCCCGCGGCGGCCACGCCCCCGACCGGCGGCGCCGACGGGAGCAGACCCCGACCCGGGCCGGTCCGGCCGGCCGTGTCGCGGGGCCCGTGCGGCCCGGCGGCACCGGGACGGCGCGCGTGGCGCGCCGGGCGCGGCCCGGGTGGAGGGAGAGGGGAGGCGCGGCAATGCCTTCCCAACAAGCCCCCGCCCATCGACGACCGAGCCCGGTGCGCCCGCGATTCTGGCTGGAGACGGCCCTCGGCGCGCTGTCCGGGCTCCTGTTCCTGCTCACCCTGGTGTGGCCGCAGTGGATCGAGACGCTGCTCGGCCTCGACCCGGACGCCGGCAGCGGCGCCGCGGAGTGGCTGGTGGTCGCGCTCGCGGCCGCCGTCACCGCCGGGTGCGCGCTCGGCGCGCGGACCGAGTGGCGCCGGGCGCACCCGGCCCCGGTCCGTGCCGCGCGGTGAGCGGATCGGAGGACCGTCATGACCGACACCGCACCCGCCGCCGCACCCCGGCTGACCGACCTCGTCCGGAGTGCGCCGCTGAGCTTCCTCGGCACCGTCACCAGGGTCGGCGGCACCTCGCTCGCCGCCCTGCCGGCCGAGGCCAGGAACGAACGGACCGCCGTGGTCCGGGTGGACCAGGTGCTGCACGCACCCGCGGCCTTCCGGCAGCTCGGCGGCAGCGAGGTCACCGTCCAACTGGCCGCCGACGCCGAGCTGTTGAAGGTCGGCGACACGGCGGCCTTCTTCACCAGGGGGATGGTCTACGGGGAGGGCCTGGGCGTGGCCGAGGTCGGCCGGCTGCCGGCCGACGCCGTCCGGCAGCACGTCTCGCTGGCCGCCACCACGGCCGACGAACTCCCCTTCTCCTCGGTGCAGCGGGAGATCCGCGACCAGGACCTGGCCGCGCACGCCGCCGAGGCGGACGCCGTCGTGGTCGCCACCGTGGTCGGCCTGGAGGACCTCGGCCTGGCCGAGTACTCCGAGCACGACCCGCACTGGTGGCGCGCCACACTCGACGTCTCGCTCGTCGAGTCCGGCGGCGCCGCCCCCGGACCGACCACCGTGCTCTACCCGGCCAGCGGGGACATCCGCTGGCGCGCGGTCCCCAAACCGACGCCCGGGCAGCTGGGCCTGTGGCTGCTGCACGCCACCGGGGGCGAGCTCGCCGCGCGGGCGCCGTACCGGCTGCTCCACCCCGAGGACTACCAGCCCGCGCAGAGGCTCGCCGTGCTGCGGGAACGGAGGTGAGCCGACATGCCCACCATCAAGGTCGTCAACATCACCCCGAAGGCGCTGAGCGGCGACACCAACCTGGACAGTGAGCCCAACCTCGCGGTCGACCCGGAGAACCCGCTGGAGATGGTCGCGACCGCCTTCACCCCCGACCCGATGAACGGGCCGCTCGCCCCCGTCTACGTCTCGACGGACGGCGGGGACACCTGGGTGCTGAACAGCGTCGTCCCGGGCAACGGGGCTCTCGGCACCGGGGACATCAGCGTCGGCTTCGGCGGGGCGGGGGGCCGGCTCTACACCGGCATCCTCAACGGCCAGAGCGGCGACCTGCAGATCCTGCGCGCACCGGACATCACCGCGAGCACGCCGATGGCCGTGCTCGTCGACCGGAGCGGGGAGGACCAGCCCTGGGTCGTCGCCACCACCGTCACGGCGAACGGCGGCAGCGGCGACCGGGTGTACATCGGCAGCAACGACGTCGCCCAGCCCGGCGGCACCGCCACCGTGGACGTCTCGAACGACGCCGGCACCGGGCCCGCTCCGGCCGGTTTCGCGCCCGTCAAGCTCGACCGGCACACCGGCACGCTCTTCGACGGGCCGCCGGTGCGGATCGCCGCTCACCCGGACGGCACGATCTACGTCGCCTTCCTGAGCGTGACCGCCACCGGCGCGGGGGCCCTGATCACCTTCGACGTCGTGATGACCCGTGACGACAAGGGCGGCGTCGGACCGAACCCCTTCGAGGACCTCCTCGACTCGGCCGTCGGCGACGTCGGCCAGCGCGTGGTCACCGGCCGCAAGGCCCGGTTCAACCCGCACCAGCGGTCGCTGGGCCAGGAGCGCACCGGTGCGGACCTGGCCGTCGCCGTGGACCCCACCGACTCCAACAGCGTCTGGATCGCCTACTGCGACAACCTCGGCGGAACCGCCCCCACCGACTACGTGCTGCACAGCCGTCACTCGGCGGACCGGGGCCAGACCTGGGCCGCGGCGCGCCCGGACGTGGTCAACGGCAAGAACCCGTCGCTGGCGGTCAACTCCGACGGCCTGGTCGGGCTGGTCTACCAGCAGCTGGTCCACAACCAGTGGTCGACGGTGCTGGAGCTGACCAGCGACGGCTTCGGGACCACGGAGAGCCATGTGCTGCACCAGGCCCCGGGCGACGTGCCGCCGGCCGGGACGCAGCTGCCGTACCTGGGGGACTACCTCCGGATGGTCACGGTCGGAAAGGACTTCTACGGCGTCTTCGCCGGAAACAACACCCCCGACCGGGCCAACTTCCCGGTGGGCGTGACCTACCAGCGCAACGCCAACTTCACCACCCACCAGCTGCTCAGCTCGGACGGGGTCACCCGGGTGCCGCCGTCCATCGACCCGTTCTTCTTCCACCGGGCCGCCTGAGCACCCGCGCACCCCCGCATCCCAAGGCGCCCGCCACGACCGGTCGTGGCGGGCGCCCTGCTGTCGGGCACTGTGGCTTTCGGGGCAGGGGTTCAGGCGGTGGCCAGGCAGAACCGCACCAGCCCGGCGTCCACGTCGAGGACGATCCGCTGCATCTCGGCCCACGGCGGGTGGAACTGCGTGCCCCACTCGACGGTGAAGCCGAGCACCTTCCCCTGCTCGGGGTCGACGAAGTGGCGGGCGAAGACGTAGTCGTCGCTGGTGCCGCTGGTCGGGTACAGGTGGAAGCCGCTCAGCGGCCTGTACGCCAGGCCGCGCACGCCGTGCAGGCCCTGGCAGAAGGCCTCGGCGAGCAGCACGGCGGTGTCGGCGTCGGTCTTGGGGATGTACTCCGCGTACGCGACGTCGCCGGGCAGACCGCGCTTGCCGTCGTACTGGCTGTTGCGGAAGTTCATGGCGGGGGTGACCGACTGGTTCTCGTCGTCGCCCCAGTTGTAGAGCATGTCCTGGGAGTAGCTGTGCACGTCGACGAACCACCCGGTCCGCGGGAACTGGTCCAGCAGCCAGCGGACGTTGCGGGTCTCGGGCTCGGAGAAGGCGCTCGGGCCCTCGTAGACCTGCTGGTCGCACGGGTCGGCCGACACCTGCGGGGTGGCGGTCGGGGCGAAGGCGGTGGCGAAGTCGAAGAGGAAGTCGTAGTTGCGGTTGACGTCGACGCCGACGCAGTCGGGGTTCGTGCTGCCGCCGGCGTTGGCCGGGTCGCGGTTCTTGCGCCACATCGGGTCGGCGGTCTGGCTGAACAGCCGGCCGTCCGGGTTGACCAGCGGGAAGAACACCAGGTCCAGCCGCTGGAGCAGGTTGCGGACCTGGTCGGCGGTGAAGACGGTGCCGCCGTAGCCGAGGCCGGTGCCGTCGCGCTGGGCCTCCAGCAGGTCGGCGGCGAGGTGGACGAGGATCTCGCAGCTGCCCCATTCACGGGCGTGCACACCGCCGATCATCATCACGCAGCTCTTGGGCACCGGGGCCGGTGCACCGATCCTGAGGGCGTGGGCGGTGCGGCCCTCGACGGAGGGCTCGGGGAGGGTGAGCAGTTCGGACGTGCCGGGGTAGGCGGTGGCCAGACTGGCCACGGCGGACTCGACCTCGGTGATGTTCAGGTACGGCATGACGACCTCCCGGCTCAGCCGGCGGGCTTGGCGGCGAGGCCGTGCGGGACGGCGTCGGCGGCGGCGAACCGGTCGCCGGTGCCGACCTCGGCCTGGGCGGCGCGGCCGGCCTCGCTGGCGTTGCCGATCCGGGTGACGGTGACGCCCTCGCGTTCGAGGGCGGCGATCCGGTCCTCCGGGGCGTAGACGTCGATGCCGACGCTGCCGTCCGGTTCGACGTGCGGGCGGCCACCGGTGTCGGGGCGGGCCTCGCGCAGCAGGGCGCGCAGGACCTCCGGGTCCCTGGCGGTGACGCGGAGTCGCAGGATGTCGGGTCGGGGCGGTCGGGTGGGAACGGCGGACATGGCGACCTCTTCTCGGGCGCCGGGGGAGCGCGGCCCACGGCCGGCTCGGCGGTGCCGGATTCGAGCGGATATGTCCGACGTGTACCTCGTATCCTCAGGATGCGTCGCCGCCGTAGAAGCCGTCAAGGGGCGGCTCGGGCATCCCGTCGAGCAGGCTGTCCAGGCCGCTCAGCATCTCGGCCTCGTCGTCGAAGTCGGAGAACCGGGGCACCAGGGCGCGCAGCCTGGGGTAGTCGGCGGCGGGCAGCCGGTGCAGGCCGAGCCGCAGGGCCGGGTCCGGCTCGTTCGGGTTGTCGACCACCTGGCGCTTGTCCACCAGCAGGCAGCCGAGGTTCCAGGCGACGAAGGTGCGGTAGACGGTCAGCGCGCCGGCGTCGTCGAAGCCGGCCCGGCCGAGCACGGCCAGGATGTGCTCGGTGAGCTCCAGCACCGAGGCCGGGCGGCGGGCCACCGGGACGGCCAGCGGGCGGGTCGCGACCAGCGGCAGGATCTCGGGGTGGGCGTGCGCGGTGGCGGCGAACGCCCGGGCGATGCGGCGCAGTTCGGCGCGCCAGCCGTCCTCGTGCGGGCCGCGGGCGGCGCCGGCCCGCAGCCGGGCGTTGATCTCGTCGAAGTAGGCCTCGACCAGGCCGTCGATCAGCGCCTCCTTGCCCGGGGTGTAGCGGTACAGGGCCATCGACTCCACGCCGAGATCGGCGGCCAGCCTGCGCATGGTCAGCGCGGCCAGGCCCTCGCGGTCGACCAGGGCCACGGCGGCGCCCAGTACCAGCGGGCGGCTCAGCCGGCCCCGCCTCTCGGGGGCGTCCTGCTCGGCCATCTCCGCACTCCTCCGGGTCGGTGGCAGCGTCGTCGGGCGGTCGGCTCGGCTTGGGCGCGGGGCCCGCTGCCGGGCTGGGTCTTCGGCGGATGTCACTCAGCGGATACAGAACCAGGATACAAGGGAGGAATAGGACGTAAACGGGCGTGCGGCCGCGCGGCGGCGGCGCTGCCGATCCCGCTGGTCAGATGACCGGGGGAGGGGCGGTGGGGGCGGCGACCGGGGTGGCGGGGCCGGTCGCGGTGTGTGACGCCACTCCGCACCCGCTCGCCAACCTCCTTCCGGTGCCCGGTCGCCGAGCGCGTCCGACCCGGCGGCGCCGGTCACCACGCCCGGCGCCGGCCTCAGTCGAGCAGCAGCCGGACGGCGAGCGCGGCGACCAGGGCGGCGGAGCCGAGGGCGGTCAGCAGCCGGCCGCGCGGGCCGGTGAGGGCCCGGCCGAGCAGGGCGCCGCCGGAGGCCAGCAGCAGTTGCCAGCAGGCGGAGGCGGCGAAGGCGCCGACGGTGAAGGCCGCCCGGGCGGGGACGCCGTCCTGGCTGCCGCCGCCGAGCACCAGGGCGGCGAAGTAGAGCACGGTGAGCGGGTTCAGCAGGGTGATGCCCAGCAGGGCGAGGAAGGCCCGGGCGGGGGTGGGCGGCGACGGCCGCGCTCCGGCGGCGGGGCCGGAGCGGCCGCGCAGTGCGGTGGCGGCCGTCCGTGCGGCCAGGGCGAGCAGCACCAGGGCGGAGGTGATCCGCAGCGGCCGGGCGACCGGTTCGAGCAGCGGTGCGAGGCCGGTGCCGCCGGCCGCCGCGAGCAGGGCGTACAGCCCGTCCGCGGTGGCCACGCCGAGGGCGGCGCAGGCGCCGGTGCGCAGCGAGGTGCGTGCGGTGAGCGACACCAGGTAGGCCCCGACGGCCCCCACCGGGACGGCCACGCCGAGCCCGGCGAGCAGCCCCGCGACCAGCGCGGCCCTCACGCGCGGGGGGCGTCGGGCCTCCGGGGGCGGCCGGGCTGCTGCTGGACCGGGGCCGGGCGGGTGGCGGCGGGTACGGGCAGCGGGCGGGTGGCGGAGACGGTCATGGGTCGATGGTGACGGCCCGGGGCGGGGGTGGCAAACGGCTTTCCGCGGGCCCGGGATAGCGTGGGGCGATCCCGTGATCACCGTCCCGAGGAGAGCCGATGAACAGTCAGAACGATCCCGTGCGCGTGCTGTTGGCGGAGGCCTGGTCCTCCTGGGCGGAGCGGGGCGCGGCCCTGGCCGCCGAGGGCTGGGACCGTCCCACCCGGCTGCCCGAGTGGACCGTACGGGAGCTGTTCGCGCACGTGGCGCCGGTGCCGGAGATGTTCACCGGGCTGCGCGCGGCCGTCCTGGACACGCCGGCCGAGGTGGCCGACGGGGTCGGCATCCTGCGGGCCTACAACCGGCCGGGCGGCATCGCCCACACCGCCGCCGGGCAGGTCGCCGAGGCGGCGAAGCGGACCGCCGAGGTGGCCGAACCCGCCGTGCTGATCGCCCGGTTCGGCGTCGAGGGCCCGGCGGCGCTGGCCGGCCTCGCGGACCTGCCGCCGGGGACCACGGTGGCGCACCCGCTGCTCGGCAGCGTGACGGTCGGCGCGCTCGGCGAGGTGGCGCTGATGGAGGCGACCGTCCACCTGCTCGACCTGATCGCGGCCGTCGGCGGCCCGCCGCCCGCCGAGGGGGCGCTGCACTTCACCCGCGCCCTGCTGGCGGAGGTGGCCGACCCGGTGGCCTTCATCGAGGCGGCGACCGGCCGTAGCGCCGAGGCGGTGCTCCCGGTGCTGCGGTAGGGCTTCCGTCGGGTGGGGTGAGGCGTATGCGTCTCATGTCATGAGCCTTTCAAAGGTGCGGGTTTGCTGTCACGCTGCTGCTCCCGGCCCGCTCCCCACGAGAGGCTCCGATGAGAAGACTCCTCCCTGCCCTGACCGGCGCCGCCCTGTTCGCGGCGACCGGCCTCGCGGCGCTCGCCACCCCCAATGTGGCGAGCGCCGCGGACTGCACACCCGCCCAGGTGGTGGCCAACGGCGGCTTCGAGTCCGGTGGTTCGTCCTGGTCGGCGCCGAGCGGCGCGATCACCGCCGACACCGGCCAGAGCGCCCACTCCGGCAGCTCCTACGCCTGGCTCGACGGCTACGGCTCCAGCCACACCGACACGCTCTCGCAGTCCGTCACCCTCCCCGCCGGGTGCGGCACCGCGACGCTCGGGTTCTGGCTGCACGTCGACACCGCCGAGACGACCGGCAGCACCGCGTACGACAAGCTGACCGTCAAGCTCGGCTCCACCACCCTGGCCACCTACTCCAACCTGGACGCGAAGGCCGGGTACGTGCACAAGACGCTCGACGTCTCCGCCTTCGCCGGCCAGTCCGTGACGCTCGCCTTCACCGGCGTCGAGGACGCCAGCCTGCAGACCAGCTTCGTGCTGGACGACGTCACCCTGGACGTCTCCGGCGGCGGCACGTCGCCCCAGCCCGGCGACCCGACCCGCACCCCGGTCGCGCCGACGTACACCGTCGGCCTCACCAGCGACTCCTCCGGCGGCAGTTGGACCGGGCACGAGAGCGTGACCTTCACCAACGCCTCGCCCGACCCGCTGAACGAGGTGTACCTGCGGCTGTGGGACAACGCCCACGGCAGCTGCCCCAGCACCCCGATCACGGTGACCAACGTGACCGGCGGCACGCCCTCACCGCTCACGGTGAACTGCACCGCGCTCAAGATCACCCTGCCGGCCCCGCTCGCCCAGGGCCAGAGCGGCACCGTCGCCTTCGACCTCGGCATCACCGTGCCGAGCGGCGCGGACCGCTTCGGCCACGACGGCGCGTACAACTTCCTCGGCAACGCCCTGCCCGTCCTGGCGATACGGGACGCGGCCGGCTGGCACCTCGACCCGTACACCAACAACGGCGAGTCCTTCTACTCGGTGGCCGCGGACTTCGCCGTCACCCTGGACCACCCGAGCGGTCTGCTGGTGCCCGCGACCGGCACCTCGGTGGACACCCCCGGCACGGCCGGACGGACCGTCACCAAGGCGACCGCGAGCAAGGTGCGCGACTTCGCCTGGGGCGCCGGGCCGTTCACGAAGATCTCCGGCACCTCCGCCGCCGGGGTGAAGGTCAACGTCTACTCGGTGGCGGGGATCAGCGCGGCCGACTCCCAGTCGATGCTCTCCACCGCGACCTCGGCGGTCGACGCCCACGCCCAGCGCTTCGGCGCCTATCCGTACGGCGAGTTGGACGCGGTGCTCGACAACAACTTCTGGTTCGGTGGCATGGAGTACCCGGGCTTCGTCCTCGACCTGGTCAGCACCACGGCGCTCACCCACGAGATCGGCCACCAGTGGTGGTACGGCATCGTCGGCGACGACGAGTACAACGGCCCCTGGCTGGACGAGGCCTTCACCGACTACGCCACCGACCTCGCCCTCGGCAAGACCGGCAACGGCTGCTGGAACAGCGTCTCCTGGGCCTCGTCGGCGGAGCGGATCACCAACTCGATGGCGTACTGGGACGCCAACTCCTCGCGCTACTCGACGGTCGTCTACGGCTACGGCAAGTGCGCCCTGCACGACCTGCGCCGGACGATCGGCGACAGCGCGATGACCACGCTGCTGCGGAACTACGCGCAGGCGCACTGGTACGGCGTCTCCACCACCGCGGAGTTCAAGGCCGCGGCCCAGGCCGCCACCACGGTGGACCTGAGCTCCTTCTGGAGCCAGCACCGCATCGACGGCTGAGCCCGGACATCCGTACCTCCCGGACGTCGCCCCCGGTTCCGGCCGGGGGCGACGTTCTTGCGCGGGGTCAGCCCAGGGCGAGGGCGCGGAGGCGGTCGGCCGCGCCGTTGAAGTAGTTCTGGTCACCGGGGAAGGTGCCGGAGTCGGCGAACTGCCAGAAGGTCTGGTAGCCCCAGCCGTTCGGCAGGGTGCCGACGGAGGAGGCGTAGCGGGCTATCCAGAGCGGATTGGTGGTGCCGAAGCCGCCGTTGTCGCCGGTGCACTGGCTCCACCAGTTGGTGGTGGTGTAGATGGTGGGGTAGCGGCCGGTGCGGGAGTGCACGGTGTTGCTGAAGTCGCGGATCCAGCTGACCATGGCGCTCTGGCTGAGGCCGTAGCAGGTGGCGCCGTAGGGGTTGTACTCGATGTCCAGCGCGGGCGGCAGGGTCTTGCCGTCGGCGGACCAGCCGCCGCCGTGGCTGACGAAGTAGTTGGCCTGGGTGGCGCCGGAGGAGGCGTTCGGCAGCGCGAAGTGGTAGGCGCCGCGGACCAGGCCGGCGTTGTACGAGCCGTTGTACTGCTGGGCGAAGGACGGGTTGGTGTAGCCGGTGCCCTCGGTCGCCTTGACGTAGGCGAACTTGGCGCCGTTGGCCGCCACCGAGGACCAGTTGACGTTGCCCTGGTAGCCGGAGACGTCCAGCCCCGGGGTCTGGGTGGCGGCGAGGGAGGCGAACGGGGCGGCGGTGCTTCGCCCCTCGCGGGCGGCGACGGTGGAGCCGGCGAAGTCCTGCTCGGGGTGGAAGCCGGGACGGCCCTCGGCGACGGGGGCGACCGGGGCGGGGTCGGCCGCGTACGCGGGGGCGGCGGCGCCGGCGACCAGGGCGGTCGCGGCGGCGAGGGCGGCCAGTGCGGGCAGTCGGCGGCGGGCCGGTCTGGCGGCCGCGGCGGTGCTCGCGGCGGTGCTCGCGATGGTGGCCGTGGTGCGGGCGGAGCGGGAAGAGCGGGGCATGAGCACTCCTCTGGTCCGAGCGTGGGGAAGGTCGAAATGACCCGGTTCGGCCGGGGTCTGACCGGCCGTACCGCAGAGTAGCCATGTACCTGGCACCGCCACCAGGCATCTTTTTTCACATGGTGAACGCACGTCACCTCGGTCGGAACGCCATGACCGGCAACCGGCGTTGCCGGTTCTGCCGGTGCGGCCGGCCCCGGGGAGGGATCGGTGGCGGGGGCGACGGAGGGGCCGGGAGAGGGGCCGGGAGAGGGGCGGGCAGCGGAGGCGGCGCCGGGTGCGGCGGGGGCGCTGTGGCACGATGCCCGCGGGCCGGCCACCACGGGCGGCCCCCTGCACGTGAGGAGAGACCACCCATGATCGAGACCGCCACCGACTCCGCCCGGCCCGCCGGGGAGCCCGTGTTCCGGCCCGCCACGCCCGCCGACGTCCCGGCGCTGGTCGCGCTGGTCGAGTCCGCCTACCGGGGCGACTCCAGCCGGGCCGGGTGGACCACGGAGGCGGACCTGCTGGGCGGCCGGCGCACCAACCCGGAGGCCGTCGCCGAGGCCGTGGGCCACCCCGACGGCGTGGTGCTGCTCGCCGAGCGGGACGGCGAGCTGGTCGCCTGCTGCCAGCTGGAGCGGCGCGGCGGCCTGGCCTACTTCGGCATGTTCTCGGTGCGTCCGGGCCTCCAGGGCGGCGGCATCGGCCGGGCCGTGCTGGCCGAGGCGGAGCGGGTGGCGGGCGAGGAGTGGGGCGTCGGCGCGATGGAGATGACGGTGATCGAGCAGCGCGCCGAGCTGATCGCCTGGTACGAGCGGCGCGGCTTCCGGCGCACCGGCGAGTTCAGCCCGTTCCCGTACGGCGACGAGCGCTTCGGCATCCCGCGGCGGCCGGACCTTCGGTTCGCGCACCTCGTCAAGGAGTTGAAGGCGGAGTCCGCGGGGAATTGACGTCCGTGTACGGAAGTTGACGGCTGAGTGGGAGCCGGGGTCGAGTCGTCCGGGCGGTCGTACCAGTAGTCGTACCGGTGGTTGACGGCCTCGGAAACGGCCCGCCCTCGGGGTTCGGTTCAGTTCCGCTGGACCGGGTTTCCGCAGGTGATCCGCCGTCAACTCGCTGAGCTGGGGCGATGCGGAGATGTCATACCTCGTTCATGATTGGTCTAGGCCAATGTGAGAGGCTGAGCGCGAACGGCCACGTTCCGTCCGCTGCCCAGGGGGGCCATTTCCGCATGCCCGTTCTCCATGGCACCGCCATGCCCGCACCCGACACCGGTCCGCGCCGGACACCCGCGGACCCCGACGACCACCGGCTGCCCAGCCCGCCCGACGACGAGGAGCTCTACTGGTACTTCGGCCCGCAGCGCCGCTGGGTGCTGCTCTGCGCCACCCTCTCCTACGCGGGAGCCACCGCCACGCTCGGCCTGTTCGCCCTCAGCAAGCCGCTGCTCTGGCCCTTCCTGGTGCTCACCGTGCTCAACGCGGCCACCTGGCTGCTCTCGCTCACCGACGGCCAGCGCGCCCGGCGCTTCACCCGCGACTCGCACGACCTGCTGCTGCGCGCCTGGAGCCCCGCCCGTGCCCCGAGCGTGGACCTGCTGCTGCCGACCGCCGGCGAACCGCTGGCCGTCCTGGACAACGCCTACCGGTACACCGCGGCCGTCCAGTGGCCCGGTGAGCTGACCGTCCTGGTCCTCGACGACGCCGGCCGCCCCGAGGTGCGCGAACTCGCCGAGTCCTACGGCTTCCGCTACCACGCCCGCCCCGACCGGGGCCGGTTCAAGAAGGCCGGCAACCTCAACCACGGCCTGGCCGAGGGCACCGGCGAGATCGTCGCCGTCCTGGACGCCGACTTCTGCCCCCGCCCCGACTTCCTGCACCACCTGGTGCCCTACCTCGACAACCCCGGGGTCGGCATCGTGCAGAGCCCGCAGTGCTTCGACACGGACGCCGACATGTCCTGGCTCGAACGCGCCGCGGGAGCCACCCAGGAGATCTTCTACCGCTGGATCCAGCCCTCCCGGGACGCGCAGGACGGCACCGTCTGCTGCGGCACCAACGCCCTGTACCGCCGCGCCGCGCTGCAGCGGATCGGCGGCTTCGCCGAGATCGACCACAGCGAGGACCTCTACACCGGCCTGGCCCTCGCCCGCGCCGGATGGTCCACCCGCTACGTCCCCGCGCTGGTCGCCAAGGGCATGTCGCCCACCGGCCTGCCCGCCTTCATCAGCCAGCAGTACCGCTGGTGCCTCGGCTCCCTGGCGCTCGTCCGCGACCCGGACTTCCGCCGCGGCCCGCTGCCGAAGTCCGCCCGGCTCTGCTTCTGGAACGGCATCCTCGGCTACGTCACCAGCGCGGTGAACGTCTTCGCCGTACCGCTGCCCGCCCTGATCATGCTGTTCTTCCGCCCCGAGGAGATCCAGCCCTGGCAGGTGCTGCCGTTCCTGCCGCCGATCTGGGTCGCCCTGGTGCTGCTGCCCGCGATGTCCCGCACCCGTTGGCGCTTCGAGGTCACCCGGGTCCAACTCCTCGGCGGGCTCTGCCACGTGGTCGCCATCGCGCACGCGCTGCGCCGCCGCTCCGCCGACTGGGTGCCCACCGGCGCCGTCTCCGGCGGCAGCACGCTCGCCCGCACCGTCGCCCGGATCGGGGTCGCCTGGCTCGGGCTCGTCGTCCTCGCGGGCGCCGCCGGGCTGGTCCGGGCCGCGCTGCTGTACGGCTGGCGGCCGTACTGGGCGCTCGCCGGGCTGCTCGCGCTCACCACCTACACCATGGTCCCGCTGATCCGGGAGCTGTGGCCGCTGCTGAACGGGACCAACGGGGGCAAGGGCGCCGCCGTCGGTGAGGTCGCCGCGCCCGCACCGGGCCGCTCCGACCTCGGGTTCGGACGGGCCGAGGCCGTCGCCGTCACCGCCGCGCTGCTGCTGTGCGGGCTGCTGGCCTCCGGCTGGGCCGACCCACTGATCTTCTGACGGACCGTCACTTCCACTGCAACACCTGCCTGTTGCGTTTCCTTGCGCGTCGCCCCACCGGCGCGGACACCGCCCGGCCGCCCCATCGGCCCGGCGGGCCCGACAAACCGCTGCCAGCCCTGCAAGGAGCACCGCCGTGTCAACGGCCGTACCACCACCGTCGTCGTCCTCCTCTTCCGCTGACGTCCAGCCCTCCGTTCCGACCTCCGCCGCGTCCGGCCCAGGCGTCGACCTGCTGCCCGGCGTCGTCCGGGTCGACCGGGAACTCGCCGCCCCGCAGCGCGCCACCGTCGCCGAGAGCGGGCAGGCCCGCCGGCGCACCGCCTTCCGCCCCGACATCGAGGGGCTGCGCGGCGTCGCCGTGCTCTCCGTCCTCGCCTTCCACTCCGCCGTACCCGGCCTGACCGGCGGCTTCGTCGGCGTCGACGTCTTCTTCGTCATCTCCGGCTTCCTGATCACCGGCCTGCTCGTCGGCCGCCCGCTCGGCCTGTGGGACTTCGCCGCCCGCCGCGCCCGGCGGATCCTGCCCGCCGCCGCCACCGTGCTGGTCGCCACCGCCGTCGCCGGCGGCGCCCTGCTCGACCCGCTGCGCGGCACCGACCTCGCCCGCGACCTGATCGCCTCCGCCGGGCAGTTCGCCAACTGGCGCTTCGTCGGCCAGCAGACCGACTACCTGGCCGCCGAACACGACCCCAGCCCGCTGCAGCACTTCTGGTCGCTGGGCGTGGAGAACCAGTTCTACCTGCTCTGGGGCGTGCTGCTGCTCGGCCTCGCCCGCTACCTGCGCGGGCGCCGCCGCACCCTCGCGATCACCCTCGCCACGGTGGCCGTCGGCGGCGTCTCCCTGGCGCTCTGCCTGCGCTGGACGGCCACCTCCGCGCCGCTCGCCTACTTCTCCACCGGCAGCCGGCTCTGGGAGTTCGCGGCCGGCGCCTGCGCGGCGCTGGCCGGCCCGGCCCTGCTCTCCCGCGCCGAGCGGCGCCCGGTGGTGTGGTCGCTGCGGGTGGTCGGCTGGCTCGGCCTCGCGGCCGTGCTCGCACCGGTGGTCCTGTACGACCGCGACACCCCCTTCCCCGGCACCGCCGCGCTGCTGCCCGTCCTCGGCACCGCCGCCGTCCTGCTCGCCGGACACGCCGCCGGGCACGACGGCCCCGGCGCCGCCGACGCCGGACGGCTGCTCGCCACCCGCCCGGTGCGCGCCGCCGGACGGCTCTCGTACGCCTGGTACCTGTGGCACTGGCCGGTGCTGACCATCGCCCAGGCCCGGTACGGCGCCCTGCCCTGGACCACCCTGCTCGCGCTCACCGCCGCCAGCGCGCTGCCCGCCTGGCTCACCCTGCGCCTGGTCGAACAGCCGCTGCGGTACGGCAGCAGCCCGGCACCCCGGCGCGGGCTCGCCGTCGGCGCCAGCGCCCTGGTCATCCCGCTGATCGCCGCGCTCACCCTCGGCGGCGGCACCGTACGGGCCCTCGGCGACCCCTCCTCCGGGCCCGTCGCGGCGCCCGCCGGAGCCGCCGACGGCCCGGGCCTGCTCGCCCCCGGCACCCGGGTGCTCACCCTGACGCCCTCGCTGGCCCGGGCCCGGGAGGACTTCCCGCCCGGCAAGGGCTGCGAGATCCCGCTCAACGCCGACAGCAGCCCGCGCTGCCTCTTCGGCGCCGAGGACAGCCCCGACCGGATCGTGCTGCTCGGCGACTCCCACGCCGGGCAGTGGATCTCCGCCGGCCTCGCCCTCGCCGAGCAGCGGCACTGGGCCCTGGAGGTGCTGGTCAAGCCCGGCTGCCCGCTGGCCACCCTCACCGTGCGCAACAACGTGCTCGGCCGGACCTTCGAGGAGTGCGACCGCTGGCGCGAGAACACCCTCACCCGGCTGGCCTCCGGGCCCAAGCCGCGGCTGGTCCTGATGGCGGGCCTCAACCGCTACGGCAGCCCGGAGGAGCGCACCGAGGGCTGGACCCGCACCCTGGACCGGCTCACCGCGCTCGGCGCCCCGCTCGCCTACCTCGGCGACACCCCGATGCCCGGCAAGGACATCCCGACCTGCCTGGCCGCCTCCGACGGGCGTTCCGACGCCTGCTTCTTCCCGCGCGACACCGCGTTCGAGCCCGACCCCGTACTGGACGGCGGACTCGCCGCCCGGTACGGGGTACGGACCCTCGACCTCGGTCCGCTGCTCTGCCCCGGCACCGGGCCCTCCTGCCCGGCCGTGCTGGAGGGCGTGGTGCTGTACCGGGACACCGGTCACATCACCGACACCCTGGCGCGGGTGCTGGCGCCGCGGCTGGACAGGGGGCTCCTGGGCGCCCCGGGGGCGTCCGTGGCACCGGCGGGTCCGGGCGCCTCGGCCGCGTCTGCGGCTCCCGGGCCGACGTCGGACCGGCCGGACCAGCAGATTCAGCCGGAGCTGCCGGGACAGCCGGGTCAGCCGTAGAGGCTGTGGCAGACCCGGGCCTGGTCCGAGCCGGGCGGCCAGTGGCCCGCCCGCTCGGCCTGGTCGCAGATGGTGTTCTGGCCGCCGCCCGCCCCGGTGCTCGCCGGGGCGGGCGCGCCCGACGGGCCACGGGCCGGCGTGCTGGTGTGCGGGCTGTGCCCCGGCTTGGGGCGCGCACTCGCCGAGGCATGCTGGGCGTCGGGCGTCGCGCTGCCCCCGGCACCGGACGCGGCCGGCGCCGTGCCCGGCCCGGTCACCGGGACCGCCGCGCCCGGGGTGGGCGGCGGCAGCGGTGACGGCGCCGGCGTGACCGGCGACGGGGAGACCGGCAGCAGCCGCGCCGCCGTCGAGTCCGAGGCGGTGGGCGAGGCGTCCGGCAGCGCCGCCACGCTGAGCTCGTCACCCGACCCCGGCCCGCACATCGCCAGGACGGACGCCAGCACGGCGCCCGTGCCGACCATCGCGGCCGTCCAGGCCTTGCGCGACAGGCGCCTCGGCGGTGTGGCGGTGGACCACGGCGGTAGCGGATCTGTCGGAACCGGCGGCGGCTGCCAAGCGTTCTGCGGCCACTGCCACTGCCCTCCGGTGGGCTGCCCAGTCATGTGCTCGTCCTTCCAGCGGCCCCCCTAGAACCTTGCTGTGCTCAACGAGCGCGCCGACGCCGGGACATGACCCGGAAGAGGGGTCTGGACGGGCGTTGATTGCCACCGCGCCACATGCTGGGGGGCATGGAGACCAACAGCACGGCCACCCCCCTGGTCGAGGTGGCCGAGTTCCGCACCGACAGCCGCTACCGCCTCGTCCGCTTCGAGGGCCACGGCTGGGAGCCGCTCGCACCGGAGGAGTTCGAGCCGCGCGTCCACCAGCTCTTCCCCGACCTCGACCCGCGCGACCCCCAACGGGTCCACTGGGCCGACCGCCCCTGGGAATGGCCCGCCTGGCACGCCGGCGAGGCCTGAACGCGGTCCGACTGGGCCCGAACGCGGCCTGACGGGGCCCGAACCCCGGTTTGACGAGGTCTGAACGGCTCGGCGCGGGATCGGCACCCCGCGACTTCGTTACGCTGGGCGGGTGAGTGTGGATCACTTCTGGCGCCGCCTGCCGGGTCAGGCCGTGGACACCTGCTCGCCGGAGGAACTCGGCGAACTCGTGCCCCGCGACCGCGACCTCCGGTACGACCGGCTGGCCGCCGCCGGGCTCGCCCTCGGCGTGCGGCGCACCGCCGTCCTGATGGAACTCGCGCTCACCGAGAACGGGCTGCACCCCGACCCGGCTGCCCGACTGCCCGTCTACGGCGGCGGGCGGCACGAATCGGACGGGGCACTGCCGGGCGGCGCCATGCCGGTGCTGCGCCCCGAACAGGTCGTGGCGGCCTCCGCCTTCCTGCGCGGCTCGGCGCTCGGCGAACTCGTCCGCCAGCAGAACAGCGTGCTCGCCCGCACGGCCGCGCACCTCGGGTACCCGACGCCCTGGTCCGAGACCTGGGCGGCGCTCGTCGTCCACGACCTGCGCGAGCTGCGGGACTTCTTCGCGAGCGCGGCCGCCGCCGGGGACGCGGTGGTCGTCCGGGAGGCCGAGGAGACCGGCCGGCCGGACGCGGCGCCGCAGCGGGTCAACTCGCCGTCCAGCACGGGGGCGTGAGCCTCGGTCCCGCCCGCACGGGGCCGGGCCTCAGCCCGTAGCGGCGGCGAGGAGCGTCAGCCCGGCCGCGGTGGCGGTGTGGATCGCCGTGTTGCGGTCCCGCAGGGTGGTGACCAGCCCGGCCGCCCGCAGCACCGTCGCGTGCTCGCTGGCGCTCGCCGCGGAGATGCGGACGGCGGCGGCGACGTCCCCGGTCGTACAGCCCTCCCGCTGCGCGACGGTCCGCAGCACGGCGGCGCGGGTGCGGCCCAGCAGTGCGTCCAGAGCCGGTGACGACCCGTGCGGCGCCGCCAACAGCCCTGCTCCGGTGGGCTGGTGCGCGGGATGGACCAGCATCGGCTGCGGCTCGGTGTCGTAGATCACGACGGGTGCGCCCGTGACGAAGACGGACGGGACCAGCAGCAGCCCCCGGCCGTCGAGGTGGATGTCCCGGTCCAGCCCGGAGGCCAGCTCGACGTGCAGGACCGGGGCCTCCCAGCGGATCCGGCCCGGCAGCAGCCGCTCGAAGAGCCGCTCCACGCCGCCGTGCAGCAGATCGCGTCCGCGGACCGCGCGGTCCGCGGCCAACGCGTCCTCGGCGGACGCCTGGTACGGGGCGAGCAGGACGTCGTGGACGTGGCCGAGGGCCTCCACCAGGCGGCGCATGAGGTCACGGTCCTCGCCGAGCGTACGGGCCCAGCCGGGTAGCGGACGGGTGGCCGCCGCGTCGGCGAGGTCCGCGCGGATCCGCCCGGCCGGCGTGGCGGCGACGCCCTCCAGTAGCTCCGCGACGCTCCGGGCCCCCGGCGGACTCAGGAAGCCGGGTGACACCCCGTGCACCGGCACCAGGTCGAGGACCATCCGGGCCTGCGGCCCCAGCCGCCCGCGCGCCGTCCGCCGCCAGGCCCCGAACCGCGCCTCGTGGTTGCGGTCCCGCAGGACGCGCACCGCCACGTTCAGCTCCACCATCGCCGCCATCGCCCCCGCGACCCTGGTGCGCGCCAGATCCTCGCCGGTGAAGTGGAACCGGAACGCCATCCCGCCTCCCGTGATGGGGAACTGACGGAGAGTCAGTTCCCGTCCATGATGCCAGTGGAAGCCGTGGACGGGAGGGGCAAGCGCAGCTGCGACGACCGGGGTGCGATCGGATGGATGCGAAGCGCCCGCGCCACGCGGTGATCCTGGCCCGCGCCATCGCGGCCTTTTCGCCGCGCTGCTGTCGAGCAGGACCCCGCCCCCCGGGCCACGCGACCGGGTCAACGAGGGGTGCGGATCCGGGGGGCCCGACCTACGGTGAGGATCGGGACGCCGGGCGGCCGTACGCCGCCGGTGGCGCCCCCCCCACCGTTGGCGATGGCCCGCTCGCCGGGCGCCCGCACTGTGCGGGTCCGGTCCCGTACGGAATCGCCGAATCCGGTCATTCGGAAACCAGACACTCGTCGCCATGACGAGTGGGAGGCATCATGAGAAAGCTCCCGGTCGCACTGGCCCTGATCCCCGCCGCCGCGCTGATCACGTCGTGCTCCGACAACGGGGGAGCGGCGTCCGGCGGCACCGCCGCGCAGAAGCCCGCTGTCGTCACCGCCGAGCCCGTGCAGTCCCAGGCACCCCAGTCCCAGGCCGCCCAGGCGCCGCAGACGCAGGTGAAGGTGGTGACGGACGGGCTGGGAGACCCGTTCGAGCTCGCCTACGCCCCCGACGGCCGGCTCTGGGTCAGCGAGAAGTCCGGGCTCAAGATCACCCGGGTCGACCCGCAGAGCGGCGCCAAGAGCACCGCCCTCGACCTCACGGGAAAGGCCTTCCACAGTCAGGACGGGCAGGACGGCGTCCTGGGCTTCGCGTTGCACCCGGACTTCGGCAAGGGCAAGGGCAGCGACTACCTCTACCTCGCCTACACCTACAAGAACGGCAACGACTCGGCCACGAAGATCGTCCGCTACACCGCGAAGGACGGCGTGCTCTCCGACGAACAGCCCATCCTGACGGGGCTGCCGGGGCACAACCAGCACCAGTCGGCCCGGATCCGGTACGGACAGGACGGCAAGCTCTACTACTCGATCGGCGACCAGGGCCACAACTACATGGCCGACTACTGTCTGCCGAACCACGCGCAGGACCTGCCGACCGCCGCCCAGGTCGCCGCCTCGGACTGGTCGCTGTACCAGGGCAAGGTGCTCCGCATCAACCCGGACGGCTCCGTCCCCGACGACAACCCCGAGCTGAACGGTGCCCGCAGCCACATCTACGCCTACGGCATGCGCAACCCGGACGGCATGGACTTCGGCGGCAAGGACCTCTACACGGCCGAGAACGGCCCGCTCACCGACGACGAGTTCAACCTCATCACGAAGGGCGGCAACTACGGCTGGCCCAACGTCGCCGGGTGGAAGGACGACAAGGCGTACGTCTACTCCAACTGGTCGCAGGCCAAGGGCGGTTGCGAGAAGCTCACCTACAACCCGGACCCGAACACGCCGCCGGCCGAGGTGCCGACGACGAAGGAGACGGACTTCACCAAGGACATGGTCTCCCCGCTCAGCACGTACGGGACGACCGTCGAGAGCGGGCACAACTTCGGCACCACGCCGGTCTGCCCCGACGCCGCCTCCGCCTACATGTGCTGGCCGACCATGGCGCCCGGCAGCCTCAAGGTGTACGGGGACGACGTCCTCGTCACCTCGTTGAAGAACGGCACCGTCTTCCGGCTCTCCAAGGACGGCAAGAAGTACGAGGAGCTCTTCCGGACCGTCAACCGCTACCGCGACGTCGCCCTCAGCCCGGACGGCAAGACGCTGTACATCGCCACCGACAGCGAAGGCCAGCACATGGTCCGCGGCGACGGCGGCACCCCGACCACCCACCTGGCGAATCCGGGCGCGATCCTCGCCGTCCCCTACGACCACAACACGACGCAGTGAAGCCCCGACACGGAGGTGAGACAGTCATGACCCGTCACGAGGAACAGCCCAGGCGTGCCCGGCAGTCCCGGGAGCGCACCACCGACCGGCCGAACACCCCGACGGAAGGCGCCCGTTGGCGCAAGCCGAGCTACCAGGTGGTGGAGGCGTCTCTGGAGGTCTCGGCGTACTACCTCGCCAAGCGGTAGCGGCCACCGCACCGCACCGGTAGGACCACCACTCGAAGAGGGAGGAAGCGCTGTGCGACTGCACGTACTCGGTACGGCAGCCGGCGGCGGTGTCCCGCAGTGGAACTGTGCGTGCCCCGGCTGTGCCGGGGCACGCGCGGTTCCGTCGCGCCGGCGGCTGCACGCGTCCGTCGCCGTGGAGACCGAGCCCGGCCGGGTGTACCTCGTGAACGCCACACCGGACATCGCCGAACAGATCGAGCGCTGCCCCTGGCTGCACCCCGAGGGCCGGCGCACCCGGCTGTCCGGCGTGATCCTCACGGACGCCGAACTCGACCACACGCTCGGCCTGGCGCGGCTGCGCGAGGCCGACGAGCTGGAGGTCATGGCGACCGACGCGGTCCGGGACGCCGTGCACAAGGGACTCGGCCTCGGCGAGGTCCTCGCGCCCTACACCCGCCTGCGCTGGCGGGACTTCGACGGCGTCGCGCTCGAACCGCTCTCCGGCAAGCGCCCCCGCTACGCCCGGGACGCCTGCGACGGGGACTGGGTGAGCGCCCTGCGGGTGGGCGGACTGCTCTACGCGCCGTCGACCGGCGTCTGGACCGACGGGTTCGGCGAGGACGCCGACCTGGTCCTGGTCGACGGCACCTTCTGGGACGACGAGGAGCCCCGCACCGCCGGGTTCTCCACGAAGTCCGCCACCGGGATGGGCCACCTGCCCGTGCTCGCCACCCGCGACCGGCTCGCCGCCCTGTCCGCCCGGTGCCTCTACACCCATCTGAACAACACCAACCCGCTCGTCGACCCGGACTCCCCCCTCCACGAGGAGCTGGCGGACCGAGGCCTCGGGGTGGCCGCGGAAGGAGCGGTCCTCACATGGTGACGACCTTCGAGAGCGAGCTCAGGGCCGTGCCCGAGCGCCGCTACCACCACCGGCACCCCTTCAACCTGAGGATGCACCAGGGGCTCCTGCTGCCGGAGGAGCTGCGCACCTGGATCCTCAACCGGTTCCACTACCAGCGGCACATCCCGGTCAAGGACGCGCTGATCCTCGCCAAGCTGGAGGACCCCGCCCTGCGCCGGCTGTGGATCCGTCGGATCACCGACCACGACGGCGGCGACGGCGACGAAGGCGGCATCGAGCGCTGGCTGCGGCTCGGCGAGGCGGCCGGTCTCGACCGCGCCGACCTGCTCTCGGGCCGCGGGGTGCTGCCCGGAGTGCGGCTCGCCGTCGACGGCTACGTCAACCTCTGCCGCCACGGAACGCCCCTGGAAGCCGTGGCCGCCTCGTTGACCGAACTGTTCGCGCCGGACCTGATGGCCACCCGGATCGCCGCCTTCGAGCGCCACTACACCTGGATCGAGCCCGTGGGCCTCGCCTACTTCAGGACCCGCGTCGGCCAGGGCCGCCGGGACAGCGACGAGGCGCTGTCCCTGGTGTTGTCCTGGGCCCGCACCCGGGCCGAGCAGGAGGCCGCCATCGCGGCGCTCTCCTACAAGTGCGAGCTGCTGTGGACCCTCCTCGACGCCGTCGAACGGGCCCCGGCGTGACCTGGCGACCGGCCCTGAGCGGCTACGCGCGGCTGCGCCACTGCCCGGTGCGGAACAGCACGCTGCTGGTCGTCCCGGAGCGCATCGTCGTCCTCAGTGCCGAGGCGGCCGCGATCGTCGGACTGTGCGACGGCACCCGGACCGTACCGGAGATCACCACCGAGTTCCCGGCCGAGGGGGCCGACGACGTCGTGGTCTTCCTCGACGACCTGAAGGAGCGGGGATGGCTGCGGTGAACCCGCCCTGGGCCATGCTGGCCGAACTCACCCACGGCTGCCCCCTGCGCTGCCCGTACTGCTCCAACCCGCTCGAACTCACCGCCCGCAGAGCAGAACTGACGACAAGTCAATGGCTGGACGTGCTGACGCAGGCCGGTGAACTCGGGGTCGCGCACGTCCACCTGTCGGGCGGCGAACCGCTGTTGCGGCGCGACCTGACCGAGATCGTCGCGGGGGCCGACCGCGCCGGGATCTACGCCCAGCTCGTCACCAGCGGACTCGGCCTGACCCGGGAGCGGCTGGCCGCGCTGACCGCGGCCGGGCTGCCCAGCGTCCAGCTCTCCGTCCAGGGCGCCGACGCCGCCTCCTCCGAGCTGATCGCCGGACGGCGGTCGTTCGCGGCGAAGGAGCGTGCCGCCGCGCTGGTCCGCGAGGCCGGACTGCCGCTGGGCCTCAACGTCGTCCTGCACCGCCTGAACCTCGACGACATCGACGCGATCGTGGACCTCGGCATCGCCTGGGGCGCGGTGCGCATCGAACTCGCCAACACGCAGTTCTACGGCTGGGGGCTGGCCAACCGGGCCGCCCTCATGCCCACCCGGGACCAGCTGGCCCGCGCCCGGGAGGCCGTCGAGCGCCGACGGCGGCGGACCGGCGTCGAACTCGTCTGGGTCGTCCCCGACTACTTCGACGGCGTCGCGAAGCCCTGCATGGGCGGCTGGGGCGCGGTCTCCCTGACCGTCGCCCCCGACGGCCGGGTCCTGCCCTGCCCCGCCGCCTACGACCTCCCACTGGACCTGCCGAACGTCCGCGACCACGCCCTCGCCTGGATCTGGTCCGAGTCGTCGGCCTTCCGGGCCTACCGCGGCACCGACTGGCTGCCCGAGCCCTGCGCCTCCTGCGCCCTCCGGGAGGTCGACTTCGGCGGCTGCCGCTGCCAGGCCTTCGCCCTCACCGGCGACCCGGGGCGGACCGATCCCGCGTGCGCGCTGTCGCCCGACCACGGCCTGATCGCGGAGCTCGCCGCCCGGCAGGGCGGGGAGCTCGTCTACCGGGATCCGGCCGGCCGCTGAGGCTCCGCTCCGCAGGCCGTCGTCCCCGGTCCGGCCGGCCCGTCGCCCGTCCGGTGTTCGGGTTCAGGTGGCGCTTGCGTGGTCCTGCGTGGCGCCGAGCAGCCGCCGGACGGCCTGCCGGGCGTGGTCCAGCGGTTCGGGGTCGCGCCGGACGGAGGCGAGCAGGACGGCGCCCTCCACCAGGGCGAGGGTCTGCCCGGCGGCGACCCGGGCCTCCGCCGGGCCGAAGCCCTCGCCCTCCAGCCGGTCGGCCAGGATCCGCTGCCAGCCCGCGTACAGCTCGGCGCAGAGCGCCCGCAGCGCCTCGTTGGTGCCGGACACCTCCAGGGCGACGGTGGCGATCGGGCAGCCGCTGGTGTACCGGGAGCGCTCCAGCCGTTCGGCGAAGGCGTCGATCAGCCGCCCGGCGAGGGCGACGGTGCCGGCGCCCTCGCCGGCCAGGGAGGCGAGCAGCGCCTCGACCTCCTGGCCGGCCTGGGTGAGCGCGGCGGCCACCAACTGGTCCTTGCCGCCGGGGAAGTGGAAGTAGAGCGAGCCGCGCGGGGCGCCGGTGGCGGCGACGATCCGGTTGAGTCCCGTCCCGAAGTAGCCCTGCGCCTCGATCAGTTCCCTGGTGCCGGCGATCAGCCGGGCCCGGGTCTCCTCACCCTTGACTCCCATGCGGCGATAGTAGACCGGTCTGCATATTCGTGTCGACGGGCCTTCGAGCCTCCCTTGAGCAGTGGTTGACCGATCGTCAGAAACGGTACTGGGGCGGGTAGCCGGTCCAGTGCAGCTCCTCCGGCAGGTGGCCCTGATCGTTCAGCAGCAGGACGGCGGGCGGCCGTCCGGGCGTGTAGCGCAGGACGGTCAGTGCCGCGTTGGCGGCGTTGGCGCCGAGCCACCGCCAGGCCGGGGCGTCCAGGGCGTGCCGGACCAGCCAGCCGACCAGGAAGGCGTGGGTGACGACCAGTTCGTGCCGCTCCTCGCGGCCCGGCACCGGCCCGGTGAACCGTTCGACGGCCCGCCGCGCCAGCACCGCGCCCTCCTCCCGCTCCGCCGCCGTGGTGCCCCCGAGGAAGTCCAGCAGGAACCGCGCGCTGTCGTCGGGCAGTTCGTCCCGCGCGGGCACGTACGGAACGAAGTCCCCGGCCTCCTCGCAGGGTTCCGGCCGCACGCCGGTCAGCTGCTCCGCGACCAGCCGCGCGGTCTCGGCCGCCCGGGGCAGCGGACCGTGGTGCAGCACCGAGACCGGGCGGCCGGCCAGCCGCCGGCCCAGCAGCGCGGCCTGCCGGCGCCCGGCGGCCGTGAGTCCGCTGTCGTCGCCGTGGGACTCGGCCTCGCCGTGGCGGGCCAGGTAGAGGTAGCGGGTGGCGGTGTCGGTCATGCCGTGGGACTCCTCGGGAGGGACGAAGATCATGTCGTCCCGAGTGACACGCCGGGGGCCGCGCCCGGTTCCGGCTCAGCCCGTGGGGGCCGCGTCCGCGTGGGCCCGGCCCGTGTGGGCCTCGTCCAGCAGCGCCAGCTCCTCCGCCGACAGCCGCAGCGCCCCGGCGGCGATGTTCTCCTCCAGGTGCGCCACGTCGCCGGTGCCCGGGATGGCCAGCACGTGCGGGCCGCGGTGCAGCGTCCAGGCCAGCCGGACCTGGGCGGTGCTCGCCCCGCGTGCCTCGGCCACCGCCCGGACCTGGGCGGGCTCGGCCTCCCCGGCGCCGTCCTGCCGTCCGGCCCCGGCGATCGCGTAGAAGGGGACGAAGGCGATGCCCTGCTCCCCGCAGATCCGCAGCAGCTCGTCCTGCTCCGGCGTGGCGCCGATGCCGTACGGGTTCTGCACGCAGACCACCGGCGCGATGGCCTGAGCCTCGGCGAGCTGGTGCGGGTGGACGTTGGACAGGCCCAGCTGCCGGATCAGCCCGGCCTCGCGCAACTCGGCCAGCGCGCCGAAGCGTTCGGCGACCGAGTCGGTGCCGAGGATGCGCAGGTTCACCAGGTCGAGGTGGTCGCGGCCGAGTTGGCGCAGGTTCTGCTCGACCTGGGCGCGCAGCCGCGCGGGGGTGCGGGCGTGCTCGACCCACTCGCCGTCGATGCCGCGGCCGGGGCCGACCTTGGTGGCGATCACCAGGTCGTCGGCGTACGGCGCGAGCGCCCGGTTGATCAGCTCGTTGGCGGAGCGCAGCGGGGAGAAGTAGAAGGCCGCCGTGTCGATGTGGTTGACGCCCAGCTCGACCGCGCGGCGCAGCACCCGCAGCGCCTGCTCACGGTCGCGCGGGACGGCGTGCGGGACGAGTGCCGGGCCGGTCTGCGACAGGCGCATCGTGCCGAAGCCGATCCGGTGGACGGTGCGGTCGCCGAGCTTCCAGGTGCCGGCGGCGGCTGCGGCGGCGGCTGCGGTGGTGGCGGGGGTGGTGGCGGACGTCATGCCGGTCATGATCGCTACTGAACCGGCCTGACCGCCAGTGATTCGAACATGTCCATGAGGGTGGGGGGCGGTGGCCGGGTTGGGGGAGGGGTGGCCGGGCGTTCCGCCGTCCGTCGTCATGTCGGCCGGGCACACCGGTGTCGGCGGCGAGGGCGCGTCCCGCCGACCGTAGCGTGCGGGACATGACACCCCAACGGCACCCCCGGCACCGCCGGCACCCCTACACCCGACGGGCCGTCCTCGTCGCCGCGCTGCTCGGGGCCGCCCTCGGCGCCGTCGCGCTCACCGGGGCACCGGCACGACCGTCCGCCGCCCGGCTGCGCCCGACTAGTGCGCCGCCGACCGTGTACGCGCACCGCGGCGCCTCCTCCGCCGCGCCCGAGAACACCCTGGTCTCCGACGAGGTGGCCCGCCGGGCCGGCGCCGAGTGGATCGAGGACGACGTCCAGCCCAGCAGGGACGGCGTCCCGTACGTGCTGCACGACGACACGGTGGACCGCACCACCGACGGCACCGGCCGGATCCGCGAGCTGACCGCCGCCCAGCTGGACGCGCTGGACGCCGGCTCCTGGTTCGCCCCCGCCTACGCGGGCACCCGGCTGCCGACCCTGGCCGCCCAGCTGGAGGACCTGCGCACCCGCGGCGGCAGGCTGCTGCTGGAGATCAAGGGCCCGCACAGCCGCGACGAGGTCGCCCGGATCGTCCAGGAGGTGCGCGACCACGGCATGGCCGACCGGGTCCTCGTCCAGAGCTTCGAGGTGGACGCCCTGCGGTACGCCCGCGAGCTGGCCCCCGAGCTGCCGCTCGGCCTGCTCCGCTCCACCCTGGACGCCGACCCGGTGGCGGTCGCCCGCGACCTCGGCCTGGCCGCCTACAACCTCGCGGACGACGCGCTGTCCGCCCGCCCCGGCGTGGTCGGGGAGCTGCACGCCGCCGGGGTGGCGGTGAACATCTGGACGGTCGACCGGCCCGCCCGCTGGCAGGTGCTCGCGGCGGCGGGCGTGGACGGGATCATCACCAACCGACCGGCAGAGCTGGCCGGTTGGAGCGCGGCCTGGTCGGCGCGGGGCGCCGCCGGTTAGGCTGCCGGGCGTGGAGCAGGAGAACGCGGCGGGCGCCCGGCCGGTGGACGAACAGGCCGGGGCGGACTGGATCCGCCGGCATCTCGGCGTGGTCCTGGAGCCGCAGGGCTCGCTGACCGCCTTCGACGGGCGCCTCGTCATCGACCTGGACACCCAGGTCGTCACCGTGGACGGCCGTGAGGTCCGGCTCCGCCGCTCGGACGTCAAGCTGCTGCGCGGCCTGATCGAGCTGGGCGAGGGCGCGCACGCGCCGGACACGATCCTGTGGAAGGTCTACGACGCGACGCTCCACCCCCACGAGCTGAGGTACCCGATGGCGCTGCTGCGGGCGAAGCTCGGCGAGCCCGACTGGATCGTGCGGACCGAGGAGGGCCGCTACGGCCTGCGGCCCCCGGAGCTGCCCTAGCCGCATACTGACGGCATGACGGGTGGAGACGGCGGCCGGGGTCCGGACCGGCGCGGGGTGCTGCGGGCGGGCGCGGCGGCGGCGCTGGCGCTGGGTGCGGCGGGGTGCACGGGCGGGAGCACGTCACGGGCGGCCGGGCCGAGTCCGAGCGCGACGACGCCCGCGACACCGGCCGGAACGCCGACCGAGAAACCCACGGTTACCCCGCTGCCCCGCCCGCCCCTCTGGCAGCCCGGCCCCGGCGAGATCCAGCCCGACGTCAAGCGCCGCGCCGTCGAGCTGGTCGCCGCGCTCGGCGCCTGGCCGCCCGGCGGGCAGGGGGTGGAGGCGGCCCGGGCCCGGGTGGCGGCGCTCGGCCTGCCGCCCGCGCTGGCCGACGCCGCCGGTCCGTTGGCCCCGGCGGCGTCGGAGGCGGGCCTGGAGGTGGTGGTCGCCCAGTACGGCGGCATCCTCGACGACTCGGCGAGCGTGCTGGTGGTGTGCCGCCAGTGGACCCGCGGCCCGGACGGCTCGGTGGCCGAGGGCGGCACCACGGTGGACGTCCGGCTGGGCCGGGCCGAGCCGCGCTGGACCGTCACCGACCTGCGTCCGGGTGTCGCGGGCCCGGCCGCCGCCGCGCCGTCGCCCGCGGTGGCCCGGGTGCTGGCCGAGCCCCGGATCGAGCTGCCGCCGGAGGCCGCCGCCGACCTGCGCGGCGGCACGGTCCACGACAGCGTGCTGGAGGCGATGCTGCGGCTGGCCGGCCCGTACACGCTCTCGGTGAGCGTGGTGCGGACCGGCCACCCGCTGGACGTCTTCGGGACGACCCGGCCCAGCGACCATCCGCTGGGCCGGGCCTTCGACGTCTGGCGGATCGACGGCCTGGCGGTGGTGGACCCGGGTACGTCCCGGCAGCTGGTCGAGTCCTTCATGCGGGACGCGGCCGCCGCCGGTTCGTACAACGTGGGCGGTCCGGTGGCGGTCCCGGGCGGCGTCGGCAACCAGTTCTTCACCGACGACACCCACCACGACCACTGCCACGTGGGCTTCAACCACTAGGCACCGTACGTCAGTTGACGTTGACGCCGCTCCAGGCTGCCGCGACCGCGTTGTACTCGGCGCTGCCGGCGCCGTACAGGTCGCGGGCCGCGTTCAGGGAGGCGGAGCGGGCGCCCTTGTAGGTGGTGGTGGAGGTCATGTAGACGGTCAGCGCGCGGTACCAGATCTTGGCGACCTTGGCGTTGCCGATGCCGGCCAGCGTGGAGTTGTTGCAGGTCGGGCTGGTGTAGGTGACGCCGTTGACGGTCTTGGTGCCGCTGCCCTCGCTGGCCAGGTAGAACCAGTGGTTGCCGACGCCCGAGGAGTAGTGGACGTCGAGCTTGCCGACGCCGCTGCTCCAGCAGTCGGCCGAACGGCCGTCCAGCGAGGGCTTGTCGAAGCGGCGCAGCCACGGCGGGGTGGACTGGTCGCTGAACAGGTAGTCGCCCTTGTCGACGCTGTTGTTGGCGTACCACTCGACCATGGTGCCGAAGATGTCGCTGGTGGACTCGTTGAGGCCGCCGGACTCGCCGCTGTAGCGCAGGTTGGCGGTGGCGCTGGTGACGCCGTGGGTCATCTCGTGGCCCATGGTGTCGAGGTCCACCTGCTCCGGGTCGGTGGTGCCGTCGCCGTCACCGGTCATCATGCAGAAGCAGGTGTCGGACCACTGGGCGTTGTCCCAGTTGGTGCCGACGTGGACGAAGACGGTGGCGCCCTTGCCGTCGTTCTTGATGCCGCTGCGGCCGTGGACGTTCTTGTAGTAGTCGTACGTCCAGGCGGTGTTGGCGTGGGCGTCGACGGCGGCGGTGGTGCGGTTGGAGGAGAACTTCTTTCCGTCGCCCCAGACGTTGGTGGTGCTGGTGATCGCGGTGCCGGAGGAGGCCTTGAGCGAGCTCGCGGCGACGTTGTTGGCGTCCTTGGTGACGTGGCCGCGGACCGGGTCGGTCAGGGTGTAGCCGCCGTTCGCGGCGGTGGTGTCGATGGTGACCGTGCCGGTGTACTCGGAGTTCCCGGTGCCGGCGGCCTGGTGCTCGGCGTCGTAGGACTCGATCTGCTCGCCCGTGGTGGCGTCGGTGACGACCACCTTGCCCGCCGGCTGGCCGTGCTCGCCCGTGCCCTCGACGGTGGTGCGCCAGGCCAGCCGGGGGGTGCCGTCGGCGGCCCAGACGACCAGCTCGGGGCTGCTGACGGCGTCCTTGACACCCGGGGCGGCGGCCAGCGCGCCGGCCGCGCCGGACTGCGCGGTCACCTTGGGGACGGTCGACTTCACGGCGGCGTCGTGGGCGGCCGCGCGGGAGGAGTCCTTGAGCCGGCCCTTGGCGTCCTGGTGGACGACCAGGTCGCCGCCGACCACCGGCAGGCCCTGGAAGGTCCGGTCGAAGCGGACGTGGGTGGCACCGTCGGCGTCGACCACGACGTCCTTGAGCACGAGGTCCTGGCCGGCGCCGAAGCCGAACACCCCCGCGTTGTGGGCGACGTTGGCGCGGGCCTGGGATATCGCGGCCTCGCGCATGCCGGGGGCGGCGGAGGCGGTGGCGGCCGGGACGGTGGCGCCGGCGAGGGCGGCGACGACCACGAAGGCCGCGGCCATGCGGGCACGGCGGGAGGAGGACGTGGGGATCACTCGGACTCCAGTGGGGGTAGCTGTGCAGGGAAAGGAGCTGCGACCGAGATTGACGGGGGTCAGTCAGATTGAGCTAGAGGAAAGGTCATAACTTTGCCAAGTCGTGTCCTTGGTCGATAAAAAATGATCGGAAGTTAACAAGGGCTCTACAGTGCCGTCGTGACGATCGACTACCTGTGGCGCGGCCCGCTCACCGATCCCGAACTCGACGCCCTGCACGCCGAGGCCTTCGGCCACCCCGTGGAACCCGGCGGCCGGCTCGCCCGGCTGGAACGGCACAGCCTCGGCTGGGTCACCGCCCGCCGCACCGCCGACGGCGCCCTGCTCGGCTTCGTCAACCTCGCCTGGGACGGCGGCGCCCACGCCTTCCTGCTCGACACCGCGGTCTCCCCGGACACCCGGCGGCAGGGCGTCGCCACCCGGCTGGTCGCGGAGGCCGCCGACGGCGCCCGCGCGGCCGGCTGCGCCTGGCTGCACGTCGACTTCGAGCCGCACCTGCGCCCCTTCTACCTCGACGCCTGCGGCCTGCGCCCCACCGACGCCGGGCTGTTGGCGCTCTGACACCTTGCCGCCGGCCTCCGATGCTCCGACACTGGGCGGCCGGCCCTCCCAGGCTCTACGCTTCCGCCCCATGGGCGGATGGGTGGGGGCCTGGACCGGCGGCCGGGCGGCGGTCCACGTGGGCGACGTCGCGGACTTCAACGCGCAGTTCCTCGCCCCCGGCATGGACCCGGCGCAGCGCCTACGACGGCTGCGGCACGCCCACCACTACGCCTGCCTGGCCGCCTGCTACAGCCCCGAACCGGCGCTGCTGGTGCTGCCGGCCGAGGTCGCCCCGGAGTGGACCGACTGGCTGGCCCGGGAGTTGGCCTGGGGCCCGGTCGAGGTGCACAGCGGCGTGGCACCGGACCGCACGGTGGCCGAGGCCCTCGCCGACCGTCCCGCCCTGGCGGCCCGGATCGCCGACTCCGGCCGTCCGGTGGTGGGGTGGGGCCGGACGGCCGCGCAGGGCGAGGGGCCCGAGCTGGCCGCCGTCCGCCGCTACGAGTCCAAGGCCGCCGCGCACGACCTGTTCACCGCCCTCGCCCCCGGGCACCCCGGCATCCGGGTGCCGCACCAGGAGCGCCCGGGCGGCCGGCGCCGGGCGGCCCGCCGGCTGACCGCCCGCGCCGTCCGGGGCCTGACCACGGTGCTGAAGAGCCCGTACGGCGTCGGCGGCTACGGCACCGTCGTGGTGGAGCCCGCCGAACTGTTCGCCGCGGGCGGCGGCCGGGCCCTGCTGCGGCGCCTGGTCCGCACCGAACTCCTGCCTGCCGAAGGGGAGTTGCTGCTGGAGGAGTACGTCGACGCCGGCCCGTCCGCCCGGCTTCGCGACCTCACCCAGGACGCCCTGGTCGGCCCGGACGGTACCGTCCACCCGGTCGGCGCGGGCGCCATGGAGGTGGCCGGCACCCGCTACCAGGGCGTCACCGTCGGCCCCGGCGCGGTGCCGGGGGACGCCGCCGACACCGCCCGCCGGTTCGCCGTGGCGGTGGGGGAGCGGCTGGCCGCCGAGGGCTACCGGGGCTGGTACGACGTCGACTTCGTCACCGACCGGGAGCGCCGGCTCGCCCCCACCGAGATCAACCTGCGGCTCACCGGGCCGGCCGTCGCCCTCGTGCTGCGCGCCCGCCTCGACGCGGTGCGCGGCCCCGGCCACCTGGTCCGCACCCTGGACGCGATGCCGCTCGGCGCCCGGCTCGACCAGGCCGCGCTGCACGACCACCTGGAACGGCTGCGGCCGCGCTGCGCCCGGCTCGGCGTCACCCTGCTGCCGCTGATCCCGACCGCCTCCCGTGAGCCGGAGCCCTTCGTCGGCCTCGCCCTGGCCGGGCCGGACACCGAGTCGCTGGACGCGGCCGAGGCGCTGGTCGCCGCCGCGAACCACGGGCTGGCCCGGATGTTCGAGGCGCTGCGCTGAGCCGCCGGCGAGGTGCGCCTGAGCAGCCGCCGGCGGGGTCCCGTCACTCCTTCCCGGTCGGCGGCCGCCAGAGCACGAAGCGCACCAGTACCAGCGCCGCGAGCATCAGCGGGACGTTGAACGCGAACACCATCGCCGTCTCGCGCGGCCAGTCGGTGGCCCTGGTGAGCCGGTAGAGGTTGTCCTGCGGCCACCAGTTGACCAGCAGCCAGGCGATCGCCAGATGGGTCAGCACCGACAGCCCGAACGGCCTGCCCAGCCGCAGGACCGCCTCGAAACCGATGGTGAGGTAGACGATCCCGGCCCCGAAGGCCAGGTTCTCGCAGAGGTACAGCAGCTGGAAGAAGCCGCGGTACGGGGAGGGGACGCCCGTGAGGTCGGTCGAGCCGGGGAAGAGTGCGAAGGTCATCGCCCAGGCTGCGAAGGCGAACACCAGGACGCAGACCACCGCCGCGCAGCCGCCGGTGAAGCCCGCGTCCCCGGAACGCCGGCCCCCGGCCTTGCCGCCGCCCTTGCCGCCGCTCCGCCCGCCCGCCTTGGCGGAGCGCGGGGCGGCGTGCTCCGGCGGGGCCGGCAGCGGCAGTGCCGCGCGGTCCAGCTTGCCCGCCCGGGTGCGCGGCAGCTCGCGCAGCGTGACGACGGCGGCGGGCACCGGGCGGCCCCTGAGCTTCCTCTCCAGGTACTGGGAGAGCGACCAGCCGTCCGCCCCGTACACGGCCGGATCGGTCACCGCGTAGCCGACCAGCCGCCGCCGCCCCGGTACCGGCTCCACGTAGACGACGGCCGCCTCCCGCACCGCCGGGTGCCCGCGCAGCGCGCCCTCCGCGTGGACCGCCGCCCGCACCCGCGCCAGCACGCCGGTCGGCCGCTCCGCGCCGAGCGGGCCGACCACGGTCGCGGCCCGGGCGGTGAACTCCAGCACGCCGTCCGCCCGCAGCACCCCGAGGTCGCCGGTCAGCAGCACCCGGCCGTCCGGGTCGAAGTCCGCCCGGACGAAGCGGCGGGCGGTGTCCGCCGGCCGGTTCAGGTAGCCGCGGGCCAGGCCGGCGCCGGCGATCGCGATTTCCCCCGTCATGCCCTGCTTGGCGGGGGTGCCGTTCGGGCCCAGCACGTACACCCGGGTGCCGGGGAAGGGCCGGCCGACCAGCGAGACCCGTTCGGCGCCCTCGGCGGCCGCGGTGCCCCGGGCGTCGAACCAGGTGCTGTCCACGGTGGCCTCGGCCAGCCCGTAGACGTTCAGCACCCTCGCCTCCCCGCCGAGCAGCCGCTGCAGGCCCAACTGCTCGTCCAGGTACCACTTCTCGGCGCCCACGGTGAGCAACCGCACCCCGGGCAGCCTGCCGCCGGTCCGCGTCAGCAGGGCGGTCAGCCGGCGCGCGGTGCGGACGTTCAGCTCCAGGACGGTGATCCGCTCGGCGGCGACCAGGGCGGGCAGCGCGCCGAGGTCGGCGGCGCGGTCCAGGGTGAGGTTGAACGGGGTGACGACCAGGGTCGCGCCGGTGCCGAGGGCCCGGACCCAGTCGGCGGTGAAGACGTCGAACTCCAGGCTCGCGGTCTGCAGGATCCGGTCCTCGGCGGTGAGCCCGTACACCTCGCGCCAGCCCTCGTACGCGGCCAGCAGGTTGCGGTGCTCGATCAGCGCGCCGAGGGGCAGGCCGGTGGAGCCGGAGGTGTAGAAGACGCAGGCGAGGTCGGCGGCGGTGACCTCGGGCGGCTCGAAGGGGGCCCGCGCGGGGGCGGCCGTGTCGACGCAGACCAGCGGCGCCCCGCCCGCGTCCGCCAGCCGGACCCGGTGGCGCTCCTCGGTCACCACCACGTCCGGTGCGGCGTCCGCCAGCACGTGCCGCAGCAGCGCGTCCGGCGCGGTGGGCTCCAGCGGCACGAACGCCGCGCCCGCCGTCAGCACGGCCAGCAGCGCCACGTACACCTCGGTGCCCCGGCCCAGCGCGACCGCCGCCCGGCCGCCCGGGGCCAGGCCCCGCTCCGCCAGCACGGCGGCCAGCCGCCCGGCCCGCTCCACCAGCTCCCCGTACGTGAGCTCCTGCCCGCCGCAGCGCACGGCCACCGCGGCCGGCGCCCGGCGGGCCCGTTCCTCGACCAGCCCGTGCAGCGTGCCGGCGGCCCGTTCCCCGTCCGCGGTCATCGAGTCCCCCCTCGTCCCCCCTCGGAAAGGGCACCATCCTCCTCCCAACTCCCGCCGGGCGACAGGGTTCTGGCGCGTCCACCCCTCGGACGCCCCGACCTCCCGCGACTCGACGGTTGTACTCTGCACGCGGACGGACGGCGCCGGACCGTCCCGTGCGGCGCCCCGCCCGCACCCTGCCCGGCACCGTGATCGGAGTCCCATGAACTCATCCGCCCCCGACGTCGCCGGGCCGGTGCTGCGCACCCGCGACGTGGACGTCGTGCGCGACGGCCGCCACCTGCTGCGCGGGATCACCCTGGAGATCCGGCCCGGCGAGCACTGGGCGCTGCTCGGCCCCAACGGGGCCGGCAAGTCCACCCTGCTCGCGCTGCTCGGCGCCGTCTCCCACCCCACCCGCGGCGAGGTGGACGTGCTCGGCCGCCGGCTCGGCCGGGTGGACGTCCGCGAGCTGCGCGCCCACCTCGGGCACGTCAACCCGCGCCACCCGCTGCGCTCGCCGCTGAGCGTGCGCGAGGTGGTGCTCACCGGCTACACCAACACGATCGAGCCGGAGTTCCACCGCAAGCCGGCCCCGGAGGCGCTGGAGCGGGCCGAGCAGCTGATCGACACGCTCGGCATGCGCGCGATGGCCGAGGCCGCGTGGACGACGCTGTCCCAGGGCGAGCGCGGCCGGGCCCTGATCGCCCGCGCGCTGATGCCCAGCCCCCGGCTGCTGCTGCTCGACGAGCCGGCCACCGGGCTCGACCTGACCGCCCGGGAGCTGCTGCTGGACAGCCTGGACCTGCTGCGCCACCAGCACCCGGAGCTGGCCAGCGTGCTGGTCACCCACCACCTGGAGGAGCTGCCGGAGAGCACCACCCACGCCCTGCTGCTGCGCGGCGGCGAGTGCGTGGCGGCCGGGCCGGTGGACGAGGTGATGACCACGGAGCTGATCAGCGAGACCTTCGGCCACCCGATCCGGATCAGCCGGCACGAGGGCCGCTGGACGGCCCGGGCCGCGGCCCGCCGGACGCCGGGACGGTAGTCGCCCGCCGGGCAGGACGGCCGCCCGCCGGACACCGGGACGGTAACGGTTCAGGGGGTGGGTGTAGACGGAAAATCGTCTTTACGTAAGGTATGCCTTAGCTAATGATGGTCTGCTGGTCCCCGGCCGGCCGCACTGCCTTGGCACACCCATGCCCTTTCCCGTTGGAGCCCGCATGTCCGCCCGTCGCCGTTCCACCGCAGCCGCGCTGCTCACCCTCGCCGTGGCGACCGCAGCCCTGGCCGGCTGCGCGTCCAAGAAGGACGACAAGGCCGGCGGCTCCGACGCGGTCAAGGTGAACGCGACCGACACCGCCTGCGAGGTCTCCAAGACCACCTTCCCGGCCGGCCACGTCGTCCTGGACATCAGCAACAAGGGCTCCAAGACCACCGAGGTCTACGTCTACGGCGACGGCGACAAGATCGTCACCGAGCGCGAGAACATCGGCCCCGGCACCAAGGCGAGCATCAACGCCGAGATCAAGGCCGGCTCGTACGAGATCGCCTGCAAGCCCGGCATGGTCGGCAACGGCATCCGCCAGAAGATCACCGTCACCGGCGAGGGCGGCAGCGCCGCGCCGGCCGACCCGCGCCTGGCCGCCGCCGTCGACTCCTACCGGAAGTACGCCCAGGAGCAGGCCGACGCCACCATCCCGGCCGTCGAGGCCTTCGCCGCCGCGATCAAGGCGGACGACCTGGAGAAGGCCAAGTCGCTGTACGCGCCCTCGCGCACCGGCTGGGAGCGCACCGAGCCGGTCGCCGAGAGCTTCGGCGACGTCGACCCGAAGACCGACACCCGCGAGGACAAGCTGGAGCCGGGCCAGGCCTGGACCGGCTGGCACAAGCTGGAGAAGTCGCTCTGGGCCGACGCGAAGATCGGCGACGACGAGAAGAAGCTCGCCGACCAGCTGGTCGCCGACCTCAAGGACTGGCAGAAGAAGATCCCCGAGGCGGAGATCACCGCGACCAGCATGGCCAACGGCGCCAAGGAGCTGCTGGACGAGGTCGCCACCAACAAGATCACCGGTGAGGAGGACCGCTACAGCCACACCGACCTGGCCGACTTCCACGCCAACGTCGAGGGCGCGCAGAAGGCCTACGAGCTGCTGAAGCCGGTCGCCTCCGAGAAGGACGCGGAGCTGGCGAAGACGCTGGACTCCGAGTTCGCCGCCATCAACACCCTGCTGGCCAAGTACAAGCAGGCCGACGGCACCTTCACCTCCTACGACAAGGTCACCGAGGCCGAGCGCAAGGCCTTCTCCGACGCGGTCAACTCGCTGGGCGAGCCGCTGTCGAAGCTGGCCGCCGCCGTGGTCGTCAAGTAACCGGCCACCCCACCCCGAAGTACCCCGCCGACGCCGTGGCGGCCCGCGATCCGGGCCCCACGGCCTCCGCGGGTCAGCGCAGAAGTCCAGCACAGTAGAAGGGCCCGCCCGCCGATGGACGCGGAGAACGAGCAGCAGAACGGGACGCCGGCCGCCGCCGACGCCACCGGGACCAGGGGCGCGGTCAGCCGACGCGCCGTCATCGGCTGGGCCGGCGCGGGCGTCGCGCTCGGCGCCGCCGCCGTCGGCTCGGTCGCCGCGGCCACCCGGCAGGACGACGCCGTCCCGGTCGCCGCCCCCGTCGGCGCCGAGGTGCCGTTCTACGGCGAGCACCAGGCGGGCATCTCCACCCCGGTCCAGGACCGGCTGCACTTCGCCGCCTTCGACGTCTCCGAGAAGGCCACCCGGGAGTCCCTGGTCAAGCTGCTCAAGGAGTGGACCAAGGCGGCCGCCGCGATGACCGGCGGCCGCGAGGTCGGCACCGGCGCGGTGCCCGGCTCGCCGGAGGCGCCGCCGGACGACACCGGCGAGGCCCTCGGCCTGCCCGCCTCCCGGCTCACCCTGACCATCGGCTTCGGGCCGAGCCTGTTCGAGAAGGACGGCGTCGACCGCTTCGGCCTCCAGGCCAAGCGCCCCGAGGGGCTGATCGACCTGCCGAACTTCAAGGGCGACAAGCTCGACCCGGCCCGCAGCGGCGGCGACCTCTGCGTCCAGGCCTGCGCCGACGACCCGCAGGTCGCCGTGCACGCGATCCGCAACCTGGCCCGGATCGGCATGGGCACCGTCAACATCCGCTGGTCGCAGCTCGGTTTCGGCAAGACCTCCTCGACCACCCCGGACGAGCAGACCCCGCGCAACCTGATGGGGTTCAAGGACGGCACCCACAACATCGCGGGCACCGACGGCGCGAAGCTGGCCGACCACGTCTGGGCCGCCCCCGGCGACGGCCCGGAGTGGATGACCGGCGGCTCCTACCTGGTCGCCCGGCGGATCCGGATGCACATCGAGACCTGGGACCGCGCCTCGCTGAAGGACCAGGAGGACACCTTCGGCCGCACCAAGGGCGAGGGCGCCCCGTACGGCAAGGGCAAGGAGCACGACGCGCCGGACCTCGCGGCGATGCCCGCGACCTCGCACGTCGCCCTCGCCCACCCGGACGCCAACAGCGGCCTGATGATCCTGCGCCGCGGCTTCTCCTTCACCGACGGCACCGACGGCCTCGGCCGCCTAGACGCCGGGCTGTTCTTCCTCGCCTACCAGCGCGACACCCGCAAGGCCTTCATCCCGCTCCAGCAGAAGCTCGCGGCGAGCGACAAGCTCAACGAGTACATCCAGCACGTCGGCTCCGCCCACTTCGCCTGCCCGGCGGGCGTGCGCAAGCCGGGGGAGTGGTGGGGCCAGGCCCTCTTCGGCTGACACCCCTCCTGTTCTCCCGTACCATCTCGACACCCCTCAGGAGCCCGCGTGTTCGGCAACTACCTGATCGGCCTGCGCGAAGGCCTCGAAGCCAGCCTGGTCGTCTGCATCCTGATCGCCTACCTGGTCAAGACCGGCCGCAAGGACCGGCTGCCGCCGGTGTGGATCGGCGTCGGCTCGGCCGTGGCGCTCTCCATGGCCTTCGGCGCGGTGCTCCAGTTCGGCTCCTCGCAGCTCACCTTCGAGGCCCAGGAGGCGCTCGGCGGCTCGCTGTCGATCATCTCGGTCGGCCTGGTGACCTGGATGGTCTTCTGGATGCGGCGCACCGCCCGGCACCTGAAGACCGAGCTGCACGGCAAGCTGGACGCGGCGATCGCGATGGGCACCACCGCCCTGGTGGTCACCGCCTTCCTGGCCGTCGGCCGCGAGGGCCTGGAGACGTCCCTGTTCATCTGGACCGCCGTCCAGGCCACCGGCGACGGCTGGAACCCGCTGATCGGCGCCGCGCTCGGCCTGCTCACCTCGGTGGTGCTCGGCTGGCTGTTCTACCGGGGCGCGCTGAAGATCAACCTGGCCAAGTTCTTCACCTGGACCGGCGCGATGCTGGTCGTGGTCGCGGCCGGCGTCCTCGCCTACGGCGTGCACGACCTCCAGGAGGCCGGCTGGCTGCCCGGCCTGCACAACACGGCCTTCGACATCTCCAGCACCATCCCCAAGGACAGCTGGTACGGCACCCTGCTGAAGGGCGTGTTCAACTTCCAGCCGGACCCGACGGTGCTGCAGCTGGTGGTCTGGCTGCTCTACCTGGTCCCGACCCTGGCGGTGTTCTTCAACGTCCTCGGCGGCGGCAGGAGCAAGAAGCCCGCCCAGCCGGTGGCCGCCAAGCCGGCCGCCTGATCCGGCCGTTCGGCCTGTTCCACCCGTAGCACCCGCTCCACCCCGCTCCACCCGTACCGCCCCGTCCGGCACCCGCCGGCCGGGGCGGTTTCGTAGGAGCGGAGCCAGTTCTCGCCAGGAGCGGTCGGAACCAGTCAGGAAGACGACGAAAACGGTCAGCTCTGACAAACTGCAGTCCCAGTGGAACCGTTGCGCCACCACCTTCGTACTTAGGGTGACAGCACCATGCCATTACCCATACATGGGGGGAACATGACCGTTCGCAGGCCTGCCAGGTTAGTCGCCGCCGGTGTCGCCGCCCTCGCGGCGACCGTGTTGCTGACCGCGTGCGACGACGTGAAGTACACCGACGACAAGCCGGGCGACCCGAAGGCGAGCGCCGCCGGGGCCACCGTCCCGGGCGACCCGATGGCCGGCCAGGCGGCCGGTTCGCGCTGCAAGAGCGACGACATCACCGCCACCGTGCAGCTCAAGGGCGCGGGCTCGGCGATGCTGACGATCAAGAACAAGAGCAGCCACAACTGCACCCTGTACGGCTACCCGGGCTTCGGCGGCCTGAAGGCCGACAACAGCGCGGACGCGCTGGCGGCCAACCGCGAGTCGCACCCCGGGCCCGCGGTGCTGGTCACCCTGAAGCCCAACAAGTCCGGCTACGCGGGCCTCAAGTGGAGCGCCTGCGACAAGTCGGACGCGACCTGCCACGTGCTCACCGGCCTCCAGGTCACCGCGCCGGACGAGACCACGGCGGTCAACGCCGAGGTGCTGGGCACCGACGGCAAGCCGGCCGGCCAGCTGCTGGTCTCGGCCGCCGGGCTAACCACCGGCACCCTGCAGCCGAACAACGAGAAGGTGCTGTTCAACTGATCCGGTTCACCCGATCCGGTTCACCTGATGCAGTCCGGTTGACGATGTCCACCTGATGACGCTCGCCTGATGACACGACGGAGCCCCCGGGCCGGTTCTTCCGAACCGCCCCGGGGGCTCCATCTGTTCCGGGCCCGGACTACTGGCTCTTGATCGAGTCCAGGATGTCCAGCTTCGCCGCCCGGTGGGCCGGCCAGAGCGCGGCCAGCAGGCCGATCACGGCGGCCGCGAGCAGGAAGCCGACGGTCTGCACCGGCGGCACCACGGTGGTGATGCCCTTGAGGCTGTCCGCCAGCGTGCGCACACCCGCCCAGGCGACCAGGATGCCGAGTCCGACACCCACCAGCCCGCCGAACAGCGCGATCAGCAGCGACTCCAGCCGGACCATCCGGCGGATGCCGAGCCGGTCCAGGCCGATCGCCCGCAGCATGCCGATCTCCCGGCGGCGCTCGAACACCGACATGGCCATGGTGTTGACCACGCCGAGCACCGCGATGACCACGGACATGCCGAGCAGCCCGTACATCATGTTCAGGATGCCGGTGATCATCTGGCGGTTCTCCGCCTTGATCTCCTTCGCGCCCTTGACCGCGATCAGCGGGTTGCCGCCGGTCGCGTCGCGCAGCGCCTGCTTCAGCTCCTCGGTCGCGCCGTTGGTGCCCTTGACCAGGACCTTCTCCAGGCCGGTGGCGGGCGCCAGGTGCGGGGCGACCACGGCCTCCGGGACGATGACCGAGGCCAGCGCGGTGTTGGCCTCCAGGATGCCGCCGACGGTCAGCGAGCCCTTGGCGCCGTCCGGGTAGGTGACGGCGAGGGTGTCGCCGACCTTGTAGCCGGCGCGCTCGGCGCGGCCCGAACTGACCAGCAGCCTGCCCTGCTTGAGGGCGTCCGGGGAGCCCTCCTTGACCTTGACGGTGGCCAGCTGGTCGATGGTCGCGGCGTCCACCGCGGTCATCCACTCGCTGTCCTCGCCGTTCTGCCCGGTCTTGACGGTGACGTTGCGCTCGGCGCTGATCACGCTGACGCCGGGCGCCTTGGCGATCTGGGCGGCGACCTCGGGGGAGAGCTTCGAGAAGTTCTGCATGGCGACGGTGTAGTCGGCCTTGAGGTCGGTCTCGGCGGCCTTGTCCACGGCCTGGTTCACCGAGGCGCCGATCACCGTCAGCGAGGTGATCAGGGTGACGCCGATGGTCAGCGCCGAGGCGGTCGCGGCGGTGCGGCGCGGGTTGCGGACCGCGTTCTCCTGGGCCAGCTTGCCCGGGGCGCCGTACACGGCGCGCAGCAGCGGGGCGAACAGCGCGATCAGCGGCCGGGACAGCAGCGGGGTCAGCACGAACACGCCGATCAGCAGCGTGCCGGCGCCGAGGCCGACCAGCTTGACCTCCTTGCCGGCCACACCGCCGGCCAGCGCGGCGAGGCCGGCCAGGGAGAACAGCAGGCCGATGGTGTTGCGGATCCGCAGGCCCTTCTGGGTCGCGGGCTGCTCGGCCGAGCTCATCGCCGCCACCGGGGCGATCCGGGAGGCCCGGCGGGCGGGCAGCCAGGCGGCCAGCACCGTCACCAGCACGCCGACCGCGAGCGCGGCGACCACCGTGGTCGGGGCGATGATCAGCGGGCCGTCCGGCAGGTTGGCGTCCATCGGGCCGTTGAGCAGCGACTTGAGTCCGGCGGCGATGCCGATGCCCGCCAGCAGACCGGTCACCGCGGCGGTCAGGCCGACCAGGACGGCCTCGATCAGCACCGAGCGGGTGATCTGGCGGCGGGTGGCGCCGACGGCGCGCAGCAGCGCCAGCTCCTTGGTGCGCTGGGCGACCAGCATGGTGAAGGTGTTGGCGATGATGAAGATGCCGACGAACAGCGCGATGCCCGCGAAGCCCATCAGGACGGTGGTCAGGACGGTGGTGCCCTTCCGGATCATCTCGTCCTGCTCGGCGGCGAGTTCGCGGCCGGTCTTCGCCTCGATGGAGTCGCCCTGCGGGACGGCCTGCTTGACGGCGGTGAGCAGCGCGGCGTCGTCGGTGCCCGGCTTGGACCTGACGTCCAGCTCGGCGTAGCGGCCCGGGGTCAGGTAGAGCTGCTGGGCGGTGGCGGTGTCGAAGGCGGCGAGCGAGCCGCCGGCCACCACGCGCGGGTCGTTGGTGGTCAGGGTGCCGGTGAGCTTGAGCTTCATCACCGGGCCGTTGACCGCGACCCGGACGGTGTCGCCGACCTTGTAGCCGCCCTTGTCGGCGGTCTTGCGGTCCAGCGCGATCTCGGTGGCGTCCTTCGGGCCGCGGCCCTCGACCAGCGGGTAGCGCGGGTCGGTGCCGTCGGCGCCCGGCACGTAGTTGGTGCCGGTGGTGGAGAAGCCGTTGCCGATCAGCGCGCCCTTGGTGTCGGCGATGCCGGCGAAGCCGCTGACCACGCCGCGGACCTCGGCGACGCCGGGCACCGCGGCGACCTTGGTGCGGGTCTCCTCGGTGAGGGTCGGGCCGGCGATCCGGCCGCCGTCGTCGTCGCTGAGGTTGCGGGCCTCGCGGTCGGCGACCGTGACGGCGACGTCGGTGTAGCTCTTGGAGTTCTGGGTCCTCAGCGCGTTGCCGAAGGTGTCGGAGAAGACCAGCGTGCCGGACACGAAGGCGGTGCCGAGCATGACGGCCAGTACCGTCATCAGCAGCCGGCCCTTGTGGGCGAGCACATTGCGCAGTGCGGTGCGGAACATGAGGGAGTGTCAGTCCTGGGGGTACTCGGGGGACGGGTGGCTTCGGGCCTCGGTGGGCCGGATCAGCTGGTGCGGCCCTTGGCGTCGAAGCGGCGCATGCGGTCCAGGACGGTGTCGGCGGTGGGCTGGTGGAGTTCGTCGACGATGCGGCCGTCGGCGAGGAAGACGACGCGGTCGGCGTAGGAGGCGGCGACGGGGTCGTGGGTGACCATGACGACGGTCTGGCCGAGCTCGCGCACGGAGTTGCGCAGGAAGGAGAGGATCTCGGCGCCGGAGCGGGAGTCGAGGTTGCCGGTGGGCTCGTCGGCGAAGATGATGTCGGGCTTGCCGGCGAGGGCGCGGGCGCAGGCGACGCGCTGCTGCTGGCCGCCGGAGAGCTGGGAGGGGCGGTGGCTGAGGCGGCCGGAGAGGCCGACGGTGTCGACGACGCGGTCGAGCCAGGGCTTGTCGACCTTGCGGCCGGCGATGTCCATGGGGAGGGTGATGTTCTCCAGGGCCGTCAGCGTGGGGAGCAGGTTGAAGGCCTGGAAGATGAAGCCGATGTGGTCCCGGCGGAGCTGGGTGAGCTGCTTGTCCTTGAGGCCGACGAGCTCGGTGTCGCCGATGGTGGAGGAGCCGGAGGTGACGGTGTCGAGGCCGGCCATGCAGTGCATGAGGGTGGACTTGCCGGAGCCGGAGGGGCCCATGATGGCGGTGAACTCGCCCTGGGGGAACACGACGCTGACGTTGTCGAGGGCGACGACGCGGGTCTCCCCCTCCCCGTAGACCTTGTTCAGGCTGGTGGCTCGGGCGGCCGCGCGGCCGGTGTGGACGGCGGTTGCGGGGAACGTCACGTGGACTCCTCGGGCTGATTAACGGAATGTTTAACTCCGTAACATCATCCCAAGCTGTTCGAATGCGATTCGTATGCCACGCGGAGGGTCGGCCCCCGCCGACCCGGCGGGACGGCGGGGGGCCTTCTCCTCCTCAGGTATGACGCCGGACCCTGAGGACCAAGGGCCCCGGCAGGCTCCGGACGGTTCCGGAAGGGGCCGGGGCCCGGCCGACTACTCGACCGCCACGCCGAAGGCCGCCGCCAGCCCGGCCAGGCCGTTCGTCACCGCCCGCCCGGACGGGCTGAACTCCCAGCCGCCGGCGGCCCGGCGGAACGCCCCGAGCAGCATCGCGCTGTCCGGCACCCCGCCGGTCGGGCCCGTCCAGGCGTCCGGTCCGCCGGCGCCCGGCCCGTACGCGGCGGCGAGCGCCAGCCCGTGCACGTAGCCGAGCGGCAGCGCCGGGTGGTCCTCCTCCTCGGTGGAGACGGCGACCACCACCTCCTCGACGGCGGCCGGCAGCCGGTGCAGGTCCAGGGCCAGCCGGGCCGCCCGGGTCGGCTCGCCCGGCACCGAGCGGGTCGGGTGCAGCCGCACGGCGCCGTCCGGGTCCTGCGGGCTGTTGAAGAACACGAAGTGCTCGTCGCTCAGCACCCGGCCGCCGGCGCACAGGAAGGCGGTGACGTCCAGCTCCACCGCGTCCCCGCCGGCCGTCCGGCTCTGCCAGCTCACCGTGAGGGCGGTCTCGCGCGCCTCCTCGGACCGGTCGTTCGCGACGGCCGAGGCGGCGGCGGAGGAGCCGTCGCCGCCGAGCCGGCCGCGCAGGCCCTGCTCGGCGAGCAGGGCGACCAGCTCCGGGCCGCTCACCAGGGCCAGCGGCTTGCCCTCGATGTAGCTGTACGAGCCGCGGCCGAAGCCCGCGGTGGTGACCAGGATGCCCTTGATCGCACCGTGGTGGCGGACGGTCGACTCCAGGTCGCGCACCGCCGTCGGCGGGACGGTCTTCTTGTAGCGCTTCGCCTGGATCACGATCGTGCCGCCGGTCACCGGGTCCAGGTCCTCGGCCACCACGTCCACCCCGACGTCGCCGCTGCGGGCCGTGGTCATCACCCGGAAGCCGCGCAGCCGGAACAGCTCGGCGATCAGCTCCTCGAAGTCCAGCGGGTCCATCTCGAACAGGTCCGGCTCGTCCTCGCCGCCGTGCCCGGCCAGGCTCCCGCCGACGCTCTCCGGCCGCCGGTCCGGCCGCACCTCGTCCAGCCGCTCCGGGCGCGCCGACAGCCGGCCGCCCAGGCCCTGGAAGCACTCCACCGGGTCCACCCGGTCCAGCGCCAGGGCGGCGAAGCCCGCCCGGGTGGCGGTCAGGGTGGAGAGGAAGCGCTCGGCCTCCCGGCCGGTCGCCGGGTCGATGCCGAGCACGAAGCCGTTCAGCACCACCGAGTCCAGCAGCCCGTCCCGGTCCGCCCGGAACAGCTCCACCGCCACCCGCAGCGCCGACTGCGCCAGCACCTCCCGGTACAGCGCCTTGCGCTCCGTCGCCGGGCGGGCCACCTCGGCCTCGCGGTCGTCCGACTTCACGTACCGCACCCGGCCGGCGGCCGGCACCACGTCCGGCCCGGGCAGCTCCCAGTCCACCACCAGCTGGCGGCTCCCGGCGTCGAACGCCGCCGCCAGCCGGTGCGGGAAGCCCTCCGGCCAGGCCGCCGAGGCGTACAGGCCGGCCGTGAAGTACTCCTGCACCGCCTCCGGCTCGCCCGCCCGCAGCCGGCGCAGCAGCTCCTCGGTCCGGGCGGCCAGCTCCTCCTGCTGCCGGCGGGAGTGCTCGACCCCGGCCAGGTACTCCTGGTGGTACGCGGCCAGCCGGTGCTGCCGGTCCACCTCCCGGGCCTGCGCGGCGTACCAGTCCTGCTCGAACCGGGCCCGGGCCTGGGCCAGGTACTGCTCGTACTGCTGCCGCACCCCCGGGTTGCGGGCCTGCACCGGGTCCGGTGGCGGCACGAAGTACCGGGCCGAGGACTGGTCCGGCATCGGCACCGGCTCGCCCAGCGGCCCCGGATCGAACGGCGGCACCGCCCGCGGCGCCAGCAGGGCCTGCGGGCCGAAGGCCGGCGCGGCCAGCCCGGCGGCCAGCAGCCCCCGCAACTCCTCGACCCGGGCGTCCAGTTCGGCCGTCCGCCGGGCCACCTCCGCCTCCCGCGACTGCTGGTAGGCGCGCTGCGCCTCGCGCTCGCCGCGGGCCGCCGCCTTCTGCACCTCCCGCTGCTCCCGCTCCCGGCGGCGCTGCTCCGCCGCCTCGGCGCGCCACCGGGCCTCCTCCCGGCGCTGCTGCTGTCGCTGCGCCTCCGCCCAGATCGCCAGCACCCCGCTGCTCCGCCGCCCCGACACCGTCCGCCCACCCCATTCGCCTCGCGCCCGATGCGGCCGCCGCGGCACCGCCTCCCGACCGCGCCGCCGACCGCGCCCGCCACAATAGAACGTGAACACCCCGCCCGGCCAAGCGCCGGTGACCTGCGGGGCTTTCGGGCGGGGAGGAGGGGCCGGCCGCCACGGACCTGACGCCCTGTCGAGGGGGCCGGCGGGCGGGGTGGCAGGGGTGTGGCGGCGTCGGGCCGCCCGGCCTGTCGGTGGCACCGGGTAGTCTCGTCGGCTACCGACAGCCAGGAGAAACGTGACGATCCCCCCGCAGCCCCCGCAGACCCCCGAGCACCGGGCCCGCCCCGCCGGCTGGGTCTCCACCGGCCTGAGCTGGCGGGACGGCCGCGCCGTGCTCGGGGCCGCGCGCGGCGCGCAGGTGCACGAGCGCGCCGTGGCGCCGGGGGTGGAGGTCGGCTGGCTGCTGGGCGGCCCGCGCCGCTGCGTGGGGGCCTGGCTGGCCGGGGCGACGGAGCGCACGCCCTGCCCGCACCACGCGGTGATCGACCCGGGCGGCGGTGCGACGCAGTGCCCGGCCTGCCAGAGCGTGGACCGCGGCCTCGCCCTCGCCCGGGACCAGATCCTCGACGACGGCCGCACCTACCTGCTCTACCTCGCCTGGTTCGGCGAGGGCCTGCTCAAGGTCGGCCTGACCGCCGAGCAGCGCGGCGACAGCCGGCTGCTCGAACAGGGCGCGCTGGCCTACGCGTTCACCGCCCGCGGCGCCCTGCCGGCGGTCCGGCGCGCCGAACTCACCGTCGCCGCCTCGGGCCTGGCCCGCGAGCGGTACAAGTCCCGGATCAAGACCGAGCAGTGGTGGTCGCACGGCGACGTCCCGTACCGCCGTACGGTGCTCGGCGACGCCCGCGCCCGGGCGCACCGGCTGCTGGACGGCCACGCCGTGGAGCTGCTCGCCGACCGGCCGGTGGTCGACCACGTCGAGCGCTACGGGCTGGCCGGCGGCGCCCCGGAGGCGTACCGGGAGATCGCCGGGCTGGCCGACGGCGCGGTGCTCGCGGGCCGGCTCCGCGCGCCGGTGGGCCGGCACCTCTTCCTGGACCAGACGGACGGCTCCGGCCCGCTGCTGCTGGACACCCGGCTGCTCACCGGCTGGACGCTCAGCCCGGTCACCGGCCGCGGGTCCGAGGGCATGGTCCTCCAGGAGCGTCTGCGCCCGCCGGAGCCGGACACCCAGGAGGCGCTGTTCTGAGACCGCCAATGACCGCTCCGACCAGCATGGTTGCGTAATAAAACCGCAAGGCCTAGCCTCGGCCTTGCGGTTTTAAGTTGCTACCACCTTGGAGCGAGCCCGACCATGATCGCCGCCCACGAGACCTTCGACGGCACCTTCCCGTACCGGCCGCACTTCAGCACCGCCGCCGGCTTCCGCCAGCACTACGTGGACGAGGGCAGCGGCCCCGTGGTGCTCTGCCTGCACGGCGAACCCACCTGGGGCTACCTCTTCCGCGACCTGGTCCGCCGCCTGGCCCCGACCCACCGGGTGGTCGTCCCCGACCACATGGGCTTCGGCAAGAGCGCTACCCCGGCCGACCGGACCTACTGGCTGCAGGACCACGTCGACAACCTGGAGGCGCTCGTCCTGGACCTCGGCCTGCGCGAACTCACCCTGGTCCTGCACGACTTCGGCGGGCCGGTCGGCATGGGCCTGGCCGCCCGCCGCCCGGAGCTGATCGCCCGGGTGGTGAGCGTCAACGGGCCCACGCCGTTCGGCCAGCCCGGCCTCGGCGCGGCGCTCGCCGCCAACGCGGCCGAGTCCCCGTGGTTCGGCTGGATCGCCCGGGCGCACGCCGACGGCAGCCTGGACGCCGTCCTCGGCGAACTCCGCCACACCGTCCTCAGCACCCTGAAGCTCAACGGCTTCGAGAACAACGCCCTGATCACCGACACCTGGCTGGCCGCCTACGGCGCGGCCTTCCCGTCCCCCGCGGAGGCCGCCGGGGCGATCGGCTGGGCGAAGGGCTTCGCCACCGGGGCGCACACCTTCGAGACCCCGGGCGCCGAGGCCCGCGCGGCGCTCGCCGCCCTGCCCGCGCTTGCCCTCTGGGGCGCGGCCGACCGCACCCTCGCCGCCCGGCACTTCCTGCCCCTGTTCGCCGAGGCGTTCCCGCGCGGCCGGGCCGTCGAACTGCCCGGCGTCGGCCACTACAGCCCCGAGGACGCCCCGGAGACCGTCGTCGAGCTGGTGGAAGGCTTCCTCACCGAGACGGCGGCGGAGACGGGGGCAAGGGGTACGGCGTAGGCCGGCGCCCGCCCGCGAGTGGGTGGGCGCCGGCCGGTCGGTCAGCCGCTGAGCAGGGCCAGGAGCTGGTTCGCCAGGCCCAGCGCGGGCGCGGCGGCCTCGCCGACGCTCTGGGCCAGGCCGGCCAGCAGCAGCAGGGTGTTGCGCCGGCTCCTCGGCTCCTCGGCGGCGGGGCTGGTCAGCACCGGCAGGGCCTCGGCGAGGCTCTGCCGGTCCGCCTCGTGGAGCCGCCCGTCCCGGGCCAGGTCGGTGACCACGGCGGCGAGCCGCGCGAACAGCGCGGCGACCTCCGGCGGCAGGGCCTGGTCGCCGACCGCCCCGTTGTTGTGCTGGATGCCGACGTTGCCGCTGCCGCCGTGGATGGTGACGCGGTCGCCGTACTGGACGTCCGGACGCTCGTTGTCGTTCACTTGCTGACTCCCGTGTTTCCCTGGCCGCCGTAGATGTTGACGCTGTCGCCGAACTGGTACTGCCGCAGGTCCACGCTGATGGTCTGGACGATCTGCTGGAACTCGGCCTGCGGGTTCTCGATCGCGCGGGTGATGGTGGCCTGCAGCTCGAACGCCGGCTCCGCGGTGAGCCAGGCCAGCACCGCGGTCGGCGGGCCGGCCGTGTCCACGGCCAGCACGTACAGGTCGGGCCGGCGCAGCACCGGCCAGGTGAAGATCAGGAAGTAGAGCGCCACGAGGATCATCGAGACGAGGAACAGCGTGCCGGACCCGGAGTCCGAGGACGATCCGTCGGTGGCCTGCGCGATCACGAGCACCGGCAGGAAGACGACCAGGCCGAAGGCGAGCAGCCGCAGGAGCGCGCGGCGCCGGCCGGGCACGATCAGGGAGGTACCGACCCGGGCCACGTTGGCGAGCGGGTACGCGGCCTGCCCGATCCAGAGGATGCGGTTGGTGACCGCGACGCGGGTGGTGGTCGGGGTGCCGGCGGGACCGCTCGTGAAGGCCGGCGGCGGGGTGGTGGGCGGCGGCGGCCCGAACGGGGCCGGTGTCGGCGGCCCGCCGGGCGGAGGCGGCGGAACGAACGGGAAGGAGCCGGTCTGCCCGGCCCGGGTCGAATCGGAAGGATCGGTCGGCTGCATGGCCATGTCCCCCAAGGCTGTCGTGCGAGGGAGGACAATGTGCCAGCAGGCTCCGGGTCCGCACAAGTTCATTGTCGTGGCGGATAACTGACGCACCGTCGGTTCGTGTGCCCCGGCCCTGGTCCCGCCGACCCGTCGTCCCGCGGGCCGTCAGCCCAGCTTGCCGCGCAGCACGCCGGGGCCGGAGCGGGCCCGGCGGGACCGCGGCGGGCGGGACGGGCGGACGTCGGGGCGGGCGGGCTGCTCGGCCGCCTCCGCGGCCCGCCGGGCCAGTGCGGCCCGGGCGGCGGCCAGCGCGACCCGGGCGAGCAGCGGGTCCTCCCGGACGCCGGCCGCGCGCTTGGCGCTCTGGCAGGCGGTGCACCAGACCGGCGAGGCCGGCCCGTCCGGGTACACCATCTCCTCGGGCGGCAGGTAGTGCCCACCGCACTCGACGCATTCGAAGACGAACCTCATCCGACGATCACCGTTCCGGATCCGTGGCACCGGCCGCAGGGCGACCAGAAGGTGTGGACACTGGGCACCATGCTTCCTTCCTCGTCCAGTTCGACCGTGGCCTCGGTCTTCTGGGTCCCCCCGGACCCGCCGCAACCGGAACAGGACTGAACCTCGGGCATATGCCGTCCTTCCGTAGCGGACACCACCGTAGCGCGATTCCCCGTCAGGAAGCACGGCCCCGGGCGATCCACCACCCGTACGGGTAGCGCGAACCGCGACCGCACGCCCTGTTCCAGAACGGCGTCGGCCCCTCGCCTGAGCACCAGAGCGAGGGGCCGACCGTAGCGGGGGAGTCGTCAGCCGCGGGCGGCCCGCAGGAACTCCCGGTTCATCGCCGCGATGCTGGGCAGCGGGATGCCCTTGGGACAGGCGGTGGCGCACTCACCGGTGTTGGTGCAGCCGCCGAAGCCCTCGGCGTCCATGGCCGAGACCATGTCCCGTACCCGGGCGGCCCGTTCCGGCGCGCCCTGCGGCAGCACGTTGAGGTGCACCACCTTGGCGGAGGTGAAGAGCATCGCCGAGCCGTTCGGGCAGGCCGCCACGCAGGCGCCGCAGCCGATGCACTCGGCGTGCTCGAAGGCGGTGTCGGCGGTCTCCTTGGGGACGGGCGTGGCGTGCGCCTCGGGGGCGCTGCCGGTGGGGGCGGTGATGTAGCCGCCGGAGCCGATGATCCGGTCGAAGGCCGAGCGGTCCACCACCAGGTCTTTGACCACCGGGAACGCCGCCGCCCGCCAGGGCTCGACGTCGATGGTGTCGCCGTCCTGGAAGTGCCGCATGTGCAACTGGCAGGTGGTGGTGCGCTCGGGGCCGTGCGCCTGGCCGTTGATGACCATGCCGCAGGCGCCGCAGATGCCCTCGCGGCAGTCGTGGTCGAAGGCGACGGGCTGGTCGCCGCGGGTGATCAGCTCCTCGTTGAGGGTGTCCAGCATCTCCAGGAAGGACATGTCCGGGCTGATCCCGCCGACCCGGTAGGTGGTCATCGAGCTGGGTGCGTCCGGGCCCGCCTGGCGCCAGATGCGCAGGGTGAGGTTCATGCGTAGCTCCGCTGGGTGGGGTGGACGTACTCGAAGTCGAGTTCCTCGCGGTGGAGGACGGGTGCCGCGCCGGTGCCGGTGAACTCCCAGGCGGCGGCGTAGGAGTAGTCCTCGTCGCGGCGGGCGGCCTCGCCGTCGGGGGTCTGGCTCTCGGTGCGGAAGTGGCCGCCGCAGGACTCGGCGCGGTGCAGCGCGTCCAGGCACATCAGCTCGGCCAGTTCGAAGTAGTCGACCAGCCGGTTGGCCTTCTCCAGCGACTGGTTGAGCTCCTGCCCGGTGCCCGGCACCTTGATCCGGCGCCAGAACTCCTCGCGCAGCAGCGGGATCCGCTCCAGCGCCCGGCGCAGTCCGGCCTCGTCGCGGGCCATCCCGCACTCGTCCCAGAGCAGTTCGCCGAGTTCGCGGTGGAAGGAGTCCGGGGTGCGGTCGCCGTCCACCGCGAGGATCAGGTTGAGCCGGTCCTCGACCTCGGCCTCCACCTCGGCGAGCACCGGGTGGTCGGCGGGCACGGCCGGCAGCGGGTGGCGGGCCAGGTAGTCGTTGATGGTGGGCGGCAGCACGAAGTAGCCGTCGGCCAGGCCCTGCATCAGGGCGCTGGCGCCGAGCCGGTTGGCGCCGTGGTCGGAGAAGTTGGCCTCCCCGATCGCGAACAGGCCCGGGACGGTGGTCTGCAGGTCGTAGTCGACCCAGAGCCCGCCCATCGTGTAGTGGATCGCCGGGTAGATCCGCATCGGCACCCGGTACGGGTCCTCGGCGGTGATCCGCTCGTACATCTCGAAGAGGTTGCCGTACTTGGCCTCGACGGTGTCCCGGCCCAGCCGGCGGATCGCGTCGGCGAAGTCCAGGTAGACGCCCTGGCCGCCGGGGCCGATGCCGCGGCCCTCGTCGCAGACGTTCTTGGCGGCCCGGGAGGCGATGTCGCGCGGCACCAGGTTGCCGAAGGAGGGGTAGATCCGCTCCAGGTAGTAGTCCCGCTCCTCCTCCGGGATCTGCCCGGGCGGCCGGTTGTCGCCCTTCGCCTTGGGCACCCAGATCCGGCCGTCGTTGCGCAGCGACTCGCTCATCAGGGTGAGCTTGGACTGGTGGTCGCCCGAGCGCGGGATGCAGGTCGGGTGGATCTGGGTGAAGCACGGGTTGGCGAAGTACGCGCCGCGCCGGTGCGCCCGCCAGATCGCGGTGGCGTTGGAGTTCTTGGCGTTGGTGGAGAGGTAGAAGACGTTGCCGTAGCCGCCGCTGGCGAGCACCACGGCGTCCGCGGTGTAGGAGCGGATCTCGCCGGTGACGAGGTCGCGGGCGACGATGCCGCGGGCCCGGCCGTCGACCACCAGCAGGTCGAGCATCTCGGTGCGCGGGTGCAGCTCCACGTTCCCGGCGGCGACCTGCCGGGAGAGCGCCTGGTAGGCGCCGAGCAGCAGCTGCTGGCCGGTCTGGCCGCGGGCGTAGAAGGTCCGGGAGACCTGGACGCCGCCGAACGACCGGGTGTCCAGCAGGCCGCCGTACTCGCGGGCGAAGGGCACGCCCTGGGCCACGCACTGGTCGATGATCTCCACCGACACCTGGGCCAGCCGGTGCACGTTGGACTCGCGGGCCCGGAAGTCGCCGCCCTTGACGGTGTCGTAGAACAGCCGGCGGACCGAGTCGCCGTCGTTGCGGTAGTTCTTGGCCGCGTTGATGCCGCCCTGGGCGGCGATCGAGTGGGCGCGCCGGGGGGAGTCCTGGAAGCAGAACTGGACCACGTGGTAGCCCTGTTCGGCCAGGGTGGCGCCGGCCGCGCCGCCGGCCAGGCCGGTGCCGACCACGATCACGGTGTGCTTGCGCCGGTTGGCCGGGTTGACCAGCTTGGCGTCGAACCGCCGCTGGTCCCAGCGCTGTTCGATCGGCCCGGCGGGGGCCTTGGCGTCGGCGACCGGCTCGCCGAGGGTGTACTCCAGGTAGCTCATGTCACCACTGCTCACTTCACCGCTCCGGTCAGCACTGCTCACTTCACGCCTCGGGCCACCACTGCTCACTTCACGACTCCGGTCATCACGGCCACGGGGACGGACAGGAAGCCGGCGGTCAGCACCAGCGCCAGGCCGTTCGCGACCAGCTTGAGCGCCCGGTCGCGGCGGGCGTTGTTGGCGCCGAGGGTCTGCGCGGCGCTCCAGAACCCGTGCCGGATGTGCAGGCCGACGGCCAGCATCGCGACGACGTAGAACACGTCGACGTACCAGCGGCCGAAGGAGGCCACGATGTTCTGGTACGTCTGGCCGTGATCGGTGCCCGGGTTCACGGTCAGCGTGGTGAGGTCGAGGATGTGCCAGACGATGAACAGCGCCAGGATCACCCCGCCCCAGCGCATGGTCCGCGTCGCGTAGCTGGCGCGGCGGCGCTTGTGCACGTACCGGCTCGGGCGGGCCGCGAGGTCGCGGCGGCTGAGCTGGTACGCGGAGACGCCGTGCAGCACCACGGCGGCCAGCAGGCCCGCCCGGGCGATCCACAGGAACCACTCGTGGCCCAGGAAGGGCTGTCCGATGGTGCGCAGCCAGGCCGCGTAGCCGTTGATGTCGTCCGGGCCGAAGAACACCTTGAGGTTGCCCAGCATGTGCGCGACCAGGTACAGCAGCATGGCCAGTCCGGTGACGGCCATGACCGCCTTCTTGCCGACGGTCGACCGCCACAGGGTCGCCAGGGTGGACGGATGCCGGGCCGTCCGAGTCGCGGTTGTCATGGCAGCAACGGTAGGGACGCCGGCGAGGGTACGTCCAAGACATGATGCGGCTCGTGACGATAGGCATGGGCTATCGATGCGGCCTATCCTGGCCCTGTGCAGCTCCAGCAACTCCGCTACTTCCTGGCCGTCGCCGAGACCCGGCACTTCACCCGGGCCGCCGAGGCGGCACACGTCGCGCAGCCGTCACTCTCGCAACAGATCCGGGCCCTGGAACGGGAGTTGGGCGCGGAGCTGTTCCACCGCACCCGGGGCAACATCGCGCTCACGGACGCCGGGGACGCCCTGCTGCCGCTGGCCCGGCGCATCCTCGCGGACACCGAGACCGCCCGGCTGGCCGTGCAGGAGACGGTGCAGCTGCGCCGCGGCCGGGTCCGGCTGGGCGCACCGCCGAGCCTGTGCACCAGCCTGGTGCCGGACGTGCTGCGGGTCTTCCGGGACCGCTACCCGGGGGTGGCGCTGGTGGTCCGCGAGGGCGGCTCGCGCGACCTGGTCGGCTGGCTGGCGGCGGGGGAGCTGGACCTCGCGCTGACCATCACCCGGCCGAGCGGGGAGCAGGAGCCCGCGCTGGCGGTCACCGAGCTGCTGCACGAGGAGCTGGTGCTGGTCGCGGCCGGGCGGCCGGCCCGGCGCAAGGTCCGGGTGACGGAGCTGAAGGGCCGGCCGCTGGTGATGTTCCGGGAGGGCTACGACGTCCGCGAGGCGACCCTGGCGGCCTGCCGGGCGGCCGGGTTCGAGCCGGAGTTCGCGGTGGAGGGCGGCGAGATGGACGCGGTGCTGGGCTTCGTCCGGGCCGGGATCGGGCCCGCCGTCGTCCCCGGCATGGTGGCCGCCCGCTCCGGCCTCGCGGTGACGGCCTTCGCCGGGCCCGGCCTGGGCCGCACCATCGCCGTCGCCCACGGCCACGAGGTGCCGCTCACCCGCGCGGCGGAGGCGCTGCGGGACACCCTGCTGGCGCACCTGCGCGACGCCGCCCGGGACGGCGAACTGCCGCCGGGGACGCGGCTGTTGCTGCCCTGAGCCCCGGTTCGAGCCTTTCAGCGGTCGGTCACGCGGTGGGCGACGGACCGCCCGCGCGCAGGGTGAGCAGGGTGATCTCGCTCGGGGCGAAGACCCGGAACGGCGGGCCCCAGAAGCCGGTGCCGCGGCTGGTGTAGAGCTGGGTCCGCTCCCCGTGCCGGCTCAGGCCGTGCACCACCGGCTGGTCGATCCGGACGAGGAAGTTGAACGGCCAGATCTGGCCACCGTGGGTGTGCCCGGAGACCTGCAGGTCGATGCCGGCGGCAGCGGCCTGCGGGACGTACTTGGGCTGGTGGGCGACGAGCAGGACCGGCAGGGCCGGGTCCGCTCCCGCCAGCGCGCCGACCAGGTTCGCGCGGTGTCCGGCCAGGCCGGAGGACTCCGCGGTCACGTCGTCCACCCCGGCGAGCACGAGGGCGTCCCCGCCGCGCTCCACCACGAGGTGGCGGTTGTGCAGCGGCTCCCAGCCCAGGTCCGCCATCCGGTCCAGCCAGCCCTGGGCCTCGCTGCCGTACTCGTGGTTCCCCGTGACGTAGACCTTGGCCAGCCGGGACCGGACCGTCCCGAGCGGCGCGGACTGCTCCCGGCGCTGGGCCGGGGTGCCGTCGGCGATGTCGCCGGCGTGGACCAGGACGTCCGCGTCGAGCGCGTTGACCGCCTCGGCGACCCGCGCCGACCAGTCCGCCCGGTCGATCGGCCCGTAGTGGGTGTCGGCCAGCACCACGACCCTGGTCCCGTCCAGGCCGGCGCCGAGCCGCGGGAGGTGCACGTCCACCCGCTTCACCCGGGGCACGCGCATCGCCTCGTGGTGCCCCCAGCCCAGCAGCCCGGCCGAGACCACGGCGACGGCCACGGCCACGGCCCTGGCCCGGTCGGTGCCGCCGACGTCGAGCCCGGCCAGCAGCAGGTCCACCGAGCCGCCCAGCACCGACCAGGTGAACAGCACCCAGACCACCCCGAGGCTGGTGTCCGCGACGCGGGCGGCCCGGTCGCTGCGCCGCCGCCCGTGGCCCGCGACCATCAGGAAGGGGAAGGAGACCATCCAGGCCGCGAGGACGACCGTGCCGGCCAGGAGGACCGGGAACGGCCAGTCGGCGCCGGAGGCGAACAGGGTCCACCAGGGCGGGAGGCAGAGCAGGACGAGGACGAGCACCAGGACCGCCAGCCGCCGGACCAGGGAACGCCGACGCCCCGCGCCCCCGCCCGGGGGCTCCGTGCCCGCCTCGGGCCGGTCGGCGGCCGCGACGGTCTCCGGACCCTCGCGGTCCGCCGACCGGTGTCCCGACTCCAGCCCCATGGATTCGCCTGCTGTCACCGTGTCGCCCTCACATCCGCTGCCGTGCCCCTGCTCCCCATCATCCGGCAGACCGTCGCCGACGGTCCCGCCCGGGTGCCGCCGCCGACCGGGCCGTGCGCCACGGGGCCCCGGCGAGTCGTCCCCGCCGGCCCCGAGCCAGGGGCTCAGCCGCCGCCGTAGGTGGACTGGGTGACCGCGAAGACGTTGCGCCCGCCCGTGGTCTCCTGCAGCGACCACAGCAGGTCGGGGCCGGTGGCGTCCTCCCAGTAGGAGAGGCTCTCGCCGCCGCCCACCCAGGCGAAGGTCGAGGGGCCCGCGGTCGGGGTCCAGTAGGAGAGCTTCTTCTGCCCCGAGGAGTTGAACCACCACCGGCCGTTGTGGGAGGCCACGCCGTTGAGGTTGTACCAGGGCAGTTGGAGGGCCTGGCTTGCGGTCGTCGTCGCGGCGAAGGTCGTCGCCCCGGCGGCGAACGGGAAGCGGACGGCCCGCGGCGGGCGGTTCGGGTAGTCGACGCAGTCCGCCTGGCAGGTGTACTCCGTCATCACGATCGACTTGCTGACCCGGTCGAGGGAGACCGACGACCACACCAGCTTGGCTCCGGAGGCGGTCTGCGCGGTGACCGTGCCGATCTGGGGCAGCACGTAGGCGTAGTTGTGGGCGTAGTAGGCGCCTCCGGGCTGGCGGCCGACCTGGTCGGCGGTGCCGCCGGTGTCGGTGTTGAGGATCTTGCGCAGGTCGAAGACGCGCATGCCGCGGCCGGTGTCGGCGACGTAGAGGTGGTCGCCGTACCAGGAGACGCCGCCGGCGTGGATCGGGACGTCCTTGAAGTCCGGCGCGGCCGCGGTGCCGGTCGGCTCCACCAGGAGGATCTTGCGGTAGGTGTCGGGGTAGGCGGCGTCCCAGTCGACCAGGGTGATCCGGCTGCGCTGCTGCGCGCCGCCGCAGCCGTCCTTGGTGTACCAGCTCACCAGCACGAGCTGGTGGCCGTCGTAGTCGCCGCTGTTCGCGGTCCCCACGGCGTCCCGGCTCGTGGTGATGCCCTGGGGGAAGCTCTGGCAGTCGGAGTTGTCGCCGTCGTCGAACCGGAAGCCGGTGGTCAGGCCGGCCACGGAGAAGGACGCGGGGAGGGCCTGCCGGTCGTGGTTCGCGTGCTCCATCACGGTGTGCACGGCGGAGGTCCCGAGCGTCGTGGCGAGCGCCGAGTCGAGGGTGTCGTACTGGTGGTAGTCGGAGGTGAGGGTGTAGTCGGACGCGGTCAGGGCCGTCGGCGCCGCGGCGGCCGCCGCCGGCGAGGCACCGGCCGGTGTGCCGGTGACGAGCAGGCCGGCCGCGAGCAGCGCCCTTGCCGCTGTTCTGATGTGACGGATCATCAGGGTGGGCCCTCCGTGGGCGATGGATCAACGGGGGCACACACGGTAGGGGCGCTTGGGCATGTCCGCAACACCCCGAGGAGGGCCTTGCGTGCGCGCACGACGGAGGCCCGGGGCCGCGGGCCCCGGGCCTCCGCGGTGCGTGTGGTCAGGCCGGCAGGACGGCCTCGAGCGCGGCGACCAGCTCCGGGGACTCCGGCTCGACGGGCGGGCGCAGGCGCGCGACGACGGTGCCGTCCGGGGAGAGCAGGAACTTCTCGAAGTTCCAGGCGATGTCCCCGGCCTGGCCCTCGGCGTCGGCGACCTCGGTCAGCTTGGCGTACAGCGGGTGGCGGTCCTCGCCGTTGACGTCGATCTTCTCGAACAGCGGGAAGGTCACGCCGTAGGTGGTGGAGCAGAAGGTGCGGATCTCCTCGGCGCTGCCGGGCTCCTGTCCGGCGAACTGGTTGCAGGGGAAGCCCAGCACGGTGAACCCGCGCCCGGCGTACCGCTGCTGGAGCCGCTCCAGGCCCTCGTACTGCGGGGTCAGACCGCACTTGGACGCGACGTTGACGATCAGCAGCGCCTTGCCCTTGTGGTCGGCCAGCGAGGTGGCCGCGCCGTCGAGGGTGCGCAGCGGGATGTCGTACAGGCTCACGGGGGTGGTCCTTTCGGGAAGTCGTCGGGCCGGGCCTCTTCGTGGGCCACGGTAGCGGCCGTCACCTGGTCAACTGCGGTCGGCGTGCCGATGTTCCGGGCACGGGGGCGGGTGGGGGCGTGCGGAGCGGCTCGTCCGCCCCCACCCGCCCGGCGCGGACGACCGGCGTGCGCGGCCGGTGCGTGCGCCGCGTTACGGCACCAGCGGCCTGATCGCCGTCGGCGCGTGCTCGGGGAGGGTGGCCAACTCCTCGAACTCGTTGACCTTGTCGATGTCGGCGGCGGCCATCGAGATGTTGGTGACCCGCTCCAGGATCGCCTCGACCACGACCGGGACGCGGAACTCGGCGGCCAGCTTCTTGGCCTCCTCGAAGGCGGGCAGCAGGCCCTCCGGCTCGGTGACCCGGATCGCCTTGCAGCCCAGGCCCTCGACGACCTTGACGTGGTCCACGCCGTAGACGCCCAGCTCCGGCGCGTTGACGTTCTCGAACTCCAGGTTGACCTGGTAGTCGATGTCGAAGGCGCGCTGCGCCTGGCGGATCAGGCCCAGGTAGGAGTTGTTCACCAGCACGTGGACGTACGGGATGCGGTGCTGGGCGCCGACCGCCAGCTCCTCGATCATGAACTGGAAGTCGTAGTCGCCGGAGAGCGCGACCACCTGCCCTCCCGGGTCGGCGGTGGCGACGCCCAGCGCGGCCGGGATGGTCCAGCCGAGCGGGCCGGCCTGGCCGCAGTTGATCCAGTGCCGCGGCCGGTAGACGTGCAGCAGCTGCGCGCCGGCGATCTGGGAGAGGCCGATGGTGGTGACGTAGCGGGTCTCCGGGCCGAACGCCCGGTTCATCTCCTCGTACACGCGCTGCGGCTTGAGCGGCACGTCGTCGAAGTGGGTGCGGCGCTGGAGCCGGGCCCTGCGCTCCTGGGCGGCGGCGGCCCAGGCGGTGCGGTCCTTGAGCGTGCCGGCGTCCCGCAGTTCGCGCGCCACCTCGACGAACAGCTCCAGCGCGGCCCCGGCGTCGGAGGCGATGCCGAGGTCCGGGGCGAAGATCCGGCCGAGCTGGGTGGGCTCGACGTCGACGTGGACGAAGGTGCGGCCCGCGGTGTAGACGTCCAGGCCGCCGGTGTGGCGGTTGGCCCAGCGGTTGCCGATGCCGAGGACGAAGTCGGAGGCGAGGAAGGTCTCGTTGCCGTAGCGGTGCGAGGTCTGGAGGCCGACCAGGCCGGCGTTGAGCGCGTGGTCGTCCGGGATGACGCCCCAGCCCATCAGGGTGGGGACCACCGGGACGCCGGTGAGTTCGGCGAACTCCCGCAGCAGCTCGGCGGCGTCGGCGTTGATGACGCCGCCGCCCGCGACGATCAGCGGGCGCTCGGACCGCTGGAGCAGCGCGACCGCCTTCTCGATCTGGACGCGGTTGGCGGCCGGCTTGTAGACCGGCAGCGGCTGGTAGGCCTCCGGGTCGAAGTCGATCTCGGTCAGCTGGACGTCGATCGGCAGGTCGATCAGGACCGGGCCGGGGCGCCCGGAGCGCATCAGGTGGAAGGCCTGCTGGAACACGCCGGGGACCTGCGCGGCCTCCAGCACGGTGGTGGCGGCCTTGGTGACGGGCCCGGCGATCGAGGCGATGTCGACGGCCTGGAAGTCCTCCTTGTGCAGCCGGGCGACGGGTGCCTGGCCGGTGATGCAGAGGATCGGGACGGAGTCGGCGATCGCCGAGTACAGGCCGGTGATCATGTCGGTGCCGGCCGGCCCCGAGGTGCCGACGCAGACCCCGATGTTGCCGGCCCTGGCGCGGGTGTAGCCCTCGGCCATGTGGGAGGCGCCCTCGACGTGCCGGGCCAGCGTGTGCCCGATCCCGCCGGCGGCCTTGAGTGCGGCGTAGAACGGGTTGATGGCTGCGCCCGGCACGCCGAACGCGACCTCAACGCCTTCGAGCTTGAGGATCTCCACGGCCGCGCGGGCGGCTGTCATACGAGGCATCGGATCTCTCCTGCGTCGGCCCGCAGTGGCTCGGAGGGCTCATCTCCTGAATTCCACCATACGGAAGAACGGTTTCTGTATGTGGAAACACGGTAGGGCGGGGCTCGTCGGGGCGTCAAGGGGACTTCAACAGAATGTGGAAGGCGCTGGGCGGACCGTCGGGCGGCGGGGATTCGCACGCCAGGACGGCGATCGCGCTGGTGTGCCCGGGGAAGCGGACGCTCCGCGCCGGGAAGAGCGGCCGGTGTGCAGTGGCGGTGAAGGGACGGTGCCTGCCGTGGGCCCGCCCCGCCGGGCTGGGTACCGTCGGTGCCACGCCGGGCCCGTGACGTCCAACTGAGGCCGCGGCAGGGGGGGTTTCGGGAGCACCGCGGAGCGGGGGAACTCCGCCGGTGGCCCCGTCCAGGACCAGCGCGCCCGGTCCGCCGCACCCGAGCGAGGGACGCACCCCCCGGCCGCACCGACCCGACACCCGCCGCCGCGCTCTGGTCCGCCCGGACCCGCGGCCGTACCGCTGTCGCCGCTGTTTCCCCTGCCCTCCCGTTCCCCGCTCCTCCTCCTGCTCCCCGCCCTTGCAACGGCGCGCCCGCTGCGGCGGACGCGCGGAAGGAACGTCCCCATGCGCTGCTGCACCCCTGCCCGGTCCCTGGCGGTGACCGGGTGAACCCGCCGCCCCACCGGAGCGACAGCCCGCCGGGCCGCCTCCGCAAGCACGGCCCGCCGGGCCGGCCCCGCACCCCGGCCGCCGTCCTGCGCGCCGTCCCCTGGCGCCACGACCTGCCGGCCTCGCTGGTGGTGTTCCTGGTCGCCCTCCCGCTCTGCGTCGGCGTGGCCGTCGCCTCCGGCGTCCCGGCCGAACTCGGGCTGGTCACCGGCATCGTCGGCGGCCTGGTGGCCGGCCTGCTGCCCGGCAGCAGCCTCCAGGTCAGCGGGCCCGCCGCCGGACTGACCGTCCTGGTCGCCGACGCCGTCCAGCGCTTCGGCGTCGGCGCGCTCGGCCTGCTGGTGCTCGGCACCGGCCTGCTCCAGCTGGCGATGGGCGCCCTGCGGCTCGGCCGCTGGTTCCGGGCGATGTCCGCCTCGGTGGTGCACGGCATGCTGGCCGGCATCGGACTGACCCTGGTGTTCGGCCAGCTCTACGCGCTCGCCGACCGCCGCGCCCCCGCCACCGGGCCCGAGAAGATCGCCGGACTGCCCGACCTGCTGGGCGACGTGCTGACCGCTGCGGCCAACCCGAGCGCCGTCGCCCTCGGCCTCGGCACCCTGCTGGTCCTGGTCGCCTGGAAGTACCTGCCGGAACGGGCCGCCCGCGCCGTCTCCGCCCCGCTGGCCGCCGTCGGCCTGGCCGCCGCCGTCACCGCGGCCGCCGACCTGCCGGTGGCCCGCGTCCACGTGGCCGGGCTGCTCGACGTGGTGCACCTGCCCGGGCGCGACGCCCTGACCGCCCTGGCCGGCCCCGCCGGGATCGGCACGATCGTCGCCTTCACCCTGATCGCCTCCGCCGAGACGCTGTTCAGCGCCGCCGCCGTCGACCGGATGCACCACGGCCCGCGCACCGACTACGACCGCGAGCTCACCGCCCAGGGCATCGGCAACACCGTCTGCGGGCTGCTCGGCGCGCTGCCGATGACCGCGGTGATCGTGCGCAGCGCGACCAACGTCCAGGCCGGCGCGCGCACCAAGGCCTCGCGGGTCCTGCACGGCGGCTGGCTGCTGGTGTTCACCGCGCTGCTGCCCGGCGCGCTCGGGCTCGTCCCGCTCACCGCGCTGGCCGCCGTCCTGGTGCACGCCGGCGCCAAGCTGGTGCCGGTGCGCCGGATCGTCGCGCTCTGCCGCGGGCACCTGGGCGAGGCGGTGGTGCTGGTGGTCACGACGGTCGCGATCATCGCCACCGACCTGTTCGAGGGGGTGCTGATCGGCGTCGGCCTGGCGGTGGCCAAGTCGGCCTGGCAGACCTCGCACCTGCACATCGCGGTGGAGGAGCAGGAGCAGCCGGCCGGGCAGCCGCTGCACCGGGTGCGGCTGAGCGGCAACGCCACCTTCCTGCGGCTGCCCCGGCTGCTGGACACCCTGGAACGGCTGCCGGGGGACCGGCCGGTGGAACTGGACTGGTCCGGGCTGCGCCACCTGGACCACGCCTGCACGGTGGCGCTGGTCTCCTGGGCCGACCAGCACCGGGCCCGCTCCACCGCCCCGCTGGCCGTCGAACCGCCGCTGCCTTCGGTGGCTTGAGGTCCGGTCCGGTCGGGGGGCGTCCAGCCCGGTCGCGGGACGTCTAGCCTGGTCGCGGTCCGGGTGCAGGCCCGGGCCGCGACCGGTGCCGTCGACCACAAGGAGCGCAGAGCCGTGATCGCAGCCTTTTCGGTGACCCCGCTGGGGATCGGCGAGGACGTGGGGGAGGCGGTGGCCGCCGCCGTCCGGGTGGTCCGGGAGAGCGGTCTCCCGAACCGCACGGACGCGATGTTCACCAGCATCGAGGGGGAGTGGGACGAGGTGATGCCGGTGATCAGGGCGGCGATCGAGGCGGTGAAGGCGCATAGCAACCGGGTGAGCACGGTCATCAAGATCGACGACCGGGCCGGGGTCACCGACGGCCTCACCGCCAAGGTCGCCTCGGTCGAGCGACACCTGGCGGCGGGCGGTCCGTCGGACCGTTGACCGGCCCCGGGCGGTGCGTCAGACCGCCGACGTCGGCCGGACCGCCGGTTCGGCCGACGCCGCCAGGGGCCGGCGGGTGAGCAGGCGGTCCACGGCGTACGGGCCGGAGCCGAGCGCCGCGATGGCCAGGAAGGCCCAGCAGAACAGCACCGAGGGCTCGCCCCCGTTCTGCAGCGGCAGCAGCGCGTGCTCCTGGTGGACGGTGAAGTAGGCGTAGGCCATCGAGCCGGAGCAGAGCAGGGCGGCCACCCTGGTGCCGGCGCCGAGCAGCACCAGGACGCCGCCGACCAGCTGGATCAGCGCGGCCCACCAGCCGGGCCACTGGCCGAGCGGGACGGTGCCGCCGCCCTTGGCGCCGCCGAGCACGCCGAACAGCGAGGCGGCGCCGTGGCAGGCGAAGAGCAGGCCGACGACGATCCGGAACGCCGTCAGCACGACGGGTCTGACGGCGTCGGCGGTCTGCCGGGAGTGGGCGGGACGGGATGTGGACATGCGAAGCGCCTCCTGTGGGGGAAGGAGGTGGATGTGGGAGCGGTAAGGGTAGCCATGGTCTAGTCCACTTGGCAATGCTCCGTCAGAGATCAGGTCTGGACCACTGATCGCCCTTTCTTGACCGACCGATCCAGAAAGGGCTACTGTTCCCGGCATGGCGCGAACGAAGGAATTCGACCCGGACGCGGCGCTGCAGGCGGCCCTGGAGCTGTTCTGGCAGCGCGGCTACGAGGCCACCTCGATGGCCGACCTGGTCGAGCGGCTCGGCATCGCCCGGGCCAGTCTCTACGCGACCTTCGGCAGCAAGCGCGAGCTGTACCTGCGGGCGCTGGAGCGCTACTGCGAGCAGAGCGACTCGGCACGGCTGGACGACCTGTCCCAGCCGGGCCCGGCGCTGCCGGCGGTCCGCGCGCTGGTCCGCCAGTACGCGACGGCGGAGGAGGGGGAGCGGCGGCTCGGCTGCTTCGTCACCAACACGGCGGTGGAGCTGGCCCCGCACGACCCGGCCGCGTCCCGCCGGGTGGAGGCGAGCTTCGACCGCCTGGAGACGCTGCTCGCCGCCGCCCTGGCGCGGGCCGCCGCGCAGGGCGAACTGCCCGCCGGGCGGGACCCGCGGGCGCTCGCCAGGATGCTGGTGGTGCTGCTCCAGGGCATCCGGGTGGTGGGCAAGACCGCCGACGGCGCGCCCCTGGCGCGGGACGCCGCCGAACAGGCGCTGGCACTGCTGGACTGACGCCCGGTCGGCTCGGGTCGGGGTCTTCTGCTGGGCTCATACTGGACCGAACGGTCTACATAGGGGGGAGGGTTTTACATGCCTGTCATCGCTACCGGCCGGTACGGCTTCGCGCTGCTCGGCGTCGTCCAGGCGGTGCTGATCTTCACGATCATGATCCTGACCGTGCCGCTGCCGCTGGTGGCACGGGAGTTGGGGCTCGGCCCGTCCGGCGTGCTGCTGCTCAGCGCCGCCTACGGCCTCTCCTTCAGCTCCCTGCTGCTGCTCGGCGGACGGCTGACGGACCGTCACGGCGGGCGCCCGGTGCTCCGCGCCGGCCTGGTGCTGCTCGCCGCCGCCTCGATCGCCTGCGCTCTCGCGCCCGGCTACCCCGTCCTGCTGGCTAGCCGCTTCGTACAGGGTGCGGGCGCGGCCCTCACCGCCCCGGCGGCGGTCGCCGTGGTCCGGGTGCTGCACCCCGAACCGGCCGCCTACCGGCGGGCGATGGCCACCTGGGGCGGCCTGTCGGTGCTCGGCGCCACCGTCGGCAGCGTGGTCTCGGGCGCGGTCGCCGCCGCGGTCTCCTGGCGCTGGCTGTTCGCGGTGCCCGTCCTGGTCGCCCTGGCCGGGCTCGCCCGCTCCGGATCCCTGCCCGCCGCCCTGCCCGCAGCCCCTGGTCATGCCCCCGCCGTCCGCCGACCGGCCCTCGACCTGCCCGGCGCCGCCCTCGCCACCGCCGGTGTCTGCGCGGCGAGTTACGCCCTGGTGGCCTCCACCGAGCAGGGCTGGCGCAGCCCCGGGACGTACGGCCCGCTGGCCGCCGGGCTCGCCCTGCTGCTCGCCTTCGCCGCCGTCGAGCGCCGCACCGCCGACCCGCTGCTGCCACCCGGCTTCCTCGCCGACCGGCGCCGCGCCACCGCGCTCGCCGCCGTCATGGCCACCGCCGCCGGCACCGCGCTCACCTTCGTCCTGCTCTCGCTCTACCTCCAGCAGCTGCGCGGCTGGAGCGCCGCGGCCACCTCCGCCGCCTTCGTGCCGTACGCGGTGGTCCTGCTGCTCTCCGGCCGACTGGCCGGCCCGCTGACCGTCCGGTACGGACCGGTGGCGGTCACCGTCGGCGGCCTCGCCGTGGCGGCCGCCGGACTCGGTCTGCTGGCCGGGCTCGCCCCCGGCAGCGGCTACGCCTCCGGCCTGCTGCCCGGACTGCTCCTGCTGCCCGCCGGCGCCGCCGCGGCCTTCGCCGGGGCGGCCGTGCTCGCCACCGGCGGGGTGCCGCCCGAGCGCACCGGGCTGGCCGCCGGAGTGTTCAACACGGCCATGGAACTCGGCCCCACGGCCGGACTGGCCGCCCTGATGGCGCTCGCCGCCACCCGCCCGAGCGTCGTCGGTGGCTACGCCGCGGCCTTCGCGGCGGCCGCCGCGGGGCTGGCGATCACCGCCGTCGCGGTCGCCGCCCTGTCCCGCGCCACCCCTACCACCCGCACCACCAGCACCACCGCACCCGAACACACCACCCGGATCAAGGAGTTCACCTCATGAGCACGCGTTTCGCCGACAAGTCCGTCCTGGTCACCGGCGCGGGCAGCGGCATCGGCCGGGCCATCGCGCTCGCCTTCGCCCGCGAGGGCGCCCGGGTCGCGGTCGCCGGCCGCACCGCCGGACCGCTCGCCGAGACCGTCGAGCTGATCGAGCGGGCCGGCGGCAAGGCCGCGGCGCTCACCGGCGACGTGACGAACGCCCAGGACGCCGCCCGGCTGGTCGGTGAGACCGTCGAGCTGTTCGGCGGCCTGGACGTCGCCGTCAACAACGCCGGGGTGTTCGGCGCCGCCGGCCCGGTCGCCGACATCGACGAGGCCGAGTGGCAGCGGGTGTTCGGCATCAACGTCACCGGCACCCTGCTCGCCATGCAGCCGCAGATCGCCCACATGCGGGCCCACGGCGGCGGCGCGATCGTCAACGTCTCGTCCAACCTGGGCGCCCACAAGCGGCTCGCGGGCGTCGGGGCCTACGCCGCCAGCAAGGCCGCGGTCACCGTGCTGACCCGGGCCGCCGCCCTCGACCACATCGCCGAGGGCGTGCGGATCAACACCGTCAGCCCCGGCGCGGTGGACACCCCGATGTCCTCCCGGCCGGGCGAGGACGCCGCGACCAAGGCCGGGCGGATGAAGGCCGAGGTCCCGGTCGGCCGGGCCGGGGCGACGGAGGAGGTGGCCGCCGCGGTGCTGTACCTGGCCTCGGACGAGGCGGGCTACACCGTCGGCAGCGACCTCGTCCTGGACGGCGGCTCCTCGGCCTGACCGCCCGATCGCCTGACCACCCGATCGCGTGACCGCCCGGCCGTCTGACCGTCCGATCGCGTATCCCCGCCGGGCTACTCGTCCGGCGACTCCCCGGGCACCACCCCGTAGAACGCGTCCAGCGCCTGCGGGGTGCGTGCCCGGACCACCACCCAGGCCTCCTCGGCCACCCCGACCAGCACCTCCGGGCCCTGGTACCAGCGGAAGTGGCGACCGAGCGCCGGCAACTCGCCCAGACCGTCCGGCAGTTCCTCGTCCCAGTCGAGGAAGTCGGTCAGCTCGTGGTCCTCCAGCAGCTTCTCCATCAGCGCCATCGCCGCGGCCGTCGCCGAGAAGCGCTCGTCCCAGGGCTCCCACCGCTCCTGCGCCTTGTCCGCCAGGTCGAGCCGGAACACCGTCGGCGGGTCCTCCCGGTCGAGGCCGTCCAACGGCACGCCCCAGTGCGCGCAGCCCTGGTTCTCCGCCCGGAACACCAGGGCGCCGTCCAGCACGTGCAGCTCGTCCGGCGTCAGCAGCACGTCCTGGTTGCTGGTCAGGTCCGCCCGGCGGCCGAACAGCCGGTACGCCTCGCGCAGCGCCACCGGCAGCCGCAGGCCCAGCCGCCGCTCGGCGGCGTCCAGCTCCGCGTCCGTGAAGCCGTCGCCGGGCCCCAGCGGCTCGCCCCAGTACGCGGCGAAGCCCCTGACGAGTGCCCAGGCGCCCGCGCGGGAGCGCACACTTTCGGCCATTGCGGCCGGGATGTCGAATTCCGTTTCGTCCACCCGCGCACCGTACGCCACCCCTCCGACAGCGCGGTGGCCCGCCCAACTGCCCGTCTGCCGCCGGTTCGCCGCCCGTCCGGGCACGACCGGCCGGATCTGACGCGAACGCGTAATCCCCGCGACACCCGTTGATCACCGCGGGGTTTCCGCGCCGTCGTTCGGGCAAGACACGGTTTCGGCCGGAACCGACATCACGAAAGGCGGACGCGCGACACATGCCGACCGCACCGCACACCGGGCCCCTCCCGGCCCGTCGAAGCCGCTGGGGAGAACACGGGCTGGCCTGGGCCTTCCTGCTGCCCTCCCTGGTGGTCTTCGTCCTCTTCATCGGCTACCCGCTGGGACGGACCCTCTACCTCAGCGGGCACGCCAACGACCTCTTCGGCGCGCCCTCCCGCTACGTCGGGTTCAAGCACTACACCGACCTCTTCGCCTCGGCCGACTTCGTCCGCACCCTCACGACCACGGCACTGTTCACCCTGCTCACCGTGGTGCCCGGGGTGCTCGGCGCGCTGGTGCTGGTGCTGCTCCTGGAGAACCGGATCCGGGGCGTGCGACTGCTGCGCTCGGCCTTCGCGCTGCCCTTCGCGTTCTCGGTGGCCAGCGCCTCGGTGGTGTTCGCGGTGTTCTTCAACCCCGCCAGCGGGGTGCTCAACGGGCTGCTCTCGCACGTGGGCCTCGGCCCGATCGGCTGGCTGACCGACTCCCGGTACGCCCTGCTCTCGGTGGCCGTCACCACGGTCTGGATGAACCTCGGCTACAACGTGCTGGTGCTCTCCGCGGGCATCGGCTCGATCCCGGGGGAGATCCTGGAGGCGGCCCGCATCGACGGCGCCTCCGGCCTGCGGCTGGCCCGTTCGATCACCGTCCCGATGCTCGGTCCGAACCTGTTCTTCCTGACCGTGGTCTCCACCGTCCACGCGCTCCAGAGCTTCGGCCAGATCCACATCCTCACCAAGGGCGGGCCGGACGGCTCCACCCGGACCCTCGTCTACTCCGTCTACGAGAAGGCCTTCGCCTACGGCTCCAGCGACTTCGGCACCGCGAGCGCCCAGGCCGTGGTGCTGCTCGTGGTCGTCCTCGCCTGCACGGCCGTCCAGTTCGGCGTCCTGGAGCGGAAGGTGCACTACGCATGACCACCCTCACCACCGAGGCCGAGCCGAAGGCCGGGGCGCCCCGTCCGCCCGCCCGCGCCCGCGCCCTCGCCGGGCGCTCCGCGCGCGACCTGCTCGGCCGCGCCGCCGTCTACCTGCTGCTCGCCGTCGCCGTCGTCACCGTGGCCTTCCCGGTCTACTACGCCGTCGCCGGCGCCTTCATGGGCCCCTCCGAGCTCTCCTCCTACCCGCCGGCCCTGGTGCCGCACTCGGTCACCGGACGGAACTTCTCCGGCGCCGTGGACGCCATCCCGCTGGCCCGCCAGTACGCCAACTCGGCGATCGTGGCGACCGTCATCACCCTCGCCCAGCTGTTCACCTCGGTCCTCGCCGCGTACGCCTTCGTCTTCCTGCCGATGAAGGCCCGCGCCGTGGTGTTCGGGGTGTTCCTGGCCACGCTGATGGTCCCGTGGGAGGCCATCATCATCCCCAACTACCTGACGCTGTCCGGCTGGGGGCTCGGCAACACCTACTTCGGCCTGGTGCTGCCCTTCCTGGCCTCCGGCTTCGGCACGTTCATGCTGCGCCAGGCCTTCCGCCAGCTGCCCGGCGAACTGCGCGACGCCGCCCGGATCGACGGGGCCGGCCACTGGCGCTTCCTGTGGCGGATCGTCGTCCCGCTCAACAAGCCGGCCCTCGCGGCGCTGTCGATCTACGTCTTCCTGTCGGCGTGGAACCAGTACTTCTGGCCGCTGATCATCACCCGCACGGCGAACATGCAGACCCTCCAGATCGGCCTCACCTCGCTGCGCGACGCCGAGATGGCCGACCCCGGGCTGATCCTGGCCGGCGTCGTGCTCTCCCTGCTGCCCACCCTCGCCCTGGTGGTCTTCGGCCAGCGCTTCATCGTCCGCGGCCTCACCGCGGGCGCGGTCCGCTGACCGTGCCCCTCCCGCTCCTCCTGTGTCCCCCCTCCTCGAACGCTCGAAAGAGAGAACCCTCGTGAAGAAGAGTGCGCGCGCGCTCGCTGCCCTGCTGGTGGCCGGCCTGTCCCTGACCGCCTGCAGCTCCAGCGGCTCCGGTTCCGGCTCCGGCGGCTCCGCCGACGCCGGCGCGCCCGGCGCCCAGGCGCTCGACCAGGCCTCCGGTGTCACCAGCGTCGAGTTCTGGCACTCGATGACCGGCAAGAACGCCGAGGTGCTGAACGGGCTGGTCGGCCAGTTCAACGCCGCCCACCAGGGCAAGATCGAGGTCAAGGCGCAGTTCCAGGGCAAGTACGACGAGCTGGTCACCAAGTACAAGGCCGCGGTGCAGCAGAAGGGCACCCCCGCCCTGGCGCAGGTCTACGACATCGGCACCCGGTTCATGATCGACTCCAAGCAGACCGTCCCGGCCCAGGCCTTCGCCGACAAGGACGGCTACTCGCTGGACGACCTGGACGCCAACATCCGCAACTACTACTCGGTCGGCGGCAAGCTCCAGGCGATGCCGTTCAACTCCTCGATGCCGCTGCTCTACCTGAACACCGACGCCTTCAAGGAGGCCGGTCTCGACCCGGCCCAGGCCCCCAAGGACCTGGCCGAGCTGGGCGAGCTGGCCAAGAAGCTGACCAAGAAGGACGGCGACGGCAAGACCGTCCGGTACGGCTTCGGCGCCGCCATCTACGGCTGGTTCGTCGAGCAGCTGCTCGCCGAGTCCGGCACCATGTACTGCGACAACGACAACGGCCGCGGCAACAAGGCGGGCAAGGTCGTCTTCGACTCCGCCCAGGGCGCACAGATCGTCCAGTGGTGGGCCGACCTGGTCAAGGGCGGCTACGCGGCCAACACCGGCCGCACCACCGACGACGCCCAGGCCGCGTTCAAGGCCGGTACGGTCGCGATGCACCTGGAGTCCACCGGCGTGCTGCGCGGCTACACCGAGGCCGCGAAGTTCGGCGTCGGCACCGCGGCCTTCCCGAAGGTCACCGCCGCCGACCAGGGCGGCCCGGTGATCGGCGGCGCCTCGCTGTGGATCAGCGGCCCCGGCCACTCCGACGCCGAGAAGCGCGCCGCCTGGGAGTTCGAGAAGTTCGTCTCCGCCCCCGAGCAGCAGGCCGTCTGGCACACCGGCACCGGCTACTTCCCGGTCAACACCAAGGCCCTGGACGACCCCAAGGACAAGGAGTGGGTGGCCAAGTACCCGCAGTTCCAGACCGCGATCGACCAGCTGAAGGCCACCAAGCCGACCCCGGCCACGGCCGGCTGCCTGCTCGGCGTGATGCCGCAGGCGCGCAAGGGCGTGGAGACCGCGATCGAGCAGACCATCGCCGGCACCAAGCCCGCCCAGCAGGCCCTGGCCGACGCGGCCAAGGAGCTCCAGCCGGCGATCGAGAGCTACAACAGCTCGGTCGGCTGACCTCCTGGCCCACGACGACGGCCCGCCCCGCGCACCACGCGCGGGGCGGGCCGCCGCCGTTCGTCGGTCCGCCGCGGGCGGGCATGCGCGGGCTAGGCGGAGAGCGCCTCGCCGTCCTCCGAGGGGGCGCACGCGGCCGCCAGTTCGTCCAGGGACAGGTCGAGCGCGAAGGCCAGCGCCGCGATGGTGAAGAAGGACGGCGTCGGCGCGCGGCCGGTCTCGATCTTCCGCAGCGTCTCCGCCGAGACGCCGGCCACCGCCGCCACCTCGACCATGCTGCGCTCGCCGCGCGCCTCGCGCAGCAGCGCTCCGAAGTGCTCGCCGCGCTCGCGCTCCCACGGGGTCAGCGGAGTCCTCACCATGCCGACGAGTCTAGGGCCTGTCTTCAAGCTCCCGTCTGCGGGGCGACGCCGGGGCACGCACCTCGCCGCGTTGTCGTCGGTCGCCAATGCTCCGCAGTGGCTCCC
>NZ_JBHVVE010000008.1:0-158942 GCF_042883725.1 Kitasatospora sp. NPDC058184
TCGGTCGCCAATGCTCCGCAGTGGCTCCCTCCTCCGCCTTGCGATGCACGCACCCCAACGCCGCCCCGCCCGCCCTCCGGGCGGACGACGGGAGCTTGAAGACAGGCCCAGGTCCTCCCGCCCTGGGGCGTCCCACCCCCACGACCGTGATACAAATACCGGTATAAGAATTGGATCCAGGGGAGAGAAGCACCATGGTCGAACTCAAGTCGGACGCCGGGCTGGCCGCGATGCGCGAGGCCGGGCGGGTGGTGGCGGACGCGCTGGCGGCCGTCCGGGAGCAGGCGGCGGTCGGGGTGAGCCTGCTGGAGCTGGACGAGGTGGCGCGGGGCGTGCTCAAGGCGGCCGGGGCCACCTCGCCGTTCCTCGGCTACCGTCCGGCCTTCGCGCCCGTCCCGTTCCCGGCCGTCATCTGCGCCTCGGTGAACGACGCCGTGGTGCACGGCATCCCGGACGGCTACCGGCTGCGCGACGGCGACCTGGTGAGCATCGACTGCGGCGCCCTCCTGGACGGCTGGGCCGGGGACGCGGCGGTCAGCTTCACCGTCGGCACCGCCCGGCCCGAGGACACCGCCCTGATCGAGACCACCCGGCGCGCCCTGGAGGCCGGCATCGCCGCCGCCGTGGTCGGCAACCGCACCGGCGACATCGCCCACGCCATCGGCGCCGTCGCCCGCGCCGGCCGGTACGGCCTGCTGGACGGCTACGGCGGCCACGGCATCGGCCGCCGGATGCACGAGGACCCGCACGTGCCCAACGAGGGCCGCCCAGGGCGGGGTTACCCGCTGCTCCCCGGCCTGGTGCTGGCGATCGAGCCGATGCTGCTGGCCGGCGGCCGCGACGACCACCGCACCGACCCGGACGGCTGGACCCTGCGCACCGTCGACGGCGCCCGGGCCGCCCACATCGAGCACACCGTTGCCATCACCGAGGACGGCCCGCGGATCCTCACCCTGCCCTGATCCGGAAGGACTTAGGCTCGGGCCATGACCAAAGCTGTGATGTTCGACTTCTCCGGCACCCTCTTCAGGGTCGTCTCCACCGCCGAGTGGCTGGCGGCCCACCTCGCCGCCACCGGCCTCGCCCTGCCCGCCGGGGAGGAGGCCGAACTGATAGCCCGGCTGGAGGAGTTCGGCGCGCTGCCCGGCGGTGTGCCGCCGCGCCGCATCCCGCCGGAGGTCCAGCAGGCCTGGGACACCAGGGACTTGACCCCGGAGCTGCACCGCACCGCGTACACCGCGCTGACCCGCGCCGCCGAGCCGCCCGCGGCCATCGACGTGGACGCCCTCTACGAGTCCCACCTGGCGCCCGCGAGCTGGCGCCCGTACCCGGACGCCGCCCCCGTGCTGCGCGAGCTGCGCCGCCGGGGCGTACCGGTCGCCGTGGTGAGCAACATCGCCTGGGACCTGCGGCCGGTCTTCCGCGCGTACGGCCTGGAGGAGCTGGTCGACGTCTACGTGCTGTCCTACGAGGTCGGCGCCCAGAAGCCCGACCCGGTGATCTTCGAGGCCGCCTGCGAGCGGCTCGGCCTCGCCCCGGCGGACGTCCTGATGGTCGGCGACGACCGGACCTGCGACGGCGGCGCGACCGCGCTCGGCTGCGGCTTCCACCCGGTCGAGCACCTGCCGGTCGACCGGCGGCCGGACGCCCTCACGCCGCTGCTGGCCGTCCTGTCCGGGTGATCCGGGTGGGACGGGTGACGGAGGACACGAGGTGGTGCCCCGGGGGCCCGGAGTACCGTGCGGGGCATGAGTGATCAGGACTTCACCACGCACATCACCGTCCGCGGGTACGAGACGGACTCCCAGGGGCACCTGAACCAGGCGGTCTACCTCCAGTACGCCGAGCACGCCCGCTGGGAGTACCTCCGGGCGGCCGGGATCCGCCAGGCGGACCTGGTCGCCAAGGGGGTCGGCCCGGTGGTCCTGGAGACCACGGTCAAGTACCTGCGGGAGCTGCGCGCGGGCGACTCGGTGGCGGTCAGCTGCTCGTTCACCTGGCGGGACGGCAAGACCTTCCAGGTGGTGCAGCGGCTGGTCCGCGAGGACGGCGTGCTGGCCGCCGAGATCACCGGTGTCGGCGGCATCCTCGACCTGGCGGAGCGCAGGCTGGTCGCCGACCCGCGCGAGCCGCTGCGCGCCCTGGCCGCCGAACCGGGCCGGCTCGGCCTCTGAGCCGGACCGGACCCCGCCGTACCGCTCCCACCACCCCCACCCCGCGCGGCCGGAGACCGCGGCCGGAAGCGGTCTCCGCCCCCTCCCCGGCGCCCGGGGGCTTTCCCCACCCCCGACCGGCCCGCTGCCCGCATGGTCCCAAGTCCCGTGCCCCAGCAGACTCTTGGGCATGACGAAGCCCACCCGAACCACAGTCACCCGCACCGCCCCCACCCGCACCGTCACCGCCGCGGTCACCGCGGCCGCCGCCCTGGCCGTGACCGCACTGAGTGCCCTGCCCGCCGGTGCGGCCGAGAGCGCGAAACCCGGGCGGGACGGCCTCGCCTGGGCCGCGTGTCCGGGCGCCCCGGCCGACAGCCCCCAACGGTGCGCCGAGGTCACCGTCCCGCTGGACTACGCCGATCCGGACGGCGCCCGCGTCACCCTCGCCGTCTCCCGGATCAGCGCCGCCGACCCCGGCCGGCGCCGAGGCGTCCTGCTGGCCGTCCCCGGCGGACCGGGAGGTTCCAGCCTCGACCTCGTCCACGGCATGGCCGGGCGCCTGCCCCAGTCCGTCCGGGACCGCTACGACGTGGTCGGCTTCGACCCGCGCGGCGTCGGCCGCTCCACCCCGGTCAGCTGCGGCCTCGACCCCGCCGACCTGTCGATGGTCAAACTGCGTCCCTGGCCGGCCGCCGACGGCTCGATCGACGGGAACCTGGCCACCGCCCGCCGCATCGCCGACACCTGCGCGCGCAACGGCGGCCCGGTGCTGCGCAGCATCTCCACCGCCAACGAGGCCCGCGACCTCGACGGCATCCGCCGCGCCCTCGGCGAGCGCCGCCTCTCCCTCTGGGGCGTCTCGTACGGCACCTACGCGGGCGCCGTCTACACCACCATGTTCCCGGAGCGGACCGACCGGGTCGTGCTGGACAGCAACGACGACCCGGACCCGTCGCGGGTCGGGCGCGGCTGGCTGGACGCCTACGGCCGGGGCGTCGAGGACCGCTTCCCGGACTTCGCGAGGTGGGCGTCCGCGCCGGACAACCCGGACCGGGTCGCGGACACCCCCGAGGAGGTCCGCCCGCTCTTCCTCGACCTCGCCGCCCGCCTCGACCGGGCCCCGCTGCCCTGGCCGGGCGCCAACCCGGCGGAGCTGAACGGCAACGTGCTGCGCCAGACCCTGCTGGACGGCATGAACGCGGACGCCCGCTTCCCGGACGTCGCGGCGCTGATGCTGGCCGGTCTCGGCCGCCGTCCGCTGCCCGCCCCGGTGGTGCCGCCGGAGGCGGCGGTGCAGAACACCATCGCCGTCTCGGTCGGGACCCTCTGCAACGACGTCCGGTGGCCCGCCGACCCGGCCGGCTACGCCAAGGCCGTGACCGCCGACCGCGCCGCCCGCCCGCTCACCGCCGGCCTGCCGGTGAACGTGATGCCCTGCGCCTTCTGGCCGTTCGCGCCCGCCGAGCCGCCGGTGCGGGTCACCGACCGGGGCCCGTCCAATGTGCTGCTCACGCAGAACCTGCGCGACCCCGCGACGCCGTACACCGGCGCGCTCAAGCTGCGTGCGGCGTTCGGGGACCGGGCGCGGATGGTGACGGTGGACTCGGGCGGCCACGACGTGTACCGGGCCAACGGGAACGCCTGCGGCGACGAGGTGGTGACGGACTACCTGGTCACCGGCCACCGCCCGGCCCGGGACGTCTTCTGCCCGGCGGGTTGAGCGGGTTCGGCTGAGCGGAACCGGCCGAGCGAGGTCGGCCGAGCGGCACGCGGGGCAACGGGCCGTGGACGAACGGTCCTTGCCCCGTCGTGCACGCCCGTTCGACCTTCGGGAATGAGTCGAATCCGTCGCGATTTTGTGACAATCCTTCGCCAACACCCGCTCCCCATGGCCTGTTCACGGCCGTAATGTTCGATCTATGTCACCGAAGAGCCGCATACCCGCCGCTTCGGACCCGGGCGACACCTGGGTGCCGCGACCGAGGCGCCGCGAGACCCCGATCGGCTTCCTGGGCCACGCGGCCACCTTCCTCGGCTCCAGCGTGCTGGGCGGGGTGCTGCTGGCGGGCCTGATCCTCCCGGCGGCCGGGGCGGTCGGGCTCGGCGCGAAGAACGGCGCCGAGGGCTTCGAGAGCATCCCCGACGACTTCAGGACCCCGCCGCTGAGCCAGGCGACGCAGATCTTCGACGCCAACGGCGGCCTGATCGCCAAGGTCTACGAGCGCGACCGCACCGTCATACCCGCCGACCAGATGTCCCCGCTGATCCGCACGGCGCAGGTGGACATCGAGGACGCCCGGTTCTACGAGCACGGCGCCGTCGACCTCAAGGGCATCCTGCGCGCGATCACCAAGAACGCGGAGAGCGGCGCCGCCGTCCAGGGCGCCTCCACCCTGACCCAGCAGTACGTGAAGAACGTCAATGTGGAGAAGGCCGGGGACGACGCCGACGCGGTGCGCGAGGCGCAGCGCAAGACCCTCGGCCGCAAGATCCAGGAACTCCGGTACGCCATCAAGCTGGAGGAGGACCTGAGTAAGGAGCAGATCCTCACCAACTACCTCAACATCACCTTCTACGGCCACCAGGCGTACGGCATCCAGGCCGCCTCCCAGCGCTACTTCAGCAAGGACGCCAAGGACCTCAGCCTGCCCGAGGCGGCGATGCTCGCCGGGCTGGTGCAGAACCCGTCCCAGTACGACCCGAAGCTGCACCCGGTGGCCGCGCAGAAGCGCCGCGACACCGTCATCGACAAGATGGTGGAGAACAAGCACATCACCGCGGACCAGGCCAGGGAGGCGAAGGCCGCCCCGCTCGGCCTCAACTACCGGGACCCGCAGAACGGTTGCATCACCGCCAAGGCCGGCATGGGCTTCTTCTGCGACTACGTGCGGCACGTGGTCAAGCAGGACCCGGTGTTCGGCAAGAGCTCGGCCGAACGCAAGAAGCTGTGGGACACCGGCGGCCTGAACATCTACACCACGATGGACCCGGACAAGCAGGCCGCCGCCCAGAACGCCGTCTCCACCAAGGTGTACGTCACCGACCCGGTCTCGGCCGCGATGACGATGGTCGAGCCCGGCAGCGGCAAGATCCTGTCGATGGCGCAGACCCGCCCGTACGGGCTGGCCAAGGAGAAGAACGAGACCGTCGTCAACTACAACGTGGACGCGGCGATGGGCGGCGGCATCGGCTTCCAGCCCGGCTCCAACTTCAAGCCGATCGTGGCCGCCGCGGCCCTGGAGGCCGGCCTGTCGCCCACCCAGCGGTACGACTCGCCGAACCGGATGGACTGGCCGACGATGAAGACCTGCGACGGCACCTGGAAGAACCTCAGCAAGGGCAAGAAGGAGGGGACCATCCCCAACGAGAGCGCCGGTGAGGTCGGCCCGTACGAGCTCAAGCAGGCCATGGCGCTCTCCGTGAACACCTACTTCGTGCAGATGGAGCAGGAGATCGGCCTCTGCGCGGTCAAGCAGATGGCCAACAAGCTGGGCATGGAGGGCAAGGCGAACGGCGAGCCGCTCCAGGAACTGCCCGCGCTCGGCCTCGGCACCCAGGAGGTCAGCCCGCTGACCATGGCCAACGTGTACGCGACCTTCGCCGCCCGGGGCACCTACTGCGCGCCGCTGGCGATCAACAGGATCACCACCGTGGACGGCACCGACGTCCCGGTGCCCCCGGTCCACTGCTCCCCGGCGATGTCCGAGGACACCGCCGACGTGATCAACAGCGTGCTGCTCGGGGTGACCGAGAAGGGCGGCACGGCGCGCGACCTCGGCCTGGACGACGGTCGCCAGATCGCGGGCAAGACCGGGACGACGGACGAGAAGAAGTCGGCCTGGTTCACCGGCTACACGGGCAACCTGGCGGGCTCGGTCTGGCTGGGCAGCCCGGGCACCAAGGTGCCGATGCGCAACATCCGGATCGGCGGCAAGTACCAGGCCGAGGTCTTCGGCGCCACCGGCCCCGGGCCGATCTGGCAGCAGGCGATGAGCGACGCCGTCCGGAGCATGCCGGAGAAGCCGTTCGCCACCGTCCGCATCCCGGACCCGCCCCGGCGGGACGCCAACTGCACCACCGCCAGCGGCTCGCCGGGCTCGGTCACCTGCAGCGGCGCGCCCGCCACCGGGGGCCCGGGCAACACCGGCCGGCCGCGCGACACCGGCCCGACGCCCGGCCGCACCGCGCCGTCCGCCCCGCCCGGCACCACCGACCCGTCGGACCAGTGACGCGTCGGACCAGTGACCCCGAGGAGCAGCGACTCCGGGCAGCAGCGACTCCGGGCAGCGGTGACCCCGACGACCGGTGAACTGCCCGGCCCCGCCTGAGTACCCGTACCCAGGCGGGGCCGGCTACCGTGCCTCGACCGGTTCGCCGCTGTCCTGGTCGAGGTTGAACACCCGCCGGTAGGAGTCGGTCACCACGGTGATCTGCGAGCGCCCGGTCCAGCTCGCCTCCACCAGCCGGGCGTCGCCCGGGCGCCGGCCGATGTCCGCCAGCGACCAGCGCCGGGCCGACCAGCCCTCGCCGCTCTCCAGCAGCACCTGCCAGCGCTCGTCCGGGCCCGGCCCGGTGGCGTACGAGCGGTGCACCACCACCAGGGCCCGCTCGGCCCCGGCCGGGGCGTCCTCCCGGCTGCGGGTCTCGGCCGCCGACACCTTGTGCGCGGCCAGCACGCCGAGCAGGAACACCACGCCGGCGGTCACCGTGACCGCCCGGGTGGCCGTCCGCACGGCGGCGCGCGGGTCGCTCAGCCAGGCGGCCGCGATCAGCGCCGCCAGCGCCCCGCCGATCAGCAGCTCCGGCTGGTTGAGCAGGTCGGCGACCAGCATCAGCCCGCCCGAGCGGCTCTCCCACTGGCCCTCGGTGTAGAGCAGGACGGCGGCCAGCCCGCTGCCCGCCAGCAGCCGGACCAGGACGCGCCTGGTCCGGGACGTCCGTCGGTTCATCGTCCCCCGGTTCATCGTCCCCGCGCCCCCGTTCCCCCCGTCGCCGCGGTCACAGCCCGGCGAGCAGTTCGCGGCCCTCCGGCCAGTCGCCCAGTCCGGAGTCGGAGTTGAGGTGCCCGTACGCGCCCGGCTCGACGTACCGGGCGCCCCAGGCGGCGGCGAACGCGCGGGCCCGCTCGGCCGAGACCCACGGGTCGTCGGTCGAGGAGACCACGACGGCCGGGAACGGGAACCGCTCCAGCGCCACCGGGCGGAAGTTCACCAGCTCCGGGACCTCGGCGGTGTCGACGTCCGCCGGGGCGACCAGCAGCGCGCCCCGGACGGCGGCGGTCCGCTCGGCGGAGGCGGTGGCGACCCAGTGAGCCGCGGTGACGCAGCCCAGGCTGTGGGCGACCAGCACCACCGGGCCTTCGGCGGCGGCCGCGGCCACCGCGGCGTCCACCCGGGCCACCCAGTCCGTCCGCTCCGGGTGGTCCCAGTCCGCCTGCTCGACCCGGCGGAAGGACTCCGGCCCGGCCGCCTCCCAGCGGGTCTGCCAGTGCTCGGGGCCGGAGTTCTGGTAGCCGGGGAGGACGAGGTAGGTGGTGCGGTCGGGCATGGGCTCCTCCGGGAGCGGGACGGTCGTGGGCAGCAGGAGTCTAGGACGCGGGCCGCCGACCCCCGCAGCCGGGCGCCCGACCAGGCGCGCACTCCTCGCAACCGGCGCGCGTAGCTCCGTATGCGCCGTCGTACGCCCGGTGCGCCCCGTTGCCAACGGTGTCGCCGGTACGGGAGGTTGGACCGGGCCCGGGCCGGCCGCCACCGCCCGGCGCCCGTACCCGATCCGAGGCTCGACCACGTGGAGGGATGTCGGCGATGACATCGAAGATCCTGCTCGTCACCGGGGACGCCGCCGAGTCACTGGAGGTGTTCTACCCCTACCAGCGGCTGCGCGAGGAGGGCTACCAGGTCGACATCGCGGCCCCGACGAAGAAACGCCTCCAGTTCGTGGTGCACGACTTCGTCGAGGGCTTCGACACCTACACCGAGAAGCCCGGCTACACCTGGCCCGCCGACGTGGCCCTCGCCGACGTCGACCCGGCCGACTACGCGGCCCTGGTCATCCCCGGCGGCCGCGCCCCCGAGTACCTGCGCAACGACCCGGACGTACAGCGGATCGCCCGGCACTTCTTCGCCGAGGACAAGCCCGTCGCCCAGATCTGCCACGGCCCGCTGATCACCGCCGCCGCCGGCCTGCTGGACGGCCGCCGAAGTTCCGCCTACCCGGCGCTGGCCCCGGACATCAAGGCGGCGGGCGCCGAGTTCGTGGACGGCGAGGCGGTCGTGGACGGCGTCGTCGTCTCGGCCCGCGCCTGGCCCGACCACCCGGCCTGGCTGCGGGCCTTCATCGAGGTCCTGCGCACCAAGGCGCCGCTCGCCTAGCGCTGATCCCGGAGCCGGACCCCGAGGCGTCTCGGGGTCCGGCTCCGGGATCCCTCGGGGGCGGGACCCCCTCCCCAGGCGGACGATCCGGCCCGGCCGATCCGGCAAGGTGTCAGGTGAGCACCAGCCGACCGGAGTTGCCCACTCCGCCGACCCCGGACCAGGGAGGACGGCATGACCGCCGACCCGACCGCCCCCGCCCGCCGCCGGACCGCCCTGCGCGTCGCCGTCGCCGCCGCCGTGGGCGCGGGACTGCTCACCACCCTCGCCCCGACCGCCGTCGCCGGGCCCGCCGGCCGGCCGCCGGCCCCCGGCTGCCACGGCGCCGTGCACCTCTCGGTCACCGGCGGCACGCCCGGCGATGGCACGGGCACCGACGGCGCCGCCGAACGGCGCGGCGACTGGACGGCCGCCGACGCCGCCCTCGCCGGGATGACCGACCCCGGCTACTCGACCTCCGCCCTCGCCGCCGTCCGCGAGAACGGCCGACTGGTCTGGCGCAACGCCACCGGCGTCGCCGAACTCGGCACCGGCGAACCCGCCGACCCGGAGGGCGCGTTCCGGATCGGCAGCGCCACCAAGACCTTCGTCGCCACCACCCTGCTCCAACTCGTCGGCGAGCACCGGCTGGACCTCGACGACCGCCTGGAGTGCCTGCTGCCGGGCATCGTCCCGAACAGCACCGCGATCACCGTCCGGCAGCTGCTCGACCACACCAGCGGCGTCGCCGACTACACCCGGGACCGGGCCTTCGAGGTCGACCGGGACTGGCTGGCCGACCGCCGCTACAAGTCCTACCGGCTGCGGGACCTGGTGGACCTCGCGAACACCTACCCGCCGGACTTCGCCCCCGGCGAGGGATGGCAGTACTCCAACACCAACTACATCCTGGTCGGGATGATCATCGAGAAGCTCACCGGCCACAGCTGGAACGACGAGGTCACCCGCCGGATCATCCGCCCGCTGCGGCTCACCGGCACCTGGATGCCCGGCGACCTCCCGTTCATCCCCGGCCCGCACGCCCACGGCTACGTCAGGACGGACACCGGTCCGGCCGACGTCACCGTGCTCAACCCGTCCATGGCCGGCTCCGCCGGCGGCGGCATCTCCACCACCACCGACCTGACCGCCTTCCTCGACGCCCTGCTCGGCGGCCGCCTGCTGCGCCCGGCCGAACTCGCCGCGATGAAGCGGACCACCGACCACGGCGAGGGCCGGACGTACGGCCTCGGCCTCCAGCGCCTGGACACCCCCTGCGGCCCGTTCTGGGGCCACGCCGGCGGCATCCCCGGCTACAGCACGATGATGCTCGCCGCCCCGGACGGCAGCCGCTCGTTCGCCGCCGACACCACCTTCTACGACGCCCCGGACCCGGACGCCGCCGACACCGCCTGGCGCAAGGTGACCACGACCGCCCTGTGCGGCGCCCAGGCGGCGGCCGCGGCACCCGACCTCGCCCGCATGGCACCGTGACCGACCCCCTACGCTGACCGGCGACAGAACCGCCGACCGTCACAGGAGGACGACCCATGGCAGAGCCGCTGATCGCCGCAGTCGGGGGCCGGGTGCCCGCCGTCGACCCGGGCGCCTTCGTGGCGCCGAACGCCGTCGTGGTCGGGGACGTGACCGTCGCCGCCGGCGCGAGCGTCTGGTACGGCGCGGTGCTGCGCGGCGACGCCGAGTCGATCAGCGTCGGCGCGGGCAGCAACATCCAGGACAACTGCACCCTGCACGCCGACCCCGGCTTCCCGCTGGTGGTCGGCGAGCGGATCTCGGTCGGCCACAACGCCGTGCTGCACGGCTGCACGGTCGAGGACGACGTCCTGGTGGGCATGAACGCCACCGTGCTCAACGGCGCCCGGATCGGCACCGGCTCGCTGGTCGCGGCCGGCGCGGTGGTGCCGCAGGGCATGGTCGTCCCGCCCGGCTCGCTGGTCGCCGGCGTCCCGGCCAAGGTCCGCCGCGAGCTGACCGAGGACGAGAAGACCGGCATCAAGGCCAACGGCGCCGGCTACCAGCTGCTCGCCGACGCCCACCGGGAGATCTAGCGGCTTCCCGGCTAGGCCGTGGTCATCGCGGCCGCCGCCGGTTCCGTCGCCACCGGGGCGGGCCGGCGGCGGTCGGCCGCCCAGGCGAGCACCGCGACCACCGCGCCCGCGGCCGCCAGGACCGCGCCGACCAGCGTCGGCGCGGTCCAGCCGAGCCCGGCGTCCAGCGCCAGCCCGCCGAAGTACGCGCCCTGGGCGTTGGCCAGGTTGAAGGCGCCCTGGACGGTCGCCGAGGCGAGGGTCGGCGCGCTGCGCGCCTTCTGGAGCACCAGGGTCTGCACGGCCGGCACGATCGCGAAGCCGAACAGCCCGATCAGCACCACCGTGACGGCCGCCGACCAGCGGGCGTGCGCGGTCAGCGCGAACAGCGCCAGGGTGGCGGAGAGCAGCACGAAGGCCGCGCAGACGGTGGGGCGCAGCGCCCGGTCGGCGGCGAAGCCGCCCAGCACGTTGCCGATCGTCATGCCGACCCCGAACAGCGCCAGCACCAGGGTCACCGAGCCGGTCGCGTACCCGGAGACCTCGGTGAGCAGCGGGGCGATGTAGCTGTAGCAGGCGAAGAAGCCGCCGCAGCCGAACACCACGGTGGCCAGCGCCAGCCAGAGCTGGCCGCTGCGGAAGGCCCGCAGCTCGTGCCGGAGCCCGGACTGGCCGGAGGAGGGGAGCGCGGGCACCAGCCGGGCGATGGCGACCGTGCCGGCGGCCGCGATCAGCACGACCACCAGCATGGTCGCCCGCCAGCCCAGGTGCTGGCCGAGCAGGGTCGCGGCCGGGACGCCGACGATGTTGGCGACGGTCAGTCCGGAGAACATCACGGCCACCGCCCGGGCCCGCCGGTCCGGCGCGACCAGCTCGGCCGCCGCCACCGCGCCCGCCCCGAAGAAGGCGCCGTGCGGCAGCCCGGTGATCAGCCGGGCGGCGGCCAGCGTCCAGAAGTCCGGGGCCACCGCGCACAGCAGGTTGCCGGTCGCGAACAGCGCGGCCAGCGCCACCAGCACCGCCTTGCGCGGCCGTCCGGCGGCCAGCGCGGTCAGCAGCGGCGCGCCGACCACCACCCCCAGCGCGTACGCGGAGATCAGCCAGCCCGCCTGCGGGATGGAGACGTGGAGACTGTCGGCGACCTGGGGGAGCAGCCCCATGGCGGCGAATTCGGTGGTTCCGATGGCGAACGCGGTGACGGCCAGCGCGAGCAGCGCGAGAGGCAAGGGGGTGACTCCGGAGTGATGCCGACGGACCGGGGAAGCGCGCGGCGGGATGAAGGCGGGAATGACGGCGGGATGAATTCGTTCGTCCGGAATCCTAATCCGGCCGGATGACGGCGCCGTGAGGTGCGTGTGACGAAAGGGCGTCGCCGGCTGACGAAAGGGGGTCGCCGACGCGGCTCCGGCGCGCGAGACTGGGAGCATGTGCCGCAACATCAAGACGCTGCGACCTCCCGTCACGCCCGACGCCGACGAGGAGGACTTCCACGCCGCAGCCCTCCAGTACGTCCGCAAGGTGTCCGGGTTCCGCGCCCCCGCGGCGCACAACCGGGAGGCCTTCGACCGGGCGGTGGACGCCGTCGCGGAGGCCACCGCCCGGCTGCTCGCCGAGCTGGAGGTCCGCGGCCCGCACGCCCGGGCCGCCGTGCCGGCCGAGGCCGCCGGGTAGGCAGGAGCAGCTGTGATGAGCCACGCCGAGCGTTACGCCCTCACCTTCCCCGGCACCCCGGGCACCCAGGCCCCGCAGGACGTCGTGGTGGTCACCCGCACCGACGCGACCGGTCCGGGCGGCCACCCGGTGTACGAGGACGAGAGCGGCATCGTCCGGGCGGAGATCAGCGACGCCGGCGAGGTCCGGATCCTCGCCAGCGGCGGCCACCAGAGCCCGCACCTGCCGGTGCACGCCCACCCGCTGCCCTGACCGCCCGGAACCCTGGGCGGGCACTCGGAACCCCGGCGCGGATTCCGTCCGTCGGGCACAATCGCGGTATGACCACAGCGAGTTGGCAGGGCGTCGTCATCGCCGAGAGCGACGACACCGTCGTCGTCGAGGGCAACCACTACTTCCCGGCCGAGGCGGTGCGCACCGAGTACCTGCGCCCCTCGGAGACCACCACGGTGTGCGGTTGGAAGGGCACCGCCGGCTACTACAGCCTGGAGGTGGACGGGCGGACCAACCCGGACGCCGTCTGGTACTACACCGACCCGAAGCCCGAGGCCGAGCACGTGCGCGGCCGGGTGGCCTTCTGGCGCGGGGTGGTGGTCGCCGAGTAGGCGGCCCCGGGCCGTGCCGTCCTCGCGAAAGGGGTACCGGAGCCCATGGCAGTCTTCCGCAGGCCGGACCGCTTCCGGCCGCGTCCCGGATCCGCCCCGGCCGAGCCCGACCCGGCCGAGCCCGACCCGGCCGAGCCCGACCCGAGCGGGCCCGCCCCGGCCGAGCCCGACCTGGGCGAGCGGCTCGCCGAACTGGTCGAGGAGTCCGAGCAGCCCGTCGGCCGGGGCCCGGTCGCCGCGTACGCGGCGAGGCAGCGCGGCCGCGGCCGGGCCGTGGTCCTGCACACCGCCCGGCTGCTCGGCCACGGCGGCCGGGTCGCCGCCAAGGGGGCGGCGAGGGGAGCGGCCAAGGGCGCCGCGTTCGGCGGCAAGGCGCTGACCGACCAGCTGGTGCGGACCGCGCCGCGGATCCCGGTGCGCGACCTCGCCACCCTGCGGGCGCAGCACCCCGACGCGGCCTTCCCGGAGCAGCTGGCCGACCTGCTGGTCACCGGCGCCGTCCGGGCCTCCGGCGCGCTCGGCGCGGGCGTCGGCGCGGCGGCGATGCTGCCGGTGCCGCCCGCGATGCCGCTGGAGATCGCGGCCGAGACGCTCGCGGTCGCGGCCGTGGAGATCAAGCTGATCGCCGAGCTGCACGAGGTCTACGGCACCCCGGCGCAGGGCACCGCCACCCAGCGGGCCGGCGCCTACCTCGGTGCCTGGGCCAACCGCCGCGGGATCGACGCGGGCCTGCTGGTGCGCCCGGCCGGCTTCGCCGCGCTGGCGATCGGCTCGGAGGTGCGCCAGCAGGTCCGCCGCCGGCTGACCCGCAGCTCGCTGCGCCACCTGCCGGCGGTGACGCCGCTGCTGGTCGGGGCCGGCATAGGCGCCACCATGAACCGCCGCGACACCCGCCGGCTGGCCGGCGAGGTGCGCGAGGACCTGCGCGAGCGCCGCCCGGCGGACGGCGCCTACTGGGCCGCGGCCGCGCCGCCGCCGAAGGGGGAGACGGCCCCGCGGCCACCGGGGGAGGAGTGACAGGCGCGCCCGGGACCGGTGACGGTCCCGGGCGCGCCTGTCGCCGGAGGCTCTGGAACCCCGGGCGTCGAGGGGCCTGGGGTTCCTGGTGTTCCTAGGGTTTCGGCGGTGCCGGGGCACCCGCGCCCCGGCCGGCCTTGACGCCGTTCACCATCGCCTGGTGGATCGCCCGAGCGGTGGTCTCGTCCTGCGCCGGCACCGGGCTGCCGGTGACCGTGTACCAGTCCAGCGCTCCGGTGTACTGGACGGTCAGCCTCGCCTCGCCGTCCACCCAGGTGGTGTGCACGGTGAGGTCGCCGGAGATCGGGCCGATCTCGGTGGTGGTCACCCCGCCGGGGCCGCTGATGATCGATTGGGTGGTCCAGGTCGCCCACGACGTGCGCGGGTCCGCGGGCGGCTGGGCCTGGCGGTTTCCTTGGTCGTGTTCGGTCATGCGCCTATCCTCCCCCGCGGGTGGCCCGCCGCCGGAGCAGCGACACCTGCGGTCGCGGCGACCGCCCGGCGGCACCGGGCGGTCGAGTCGGTACGGCGGACGGTCAGCCGGGCTGGCCGGGCTCGTCCAGCATGGGGGCGCCCTCCGCCTGGGAGGTGTCCTGTGCGTGCAGGTTCTGCATCGAGGGGACGCCCTCCTCGGGGTCCGCGGCGCGGATGTCCTCGTCGTCCTCGGTACTCACCTTGGACCGGTCACTCATGTCGGTCATCGCGGGCTCCGTCTCCTCGGCCGGTCCTGGCGCGCCGGGCCGGAGGCGCGGCGGGACCGGTGGTGGCTCTTCGCCCCTCCAGCCTGCCTCCGCCCCGGCGCGAGGGCCAGCCGGGTGATCCGGGAAGCGCCCCGCGGACCCCACCCGGGCGTCAGGAGACCCCCGGGCGTCACCAGGCGACGGGCAGCGACCGCATGCCGTAGATGAACGCGTCGGTGCGGAACGCCAGCTCGTCGCGCGGGACGGTCAGCCGCAGCCCGGGCAGCCGCCGGAACAGCGTGGCCAGCGCGATCTGGAGCTCGGCACGGGCCAGCGGCTGGCCGAGGCACTGGTGCACGCCGAAGCCGAAGGCCATGTGCCGCCGGGCGTCCCGGTCCAGGTCCAGTTCGTCGGCCGGCAGCCGGTCGGCTCCGCCGAACACCGCCTCGTCCCGGTTGGCGGTGGAGAGCATCGCGACCACGCCCTCCCCGGCCCGGACGGTCGTACCGCCCAGCTCCACGTCCTCCAGCGCCACCCGGAGCACCCCGGTGTGGATGATGGTGAGGAGACGCAGCAGCTCCTCCACCGTGCCGGGCACCGCGGCCGGGTCGGCCAGCCTGGCGATCTGCTCGGGCCGGTCCAGCAGCAGGGCGGTGGAGAGCGAGATCATGTTCGCGGTCGTCTCGTGCCCGGCGACCAGCAGCAGGAAGCCGGTGCTGGCGACCTCGCGCGGGGTGAGGTCGTCGCGGACGGCGAGCCGGCTGAGGATGTCGTCCCGCGGCTCCTCCCGCTTGCGGGCGGTCAGCGCCTCCAGGTACTCCAGCATCTCGTCCCGGGCCGCCAGGAGCTCCTCGAAGGGCCTGGTGTTGCTGAGCAGCGTCCGGCTGATGCCCTGGAAGAACTCGTGGTCCTCGTACGGGACGCCGAGCAGAAGGCAGATCACCAGCGAGGGGACGGGCAGGGCGAAGTCGGCGACCAGGTCGGCCTCGGTGCGGCCCGCGGTCATCCCGTCCAGCGCCTCGTCCACGATCCGCTGGATGTCCGGGCGCATCGCCTCGACCCGTTTGACCAGGAAGTCCCCGGTGACCATCCGGCGCAGCCGGGCGTGCTCGGGGTCGTCGAGGTTCAGGAAGTTCGGGTTCTCGCCGATCCGTTCCCGGCTGCCGGCGATCAGCAGCGGGAAGGTCGGGTGGCGCAGGTCCGCGCTGAACCGGCGGTCGGACAGGATGGCGCGGACCTCGGCGTAGCCGGTGGCCAGCCAGCAGGACTCGCCCCCGGGCAGCTCGGCGCGGCTCAGGTTCGCGGTGGCGGCGGCCTCGGTGTAGGCGGGCGGCGGGCCGAACGGGCAGCCGGCGGAGTGCCGGGCCGGCAGCGGGACGGCGGGCACGGTGGGTGTGCTCGTCAAGGCGGGGTCTCCTTGCGTCGCGATGGTTCTCCGGTGGGGGTGGGGTTGCCGGACGCTCGCCGGTCCCGGGTGCGGTTCCGGTCCGCGGCCGGCCCGGACCGGCGTACGGTCAGCCGTCGACCGAGGCGGCCCCGGCCTCCGCCGGCCCGTCCTCGACCACGGTGATGGCGCCGCCCGGGCAGAGCTGGGCGGCCAGTCTGAGATCCTCGAACTGGTCGGGCCTGAAGGCGGTCTGACGGAGCCTCACCAGACTGTCGTCGTCGTCCTGGTCGAAGACCTCGGGAACGTTCGTGACGCACATCCCGGAGCTGCAGCAGCGGTCCCGGTCGACACTCACCCGCATGGTCGGGCACCTCTCGCCAGTGCGCCGCCGGCTGCCCGGCGGCCGCCTCTCGTTGTCATTGCCAACCTAACCGCCGCTACTCCGTCCACGGAGTGCGCGGTGGCGGGATCGCCGAGAATGGCCGATTCGGCTCCCGTCGGAGCCGCCGGAGCGGCGCGGGAGGTTTGAACGGACGTCACCCCAACAAGCCTGTACCGTACGGTGGTTCAAGCCCTCCGGGTGCTGCCCGTAGCCGCCCGCTCCCGGCTCAGAGCCCCTCGGCGGCGGCGATCTCCCGCACGGTCGCGACGGTGTCCGCCTCGGCTGCGTCCTTGTCCGGCCGGTAGCGCACCACCCGGGCGAACCGCAGGGCGAGCCCGGCCGGATAGCGGGAGCTGCGCTGCACCCCGTCGAAGGCGATCTCGACGACCAGTTCCGGCCGGACCCGCACCGTCCAGGCGTCCCGTCCGGTCTCCCGGGCCAGCAGTTCGACGGTCTGCCGGGCGAGCGTCTCGTCGGTCAGGCCCTTGAAGGTCTTGCCGAGCATCACCCACGGGCCCAGCCCCGGCTCGCCCGCCGCCCGGGCGCCCAGGTGCAGGTTGCTGAGGAAGCCGCGCCGCCGCCCGCTGCCCCACTCGGCGGCCAGCACCACCAGGTCCAGGGTGTGCCGGGGCTTCACCTTGATCCAGCCCGCGCCGCGCCGCCCGGCCGCGTACGGGGCCGACGGGTCCTTCACCAGCACGCCCTCGTGCCCGAGCGCCAGCGTGTCGCGGAAGAAGGCCAGCGCCCGGTCGCGGTCCCCGGTCTCGGTGCGGGCCACCCGCAGGCCGTCCGGCACCGCCCCGGCCAGCGCCGCCCAGCGCTCCCGGCCGGGACGGTCCACCAGGTCCTCGCCGTCCCGGTGCAGCAGGTCGAAGAAGTAGGCGTCGAGCGGGACCTCGGCGCGCAGCCGGTCCGGGTCCCGCCGGGAGGCGGTGCGCGCGGCGGTCTCCTGGAACGGGCGCGGCCGGCCGTCCGGACCGAGCGCGATCGCCTCGCCGTCCAGCACCGCCGAACGCAGCGGCAGCGCCAGCGCGGCCTCGACCACCTCGGGGACGCGGGCGGCGATGTCCTCCAGGCCGCGGGTGAACACCGCGACCTCCCCGCCCTCCCGGTGCACCTGCACCCGGATGCCGTCCAGCTTCCACTCCAGCGCGGCCGGACCGGTGCGCTCCAGCGCCGTCGCCACGTCCGGCGCCGAGGCGGCCAGCATCGGCCGTACCGCCCGTCCCACCTCCAGACGGAACGCCGCCAGCGCCGTCTCCCCGCCGGTCAGCGCCGCCTCCGCCACCGCGCGCGCTGACCCCCGGAACATCAGCGCCCGCCGCACCGCCGCCGACGGCACCCCCGCCGCCCGCGCCACCGCGTCCCCGACCACCGAGTCCAGCGCCCCCTGCCGCAGGTCCCCGACCAGCACCGCCCGCAGGAACCCCTGCTCCTCCGCCGTCGCCCGCGCGAACAGCCCGTGCAGCAGCCGCCGCCGCTCCGCCTGCGCCCCGGCCCCGTGCACCCCCGCGATCCGCTCCAGCTCCCGTTCCACCTCCCGCACCCCGAGCGAGGCCTCCACCGCGGGCCCGGGCAAACCCCGCAAGGCCGCCGGCCCGATCCCGGTCCGCAACCGCTGCGACTCCCCGGACAGCAACGCCACCGCCGCCGCCCCCTCCAGCGGCCCCAGCCCCCGCAGACACCCGGCCAACAACCCCGTCTTCGCCCGCCGCCCCGCCTCCGCCGCCACCTCCCGCGACACCGACGCCAAGCTCGACAACCCCGCCACACCACCACCTCCACCCCCCTCAGCATCCGCCCCCACCCCCACCCCCGCACCCGAGCACCCGCGCAGCCGTCGCCCAGCCGGGCCCGGCCCGGCCCCCGTGTCCACCCGCTCGCGCGCCCGGCGGGCCGGTGTCCGAGGCCGCCCCTGCCCCCGCCCCGGGCGGGTTGGGCTGATCGGGGTGGTGCTGCGTCCGGGGGTCCTGGCCGGGGAGGCAAGGCGCCGGAGTGGCGTAGCGGGTACGTGCTCTTGGCCGGGGCGGTGATCCGCGGCGGGGCGACGGGGCGTCATGCTGGGTGGCTCGTACCGCCCCCTGAGTGATGGAGACCGAGATGAACGACACCTCCACGGCCCGTTGGAGCGTCGGCGTGCCCGAGGCCGGTGACTACCCGGCCTGGCGTGAACTCTTCCGTGGGTACTGCGAGTTCTACCGGGTGCCGATTCCGGAGGAGAAGGCCGAGCTGGTGTGGTCCTGGGTGATGGATCCGGGGCACGAGGTGGCGGGGCTGCTGGTCCGGGACGGGGAGGGGCGGCCGGTCGGGCTGGCGCACTACCGGCCGTTCTCGCGGCCGTTGCACGGGGCGGTCGGGTGCTTCCTGGACGATCTGTTCGTGGCGCCGGAGGTCCGCGGCGGCGGGGCGGTGGACGCGTTGTTGGGCCGGCTGCGGGAAATCGCGGCGGAACGCGGGTGGAACACCGTCCGCTGGATCACCTCTGAAGACAATTACCGGGCCCGTGGAAAATATGACAAGGTCGCCAATCAGACCAGGTTCATCACCTACGACATGGCTCCGGAGGCACCGGCCGGCTGAGACCGCGGCCTGGCCCCCGGACATTCGTTCGGAATTTCTGTTATCGGCGCCCCGCCGGGAGGTCTCCCATGTGTCGACACCCGACCAGTCGACCCGGAACAGAAAGCGTGGCCACGTGAACAGCGACGACAGGACGACCATCCTCCCGGCGAGCGGGGGCGGCGCCGGCAGCGACAGCGGGCACGGGGCCCGCGGCCGCTCCGGTGGCCGGGCGGCGCGGCGGGCTGCCGAGCGGCACGCCGGCCGGGGCCGCCGGGCGCGGCGGGGCGGCGGGATCGTGCCGGTGACCGCGGTCGTCGTCGCCGTGGCCGGGACGGGGCTGTTCGCCGCGCTGGCCGGCGCGGGCTACGCGGCGTACGGCGGCAAGCAGACCGACCGCGACATGGCGGGCCAGTCGCTGGCCGCCGACATGCTGATCTCGGCGGAGCTGGGCACGCACGACGGCATCCAGGTGCCCGGCGCCGGGGGGACGAACCCGGACGTTCCGCTGCCGGCCACCCCCACCGCCGCCGACCCGGCGGCCACCCAGGGCGCCTCCGCCACGCCGACCGCTCCGGCCTCCCCGACGGCTTCGGCCGCCGCCTCCCCGACGGCCGTCCCCACTCCCACGGCCTCCGCCGTCAAGGCGACCCCGACCGCCGCCGGTGCCTCCACCGCCGGCCAGGGCACCGCCAAGCGGGGCATCCCGGGGATGCCGGGGGGCGGCAGCTTCCCGGGGAGCGGGGGCATGCCGGGGGGCGGGGGCGTGCCGGCCGGCGGAGGCGCGGCCCCGTCGTACGCCCAGCAGGTCGTCGACCTGGTCAACGTCGAGCGCAGTAAGGCCGGCTGCGGGCCGGTCAGCGCCGAGCCCCGGCTGACGAGTGCGGCCCAGTCGCACAGCGACGACATGGCCGACCGCAACTACTTCGACCACGCCAGCCCCGAGGGCAAGCACGCCGACTACCGGATCGAGGCCGCCGGGTACAGCTGGAGCACCTGGGGCGAGAACATCGCCCGCGGCCAGAAGGACCCGGCCGCCGTGATGGACTCCTGGATGAACAGCCCCGGCCACCGGGCCAACATCCTGAACTGCGCGTTCAAGCAGCTCGGCGTGGGCGTGCGGACCGGCAACAACGGCCCGTGGTGGACCCAGGTGTTCGCCTCCCCGGCGTGAACCGGCCCTGAACCGGCCCTGAACCGGCCCTGAACCGGCCCTGAACCGACCCTGGTCCGGCCCCCGTTCGGCCCCGCTCCGACCGTGGTCCACGCCTGATCGTCCCGGCTTCCGCTCCTGCCCAGGCCCGGTCTGACCCTCAGACCGGGCCCGCCGATCCGGGCCGATTTTCCGATTCCGTGCACATTGTTGTTATCTGATCACTCCCCACGGGTCTCCGAGGAGGCAGCGGCGGACGGATACACGGCAACACGGAGTGCGGACCATGAACGCTGAGGTGCAGAACAGGACCGGGACCACCCTGGTGCTCGCGGCGCAGGCAGGTGACCGGCAGGCCCGGGAGGCGCTGGTCGCCGCCTGGCTGCCGCTCGTCTACAACGTGGCCGGCCGCGCCCTCGGCGGCCACGCCGACGTGGACGACGTCGCGCAGGAGACCATGATCCGGGCCCTGGACGGCCTGGACGGGCTCCGCGACCCGGAGTCCTTCCGGTCCTGGCTGGTCGCCATCACCATGAACCAGGTGCGCCGTCGGCACGCCGCCGGTCAGCAGCAGCCGACCGTCGGCGGCCTGGACGAGACCTGGGAGGTCGCCGACCCCCGGGCCGACTTCACCGACCTCACCATCCTGCGCCTCGGCCTGTCCGGCCAGCGCCGCGAGGTGGCCGAGGCCACCCGCTGGCTGGACCCCGACGACCGCGAGCTGCTCGCCCTCTGGTGGCTGGAGGCCGCCGGCGATCTGACCCGCGCCGAACTCGCCGAGGCCCTCGACCTGAGCCCGCAGCACACCGCCGTGCGCGTGCAGCGGATGAAGAAGCAGCTCGAAGCGGGCCGCATCGTCGTCCGCGCGCTCTGCGCCTACCCCCGCTGCCCCGGACTGACCGAGCTCACCGCGGGCTTCGACGGCACCCCGAACTCGGTCTGGCGCAAGCGCATCGCCCGTCACATCCGGGACTGCGCGGACTGCGGCGGCCTCGGCCGGGACCTGTTCCCGGCCGAAGGACTGCTGGCCGGCCTCGCCCTGGTGCCGATCCCGCTCGGCTCGCCCGTGCTGCTGCACTTCCAGCACACGGCGGCCGCCGTCGCCTCCTCGGCCGCCACCGGAGCGGGCTCGGGCGCGGGAGCCGGGGCCTCTACCGGTACCGGCGCGCACGCGGCGGCGGGAGGGCACGGCGGCTGGGCCGGCACCGCGGCCCGCAAGGCCGTCCTGGTGAGCGGCGCGGCCGCGGCGGTCGCCGTGACCACCCTCGCCCTGGTATGGCCGCAGGCCGGCGAGCCGCCGCGGCCGACGGCACCCGAGCCCACCGCCCCGGCCGCGGCCCAGGACGTCCCGACGGCCGCCGCCGCACCCGCCGCCACCGCCCCGACACCGGTGCCGACCCCGCTGCCCGCGGAGAGCCCGACGCCCACGGCGACGGCCACACCGACCGCGACCCGCACCGCCATCGCGACACCGCAGCCCAACCCGGAGCGCCAGCTGGTGGACCTGGTCAACGCCGAACGCGCCAGGGCCGGCTGCGCCCCGCTGCGGATCGACCCCCGGCTGCACGGCTCGGCCCAGAAGCACGCGGACGACATGGCCACCCGCGGCTTCTTCGACCACGTCAACCCGGACGGCGTCCGGACCGAGGCCCGGATCACCGCCGCCGGCTACCGCTGGTCCCAGTGGGGCGAGAACCTCGACCGGGGCCCGACCACCCCGGCCGCCGTCTTCGCCCGCTGGATGGACGGCGGGATCCACCAGTCCAACATGCTCGACTGCGGATTCAAGGACATCGGCGTCGGCTTCGCCACCAACGCGGCCGGCACCCCCTACTGGACCCAGGACCTCGGAGCCCCGATGTCCTGAACCATGGACGGGGACTACGCCGGAGTGGCCGCCACCAGGCCGTTCGCCGACCCGGTCACGTAGCCCGTGGCATCCCCGAGGACGCCGCCCGCGTCACCGACCTGCCCGGGCACCAGGTCCGGAGCGCTGCTCAGCGGCCCGGGCAGTCCCTCCTGCCCGCCCACGGCACTGGCGTGCGCGCTCGGCGCGGTGAGGGAGGCCACGACACCGACGGCGATCGAGGCGACGGCAAGCATGCTGCGCTTCTTCATGGCCGGTCCAACGACGCTGCGCCGGAAGGGTTACGGCGCGGCGTGCCCGAGCTGCGGTCCTCAGTGATGCCAGGGCAGCTGAACCGGATCAGTGGGGACACGCCCGGCCACCAGCTCGGCCGCCAACCCGGCCAGGCCGAGCGGGTAGACCGTCTCGCCGGTGGCCGCGAGGTCGGTGACGGACCACCAGCGATGGCCGGCGTGGTACGTGCGCTCGTTCGCCTCCTGGCCGCTGACGTCGACCTGGTGGCCCGTGACGCGAAGCCGGAAGAAGACGTCCCGGAAGATCCCTTCGGCCCAGCCGACATCCGCGTATCCGGAGGTCTCCGCGACGGCTGACCGCAAGGCCTCCGGCTCCACGGACAGGCCGGTCTCCTCGCGAAGCTCGCGGGCTGCCGCCTCTGCCAGGGTCTCCCCGTCCTCGACACCACCGCCGGGCGTGCACCATCCGTGACCGCTCTCGGGAGCGTCCGGGTCGACATGGAACTTCAGCAGGAGCAGGCGGTCCAGCTCGTCGATCAACAGGACACGGGCGGATTCGCGGCGGTAGCTTCCCTGATCGGACATGCCGGCAGCGTAACCCTGGACGGCCCGCGAGCCGACCGGGACTCTGCCGGGCGGCGGGCGGGCCGTGGGAACCACCATGGCCCCACCCGCCCCTGCCGGTCAGGGGCGTGCGAGCCGCGACCGGACGCACGGCGGCGCGCCGGGCGTGCACCAGCAGTCCCAGCCGCGCCGTCAGAGCGTTCCGGAGCCCCGCGCCACCGCTGGCCCGCCCGCCTCCGCGGCCCCACCCTCCCAGAGCGACGCCCCGGGAACCGGCGCCCCGGGAGCCCCCGGAGCCGCCCCCGCCAGGCCCACCGGGCCCACCACCCAGTCCGGGTGACCGGGCATCGGCGGCGTCCGCAGCCCGTACAGCCAGTCGTCGAGGAAGCCCCGCAGGTCCTGGCCGGACACCGACGAGGCCGTCCGCACGTAGTCCTCGGTGGTGGCGTTCCCGGACCGGTAGGTGCGCAGGAACGCCCGCTCGATCCGGTCGAAGGCCGCCGCCCCGACCTTCTCCCGGAGCGCGAACAGCACCAGCGCGCCGCCCGTGTACCGCTGGCTGTCGAAGAGGTCGGCGGCGGTGGGGGAGGCGACCGGCCCGGAGTCGTGCCGCCACTGGTCGCCCAGCCCGTAGAGGTAGCGCATCCGGTCGGTCAGCGTGGTGTGGCCCCAGGCGTCCGGCCATCCGCGCTCGTAGCGGTACACCAGTCCGTAGAAGTCGGCGTGGCCCTCGTTGAGCCAGAGGTCGGACCACCTGGCGGGGGAGACGCTGTTGCCGAACCAGGAGTGGACCAGCTCGTGCATCATGTGCGAGCCGATCGCCGGTTCCGCCTGCCGCAGGAAGTTCGGCTTGTAGAGGGTGAGCGTCTGGGTCTCCAGGCCGGTGAAGGCGAACGCGGCCGGATCGTCCGTGTTGGCCGGCAGGAGCCCGTACGTCTCGAACGGGAAGGGCCCCAGGTGCGCTTCGGCCCAGGCGAGCTGGCCGGGGGTGAGGGCGAGCGCGGGTTCCAGTTCGGCGGCGCGCGCGGTTGGTACGACGTCGCGCAGCGGCAGGCCGTGCGGGCCGGTGCGCTCGCGCACGGTGTAGTCGCCGACCGAGATCTGGACCAGCTCGGTGGCCATCGGCTCGCGGGACACGTACCGGCGGGTGGTGCGGCCGTCGCCGCGCCGTTCGGTGGCCGTCAACTCGCCGTTGGCGACGCCGCGGAGAGCGTCCGGGGTGGTCACGGAGATGGTGAACCGGGCCTTGTCGCTGGGGTGGTCGTTGCACGGGAAGACGGTGTGCGCGCTGTTCGGCTGGCCGGCCACCGCGAAGCCGTCCGGGGTGGGGACCCAGCCGGTGTGCGGCAGCGCGGCGCGCGGGTCGGCGGTGTACTCGACGGTCAGCCGGGCGACGGCGCCCGGGCGGAACGGCCTGGCCGGAGTGACCGTCAGCTTCTCGTCGTGGGCGGTGAAGCCCGCCGGCCGCCCGTCGACCCGGACGGCGCGCACGGCCAGGCCGAGCGCGTCCAGGTCCAGCCGGGCCAGCGTGCGGTCGGGCCGGACGGTGAGCACGGCCGTGCCGTCCACCGTCCGGGGCCCGTCCCGGTAGTCGAAGGCCAGGTCGTACCCGAGCACCCGGTACCCGGTGTTCCCGAGCGAGGGGAAGACCGGATCGCCCAGCCCGTCGGCGGCGCCGGCCGTCGGCACGCTCGCGGACAGCAGCACCGCGCTGAGCGCGAGTGACGGGACGAGCCGGGCACGGGGCCTGAAGGGCCTGAAGGGCCTGAGGAGGCCGAGGGGCCTGGACAAGGGTGATCACCGCACTTCACGAGCGGGAGCGGAGGCGGAGCCCCCGGGGCGGGGAGAGCCTGGCCCACGGATGCTAGTGGACCGTCGGGCCGGCGCGGGCGCGATCGGTGCGGTCCGCCGGCGCGGCGTGGTGCGACGGCGGACCACGGTCCGGCGACACACCGTGTCCCCCGGACGGCCCACGGTGATGGCGCGGCGCCCGTACGCGGTCTAACGTCAGGAGTGCATCGTCCCCTGACGGACGAGCCACGGCCGTCGGAAAACCTGGCCAGGTCCGGCGGCCGTACTTTCCTGCCCGGGCGCCGTGCGTCCGGACGCACCCCGTAGGCTTGGCGGTCGAGACGACGCCCGCGTACCGGATGCCAGGAGCCGCCGTGACCAGCCCAGCCTCGCCCGTTCTGGTGATCGGCGAGTGCGTCGCCGACATCGTCCGAACGAGTGACGTCCCGGACCGGGTGCACCCCGGCGGCAGCCCCGCGAACGTCGCGTACGGCCTCGCCCGGCTGGGCCGACCGGCCACCCTGCTCACCGAGCTGGGGCCGGACGCCAACGGCCGGCTGATCCGGCGGCACCTGGAGTCGGCGGGGGTGCGGGTCCGGGCCGCCGAGGTCGCCCGGACGCCCTCGGCGGTGGTGGAGCTGGACGGGCAGGGGCGGGCCCGCTACACCTTCGACATCCACTGGACGCTCCCGCCCACCGAACTCGCCGAGCCGCCCGCCGCGATCCACCTCGGTTCGATCGCCGCGGTGACCGAGCCCGGCGCGGGTTCGGTGCTGGCACTGGTGGAGCGCTGGCGCGGGCACGCGCGGATCAGCTACGACCCGAACGTGCGCCCGGCGCTGATGGGCGACCGGGCCGGGGCCGTCCGCCGGGTCGAGCGCTGGGTGGCGCTGAGCGACCTGGTCAAGGTCAGCGACGAGGACCTGGACTGGCTCTACCCGGGCGAGCGGCCCGAGGCGGTCGCCGAGCGCTGGCTGGCCCTCGGCCCGGCCGTGGTCGCGGTCACCCTCGGCGCCGAGGGCGCGTTCGCCCGCACCGCCGGGGGCGGACGCGCCGAGGCCGCGGCCCTCCCGGTGCCGGTCGCGGACACGGTCGGCGCCGGCGACGCCTTCATGGCCGCCTTCCTGCACGCCCACGCGTCCGGCGCCGACCTCGGGGCCTGCCTCACCCGGGCGGTGACGGCGGCGGCGCTGACCGTCGCGCGCCCGGGCGCCAACCCGCCCTCGGCGGCCGAACTCGCGGCCGCCCTGACGGACTGACCGGAGCCCTCCCGGCGCGTCGGCGCGGTGTGAACCCGGTCCGTTCCCTCCGGGCCGCCGCCGCTACTCGACGGGGGCGAGGTCCTTGCCGTACCAGACCTGGGCGTACGGCCCGCTGCTGTAGGCGGGGATCTCCCGGTACCCGTTGCGCAGGTAGAGCGCGCGGGCCTCGACCAGGTCGAGGCGGGTGTCGAGGACGATCCGTTCGGTGCCCAGGGAGCGGGCGGCCCGGTCGACGGCGGCCAGCAGCACGGCGCCGCCGCCGGTGCCGCGCAGGCCGGGTCGGACGAAGACCCGGGTGAGTTCGACGGTGGCGGCGTCGAGTCGGCGCAGGCCGGCGCAGGAGTGGGCGGCGCCGTCGTGGCGGCCGATCAGGAAGTGGCCGTCCGGGGCGGCGAGGTCGTCGCTGGGGGAGTCGGCCAGGCCGGACTCCAGCTCCTCGGGGGTGCCCTCCCGGTCGAAGTGCAGGCGGTAGTAGCGGTTGGCCACGTCGTAGTAGTACTCGCGCAGCAGGTCCAGGGCCTCGGGGGCGGTCACATCGGCCGTGGTGACGGTCCAGAGGTCGGAACGGCGGGGCGCGGTGTTCGTCATGCGCGCATGATCCGATTCGGGGGCCGTCGCCGCAATCGGTTTTCCCGGCGGCCCCACCCGGCCCGCTCCGCCCCGGCCGTCGACCGGCGGTCACCCGGTCGCCCCGCCGCCCGGGCAAAGGAACGGCAAGGACCCGGTGCGTCGTTGCCCCGCACGGGTGACGCGGGGATTGGCGGTGGTGCACGGCAGGGGAGCAGTGCACCCATGAACAGACCATCAGTTTGTCGTAATAATGGGGGTTTGAGGGGAAGCCAGCACCACCGGGGCGGTGTACGGACCGGCCTGCTGGCCGCCGTCTGCCTCTCCGCCGTCCTCGCCGGCTGCGCCGCTCCCGCCGGGCCGAAGGCCGCCCCGGCCCCCGAGGCGAACACGGCGCCCGAGGCGAACACGGCGCCCGAGGCGAACGCGGCGCCCGCCGCTCCGGACGCCGACCACGCCGGCGCCCCGCCCCTGGCGGAGGACGCGAACGGCGCCGAGGCCGTGGCCCGTCAGGAGGCGGCCGCCCAGCACTGGGGCCTGGAGCGCCCGCCGCTGAAGGCCCCGCCGCGTCCGGCGACCAAGCCCGAGCTCACCCCGGTGCAGGGCGTCAAGCTCGCCGACGGCCGCCCGCCCGTCGTCTTCCGGGTGCCGACCGACGACAAGGTGGTCTTCCTGACCGTCGACGACGGTGACGAGAAGGACCCCGAGTTCTCCCGGATGGCCGCGGACCTGGGCATCCCGCTCAGCACCTACGTCTCCGACTACCTCGCCCGCGAGAACTACGGCTACTTCCGCGACCTGCACGCCCAGGGCGTGGAGATCAACAACCACACGATCAACCACCGCAACCTGAAGGTGCTGGACTACGACACCCAGCGCGAGGAGATCTGCACCCAGCAGGACCAGCTGGAGAAGCAGATCGGCGTCCGCCCCCGGCTGTTCCGGCCGCCGTACGGTGAGTACAACGACGACACCCTGCGCGCGGCGGCCTCCTGCGGGGTGCAGGCGGTGCCGATGTGGAACGAGGAGGCCTTCCCGGACCACATGGAGTGGCGCTACGACGACCGGAAGCTGCACCCGGGCGACATCATCCTGACCCACTTCCGGGGCACCGACATCTGGAAGGCCTCGATGCCGGACCTGCTGCGCAAGGTCGTCAACGACGTCACCGCGCAGGGCTTCGCACTGGCCCGGCTGGACGACTACCTGTAGCGGCGGCCCGGAGCGGCCACCCGACCGCAACCGCCGCGGGTCGGGTGGCTCAGCCGAGCGAGAGGGCGTCCAGGTACACCCAGGCGCCCTCGTGCCGCACGAAGCGGCTGTTCTCGCTGAGCACGCCCTCCTCGCCGCCCTCCGTCCAGTGTGCCCGGAAGGCGACGGTGCCCTGCGCGTGGAAGGCGCCGCCCTCGGTGGTGTCGACCACCTCCAGCCCGGTCCAGCGCAGCCCCGGGTCGAAGTCGACCTCGGCCGGCCGGGTGTCCGGGTGCCAGGTGCGCAGCAGGTACGCCTCGTCCTGCGCGGCGAAGGCGCTGAACCGGGAGCGCATCAGGGACTCGGCGGTGGTGGCCGCCGCCTGGCCCCGGTGCAGCCGGCCGCAGCAGTCGCCGTAGGCGGCGGGCAGGCCGCACGGGCAGGGGGACGAGGGCAGCAGCCGGGGCGCGGCGGCGCGGGGCGCGGAACGACGTCGGGACATGCCGCCATTCTCCCCCACCCGTCCGGCGCCTCCCCGGCGGCCCCGCGGACGGGGGGTACGGGCCCGTCCGCGTCGTCGTGGAACCCGTCGCCGGGGAGCTCGTCCGCGGGTGCCCGTCCTCAGGAGGAGGCGGCGCCGAACCAGGTGCGCAGCGCCCGGGCCAGCCCCTCCCGGTCCGCCCGGTCGGGCCCGGTCGCCCAGGCGACGTAGCCGTCCGGGCGCAGCAGCAGGGCGCCGGCCGGCGGCTGCGGGCAGTCGGCCGTGACGAGGTCGACCCGGTCCTTCCAGCCCGCCGCCGGGTCCGCGAGGCCGAGCCGGCCGCCGGTGAGGTCGACGATCAACGGGCGTCCGGTGCGGGCGAGTTCGGCGATCCGGGTGGGGCCGTTCGGGGTGGTCGTCGCGAGCTCCGGCACGAACCGACCGGCCAGCGGGTGCGGGCAGCCGACGTCGTGGCGGACGTCGCTGCCGGCCATCAGCGCGGCGATCCGGCCGAGGTTGTCCGGGTGCGCCAGCAGCTCGTCGAACAGGGCGCGCACCGCGGTGGTCCCGGGGCCGGGGGCCATCAGGGCGGTCTGGGCCTGGGAGTGCATGAACACCCGCTCGCCGACCGGGCGGCGCTCGTTCTGGTAGCTGTCCAGCAGGCCGGGCGGGGCCCAGCCGTGCAGGTCGGCGGCGAGCTTCCAGCCGAGGTTGGCGGCGTCCTGGAGGCCGAGGTTGAGGCCCGGGCCGCCGGTCGCGGCGTGCACGTGGGCGGCGTCGCCGACGAGCAGGACCCGGCCGTCGCGGTAGCGCTCGGCGAGCCGGGTGTTGTGGCCGACGGTGCGGCGCGGGGTGAACGGTCCGGCGGTACGGGCCGGGGCGAGCGGCAGGTCGGCGCCGGTCACCCGGCGGACGCTGGCGCGCAGCTCGTCCAGGGTCAGCGGGGTCCGCTGGTCCACCGGCGGGCCGCCCCACTCCATCGTGGCGATCATGACGGCGTCCGGGCCGAACGGGGAGATGACGAACACGCCGTGGTCGGTGCGGGTGTGGGTGAAGACGCGGAACGGGGTCGGGCAGCCGGGCAGCAGGACGTCGCCGTTGTCGGTGGTGCGCACCCCCTCGGGCGGCAGCACGTGCGCGATGCGGGAGACGGGGTCGGGCGAGGTGACGCCGGGGAAGCCGATCCCGGCGAGCTTGCGGACGGTGCTGCGGCCGCCGTCCGCGCCGACCAGGTAGCGGGCGCGCAACTGTCCGGCGCCGTCGGGTCCTCGGACGTCGACGGTCACCCCGGTCGGGTCCTGGCGCAGGCCGGTGACCTCGCGGTCGCGGCGCACGGTGACGCCCAGGTCGAGGAGGCGCTCCTCCAGTACCTCCTCGATCCGGTGCTGGGGTACGGGCACGGCGTGCAGCGGGTTCCGGTCGAGCCGGTGCAGTTCCAGCGGGAAGGCGCCGAACACGAAGCGCGGCACGGGCCGCGGCGCGCCCGGGACGCCGCTGAGCGGCTGGTACAGGCCGCGGTGGTCGAGCAGCCGGAGCACCTGGCCGACCAGCCCGTTGGCCTTCTGCTCGCCCGAGCGCGCGGGCAGCCGGTCCAGGACCACCGGCCGGATTCCGGCCAGCGCCAGTTCGCCGGCCAGGAACAGCCCGACCGGGCCGGCGCCGACGATGACGACATCGCTGTTCATCTCAAGTCCCCGTTCATGTCGAATCCCCCTCGGATGCGGTGGGGTCACCGTGACGAAGGATCGGGCAGCCCGGCCGCCAGCTGGCGCAGCGCCTCGGTGAGCAGCGGCTGGAACGGCACCACCGGGTCGGCGGCCAGGTAGTGCTCGTTGGCGGCCTGCAGCGCGGAGAGCGCGGCCGAGGCGACCAGGTTCGGGTAGAGGTCCCGGTCGGCGTCGGTCCCGGTCCGGGCGGCCACCGCCGCCGCCAGCTCCCTCCGGACCCCGGCGCTGTCGCGGAGCAGTTCGGCCTGGAGCGCCGGTTCGCGCAGCAGCAGCCGCACGGCGGCGGTCCAGCGCGGGTCGGGCCCCTCGGGCGCGCCGACGTACGGTGCGACGAGGGAGCGGGTCAGCGCCTCCCACAGCGGCTCCTGCGCCGGGCGGGCCCGCAGCTCCCCGGCGGCTTGCAGGACCCGGTCGCGGTGCCGGGAGACGATCGCCTCGGCCCTGCTGGAGAAGTAGTTGTTGTAGGTGCGCGGGGACACCCCGGCCGCGGCCGCGATGTCCTCCACCCGGACGTTCTCCAGCCCCCGCTCCACCGCGAGCCGCAGTGCGGCCCAGCCCAGTGCCTCCCGCGTCGCGGCCTTCTTCCGTTCCCGCAGGCCGGGCTGGTCCTTCGTCATGGCCACCACTGTCCCGCGAAAGGTGCGCGGTGCGCAATAGTGCGTGGCACGCAAGTTTTTCCCGGCCGCGCGGGCTGTGGCGAGCCGCCCGCCACCTGCGGTTTGTCGCTGGTAGTAGTTGCCTGGTCGCGGAGCGATCCCCGTCGGGAGCCCGACCCCGCAGGCTTTCCGGCGGGACGACTCGACAGGACTGGAGGAGCGGTCATGGGTGGCAGACAGCGTCCGCCGAGAGCGCGGACGCCCCGTCAGGGCAGGCCCGCCGGCGTCGGTGCCCGGGTGAACTCCCGGGCGGAGTTCGCCCGCATCGAGGGGTTCCTGGCCTGGGAGGCGGAGGTCGCGGCGGCCGAACGGGACGCCCGCGCGTTCGCCGCGCAGTTCCCGTGGCTGCCGGCGGCGGAGCGGGAGAGCCTCGAACAGGCCTACGCCGCCGACCGGTTGCGCTACGCCGAGGAGGTCGTCGACCGCGCGGTCGAGCGCTGCCGCCGGCTGGCCGCCCGGTACCGCGTCGAGTGCCGCCGGATCTGCGCCCGCTGGGCCGCGCTCTGCCTCTCCGTCACCGTGACGGCGGCGCTGTTCGCCGTGGTCCCGGCCGTCCTGCGCGGCTGAGCGGCCCGGGCCCGCCGTCGACGGGCCCCGGCACGACGAGGGCCCGCCGCACCGTTCCCGGTGCGGCGGGCCCTTTCCAGGTGCGGGAGGGGATCAGTGGTGGCCGTGGCCGCTGCCGATCTCCTCGTGCTCCTCGACGGTGGGCTTGGCGATCTGGCTGTACTCGCCGTAGAAGCCGCGGGAGAGCTTGACCCGCGCGCGGGTCCACAGCCCGGCCTTGCGGGCCACGCCGTTCTCGTCCACCTCGGGCGGCAGCTCGGAGGGCTGCGGCTGGTCGTGCGAGGTGAGGGTGTAGAGCCGGCCCTTCGGCAGCGGGGCGTGCACCTCGACGAACTCGCCGTGCTGGAGGCGGTTGATGACGCCGGTCTCCCGGCCGTGCAGCACCTTCTCCTTGTCCCGCCGCTGGAGGCCCAGGCACCAGCGCTTGGTGATCACGAACACGACGACCGGCACGGTGAAGAAGCCGATCCGCACCGCGTAGGTGATCGCGTTGATCGAGAGGTGGAAGTGGGTGGCCAGCAGGTCGTTGCCGCCGCCGGCCAGCAGGATCAGGTAGAGGCTGATCCAGGCCGCGCCGAAGGCGGTGCGGACCGGGGCGTTGCGCGGCCGGTCGGCGATGTGGTGCTCGCCCCGGTCCCCGGTGATCCAGGCCTCCAGGAACGGGTAGCACCAGATGGCCAGCAGGACGGTCGGGAAGACCATCAGCGGGACGAACACCCCGAGGTTGAGGGTGTGGCCGCCCCAGACGCTGATCTCCCAGCCGGGCATCACGCGGATCAGGCCCTCGGAGAAGCCCATGTACCAGTCGGGCTGGGCGTTGGTGGTCACCTGGTCCGGTCGGTACGGGCCGTACATCCAGATCGGGTTGACGGTGGCGATCGCCGCCATCACCGAGACCACGCCGAAGACCAGGAAGAAGAAGCCGCCCGCCTTGGCGGTGTAGACCGGCAGCAGCGGCATGCCGACCACGTTGCTGTTGGTCCGGCCGGGCCCGGCGAACTGGGTGTGCTTGTGGTAGAAGACCAGGATCAGGTGCGCCGCCAGCAGGCCCACCATGATCCCGGGGATCAGCAGGACGTGGACGGTGAACAGCCGGGGGATGATGTCGTGCCCCGGGAACTCGCCGCCGTAGAGGAAGAACTGCAGGTACGTCCCGACGATCGGGACGGCGAGGACCGCGCCCTCCATGAAGCGGATGCCGGTGCCGGAGAGCAGGTCGTCGGGCAGCGAGTAGCCCATGAAGCCGTCGAACATGCCGAGGATCAGCAGGAGCGCCCCGAAGACCCAGTTGATCTCGCGCGGCTTGCGGAACGCGCCGGTGAAGAAGACGCGCATCATGTGGGTCAGCATCGAGGCGACGAACACGATCGCGGCCCAGTGGTGGATCTGCCGCATCAGCAGGCCGCCGCGCACGTCGAAGCTGATCTTGACGGTCGAGGAGAAGGCCTCGGACATCGGGATGCCCCTGAGCGGGACGTACGACCCGTCGTAGACGACCTCGCCCATGCTCGGCACGAAGAACAGGGTGAGCCAGACGCCGGTGAGGATGATGATGACGAAGGTGTAGAGCGCGATCTCGCCCAGCATGAAGGACCAGTGGTCGGGAAAGATCTTGCGCAGGTTGGCCTTGGCCAGGGAGTAGATGCCGAGCCGGCCGTCCGCCCAGTCGGCGAGCGCCTCGGCCTTGTTGGCGGGGTCGGCGCGCGTGGTGGTCACCGGTCCCGGCTGCGACTGCTGGTCGGCTCTCACGACGGGCTCCCCGGCGTCCGCGGCGTACCGTGCCGGAGGCCCGCCGGCGGGAACGGCGGCCGGCGAAGTGTTGTGATCATGGGACCTCTCGATACGGGCCCGCCGGCGGGACCGGCGCGCGGACCAGCTGTTCCGCTGGGCCCGTTGCTCAGGGTGATGGAGCGCTTACTCTGTCATGCTGTCGGCAGGGGGCCGACTGTGCACGTCCATCGGCCCGTCCGGCCGTGCGTGTCGGGCCGGACGGGGGTTCCTGACGCCCGATCGGCTGGCCGCCGCTCGGCCCAACGGGTGCCGATGCTGCGGTCGGGTGCCGCTGAAGCGTTTCGGCGCGCGCCGCGTCCGGGGGTCGCGAGGTCCGGGGCCTACGCTGCGCCAATGGTGGATCACCGTGAACTCTTCGAGGACGTCACCGAGGCCCTGGCCCGCGCCGGGTTCGACACCGGACCGGGCCCCTCACCGCTGTGGATCGACCGCCACCCCGAGGGCGTGGTGGTCGGCTGGACGCCGGGAGCGGAGCCGGGCGGGCCGCCCTCCCGGGAGGCGCTCGCGGCGCTGAGCGGCGCGGCCGCGGTCGTGCTGCGCGAGTGCGGCTACCTCGTCGCCGGAACGGAGGAGGGTGATCTCCTGGTGCGTTGCGCCGAACCGGTGACGGTGCCGGAGTCGCCCGAACCGGAGGCGGTGCCGGAGCAGTGGTGGGGATGACCGGGGGCTCCTGACGGTCCCTCCGGCCTGCGGGTTTGGTCAACACGAGGGCGAGCTCATACCGAACCCTTACCCGAACCGGGGGTGCGGTTGACCTGCGCGGCTCTAAGGTTTGCCTAAGCTAAGCCGTGGCGCCCTGGACCGCAGTGTCCGGGGCGTTCGGCTGTGCCGCCCCGCCGCCACCGCGGCGGGGTCGAGGACAGGTGAACGACCCGGGCCGGCCCGGGGGAGGAGCCCGCCGCATGTGGGATGAGGCGTTTCCCAGCTTCCTGATCGGTCTGCGCGAGGGCCTGGAAGCCGGACTGATCGTGTCGATCCTGGTCGCCACGCTGGTACGGGCGGACCAGAAGGCCCGGCTGCCCCAGGTGTGGTCGGGCGTCGCGGCGGCCGTCGCGCTCAGCCTGAGCTTCGGCGCGGTGCTCACCTTCACCGCCGCCAACCTCTCCGGCCACGCCCAGGAGGCGTTCGGCGGGGTGCTCAGCCTGATCGCGGTCTGCTTCGTCACCGCGATGGTGTTCTGGATGCGGCGCTCGGCGCGCACCCTCTCCGCCGAGATCAAGGAGAAGGTCCAGGCCTCGCTGGCGATGGGCGCCGGCGCGCTGGTGCTCACCAGCTTCCTCGCGGTCGCCCGCGAGGGCCTGGAGACCTCGCTCTTCCTGTGGACCAACGTGCGCACCGCCGGGGAGTCCACCGGGCCGCTGATCGGCGCGGCCGTCGGCCTGGTGCTCTCGGCCGGGCTCTGCTGGGGCCTGTACCGGCGGGCCCTGAAGATGAACCTCACCCGGTTCTTCACCATCACCGGCGTCGGACTGATCGTCGTCGCGGCGGGCGTCCTCGGCTACGGCCTGCGGGACCTCCAGGAGTCCGGCCTGGTCGGCGGCGGCACCTCGTACGCCTTCGACCTGAGCGGGCACCTGGACGCCTCGTCCTGGTACGCGACGCTGGTCCAGGGCACCCTCAACCTGACCGTCACCATGACGGTGCTCCAGGTCGTCGGCTACGTCGCGTACCTGGGCGTCGTGATGACGCTGTTCGTCGAGGGGGTCCGCAGCGGTGGGCGCGCCCAGGCCGCCCCGGCCGCCGCTCCCGCCGCTCCCGCCGAGGCGAAGCCCGCCGCGGGCGGGGCCGAGGGCGAGGGCGGGGGTACGGCCGGACCGGTGCGGGCGGGCCGGCCGCGCTGGGTGCTGCCGACCGCGGCGATCGCCGTGCCGGTGGTGGTGGCCGGCGTGGTGATCGCGGTCAGCGAGGGCAAGCAGGGCGGCTCCGCCACCGTCGCCGTCTCCGAGCAGGAGTGCGGCAAGGGCTTCGCCGACCCGCGGCCCGGCCAGCAGGTGTTCCAGATGCGCAACACCGGCGACAAGGTCGCCGAGGTCTACCTGGTCGACCCGGGCAGCGGCGCGGTCTACGGGGAGATCGAGGGCCTGGCCCCCGGCACCACCCGCGCCCTGACCGCCACCATCGGCTCCGGCGACTACGCCTGGCGCTGCGTGCCCACCGGCGGCAGGTCCGTCACCTCGGCCGCCGTGCACGTCAGCGGCGCCGCCGTGGTCAAGGCCGTCAAGCCGGTCGCCGAGGAGGACCTCAAGGCTCCGCTGGACAGCTACAAGGAGTACGTCGACCAGGGCCTCGCGACACTCGTGACGGAGAGCCGGAAGCTCCAGGCCGACGTGCGCTCCGGGGACCTCGCCACGGCGAAGGCCGACTGGCTCACCGCCCACCTCCAGTACGCCTCGCTCGGCGCCGCGTACGGCACCTTCGCCGACCTCGACGGCAAGATCGACGGCCGCCCGGACGGACTCGCCGAGAAGGAGCGGGACCCGGGCTTCACCGGCTTCCTGCGGCTGGAGTACGGCCTCTGGCACGACCAGTCCGCCGCCGAGCTGACGCCCGTCGCCGACGACCTGGCGCAGAACGTGGAGAAGCTGGCGCACGACTTCCCCGGCCAGGACTTCGCCCCCGGCGACCTGCCGCTGCGCGCCCACGAGATCCTGGAGAACACCCTCCAGTTCGAGCTGACCGGCGACACCGACATGGGCAGCGGCACCAACCTGGCCACCGCCCAGGCCAACCTGACCGGCACCCAGGAGCTGCTGACCCTGCTCCAGCCGCTGCTCGACGAGCGGGACCCGCAGGTGCTCGTCAAGGTGAACGCCGGGATGAAGCGGGTCGGCGACCTGGTCGCCGCCGCCCACCGGCCCGAGGGCTGGACCCCGGTCGACCGGCTGCCCGCCGACGCCCGCCGACAGCTCAACGGCGCCACCGGTGAACTGCTCGAAGACCTCGCCCCCGTCCCCGCCCTGCTCGAGATCCGGAAGGCCGCCTGATGACCGACCACACCGCAGCCACCGGCTCCTGCCCGTTCCCGCACGCCGCTGCCGCCGCCTCCGTTGCCGCTGCCGAGGCTGTCGGGGAGGGCGGCTGCCCGGCCGGACCGGCCCGGCGCAGCTTCGTCCGGGCCGCGCTCGGCGCGGGCGCCGGAGCGGCCGTGCTGGCCGGCGGCGGCCTCGCCCTCGCCGCCGGACCGGCCGCCGCCGGGGACGGCACGCAGGAGAAGGCCGGGGCGGTGCCCTTCCACGGGGCCCACCAGGCGGGCGTCACCACGGCGGCCCCCGGCTTCGCGGCCTTCGTCTCCTGCCAGGTGATCGCCCAGGACCGCAAGGGCCTCGAAGCGCTGTTCCGGACCCTGACCGAGCGGATCCGCTTCCTCACCGCCGGCGGCACCCCGCCGGACCTCGGCGTCGGCGCGCCGCCCTCGGACAGCGGCATCCTCGGCCCGACCGTCCCTGCCGACCACCTGACCGTCACGGTCGGCGTCGGCGCGTCGCTCTTCGACGACCGCTACGGGCTGGCCAAGGCCAAGCCCGTCAGGCTCGCGCCGATGAAGACCTTCCCGAACGACAACCTCCAGGCCGCCGAACTGCACGGCGACCTCTCGCTGCAGATCTGCGCCGACCGCCAGGACACCGTGCTGCACGCGCTGCGCGACATCACCCGGCACACCCGGGGCGCGCTGCAGATCCTCTGGCGGATCGACGGCTTCCAGAACCAGTCCCGGCCGGACGGCGCCCAGCGCAACCTGCTCGGCTTCAAGGACGGCATCGTCAACCCGGACACCGGCTCCGCGCGCGAGATGGACCGGCTGGTCTGGGTCACCGACGGGACGGGCGAGCCGGCCTGGGCGACCGGCGGCAGCTACCAGGTGATCCGGATCATCCGGATGCTGATCGAGTTCTGGGACCGCGTCACCCTCACCGAGCAGGAGAAGATGTTCGGCCGCCGCCGGGACACCGGCGCACCGCTGGACGGCGCCCGGGAGACCGACGCGCCGGACTACGCCAAGGACCCGGACGGCAAGGCGATCCCGCTCGACGCCCACATCCGGCTGGCCAACCCGCGCACCGCCGACACCGACAACTCGCGCATCCTGCGCCGGGGCTTCAACTACGACCGGGGCGTCGACCGGGCCGGGAACCTGGACATGGGCCTGGTGTTCTGCTGCTACCAGCAGGACGTGGTGCGGCAGTTCGAGGCCACCCAGACCCGGCTGATCGGCGAGCCGCTGGTGGACTACATCTCGCCGACCGGCGGCGGCTACTTCTTCGTCCTGCCGGGGGTGAAGGACGAGGCCGACTGGCTCGGGCGGGGGCTGCTGGCCGCCGTCTGACGGTCGGTTCCACCGCGGGCCCGGCGCTGCCACGCGCCGGGCCCGTCCGCGTGCTCAGCCGTCGGGCCCGTCCGCTCCGTCGGCGCCGAGGGTGAAGCCGATCACCGCGCCGCCGCCCTCCCGGTTGGCGGCGAAGGCCGTACCGCCGTGCGAGCGGGCCACCTCGTGCACGATGGCCAGGCCCAGGCCGGAGCCGGGCAGGCCACGGGCGGCGGTGGCCCGGTAGAAGCGGTCGAAGACCCGGTCGAGGTCGGCCGCGTCGATGCCCGGGCCGCGGTCGCGCACCTCCACCCGCGGGCCGCGCACCACCACCTCGATCGGGCCCGTCCCGGCGGGGTCGAACTTGGCGGCGTTGTCCAGCAGGTTGCCCACCGCGCGGGCCAGCGCGTCCGGCCGGGCGGTGACCACGGTCGCGTCCGCGTCCACCACGACCTCCCGGTCGCTGCGCCGCCGGGCCTGGGCGGCGGCCTGCCGGACCACGTCGGCGAGCAGCACCTCGGTCGGCTGCTCGTCCGCCCTGCGGTCCGCCGCGAGCGCCACCAGCTCCTCCACCAGCTGGGTCAACTCCCGGGTCTCCTCGACCAGATCGGCCATCAGCGCGGCGCGTTCGGCGGGCGGCAGCCGGTCCAGGCTGGGGAGCACCGAGAGGTTGGTGCGCAGGCTGGTCAGCGGGGTGCGCAGCTCGTGCCCGGCGTCCTGGACCAGTCGGCGCTGGTTCTCCTTGGCGGTGGCGAGCCGGCCCAGCATCCGGTCGAAGGCCCGGCCGAGCCGGCCCACCTCGTCCGTGCCGGCGGCGGGCACCGGGACGTCCAACCGCCCACTGGCGGCGACCAGTTCGGCCGCGTGGGTGAGCCGGACCAGGCGTCGGGTGATCCGTCGGGCGAGCAGTCGGCCGGCCCCGCCGGCGAGCACCGCGACGATCGCCACCAGGGCGACCGTACGGGTCCGCAGGGTGGTCAGCAGCTTCTCGGTGGGCCCGACCTGCTGGATGATCTGGACCGCCCCGCGCCGGCCGCCGAGCGAGACCACGCCGACCCGGTAGGCCTCGCGGTGCTCGTGGCGCAGCCCGATCGAGGTGCGGCCCGGCTGGTCGGCGTGGGCGAGCTCGTGGTCGGACGGGCTCGGCGGCAGGTCGAGCCGGGCGGTGCCGGGCAGCACCGCGCCGTCGGGGTCGAGCGACTGGGTGGTGACCCGGATCGGGCGGACCAGGTCGGCGCTCAGGCCGCTCGGGCCGGCGAAGTCGCCCGGGAAGAGGACCTCCCGCTGGACCTGGCGGCCGACGGAGTCGACGGCGGCGCCGAAGTCGGCGGTCTCGTCGTCCCGGATCAGCCGCGCGGCGGCGTCGTAGCCGAGTGCGCCGATCAGCACCGCGACCAGCGCGGCGATCGCGGCGAAGGCCAGCGCGAAGGTGGTGGGCAGGCCGGGGCGCGGCAGCCGGGGGAGACGGGGGAGCCGGCCGCTCGGGCGCGGCGGCCGGGGCGCGCGGCGGGCCGGGCGCGGGAACCGGGGGAGGCGGCGGGCCGGGCCGGTCACGGCTCGCGCAGCGTGTAGCCGACGCCGCGGACGGTGTGGATCAGCGGCGCCAGGCCGGGGCGGTCGAGCTTGCGGCGCAGGTAGCCGATGAACACCGCTAGGTTCTTCGAGCCGGGGCCGAAGTCGTAGCCCCAGATCCGCTCGTACAGGGTGGCCTGGTCGAGGACGGCGCCGGCGTGCCGGGCGAGCAGCTCCAGCAGGTCGAACTCGGTGCGGGACAGTTCGAGCTCCTGGGCGGCGCGCCAGGCCCGGCGGGCGGGCGGCTCGATCCGCAGGTCGGCGACGGTCAGCACCTCGGTGGCGGACTCCGGCGGACGGCGGCGCAGCATGGCGCGCAGGCGGGCGAACAGCTCGTCCACGTCGAAGGGCTTGACCAGGTAGTCGTCCGCGCCCGCGTCGAGGCCGGCGATCCGGTCCGGCACCTCGACCCGGGCGGTGAGCATCAGCACCGGGGTGCGGTCGCCGGCCGCGCGCAGCCGGCGGCAGACCTCCAGGCCGTCCGGCTCGGGCATCATCACGTCGAGCACCAGGACGTCGGGGCGCTGCTCCGCGAGGACGGCCAGGGTCTGGGTACCGTCGGCGGCGACCCGCACCCGGTAGCCCTGCAGCATCAGCGCGCGGGCGAGCGAGTCGCGGATGGCCCGGTCGTCCTCGGCGATCAGCACGGTGTGGGTCATGGCGAAGATTCTCCCTGGCGTGCTCACGGCGGTTCCGGGCGGGGGCGGGGTGTCCGGGCCCGCTCCGCAGCCGCTCCGGGGCGGTCCGTGACGGCCGGGGCTGTCGCGCGGTGCTTCGCGGGCGTACGGTGGCCGTACGGTGGCGCGCCGCCGGGTGGGCCGCCTGATCCGAGTCGGCACGCCCTGCCGGAGGCCGCGATGGCAGACCGGATGGCCTTCTTCACCACCCCGCGCGAAGAGCGGGTGCGGCGTGATGCGCGGGAGCGGCTGGGGGACTGGCGGGAGGTGTACCGGCCCGGCCCGCTGCTCCCGGTGGTGGGCGGGCAGGCGGGGCGGTGCATGGACTGCGGGCTGCCGTTCTGCCACAGCGCCTGTCCGCTCGGGAACCTGGTGCCGGAGTGGAACCGGCTGGTGGCGGAGTCGGGGACGGGTTCCGGGGAGGGGACCGGAGCGGGCGCGGAGGTCGGCGCGGATTGGCGGGCGGCCGCGGCACGGCTGCTGGCGACCAACAACTTCCCGGAGTTCACCGGGCGGCTCTGCCCGGCGCCCTGCGAGAGCGCCTGCGTGCTGGCCATCGACGGCGCGGCGGTGACGATCAAGAACGTGGAACTGGCGATCGCCGACCGCGCCCTGGACGCGGGCTGGGACGGGCCCCGGCCGCCCGACCGCGCCGAGCGCTCCGGTGGGCGGCGGGTCGCGGTGATCGGCTCGGGCCCGGCCGGGCTGGCCGCCGCCCAGCAGCTGACCAGGGCCGGGCACGCCACCACGGTGTACGAGCGGGCCGACCGCGCGGGCGGGCTGCTGCGGTACGGCATCCCGCCGTTCCGGCTGGAGAAGCACCGGCTGGAGCGCCGGCTGGACCAGCTGCGGGCCGAGGGCACCGACTTCCGCACCGGGGTGTGGGTCGGCCGGGACGTCCCGGGCGAGGAACTGCGGGCCGGGTACGACGCGGTGGTGGTCGCGGTGGGCGCGACCGCCTGCCGGGAGCTGCCGGTGCCGGGGCGGGACCTGACCGGGGTGCACCAGGCGATCGAGTACCTGACCTGGGCGAACCGGGTGGACGAGGGCGACTGCCCGGTCTCGCCGCTGTCCGCCGAGGGGCGGCACGTGGTGATCGTCGGCGGCGGCGACACGGCGGCGGACTGCCTCGGGACGGCGCTGCGCCAGCGCGCCGCCTCCGTCACCCAGCTGGACATCAACCCGCGGCCGCCGCGGGACCGGGCCGACGGGCAGCCCTGGCCGGTGTACCCGAAGGTGTACCGGGAGACCACCTCGCACGAGGAGTCCGGTGCGGCGGAGGCCGGGCCCCGGGTGTTCGCGGCCACCACCGTCGGCTTCGAGCCCGGCCCGGACGGCCGGCTGGCCGCCGTCCGCTTCGCCGAGGCCGAGCCCGCCGACCGCAGCCCGCGGGCGGGCACCGAGCGGAGGCTGCCGGCGCAGCTGGTGCTGCTCGCGCTGGGCTTCACCGGGCCGGACCCGGACCGGCCGCTGTTCGCCCAACTCGGCCTCGCCACCGGGCCGGAGGGCACCCTGGCCAGGGACGACGGCTTCGCCACGGCGGCGGAGGGCGTGTTCGTCGCGGGGGACGCCGGGCGTGGGCAGTCGCTGATCGTCTGGGCGATCGCCGAGGGGCGGGCGGTGGCCGCGGCGGTCGACCGGTACCTGCGGGGGTGGACGGAACTGCCGGCGCCGATCCGGGCCTCGGCGCGGGCGCTCACGGTGTGAGACCGGGAGCACCCGCGCCGGTCGGGGTGGTGAGGGTGGTCGGGGCGGGTGTCAGAACAGCGGGAGGCGGCGGAGGAACACGTCCTCGGCGTTGTTGGTGTCCCCCGGGACGAGGGTGCTGTCGGACGAGGTGAACACCACCGCGGTGCCGAAGGCGTCGGGGAACGGGGCGTACGAGGAGCCGGTGGTCTGGGAACCGTCGCCCGCCACGCTGACCCGCTCGGTGCGGCCGGTCCACAGGTCGCGCCGGAACACGTCCTCGGCGTTGTTGGTGTCGCCGGGGACGAGGTTCTCCGCCGCCGAGCTGAAGTAGACCCACCGGCCGTCCGCCGTCAGCCGGCCGCCGAAGGAGTCGAGGGTGGTCTTCGTCCCGGGCAGGCCGACGCTCACCAGTGTCTCGGTGCCCTGCCGGAGGTCGCGGACGTACAGCTCGAAGTGGCGGTCCCAGGAGGTGTCGCCGTGGACGACCCAGGAGGAGTAGACGGCGTAGCGGCCGTCCGGGCTGATCGACGGGTCGGCCGCGCCCTTGTAGCCGCCGTCGGGGGCCGAGGAGGCCAGGCTGGTCCGCCCGGCGCGCAGGTCGCGGGCGTACAGCGGGTAGAGGCGCGGCTTGAGGAGCTCTGCGCGGGCGTCTGAGCGGGTGTCCGGGCGGGCGTTCGGGCGGGAGTCTGAGCGGGCTTCCGGGCGGAGGGAGTCGGCGGCGAACTCCTGGTCGGAGCCGGCCCTGAGCTCGGCGACGGCGGCCGGGGAGAGGGTGTCGGGCCGGCCCGGGCCGATGAGGTTGGTCGCCTTGGAGATGAAGACGACCGTGCTGCCGTCGCCGCTGATCTCCGGCGAGGCGGAGGAGGCGTCGGCCTCCTTGCCGTCCGCGCCGACGCTGACCAGGCGGGTGTCGCCGGTCCAGAGGTCGGTGACGTAGATGTTGCCGCCGAACCAGGTGACCGTGCCGGGGGCGAGGTCGCTGCGGTTGGACTGGTAGGCGACGTAGCGGCCGTCCCAGCTGATCGAGGGGACGTCGGACACCCGGTCGGTCTGCGGGGCTCCCGGCGCCTTGCCGACGCTGACCAGCCGGGTCTCGCCGGTCCGGCGGTCGTGGACGTAGACGTCCTGGTAGCCGCGGTTGGCGCCGGGGGCGAGGTTCGTGGCGCTGGAACCGAACGCCACGTAACGGCCGTCGCCGCTGATCGCGGCGTGGTGGGCGGGGCCGTCGGCCTGGACGCCGCCCGGACCGGTGTCGACCCGTTCGGTGCGGCCGGTCCACAGGTCGCGGACGAAGACGTCGGAGGTGCCGTTGGTGTCGCCGGGCACCAGGTCGGCCGCCTCCGAGGTGAAGACGGCGTAGCGCCCGTCGGCGCTCAGGCCGCGGGCCTGTGAGGCGCCGGTGGCCTGCGCCTGGCCGGGGCCGACGGAGACGCGTTCGGTGCCCGTGCCGCCCGGCCAGGTGGACGGTCGTGTGGTGGACGGTTGTGTGGTGGACGGGGCCGCCTGGGCGGGGGCGGCGACGGTGATGGTGACGGCGGCGGCCAGTGCGGCGGCCGCGAGGGTGCGGGCCGCGCGCAGTGGGCGGCGGATGCGGGTCATCGGGTTCCCTCCCCTGGGATCGGGCCGTGCCGCGTCGGCGGTGGACGCCGAACTCCCCGGCGGCCGGCTCGGGGTGAGCCAACCGCCGGGCGGGGTGGTCGGTCAACGGGTGGGTGCCGGGAGCGGCGCATTCACGCCGGAGGGCCGGGAGGCCGTGGACGCGGTCGCATCGGGTACGTACGGTCTTTGCTACGATCCGGCGAAGCTGGTGTCAGGAGTTGTGCGTACATGGGTCGGAGGGTGTGGGACGTGGGTTCCGACGAGCGGGCGGTGACGTCGGTCGAGGTCCGCTACACCCCGACGGCCGAGGACTTCCGGGAGGCCTTCGCGGCGTGGGAGCGGTGCACGGCGGCCGGACGCCGGTCGCGGCTGGCCGTGTACACGGTGGCCGTCGGCGGGACGGCGGTCGTCGGGCTGCTCGCCGTCCTCGGCGGGACGGTGCTGCGGTTTGTCGCCCTGCTGGTGGCGGTCGTGCTGCTCGTGGTTCTCGCGGGGCCCGCGACGCGGGTGCGGCGGGTGACGAGGACGGCGAGGGAGAAGGGCGAGTTCAGGGTCCTGCTGGACGACCAGGGGGTGGTCGTGAGCACCGAGGCCTCGGTCACCGAGTTCGCCTGGTCGGAGCAGCGGTACTACCTGGAGACGCCCCGGCTGTTCCTGCTGTTGAAGGGCAGCGAGGAGACCGGTGTGCTGACCATGCTGCCCAAGCGCGGGGTCGACGACCTCCGGGGGCTGGGCGAGCTGATCGACCGGCACGCGACGGCGCTCGTCCGGGACTGAGCAGTCGTGGGGTGGGTGCGGCGGGCGCGTCACGGGGTGGGCTCCGGCGCGACCGGCCCGGTGCGGTGCGTCCGCTGGTCGTAGCGCCAGAGTGCGGGGAGCGCGGCGGACACGGCGGCCGAGCTGCCGAGGCAGAGCAGGCCCCCCGTGCGCAGTGCCGCCCGGATGCCCTGGCGGGCCGCGAGCCCGCCCGCCCGCAGGTCGCCCAGGGCCGGCCCGGCGGAGCCGATCAGCATCTCCAACCCGGCTGCTCGGCCCCGGAGTTCGTCCGGAATGGACTGGTTCCAGATGGCGCTGCGGAAGGTGTCGCCGACCCAGTGCGCGCCGCCCGCGACGGTCAGGCAGAGCAGGACGGCCCACAGGCCCGGGGCGAAGGCGGCCGCCGCCGTCGCCGCGCCGACCAGGGCGGCGGAGAGCAGGACCAGCCGGCCGTGCCGGTGCACCCGCTCCGCCCACCCGCCGGTCGCGGCGGCGATCAGGCTGCCGGCCGCACCGGCCGAGTAGAGCAGGCCGAGCGCCCAGGTGGCGTCCAACTCCGCGGCGAGGAACGGGAAGAGCGCGGTGGGCAGGGCGAAGACGGTGGCCGCGAGGTCGGCCAGGTAGGTGCCGACCAGGTCGGGCCGCCGGGCCGCGTACCGGGCGCCGTCGAGGAACTCGGTGAGCTGCGGCGCCTCGGCGTCCCGCTCCGAGGGGACCGGCCGGACCCGGGCGAGCAGGGCGATCGAGAGCAGGAAGGTGCCAAGGTCGACCAGGTAGGCGGCAGGGACGCCGGCGGTCGCGATCAGCAGGCCGGCCGCCGCCGGGGCGGCCACGCCGCCGATGCTCCAGCGCAGGGAGAGCAGGGCGCCCGCCGCCACCAGCTGGTCCTGGGGCACCAGGCGGGGGACCATCGCCTCGACCGAGGGCTGCTGGATGCCCTGGATCGCCGCCGCCACCCCGGCGGCGACGTAGAGCGGCCAGACGGCGGGGGTGCCGAGCAGCGCGTTGGCCAGCAGTAAGGCGCTGAGCGCGGCCAGGGCGACCTCGGTGGCCAGGGCGACGGTGCGGCGGTCGGCGCGGTCGGCGAGGACGCCGCCGTAGAGGCCGAACAGGATGACGGGCACGAGCTCGACCGCGCCGACCGCGCCCACGGCCAGCGGCGAGCCGGTGAGGTCGGCGATCTGGAGCGGGATCGCGGTCATGGTGAAGATCGAGCCGAGCAGGGTGACGGTGCCGGAGGTCCAGGTCAGCCGGAAGTCCCGGGAGGAGCGCCAGGGGGCGGTGTTCGGCAGCAGGCGGGACCAGGGGCGGTCCGGGCTGGGGGTGGGGTCGGGTCCGGAGGTGGGGTTCGGGTTGGAGGTCACGAGGGGTGGGATCCCTTCGCGGTCGTCGGCGTCGCGACGGCCGTCCTTATCGCTGATAAATTCCAGCTCGGGAACTTATCGGCGATAAGGTGGGTCTGGCAAGCGGATAACCCAGGAGGGCGATCGGATGGCGCTGCAACGCGACGAGGTGGTGCGCACGGCGCTGCGCCTGCTCGACGAGGAGGGCATCGACGGGCTGACCACCCGCCGGCTCGCCCGTGAACTCGGCGTCCAGTCACCGGCGTTGTACTGGCACTTCAAGAACAAGCGGGAACTGCTCGACCTGATGGCCGAGGCGATGCTCGCCGAGGCCCTCCCGCCCGACCGCGAGCCGGACCCGGCGCACTGGCCCGAGTGGATCGCCGCCGACGCCCGCGCCAAGCGCGGCGCCCTGCTCGCCTACCGCGACGGCGCCCGGGTGCACGCCGGCACCCTGCCCAGTGAGGACGAACTCCCGGCGGTAGAGGCCCAGTTGGCCGCCCTGTGCGGGGCCGGGCTGCGCCCGCGCACGGCGCTGCGGCTGCTGCTGACCGTCGACCGGTACATCATGGGCTGGGTCACCGAGGAGCAGGCCTGGCGGCAGGACACCGCGGACCGCGACCGGCCGCCGTTCCCGGACGAGGCGCTGCGCGAACTGCCGCTGCTGCGCGAGGCGGTGGACGTGCTGCGGATGACCGACCACGACGCGGACTTCGAGTACGGGCTGCGGGTGCTGATCGAGGGGTTCCGGGCGGAGATCGCGCGGGAGGCGGCAGAGGGTGCTCCGGCTTCGGAGGCACGGGCCTCGGCGGGCCCGGCCTCGGAGGGCCGGGCGCAGGAGGGGCGGTCGTCGGACGGGCCGGCGTGACTGGACTAGCGTGACGTCCATGACCACCCTTGATCCCCGCAGTACGGCCCTGGTCCTGATCGACCTGATGGACCGGATCGTCGCCAACCCGCTCGCGCCGCGCACCGGTTCGGAGGTGGTGGAGGCCTCGCTGGAGCTGGCCCGGGAGTTCCGGGCGGCGGGCGCGCCCGTGGTCGCGGTGCGGGTCGAGAGGCCGAACGTCGCCGAGCAGCCGCCCGGGAGCGGGCTGGTCGCGGAGGTCGCGGCGGTGGCCGACGAGGTCGTGGTGAAGCGCACCATCGGCGCCTTCCAGGGCACCGGCCTGGACGAGCTGCTGCGGGCGCGGGGCGTGGAGACCCTGGTGTTCACCGGGATCGCCACCAACCTCGGCGTGGAGTCCAGCGCCCGGGCCGCCGGCGACCACGGGTACCGGCTGCTGTTCGTCGAGGACGCGATGGCCGCGCTCACGGCGGAGGAGCACCGGGCGTCGGTGGACCTGGACTTCCCGCGCCTCGGCGAGGTCGTCGTGGCGGCGGACGTGCGGTTGGGGTGAGTCGGCGGGGGACGGGGCTACGGCCGGGCGGGGTTTTAGCCGGGCGCGGTGGAGGGCTGCTACGGCCGGGCGAGGCGGAGGGCTTCGCGCAGCCGTCCCTCCGAGGCCGTGAGCAGGCGCGCGGCGGTGGGGGCGTCCACGTCCGCGAGCAGGGAGAGGATGGCGTCCTTGACCCGGCCGCCGGTCGCGGTCAGGGCGCGGTCGACCGCGGCCCCGTCGGCGCCGGTCGCCTCGGCGACGATCCGTCGGGCGCGGTCGCGCAGCTTGTCGTTGGTGGCGCGGAGGTCGACCATCAGATTTCCGTACGTCCGGCCGAGCCGGACCATCACGGCCGTGGACAGCAGGTTGAGCACCAGCTTCTGTGCCGTGCCCGCCTTGAGCCGGGTCGATCCGGCCAGCACCTCGGGGCCGACCTCCACCTCGATGCCCAGCTCGGCCGCGGCCGCGAGCGCCGAGCCGCGGTTGCACGCCAGCCCGACGGTCAGCGCCCCCGCCGCGCGCGCGGCGCGGACGGCGGCCAGCGGGTAGGGCGTACGGCCGGAGGCGGAGACGCCCACCAGGGTGTCGGCGGGGGTGAGGGCGAGCGCGGCCACATCGGCCTCGGCGAGGTCGGTGCGGTCCTCGGCGCCCTCGGCCGCCGCCGTGACGGCCGGGCGCCCGCCCGCGATCAGGCCGACGACCAGCGCCGGATCGGTGCCGAAGGTCGGCGGGCACTCGACGGCGTCCAGCACGCCGAGCCGCCCGGCCGTCCCGGCGCCCGCGTAGACCAGCCGGCCACCACGCGCCATCCGGGCGGCCACGGCGTCGACCACGGCGGCGATCCGCTCCAACTCCCCGGCGACGGCCTCGGGCACCGTGCGGTCCTCGGCGTTCATCAGCCGGAGCAGCTCGACCGTGGGCAACTCGTCGATCGCGGCCCACTCGGGGCGGATGGTCTCGGTCGCGGGAACGGTGTCACGACTCATGCGCCCGCCTCGCTTCGTGCGGCCGTGGCATTCGCCTGGGCATGTCCTCCGATGATTCGCTCGTTCATGCGGCCAGCCTCCCCGGGTGCGGGGTGCCCGAATCCGGGCAAGCGTGGATGGAGGGCATGAGGGGGCCGGAGGGAGGCGCAGGCGGTCTGGCCCTCGCTGCGGCCGTACTTCGACGAGCAGGTGCTGGCGGAGGCCTGGACGCTCGGGCTGCCGGGTGCGGTCGCACTGGGGGCGCTGGTCGGGCCGGCGGACCAGGCCCGGTTGGCGGCGGCGCTGACCAGGGCGAGTCTGGCGCACGTGGGCGCCGGCTGAGGGGCGGGTCGTCCGGAGAGTGGGTGGGGGTCAGGCCATCCAGAAGAAGACCGCCGTCATCCGCCGCTCGGCCAGGTCGGTGCCGTAGTAGCCGGTGGCGCTGTGGATCAGGTTGGCGTGGTAGAGGAGCAGCTGGTTGTAGCGGTTGGGGACGCGGACGTCCTCGGTGAAGTGGTCGCCGGGAACGTGGCGGGTGCCGAGTGCCTCGACCAGGTTGTTGTGCGGGGCGTTGACCAGGTTGCCGCCGAGGCGGCCGCCGGGGAACTGCTGGCGGTAGAAGCTGGTGCCGGCGTCCTTCGGGGCGCCGGGGCTGAGGTAGAGGACGGCGGCGTAGCGGCAGAGCGCGCGGGAGTCGGTGTGGGGGCGGGACTCGGACTCCCCGGCACCGACGACCTGGACGCAGTTGTGGTTGAGCGTGCCGCCGCCCGGGGTGCTCTGCACCCAGAGCCGGGAGGCGCCGGTGGCCTTGCGGACCAGCGACTCGACCCGGGCCAGTTCCCCGGGTTCCAGGCCCGGCATGGTGCGCAGCCCTGGCCAGGTCTCGGGGCGGTGCGGGTAGCCCTCGGTCCAGTCCCCGCGGGCCAGACAGCGCTCCCGGACGGCGTCCGGGTCGGGCAGCACGTTGTCCAGGACCCAGTAGTCCCGGCCCCGGGTGGGCTTGCGGTAGGGCAGGACCGGCAGGGTGGTGGGCCTGATGGGCTGTGAGGGCATGGGCCGACGATAGAGGCGGCCATCGCCAACCTTCTGCCGTGAGCAGGTCAACCTTTCGTCAAGGGTGCTCCGGCCCGGACACGTGGTTCAGCCCCTGGTCGGAGGCCGGGCCCGCGGCCTAGGCCTCCCGTACGGCGAAGCTCCCGAGGGCGCCCTCCAGACGGTCGTAGGCCCGGACCGCCGAGGGGAGGACGGCGGTGGCGATCGCCGTCTGCTCCTCGCCCGCCAGGGTGCGGCGGAACACCTCGGCGAACACCGCGCGGTCGACGGCGGCGAGCAGCGCGGCGGCGACGCGGCACTCGAAGCCGACGGGTCTCTCGTGCACCGCCTCGGCCAGCGCCTCGGCGAGCGCCGTCTCGCCCTGCTCGTGCAGCTCGCGCAGCCGGGCGCCCAGGGCGGGGCTGTCGAAGACGGTGCGGGCGAACTCCGGGCCGGAGAAGCCGAGCCGGGCGTCCTGCCGGTCGAGCCCGGCGAGGCAGTCGCGGCGCAGCGCGGCGAGCGCGGACTCGCCCGGCGCGCGCCCCGCGACGGTCGCGGCGAGCCGGACGACGAGCTCCTCGTGCAGGTCGAAGAAGAGGTCCTCCTTGCGCGGGAAGTGGTTGGTGACGGTCATCTTGGCGACGCCCGCGGCGGCCGCGACCTCGGCGATGGTCGTGCGGTCGAAGCCCTGCTCGATGAAGAGCCTGGTCGCGGCGTGCGAGATCGCCTCGCGGGTGCGGCGCTTGTTGAGCTCGCGCAGGCTCGGCGTGGTCACGTTCTCGGTCATGCCGGGAGCGTAGCGCAGGTTGCTGGGTCGGGTACAGGAATTAGGCTTGACCCAATCAGTGGGTCCGGCCTAAGTTCTTCTCGGGCGGCCGGAGCGGCTGCCCGGGTGAGCGTCCGAGAGTGTGCCGAGCGAGCGTCGGGGTGCCGCACGCGGGTTCGGGGGGCGCTGGCCCGACTGCGACTAGGGGAGGGGCGCATGACGACATCCGTCGCCGCGAAGGACCAGCCGGGAGGAGTCCGGGAGGGGGCACCGGAGCCGATTCCGGCGGGCCTGTGGAAGATGGCCTCGGTGCTCGCGCTGGGGCCGGTGCTCGCGCTGTTGGACAGCACGATCGTCAACGTCGGCATCGACTCCGTCGGCCGCGATCTGCACGGCTCGATCGCGGAGATGCAGTGGGTGGCCACGGGGTACCTGCTGGCGATCTCGCTGACCATGCCGCTCTCGGGTTGGGCCGCCGGCCGCTTCGGGGGGCGGCGGGCGTGGCTCGCCTCGGTCGTCCTGTTCGTGCTCGGATCGGCACTGTGCGGCCTGGCCTGGTCGACGGGCAGTCTGATCGCCTTCCGGGTGCTGCAGGGGATCGGCGGCGGGATGATTCAACCGCTCGGCCAGGCGATCATCATACAAGCGGCCGGGCCGTCCAGGGTCGGGCGGGTGATGGGCACGCTGATGCTCCCGATCAGCCTGGCCCCGGTCCTGGGGCCGATCCTCGGCGGGCTGGTGCTGGAGCACTTCGACTGGCGTTGGATGTTCCTGCTGAACGTGCCGGTCGGGCTGGTGATCCTGCTGCTCGCCGCCCGCTGGCTGCCGACTGACGAGGCGTCGGACATACCGAAGCCCCGGCTGGACGTGACGGGGCTGGTGCTGCTCTCGCCCGGTCTGACCGGGCTGGTCTACGGGCTCTCGACGATCGGTGACGGTGCGACGGCCGGCTGGGTCGCGCTGGTGGTGGGCACGGTGCTGGTGGCGGTCTACGGCTGGCACGCGCTGCGGGTGGGCCGCAAGGCCGGCCGGGCGCCGCTGATCGACCTGCGGCTGTTCGCCCGGCGCGGGTTCTCCGTGGCGACGGCGAACAGCTTCCTCCAGGGCGCCGCGCTCTACAGCTCGATGTTCCTGGTGCCGCTGTACTACCAGCAGGTGAAGCACGCCGGGGCGGTGGAGGCCGGTCTGCTGCTGGCGCCGCAGGCCCTCGGTACGGCGGTCACCGCCATGCTGGCCGCCCGGATCACCGACCGCTTCGCGCCGCGTCCGCTGATCATGATCGGCATCGCCTGCTCCCTGGTCGGCACGCTCGCGTTCACCCGGTTGGGCAGCGGCTCCGAACCGGCGGCCTGGCTGATCGCCGGCTCGCTGGCGCTGCGCGGCGCGGGCATGGGGCTGATCGCGATCCCCGGCCTGGCGGCGGTGTACGGGAGCGTCGAGAAGGCCCAGGTGCCGGCGGCGGCGGGCGCGGTCAACGTGCTCAACCGGCTCGGCGGGGCGCTCGGCACGGCGGTGCTGACGCTGGCGCTCCAGCAGGCGCAGGGCGGGCATCCCGACCAGCCGGGTGCGGCCTTCGGCGAGACCTTCTGGTGGGTGCTGGCCCTGTCGGCACTCGCCATCGCCCCGGCACTGCTCTACCCGAACACCCGCCCGTCCCGCTGACCGCCGAGCGGCTCCCGACCACCCAAGCATGGAGGTACCCGTGTCCACCCGTCACCCCGGCGCTCTCCGTCTGCTCAGCGTGCACGCGCACCCCGACGACGAGTCCAGCAAGGGCGCGGCCACCCTCGCCCGGTACGCGGCCGAGGGCGTGGACGTCCTGGTCGCCACCTGCACCGGCGGCGAGCGCGGCTCGGTGCTCAACCCGGCCATGGACCGGCCCGAGGTCCAGGCCGACATCGCCCGCGTCCGCCGCGAGGAGATGGCGGCCGCCCGGGAGATCCTCGGTGTGCGCCAGCGGTTCCTCGGCTTCGTCGACTCCGGGATGCCCGGGCCGGGCGAACCGCTCCTGGAGGACTGCTTCGCGGCCCGGCCGGTGGAGCTCGCGGCGGCGCCGCTGGTCGCGCTGATCCGGGAGTTCCGCCCCCAGGTGGTCGTCACCTACGACGAGACCGGCGGGTACCCGCACCCGGACCACGTGATGACCCACCGGATCACCGTGGCGGCCGTCGAAGCCGCCGCCGACCCGCAGCGCCACCCCGGGCAGGGCGAGCCGTGGCAGGTGTCCAAGCTCTACTACCACCTGGCGCTCTCCCGGGCCTGGTTCCAGGCGCTGCACACGGCGATGACGGAACGCGGTGTCCCCTCGGGGATGGGCGAGCTGTTGGCCAGCTGGCCCGACACCCCGCCCGCCCTGGCCACCACGACCCGGATCGCGTGCGCCGAGCAGTTCGCCGTACGGGACGCGGCGATGCTGGCGCACGCCACCCAGGTGCAGCCGGGTGTGGCCTTCATGGCCCACCCGCGGGACATCGAGCGCGAGGTCTGGCCGACGGAGGACTACCACCTCGCCCGGAGTCTGCTGCCGGAGGCCGGTGCGGCGGCCGCGGCGGGCGGGATCGAGACCGACCTGTTCGCCGGGCTCCGGGCGGAGGTGGAGGTGGGGGCGGGATGAGCCTCACGGTCGGCGTGGCGGCGCGGGCCGTTGTGCTGCGGGCCGTCGCGCTGTGGGCCGTTGTGGGGCGGGTGGTCGTGGTGCTGCTCGGTGGCGGGCGGGCTGCCGTCCGTTCAGCACTGGCCGTCGGCGAGCACGTAGAAGCCCGGGCCGGTCTGCTTCAGGGTGTGGGTGACGAAGGTGTTCCAGAGCCCCATGCTCTGGCCCGAGCCCAGCGCGAAGGTCAGGCCGCCGCTCCGGGTGGCACGGCCGGCCAGGACCTGGTCGTAGTTGCTGGCGGTGAAGCACTGGGGTGCGCCCCCGCCCGGGGTGGTCGCCGTCACCGCCGCCGAGTGGGCGCCGACCGTGCCCGAGCCGTCGACCGCCGCCACGGTGTAGCCGTACGTGGTGCCGGCCGCGAGTCCGGTGTCGGTGAAGACCGTGCCGGTCGCGGTGCCGACCTGGCCGCCGTTGCGGAAGACCTGGTAGGAGGCCGCGCCGCTGACGGCCTGCCAGCCGAGGGCGATCGAACCGGCGGTCGCGCTCGCCGTCAGGCCGGTCGGGGCCGGCAGCCCGGGGTCGGTGGGGCCGGAACCGCCGTCCAGCCCCCAGAACTGCGCGGTGTAGTAGCCGGAGCAGATGGTGTCGAGGAAGTAGGCGCCGGTCGCTCCGCACTGGTCGGCCCCGGAGCCCGGGTGGACGGCCAGGCCGTGGCCCATCCCGCTGATCGTGAACACGGTCACGGCGGGCTTTCCGCTCGCGTCGGCGTAGAGCTCCTGGGTGGTGCCGCCGGGGAGGCTCCGGGTGCCGGTCGGTTGGCGGCCGACGCCCTGGACGTTCGTCCACTGGTCCCGCAGCTCGGTCGCGTTCACCGGCCTGACCACGGTGTCGGCCGTGCCCTGCCAGATCGCCACCCTGGGCCATGGTCCGGTGTAACCCGGGTACGCGGCCCGGACCTTGTCGCCCCACTGGGCTGGGGTGAGCCCCTGGTCGGAGTTCTGGCAGCCGGAGGCGGCGGCCTGGGTGGCGGCGCAGTGGGCGGGCAGCCCGGAGTCGATCGCCCCGCCGGCGAACACGTCGGGGTAGTCGGCCAGCAGGTCGGCGGCCATCCCGCCGCCGGCCGAGAGCCCGGTGACGAACACCCGATGGGCGTCCGAGCCGTACAGGGACTCGGCCTTGGTGACCATCTCGACCACCGACCTGGCCTCGCCGACGCCCCGGGCGGCCTTGCCCGCGTCGAACCAACTGAAGCAGGAGAGGCTGTTGTTGACGCTGCTGGTCTGCGGGAACACCACCGCGAAGCCGTACTGGTCGGCGAACTTGGTCCAGCCCGAGCTGCGGTAGTAGTCGGTGGCGCTCTGGACGCAGCCGTGCAGCGCGACCACCAGAGGAGCGCCGCTGGGCAGCCCGGCGGGGGAGTAGGTGTACATCGCGAGGTTGCCCGGGTTGGTGCCGAACCCGGTGACCTGCTGGAAGCTGCCGCTCGCAGTCGCGGTTGCGGCTGCGGCTGCGGACGGCAGGGTGGAAACCGTGTCGGAGGCCGCGGACGCGCCGGGTGCGGCGGTACCGAGCGCGAGGACGGCGGCGGTGAACAACGCCGCGGCGGTGGGGCGCAGTGGCATGGGGACTCCTGGGTGGGGGAGGAGTGGGGGCCGGTCCCGTGCAGCGTGGCGCGCCGGGAGCCCCGGTGCCATGTGGCGGTCATCCGGGGTCCGCCGCCCGGGCATGGCACGGGCCGCCATGGTCCGGCGGCCGCGGCCCCGTACCCGCCGCGCGCCGTAAGGCACTTGAGGCAGGCGGCCGGACCAGGCAGGTTGATCCCATGACCACCGATGAGATCGCCGCCGAAGGCCCGCAGCCCACGAACGGCCCGGAGCAGCGCACCCGGACCCACACCTGGACGCCCGGCCCGCCGATCGCCGAGTTCACCCACCTGAGCGGAGAGGAGATCCTGCTGGAGTGGATCGCCGGGCGGATCCCGGAGCCCTCGATCTGCGGCACCATGGGCTTCCACCTGACCGAGGTGAAGCCGGGGACGGCGGTGTTCCGGGGCGAACCCGGAGACCACCTCCACAACCCGATGAACACCGTGCACGGCGGCTACCTGGCGGCCCTGCTCGACTCGGCCCTCGGCTGCGCCGTGCTGAGCAGGCTGCCGGCCGGGGTGGGCTACACCACCACCCAGCTCAACGTCCATATGCTGCGCCCGCTGTTCGCGGACTCCGGGACGCTGCGCTGCGAGGGCGTGGTGCTGCACCTGGGCCGGACGATGGCGACGGCGGAGGCCAGGGTGGTGGGCGCGGAGAACGGCAAGCTCTACGCGCACGCCACCACCACCTGCGCGATCCTGGCCCCCCGCCCGGTGGCCTGACCGCCCGGAGGCCTGACCGAGCGGGTGGCCCGGCCGGGCGGTCGCCGTACCCGCCCCGGAAACGGTCGGGCCCGGCCGCTGTGGCGACCGGGGCCCGAACCTGGCACTCGGAGCAGCCGGAGAGGTCTGAGCGGCAGGAGCCGCTCAGAGTGCCCCGAGCAGGCCGCAGAGGGCGATGAGGCCGCAGATGCCGAAGTTGACCAGCTTGTGGGACAGGAAGATCGCGGCGAACTCGCGGATGGTCGCGCTCGGCCAGTAGTAGCGGGCGGTGGGGGAGCCGAAGACGTGGCCGTTGACGCCGGTCTCGCGGGCGAGCAGGGCGGCCCGGAAGGCGTGGAAGTTGTTGGTGACCACGACACAGCGGTAGTCGGGCTTGGCCTGTTCCATGATGGCCTTGCTGAACCGCAGGTTCTCCTCGGTGGTGCGCGAGCGGTCCTCCCGCTCGATGTGCTCGGCGGGGAAGCCGTGTTCGACCAGGTAGTCGGCCATCGCGTGGGACTCCGGCAGCTTCTCGTCCGGCCCCTGGCCGCCGGAGGTGATGAGCACCGGCGGGTTGCCGCGGGCGCCCTGCTTCTCGTACACCTCGCGGCCCCGGTTCAGTCGGCTGGCGAGCAGCGGCGGGACGCGCTCGCCGCCGATCAGTCCGGAGCCGAGCACGACCACGAAGTCCACGTCCTGGCGGGGCCGGTGGCGGCCGTAGAGGAAGGCGTAGCCGATGAAGCAGGTGAAGAGGAAGGAGACGTAGCCGATCACCAGGAGCAGGGTGCCGACCACGATGCCCAGTCGGGCCGAGCGGAGGGCGAGGGCCACGAACAGCATCAGGATGACGGCGACGATGCCCAGACCGGCGAGCAGCGAGAGCAGGTTGGCCGGCCGTCTGCCCTCCTTGCGGATCATGGTCAGGCCGTTGGCGATGAGGAACCAGATCAGGGCCACGGTCCCGACGGTCGGCAGGAGGAAGATCGCCACCATCGCGATCTCCACCACCAGGGTGGGGGCTCTGCGCAGTTCGGCGAGCACGGCGAGGGAGAGCAGTGAGACGGCGATGCCGAGCAGGATGGCGTTGCTGAACTGGCGACGGTCGCGTAGTACCCCGAGTCCGAACAGGACGAAGAACAGGGCGGCTGGGGCATAGGCGATCATGCGCCGTATTCTACGGTCGCCGTAGGGCCGGGCCGTTGGCCGGAACGGCCCGACCCCAGGGCTGCGGAGCGCTCAGGCGAAGCGTTCGATCGCGGCCAGGACTGCCTCCCGCATCCGCGGACTCCCCGTGTGCCCGGACTCGTCGATGACCGTGAGCCGCGCGTCCGGCCAGGCCTTGGCCAGCTGCCAGGCGGTGGCGAGCGGTCCGCCGAGGTCCAGTCGGCCGTGGATCAGCTCGCCGGGGATTCCGGCCAGCCGTCCGGCGTCGCGCAGCAGTTGGCCGTCCGGCAGGAAGGCCTGGTGCGAGAAGTAGTGGGCGGTGATCCGGGTGAAGCCCATCAGCGCCTCGGAGGGGCGGTCGGTGTACGCGTTCGGCTTGCCCAGCGACTCGTGGGAGATGACCGCGTCCTCCCAGGTGGCCCAGGCGTTGGCGGCGGCCCGGCGGACGGACTCGTCGGCGCTGTTGAGCAGCCGGCTGTAGGCGGCGAGCAGTTCGGCGGTGTCCCCGTCCCGGTCGGCGGGCGGAAGGAAGTCCCGGAACTCCTCCCAGGGCCCGGGCAGGAAGCGGCCCACGCCCCGGTAGAGCCAGTCGGTCTCCTCGGGGCGGGTCATGGTGACCCCGCAGATCACGATCGCGGAGACCCGTTCCGGGTGCGCCTGCGCGTACGCGAGGATCAGCGTGGAGCCCCACGAGCCGCCGTACAGCAGCCACTTGTCGATGCCGAGGTGCTCGCGCAGCCGCTCCATGTCGGCGATCAGGTGCGCCGTGGTGTTGTGCTCCAGGCTGGTCGACGGGTCGGCGGCGTGCGGCCGGCTGAGCCCGCAGCCGCGCTGGTCGAACTGGACGAGGTGGTAGCGCTCCGGGTCGAAGTACCGTCGGGCGCCCGGGCTGTGGCCGGAGCCGGGCCCGCCGTGCACCACCACGGCCGGCCTGCCGGCCGGGTCGCCGGAGGCGTTCCAGTGGATCAGCTGACCGTCGCCGACGTCCAACAGGCCTTGTGCGTAGGGTTCGTAGAGGGGGTACGGCTCGGGCATCGGTGACTCCTCCGTGGTCGTACGGGCGGGGGCCCGGTGAGCCTACCCGGTGCCGGAGGCCGGGGTCCGGCCCGAAGGAGGCGGCGTGGAAGGAGGCCCGGGATCGGGAGGGGCGGCCGCGGGTCCCGGGCTCAGCGCAGGTCCGGCGGCAGCAGGGCCGCGAGGCCGTCGAGGATCCGCTGGACGCCGAACTCGAAGCGGGCGTCCATGTTCGGCTCGGTGAGGTCGTCGGCGAGGTCGACCAGGTTGGGGAAGGTCTCGGCGGGCAGGGCGCGGAACAGGTCTCCGGCGGCGTCGGCGATGTCCCGGCGGCTGGTGCCGAGGACCTCGGAGGCCGAGATCGGCGACTGCTCCTGGAGCACGAAGCCCTGGACGAAGGCGCCGAGCAGGTAGCTGGCCATGGCGGCGTCGGCGTCGGTGAAGCCGGCCGCGCGGAGCCGGTCCAGCTGGTCCTCCATGAGCCCGAGCAGGTTGGGTCCGGGGGCGAGCCGCCCGGCGACGACCCTGGCCGCGTCCCGGGTGTCGAGTAGCAGGCGGCGGTAGCGCCAGCAGTACGCGTGGAACTGTTCGCGCCAGTCGCCCTCGCGCGGCGGGGGCTCGGCGGAGCCCATCACCGCGTCGGTGAGCAGGTCGAGGAGTTCCTGCTTGTTGCGGACGTGCCAGTACAGCGAGGCCGCCTTGACGCCGACCTCGGCGGCGACCTTGCGCATGGACAGCCCGGCCAGGCCGTCCCGTTCCAGGACGCGCAGTGCGGCCTGGGCGAGGGCTTCCCTGGTCAGGGCGGGTGTCGCGTCGTCGGTTCCGGGTGTGTCGGTGTGGTTCTGCGGCATGGCTGTGCGGACGCCTCCGGTGGTGCGGTCGATTCCCGCTTGCAATCTAACACCGTTAGGTGCACTCTGTGGCTGTCACGTCGACCCCTAACACTGTTAGGGGCTCATGATCGGAAGGGAACCCATGGAGAAGTCGAGCGCCCGCCGCAAACGGCTCGCGCTGCTCACGCTCTGCATCGCCATGTTCATGGCCATGCTGGACAACGTCGTCGTCAATGTCGCCCTGCCCCGCATCGGGCAGGAGCTGGACGCCGGGATCAGCGGTCTCCAGTGGGTCGCGGAGGGCTACAGCCTGGTCTACGCCGCACTCGTCCTGACCGGCGGCGCGTTGGGTGACCGCCACGGCCGCACCCGGATGTTCGTACTGGGGCTCGGCCTGTTCACGCTCGGCTCCGCCGTGGCCGCGCTCGCCGGAACGATCGGCGTGCTGGTCGCGGGCCGGATGGTCCAGGGGGTCGGGGCCGCGCTGCTCACCCCCGGCAGCCTGACCCTGCTGGGGCACGTGTTCACCGACGAGCGCGAGCGGGCCAAGGCGATCGGCGTGTGGTCCGGGGTGTCCGCGATCGGCCTCTCGATCGGTCCGGTGATCGGCGGCCCGCTGGTCGAACACTTCGGCTGGGCCAGCGTGTTCTGGATCAATGTGCCGATCGGCGTGGCCGGCGTCCTGCTCGCCGCCAAGGTCCTCCCGGAGATCCCGCCGCGCGCCCGGCGGATCGACTTCGGCGGGTTCGCGCTCTCGGCGGCGGGCCTCGGCCTGCTCGTCTACGCCTTGATCGAGGGCCCCGCACGAGGCTGGACCGACCCCCGGGTGACCGGCTGCGGCGCTGCCGCCGCCGTCCTGCTGGCCGCCTTCCTGCTGCTCGAACTGCGCCTGGCCGAGCCGATGCTGGAGCTGCGGCTGTTCCGGGACGGCGCGTTGAGCGGTGCGCTGCTCAGCGGGTTCATGGTGAGCTTCGGGATGTTCGGAGCGCTGTTCTTCCTGCCGCTGATGATGCAGGGCGTGCTCGGCTGGTCCCCGTCCGGCGCGGGGTACGCCGGGCTGGCGATGACCGCGATGCTGGTGGTCGCCGGGCCGCTGTCCGGCCGGTTCGCCGCCCGGTACGGTCCCCGGCCGCCGATGGTGCTGGGCCTCGCGCTGTGCGCGCTCGGTCTCGGCGGGCTGTCGCTGTACGGCGACCACGCCCGCTACCCGGAGTACCTGTGGACGCTGTTCACGATGGGCTTCGGCATGGGGCTGACCTTCACCCCGGTCTCGGTCGCGGTGCTCCAGCGGGTCGCCCCGGCGCAGACCGGGATGGCCTCGGCGACCGTCAACACCCTGCGCGAGCTCGGCGGCGTGCTCGGGATCGCGGTGCTCGGCGCCGTCCTGACCAACCGGATGACCGACGGGCTGACCTCGGCCCTGCACCGGCTCGGCGTCCCGCCGGAGGCCGTCGGCCCGATCGCGGACGCGCCGACCGGCGCGGCCCACGGCGGTGGCGGCGCGGCCGGCGCACTGCCCGAGCCGGTGCGCCAGGCGGTGGACGGGGCCTTCGTCGACGGCATCCACCTCGCGCTGCGCTGCGGCTCGGCCGCGCTCGCCGTCACCGCGGTCCTGGTCGCCGTCCTGGTCGGCCGGGCCCGCCCGCTCGCCCCGGCGGCCTCCGAAGAGCCGCGGCCGGAGGATCTGGCCGGGGCGGGCGTCGCCTGAGCCGCCGGGACCGACCGGTGAGGTGCTGTCAGGAGGTCACAGGAGGTCGCGCGAGGTCAGCGGATCCCTTCCACCGCCGCCTGCGCCGTGCGGGCCAGTTCGCGCCGGGCGCCCGCCCGCCCGGGCCGGGGCCCGGGCGGAGGTATCGGCGGCAGGAAGGTCACGTCGGCGACCAGCCCGCGGGCCGCGACCACCCGGGCGAGCGAGGTGAGCAGCCCGTCGTCCCCGATGAAGGCGGGCACGCTGGTCGGCCGCCCGTCCGCCAGCCGGTAGCGGATCGTCACCGGCTGGACGTCGGCACCCGCCTCCACCGCCGCCTGGAACAGCGCGGGCCGGAACCGGCCGCTCTCCCGCCCGCACCAGGTCGACCCCTCCGGGAAGACGATCACCGGGTGGCCGGAGCGCAGCACCTCGGCCACCGTCGCGACGGTGTCCGGCAGCGTCCGCAGCCGGTTGCGGTCCAGGAAGACGGTGCCGCCCAAGGCGATCAGCGGTCCGAGCACCGGCCACTTCCGGACCTCGGTCTTGGCCAGCGACCGGCCCGGCTGCCCGGCGGCGAGCAGCGGTATGTCCAGCCAGGACACGTGGTTGGCCACCACCAGCACCCCGCCGTCCGCGCCGGGCCCCCAGCCGTCGGGCCCGGCGAGGTGGACCGTCACCCCGAGGGTGCGCAGCACGACCCGGGCCCAGAACCGGGCCAGCCGGTTCCGGGCGCGGTCCGGGAGCAGCCGGACCGGCGGGAGGAGCACGACCCCGGCCAGCACCGCCGCCAGACAGGCCGTCAGCCGCAGCGCCCGCCGGGGGTGGGAGACCCTCGGCGGGACGTCGGCCAGGCAGGTCTCGGGCCGGCAGGTCGCGGTGGGCAGCCAGACGCTCACGACGAGGCGCCCGAGGCGGGTCCGCCGGACAGGAAGTGCCGCAGGTAGCGCGGGTCGGTGCGCTCCAGCGACAGCAGCACGTACAGGTCGGCGCAGTCGAAGTCCGGGTCGTACGCGGGCGCGCCGCAGACCCAGGCGCCGAGCCGCAGGTAGCCGCGGAGCAGGGCCGGCAGCGCGCCCCGCTCGGCGCGCGCCACCCCGGTGGCGTCCCAGGGACGGTGCGGGGTGACCCGGTACTCCTCGGGCGCCAGGTGCTTGGCGCTGACGGTGTCCCAGACCCGGGCCGCGGTGGCGCCGCCGTCCGCCAGCTCGATCGAGCAGCAGCCGCCGACCCAGGTGTTGCCGGTGTCGGCCAGGTAGCGCGCGATGCCGCCCCACATCAGGTTGATGACGGCGCCGTTGCCCCGGTGGTCCGGGTGGATGCAGGAGCGCCCGAGCTCGACCAGGCCGGGGCGGACCGGCGCGAGCGCGGAGAGGTCGAACTCGCCGTCGGAGTACAGCCGTCCGGCCCGGCGCGCGGCCTCGGGGCGCAGCAGCCGGTAGGTGCCGACGACGGTTCCCCGCTCGCCCTCGCGGACCAGCAGGTGGTCGCAGAACTCGTCGAACGGGTCGACGTCCAGGCCCGCGACCGGGCTGTGCAGTTCGGCGCCCAGCTCGGTGCCGAAGACCTGGTGGCGCAGCCGCTGGGCGGCGCGCACGTCGTCCTCGTCGCGGGCGAGGGAGACGGTGTACGAGGCCGGGGCGGCGGGCCGGTGGGGGCGGGGCGCGGGGACCGCCGGGGCGTCGTGGGTGGTGGTGACTGCGGACGGAGCGTACGTGGGGACGGTGGTCATGGCGGACCCTCCAGGGCAGCACGATCGGCGGTGCCGTGGATCACCAGGGCACCGTCCCGGTCCGCAGGCGGTTGGGCATGGACGCGAACCGGTCCCCGTGTTTCTCTCCGAATCGGTTGGCATTCATGTTGCGGCCCGGAGGACCGCAGATGTGCACCTGTTGAATGGCACCACCCGTGGCCCGGCGGTCATCTGCCCGGCACCGGGCGCTCGTTCGCGGGGGGTGGACAACACGCACCACGGGGGCGTACGGCCGCACCGCACGCCCCCGTTGTCGCGACCCCGCGGTCGTCACGCGGCTGCTGTCACGCCGCTGTCGTCACGATCGCGCCGTCGCGCCGCTCGCGTCACGTCGCCGTCGTGACGATCCGATGTGCCGCTGTCGTGAGGAGAGCGGCGCGCCGCTCAGAACGCCCGCCAGCCCTCCGGGTCGACCCCGCCCGGGACGGCGCCGGCCGGGCCGTACGGCTCGCGGGTGTAGACGAAGGAGCCGACGTCGAGGTGGTTGACCGTGCCGTCGGGGTGGCGGACCACCCGCAGGGTCTCGCCCGCGTAGTAGTTCTCCACACCGGTCCAGGTGCCGTCCGGCTCGGGCCGGAAGCGCGAGCCGCGGCCGCGGCCGGTGAGCGGGGTGAGCTCCAGCACCCGCCCGGGCCTCAGCCGCAGGGCGGCCGGCGCTGCGCCCCAGTACCAGGGGCCGGTGAGCTCCAGCAGCTCCGCGTCCACCTCGGCGAGCGGGCGCCACGGTTCGGGCAGCCGGGGCTCCAGGTCGGCGGTGAGCGCGATCAACTCGGCGGCCAGCGACGGGGCGCTGGCGCCGCTGGTGGCGTTGGAGAGGGCGTACGCGGCCAGGCCGTCGGCCTCGCTGATCCACAGGCCCGCGGTGAAGCCGGGCATCGAGCCGGTGTGCCCGTACAGCAGCCGGCCCTCGTCGCGGCGCAGTTGCAGGCCGAGGCCGTAGCCGCTGGTCCACTCGGCGTCGTCCGGGGCGACGGCCGGGCGGCGCATCTCGGCGACGGTGTCGGCGGACAGCACCCTGTCGTCGCCGGCCGTCAGGAAGGCCGCCCAGCGGGCCAGGTCGGCGATGGTGGACCAGAGTTGGCCGGCCGGCGCCATCAGCCCGGTGTCGGTGAGCGGCTCGGGCAGCATGACGTCGGCCCAGGGGTGGACGGCGAAGCCCCCGGCGTGCGGGTGCTCGGGCAGCAGCGTGGTGCGGTCCATGCCGAGCGGGGCCAGCACCTCGCGGCGCAGCACCTCGCCCCAGGGCTCGCCGCGCAGCTTCGCGACCAGGGCGCCGAGCAGCGCGTAGCCGGGGTTGGAGTAGTGGTGCACCCGCCCGGCGGGGTGCTTCAGCGGCCGGTCGGCCTCCAGGACGTCGTCGAGGCCGGGGCGCAGCGAGCCCTCGGTCCGCTCCCACCACGGGCCGGGGGTCTCGGCGGTCAGGCCGGAGGAGTGCGCGAGCAGTTGGACGACGGTCGCGTCGTCGGCGGGGGTGCCGGGCAGGTGGCGGGAGAGCGGGTCGGCGAGGTCGAGCAGGCCCTCGTCGCGCAGCCGCATCACCAGCACGGCGACGAAGGTCTTGGTGAGCGAGCCGATCCGGTACTGGACGTCCGGGGTCGGCGCGTGCCCGTCGACCATGCTGCGGGCGCCGCTCCACACCGGCCGCCCGTCGCGCAGCACCCCGGCGACCATCGAGGGCGTGCGCCCCTCGGCCTGGGCGACGGCGAGCCGGTGCAGCAGGGCTCGGCGGGTGGCGGGCAGCAGCTCGGAGGGGAGGTCGGTCATGTGGGCTTCTGGACTCATCGACATGTGCACGGACAGTAGTCCAGCCCGGCCACGACGCCGACCCAATAATCCCGCGCACGGGCCCAATAACCCCCGCGCCCGGGCCCGGTGACCGGATCAGGCCGGGCCCGGTGAACCGGATCAGGCCGGGCCCGGTGAACCGGATCAGCCCGGCAGCGGCGGCAGTTCCGGCCGTTCCAGCCAGGCCTCGAAGAGCGGGCCGAGCGGCGCGGCGGTGTACCGGGCGGCGTGCGCGCGCAGGTCGGCGGTGGCGACCACGCCGTGCCGGTTGGCGCCCGTCCAGTCCCGCAGCATCGCGAAGAACGCGTCGTCGCCGAGCGCCCGCCGCAGCGCGTGCACCACCAGCCCGCCGCGCTGGTACAGCCGGTCGTCGAACATCAGCCTGCGGCCCGGGTCGCCGAGCGTCAGGTCCTGCGGCAGCCCGGCCAGCAGCCGGTGCGCGGCGGCGGCGTGCACGGCCGCGCCCGGGCCACCGGCGTGCTCGGACCAGAGCCACTCCGCGTACTTGGCGAAGCCCTCGTTGAGCCAGATGTGCCGCCAGTCGGCGATGGTGACGCTGTTGCCGAACCACTGGTGGGCCAGCTCGTGGGCGATCAGCCGCTCGCGCTCCCAGCCGCCGCCGAGGTGGTTGGTGCCGAAGGTGGCGACGCCCTGCGCCTCCACCGGGACGTCCAGCTCCTCGTCCGCGACGACCACCGCGTACTCGCCGAACGGGTACGGGCCGAAGACCTCGCCGAAGTACGCCGCCATCTCCGGCTGCCGGGCGAAGTCCCGGGCGAAGGCGGCGGCCAGCCGCTCCGGCACGTAGCCGGTCTGCGGCACCGCCGGGCGCACCGCCAGCGGCACCGGCCGGTAGTGCCCGATCGACACCGTCACCAGGTACGTCGGGGTCGGCGCGCTCTGCTCGTACACCCAGGTGGTGCTGGACGCCCGGGTGGTGCGGGTCAGCAGCCGGCCGCTCGCCACCACCGTGAACGGGGACGGCGTGGTGAGCGCCAGCTGGTAGGTCGCCTTGTCGGCGGGGCGGTCGTTGCACGGGAACCAGGACGGCGCGCCGACCGGCTGGCTCGCCACCAGCGCGCCCTCGGTCAGCTCCTCCCAGCCCAGGCCGCCCCACGGGCTGCGCACCGGGCGCGGGTTGCCCGCGTAGTGCACCTCGACGGTGAACGCCGCGCCCGGCGCGAGCGCCCTGGCGGGGCGGATCCGCAGCTTGCCGCCGCGGTGGGTGTAGCGGGCGGCCTTGCCGTCGACCAGCACCCGGCCGATCCGGAACTCGGCCAGGTCGAGCGCGAACTCGGCCAGCGCCGCGTCCGCGACCGCGCTCAGCCGGGCCGAGCCGGCCAGCCGGTTGGGCCCGGGCCGGTAGTCCAGCGCCAGCTCGTAGCGGTGCACCCGGTAGCGGTGGTCGCCGCTGTTCGGGAAGTACGGGTCCGGGGCGCCGGCGGCCGCCGGGACGTGCTTGGGCTTCACGGGGACGTGCGCTTCCTGCGGGCCGGGACGGGGGGACGGGGAGGTGGTCACGGCGTGCTCTGCCACGCCTCGATCGGGTTGCCCAGCCACCGCGTGTCGGCGGGGACGGACTCGGCGCGCATCACCAGCGAGGCCGGGCCCAGCGTGCTGCGCGCGCCCACCGTGCTGCCGGGCAGCACGATGCCGCCCGGGCCCAGGGTGGCGCCCTCGCGGAGGACCACAGTATCCATCCGCATGATCCGGTCGTGGAAGAGGTGCGTCTGCACCACGCAGCCCCGGTTGATGGTGACCCCGTCGCCGAGGGTGACCAGGTCCGCCTCCGGCAGCCAGTAGCTCTCGCACCAGACCCCGTGCCCGACGTGCGCGCCGATCGAGCGCAGCCACAGGTTCAGCACCGGGGTGCCCGGCACCGCGCCGACCAGCCACGGCACCGCCAGCATCTCCACGAAGGTGTCCGCCAGCTCGTTGCGCCACACGAAGCCGCTCCACAGCGGGTGCTCCACCGCCCGGAACCGCCCGACCAGCAGCCACTTGGCGGCGGCCGAGACCAGGCAGGCCAGCGCGCCGGCCGCCAGCAGCACCAGGCCCGACAGCAGCGCGGCGGTCAGCGGCGAGCCGGCCGCCAGCCAGGACAGCGCCGCCGCGGTCAGCAGGCCCAGCGCCGCCGAGGCCAGCACCGGCACCAGCCGGGCCACCTCGACCAGGCCGCGCGCCCACAGCAGCCGGGCCGGCGGCTCGTAGGTCAGGCTCTGGTCGGCCAGGTCCGCCGAACGCGGCAGCCGCATCGGCGGCATGCCCAGGTACGAGCCGCCCTTCTTCGCCTTCGCGGGCGTCGCCGACAGCACGCCCACCAGGCCGCGCTTGGGCACCGAGCGGCCCGGCGCGGTCATCCCCGAGTTCCCGAGGAACGCCCGCTCGCCGACCTTCGCCTCGCCGAGCCGCACCCAGCCGCCGCCGAGTTCGTACGGGGCGATCAGGGTGTCGTCGGCCAGGAACGCGCCGTCGCCGACCGTGGTCAGGCTGGGCAGCGCCAGCACCGTGGACACCTCCGCGCCCCGGCCGACCCGCATCCCGAGGGTGCGCAGCCACAGCGGCGTGACCAGCCCGGCGTAGAGCGGGAACAGCACCTCGCGGGCCCGGTCCATCAGCTGGGTGACGGTCCACGCCTGCCAGCCCACCCGGCCGTGCAGCGGGTGCGTCCCGGGCACCAGGCCGGTGCTCAGCAGCCGGACCAGCACCACCAGCTGCGCCGCGTACACCGCGCCGAACGCCAGCGTGGCGGGCAGCAGGCCGAGCAGCGCGCCGCCGAGCGCCGGGCCGAGCGCCGCGCCCTGCTCGACGAACCGGGACAGCACGGCCAGCGCGGCGAGCGCCGGCAGTGCCGGGAGCAGGCCGAGCACGGCACCGCTGGCGCCGTACAGCGAGGCCCAGCGGGCCCGGCGGGCGGGGCGCTCCTTGGGCCAGGCGCGTTCGGTGCGGCCCAGCTTGACGGCGGGCGCGCCGCCCCAGCGCTGGCCGGTCGGCACCTGCCCGGTGACGCTGGAGCCGGCCGCCACCTGGGCGCGCTTGCCGACCCGGGCGCCGGGCAGCAGCGTCGACCGGGTGCCGACCACGGCACCGGAGCCGATCTTGACCTGGCCGATCAGCAGCCGGTCGCCGTCCAGCCAGTAGCCGCACAGGTCCACCTCGGCCTCGACCGCGCAGCCGCGGCCCAGCTTCAGCATCCCGGTGACCGGCGGCAGCGAGTGCAGGTCCACCTCGGGCCCGACCTTGGCGCCCAGCGCCCGGGCGTAGCGCGTCAGCCAGGCGCCGGACAGCGAGTCCGCGCCGCTCAGCTCGGCGAGCCGCTCGGCGGTCCACAGCCGCAGGTGGACGGAGCCGCCGCGCGGGTGGCTGCCCGGGCGCACCCCGCGCAGCAGCAGCCGGGCGCCGCCCGCCGCGACGGCCAGCCGGCCCGCCGGGGTGTACAGCGCGAGCGCGCCCGCGCCGACCCACCACCAGGAGGCGGTCGGCGCCCACGGGTAGTCGCCGAGGTGGGTCAGCAGGTTCCCGGCGGCCAGCAGGGCGACCGTCCAGCGCAGGCCGACGACGGTGAACAGCGGGACCAGCAGGAGCAGCTGGAGCAGCTTGGCCCTGGTCGGCACCAGGGCGACGGTACGGGCCTCGGCGCTCTCGCCGGCGGTGCGCTCCAGGTGCCGGGCGAGCTTGCGCAGCGTCGGGTGCTGGTAGATGTCCAGCACGGCCGCGCTCGGGTAGCGGGTGCGCAGCAGGGTGGTCAGCCGGGCGGCGGCCAGGCTGCCGCCGCCGATCGCGAAGAAGTCGTCGCGCGGGCCGCCGACCCGCACGCCGAGGATCTCCGACCACTGCTCGGCCAGCCAGGCCTCGGTGCCGTACAGCTCCTCGCCGGGGCCCGCGTTCTCCAGCTCGGGCAGCGGCCAGGGCAGGGCGGCCCGGTCGACCTTGCCGGAGGTCCGGGTGGGCAGGGCCTCGACGGTCGCCAGCAGCGGCACGAGGGCGGCGGGCAGTTCGGCGCGCAGCCGCTCGACGGCCTGCTCGCGGTCGAAGCCGTCCTGGACCACCAGGTAGCCGACCAGCAGCTGGTTGCCGCCGCGCGCGGTCCGGACGGCGGCCGCCGCGCCCGCCACGCCGGGCAGGGCCTGCAGGGCCGCGTCGACCTCGCCGAGCTCGATCCGGCGGCCGCCCAGCTTGATCTGCTCGTCGGTGCGGCCGAGGAACAGCAGGCCGGCCGGGTCCGCCTGGACCAGGTCGCCGCTGCGGTAGGCGCGCTCCCAGCCCAGCGAGGGCAGCGGCGCGTACTTCTCGGCGTCCTTCTCCGGGTCGAGGTAGCGGGCCAGGCCCACCCCGCCGATCACCAGCTGCCCGGTGCCGCCGGGGGCGACCGGCAGGCCGGCCTCGTCCACCACGGCGAGGTCCCAGCCGTCCAGCGGCAGGCCGATCCGCACCGGGCCCTCGCCGGTCAGCAGGGCGGCGCAAGCGACCACGGTGGCCTCGGTGGGGCCGTAGGTGTTCCACAGCTCGCGGCCCTCGGTGACCAGGCGCTGCACCAGCTCGGGCGGGCAGGCCTCGCCGCCGAAGATCAGCAGCCGCACCTCGTTGAGGGCCTCGGCCGGCCACAGCGCGGCCAGGGTCGGGACGGTGGAGACCACGGTGATCTCCTGCTCGGCCAGCCACGGGCCGAGGTCGGCGCCGCTGCGCACCTGGGAGCGGGGGACCGGCACCAGGCAGGCGCCGTGCCGCCAGGCCAGCCACATCTCCTCGCAGGAGGCGTCGAAGGCCACCGAGAGGCCGGCCATCACCCGGTCGCCGGGGCCGATCGGCTCCTCCTGGAGGAAGAGCGCGGCCTCGGCGTCCACGAAGGCGGCGGCGTTGTGGTGGGTGACGGCCACGCCCTTCGGCTTGCCGGTCGACCCGGAGGTGAAGATGATCCAGGCGTCGTCGGCGGGGGTGGGGCGGCGCTCCAGGGCGGGAGCGCGCTCGCCGGTGGTCGCCAGGCCGCGTTCGGCGCCGAGCACGGCGGCGACGGCGGCCTCGCCGAAGACCAGCTCGGCGCGCTCGTCCGGGTCCTCGGCGTCCACCGGGACGTAGGCGGCCCCGGCGGCGAGCACCGCGAGGATCGAGACGTACAGGTCGTTGGTGCCGGAGGGCACGCGCACGCCGACCCGGTCGCCCGGGCCGATCCCGGCGGCGGCCAGCCGGCGGCGCAGCTGCTCGACCTCGGCGGCCAGCGCGCGGTAGCTGAGCACGGTGCGCCCGTCGTCCAGGGCGGGCTCGTCGGGGTGGGCGGACACGGTGGCGTCCAGCACGTCGACCAGGGTGCGCGGGGCGGCGGCCGGGCGGCCGGGGAACAGGGCGAGGGCCGGTTCGGCCTGCGGCACCGGCGCCTGGGCGGGCTCGGCGTGGGGCGTGGACCCCTGGACGGGGTCGGCGTGGGGCGTCGGATCCTGCGGTGGCGTGGGGTACTGCTCCGGGTGGCTCGGTTCAGCTGTCATGGCAGCCGTGCGCTCCTCGTCCTCGCCCCGTTCCGACCGATGCCCGACCCCTGGGGCGGTGGGAGCACCGCCTGATCGGGTGACCCCACTCCGGGGCCGGAGCGGACAACCCGACCGATGGTAGCCCCGGCGCGGCGACCCGGCAGGAGCGGACACACGGCCCAACTGGCGCCGGATTGGCCGAATCTGACGCTTCGTCAGTCAATAACTGAGCCCCGTTGGAACCCATGTGACGAGGTGTCAGTGGAATTGACGGATCGTCAGGTCGATTCTTCGACCGTGATCCACACCACAGCGAATGCTGCTCCCTTCGGGTGGCGGGCCGTCGGCGGGCCGGGTTTCGCGCTCCGGTCCCCTCGGTCCGGCCCCGGCCCGCCGTACGGCCCGGCGGTCAGCGGAACCGGTGCAGGTTCTCGCCGAGGAAGGCCTCCAGGGTGCGCGGAGCGCGTCCGGCGAGGCGGAGGAAGGTGTCGTCCGGTGTCTCCTTGCGGACCACCGCGAGCTGCTGGATCTCCACCACGTGGGTGGCCAGCCAGTCCGGCATCCCGGCCCGCCCGACCAGGTGGGCGTGCAGCTCGGACGGGCCCAGGTCGAGGTAGCGGACCGGCCGGCCGAGCAGCTCGCCCAGCAGCGCGGTGAGCTCCGGGTAGCTGTAGGCCCGCCCGCCGGTGAGCGGATAGGTGCCACCGGCGAGCTCGGGGCGGGTGAGCACCTCGGCCGCCGCGTCTCCGATGTCCCGGGCGTCCACGTAGTTGCAGCGCGCCTGTCCCAGCGCGCCGTGCACCACTCCGGCGGCGGCGATGCCGGGCGCCAGGAGCAGCAGCTTCTGCATGAACGCGTACGGCCGCAGGACGGTGGTGGTGATGCCGGAGGAGCGCAGCCGCTCCTCGATCAGGTGGTGGCCGCGGGAGACGGCCACGGGGGAGTCCGGCTCCGCGGCGGGCGCGGAGACCTTGACGATGTGCTCCACGCCGCAGTCGACCGCCGCCTCGATCGCGTTCAGCTCGTACCGGACCTGCTGCGGGCCGTTGGCCATGGTGAGGAAGAGCTGGTGCGCGCCGCGGAAGGCCGCGCGCAGGGAGGCCGGGTCGGCGGCGTCCGCCGGGAGGGTGGCCGTGCGGGCGAGGGTGCGCTCGTCGAGTGCGGCGGCCAGCCGGGCGGGCTCGCGGCTGAGGGCGCGGCTCGGTGCGCCGAGGGCGGCGAGGCTGCGCAGGGTGGCGCCGCCGGTGGCGCCACCGGCGCCCATGATGACGATCATGACGTCTGCCTTTCGGGGAGGGGTGCGGTGGGGAGTCGGTGCTGTGCCGTGCGGGCCGGGCGGCTGCCGCGCCAGTGCCAGGTGGTGATGGTGGCGGCGATCGCCGAGGAGACCGGCAGGTCGATGGGGAGCCGGTGCGGCCACGGGCTGTCGGCCAGCCCGGGGACCTGCGGCAGCCAGTGGGCGGCGGCGAGGCCGACGGCCAGGCCGAGCGCGGCTCCGGCCAGGCCGAGTGCGGCGGCCGCGAGGGCGCGCGGGGTCCGGGCGGGCCGGGTGCGGACGGGGCGGCGGCGCAGCGCGGCGCCGAGTGCGGCGGCCACCAGGGCGGAGGTGCCGCCGATGGTGGTGAGCGCGGCGGCCACCAGCTGGGGCTGGCCGGTGACGGCTCCACCGGCCCCGGCCATGGCGGCGGGCATGGCGTAGGCGAGCAGGACCTCGCGCCACAGGACGAAGGGCGGGGGAGCGCCGGGGGCCTTCTTGCTCATCGGAGCGGATGTCCTTTCGTTAGTGGTTAGGTGCCTAAGTATTTGTGCTTAGGCACCTAACTATTGGGGCTGAGAGGAGGCGGGCCGCCGAACGGCGGCCCGCCTGGGTGCGGATCAGTCCTCGGTGAGCGCGTCCATGCCCGCGACCACCCGGCCCAGCAGGTCCAGGAAGGTGGCGCGCTCCTCGGTGGAGAGCCCCCCGACCAGCGCCTGCATCCGGGCGAAGTGCTCGGGCGCCAGCTCCCGCAGCCGGTCGGCGCCCCGCGCGGTGAGGATCACCACGTTGCCGCGGCCGTCCTCGGTGGACGGCCGGCGGGCCACCAGGCCCTCCCGCTCCAGGCCGTCGACCAGGCCGGTCACCGTCGCCCGGGAGACGCCGAGACTCGCCGCGAGCTGGGAGGGCGACTTCTCGCCGCCGTGGTCCTCCAGGTCCGCCAGCAGTCGGTAGCGGCCGGTGGAGAGGCCGAAGCGGCCGAAGTGCACCTCGCCGGCCTGGTTGATCCGGGCGCCCGCCGCCATCAGCCGGGCCGCGACCAGAATCGCCTGCGGATCGGCCGAGAGGCCGTAGCGGGCGATCTGGCGGCGCGCCTGGTCGAGGCTGGGGGCGGTGGGACCGCCCGCGGAGTACTGGGTCACGAGAAGTAATATGGTGCCTAACCTGATTTCGCGTCAAGCGGGACCATGGGCTTGTGCCTAGGCGGCACGCGGAGCGATCCGCGGCGGCGTCCAGTCGGCGTGCCGCAGGACGGTCCGGACCATCGCGCCGGGCGGGGTGAGCCGGATCGCGGCGTTGCGCAGGCCGACCGCCAGGGGGTGGGCCAGCTGCTGGCCCATCCGGCCGGCCCGGCGGGCGTCCCGGGCCACGGTCTGGCTGCGCGGACGACGGGCCGCGTCGTACCGGGCGAGCGCGCCCTCGACCGTCCGGGCCTCGGCGAGCGCCGCCGCCAGGGTCACCGCGTCCTCCAGGGCCTGGCAGGCGCCCTGGCCGAGGTGGGGCGTCATGGCGTGCGCCGCGTCGCCGAGCAGTGCGACCCGCCCCGAGACGTAGGAGGGCAGCGGGGTGGTCAGCTCGTTGATGTCGTGGTGCAGCACCGCCTCCGGCCGGGTCGCGGCCAGCAGCGAGGGGATGGGCTCGTGCCAGGGCGCGAAGCGGCGGCGGACCTCGGCCAGCGGGTCCCGGTAGCGGACCCCGGCCGGGGCGTTCAGGACCGCGTGCCACTCGGCGGTGCCGTCCGGGAAGGCGATGTGGCCGAACTCGGCGCCGTGCCCCCAGGTGATCTCGAAGTCGGCCCTCAGTCCGTCGACCGGGCGCTCGGTGATCGCCCGGAGCACCGTCGAGCCGCCGTAGACCGGCCCGGGGTGGTCGGGGAAGAGGCGGCGCCGGAGCCGGCTGTTGATGCCGTCGGCCGCGACCAGGAGGTCGGCCTCCAGGAAGTCGGCCTTCGGGCGGTCGGAGTGCTGGGGGGCGGCGTGCCGGGGGTCGGTCTGCCGGGGGTTGGCCTGCTGGGTGTCGGTCGCCGGGGTGGTGCCGCCGAACCCGACCCGGACCCGGAACGGCCGGGTGGTGTCCAGCTTGGTCACCTCGGCGCCGACGATCAGGGACTCGGCGGGCAGCGCCTCGCGCAGGATGCGGTGCAGAGCAGCGCGGGGGATCCCGACGATCGGGGCGCCCAGCTCGCGTTCCAGTGCCGCACCGTCCATCGCGGCGAGCCGGCGGCCGTCCGGCGTCCGGGTGCCGCCGGTGTACTGGCGGCGGGCGGCAGCCTCGACCGCCTCGCCGACCCCCAGGGCGGCGAGCGCGCGCATCCCGTTGGCGGCCAGCGAGATGCCGGCGCCCGCATCGTCCAGGACGGCCGCCCGCTCGACCACGGTCACATCCCACCCCGCCAGTCGGAGCCCGATCGCGGCCGCCAGTCCGCCGATGCCGCCCCCGACCACCACCGCGCTGCTGCTGCTCATGCCCGGTCCTTCCCGTGTCGCCGCGCTGCTTTCTACATCTGTAGAAGTAGCGTACTACGGGGGTGCCGGCAGGTGGACGGGGGTGGGGGCGGGTCGGTCGGGGGCCGTCGGGGTCCGCCGGGGCGGTTCGGGGTGGTGGGGTGGCGGTCGGCGGTCGGCTCGGACCGAGGTGGTGCGCGCCGGGTGCCGCGGCCCCGGTAGAAAGGAGGGATGCGGCGACACGAGGGCCAGAAACGGGACGATGCGGGGCGGCCGGACCGCCGGACGGTGTTGGCGGACGCCGCGATCGGGGTGCTGGCCGACCTCGGGGTGCGCGGACTGACCCACCGGGCGGTCGATGCGGCGGCCGGGCTGCCGGTCGGAACCACCTCGGCGTACCTGCGGACCAGGCAGGCCCTGCTCACCGCACTGGTGCGGCGGCTGGTGGAGCTGGACCAGGGCGAGCTGCACGCCATGGGGGAGCGGGTGCCGGTCCGTTCGTCGGAGGAACTGGCCGACGGCATCGCCGAGTTGATGCGGCAACGACTGTCCGGCGACGGGCGGCGGCGCTCGCTGGCCCGGTACGCCTGCGCGGTGGAGAGCGTGCGCGATCCCGAACTGCGCGAGATCCTCGTCCCGCGGGAGAACGCCGGGCGCGCCGCCGTTCGCGCGTTCCTCGCCGACCAGGGCGTGAGCGACCCCGACGGGCGGACCACCACACTGCTGGCCTGCGTCGACGGCCTGGTCTTCGAGCACCTGGTGGGCGGCGGCAAGCCCGGTGTCGACGCGATCCAGGGACTGGTGGCGGCCGCCCTGCGGGGAGCGGCCGCGAGTTGAGGCGTGCCGCTCCTCGCCGGCGCGACCCGGCTCGCGCCTGCGAGGCGTGGGACCATCTCCCGTCCACGGGCCGCCGAGCACCGGCGGGGAGCGCCGTGCCCTCGATGCCGATCGCGCAATAGCGGGAGCCCCTGGGTGTTCGGCCGCGCGGGAAATCCGCGCCCTTGTCGGCTGCGCAGGCCCCCCGCCGGACGCCGCCCGCCCCCACCGAACCCGGACGGCCGACGGTCGATCGGCAACGCGGGATGACGAAATCTCAGGTCAATCAACCGTCAAGTTGGTTCATTCACAGAATATTTCGCGATGTGTCACATGACGGGTGGATGATTTACGCCGCTCCCAGGTCTTCCCACGGAGATCTCCGACTGACAGGCTGGGGCCGCCCTTTCAGTACGGAGGAGGTTCCTTGTCCCGCATATCCACGCTGGCCGGAGCGGTCACCTGCGCTCTTGCACTTGTCACCGGCACCGCCGCCGCCGCTTCGGCAGCGCCTATTGACCAGACCCCGAGCCTGGCCGAGGCGAAGGTCGATCCCGTCGCCTGGACGCCGTGCAACCCCGACCCGACCAAGCCGGACCCCGGCATCTACGACTGCGCCGTCTACCCCGTGCCGCTGGACTACGACAAGCCGTCGGGCGAGAAGGTCGGCATCGCGATGATGCGGCGGCGGGCGAGCGACCCGTCGAAGCGGATCGGCTCGCTGTTCCTCAACCCGGGCGGCCCGGGCGGCAGTGGCTACCTGTGGGCGACGACCGCCCGCTTCGGCACCGAGGTGCAGTCGAAGTTCGACCTGGTCGGCTTCGACCCGCGCGGCGTGGCCCGGAGCAACCCGCTCAAGTGCTTCAAGACCCAGGAGGACGCCGACGCGGTCACCAACCGCATGGTCGGCGTGCCGGTCACCAAGGCCGAGATCAACGAGACGCTGGACGCGGACCAGGACTACACCGACGCGTGCAGCAAGAACGCCGGCCCGCTGATCGAGCACATGTCGACCATCAACGTGGTGCGCGACCTCGACCGGATGCGCCGCGCCGTCGGCGACGCCCAGCTCACCTTCGCCGGGTTCTCCTACGGCACCCTGATCGGTTCGACGTACGCCAACATGTACCCGAACAAGGTCCGCGCGATCATCGTCGACGGCAACGTCGACCCGAACCTGCGCCTGCACAACGGCCTGGAGTACGACCGCCAGCGGGCGAACGGCTTCGAGCTGGCCCTGGACGAGTTCCTCAAGCGCTGCCAGACCGCCGGCGCCCCGCGCTGCGCCTTCGGCGAGGGCGACACCCGGGCCAAGTTCGACCAGCTCCGCGACCACCTGCGGACCAGCCCGATCACGCTGCCGAACGGCTCCAAGGTGACGCTGAGCAGCTTCACCGGCGAGGTGGCCAGCGCCCTGTACTCGCAGGCCAAGCTGGCCCCGCTGGCCAAGTCCCTCCAGGCGACCTACCAGGTGTTCCAGAAGCCGGCCGCGGCCGCCCTGCTGGCCCCGCAGGCGAACGTCTCGGACGAGGACGCCAACCTGCTCTCGGTGGACGTCCCGCGGACGGCGCTGCGGGAGGCCCCGGTCGACTCCGAGTACACCGCGGACGACTCCTACATGGCCGTCAACTGCCAGGACAAGCCGTACCCCTCCAACGACCGGGTGTTCGCGAACGCGGCCAAGGCCTGGGAGAAGGAGATGCCGACCTTCGGCCGCTACCAGGCCTTCGACGCGCCCGCGTGCGCGAGCTGGCCGGCCCCGGCCCGGGACGCCGAGCGCTTCTCCGGCCCGTGGAACAAGAAGACCTCCAACACCGTGATGGTGATCGGCAACCTCTACGACCCGGCCACCCAGTACAAGTTCGCCCAGCGGATGCAGCAGGAGCTGGGCAACGCGGTGCTGGTCAGCGTCGACTCGATCGAGCACTGCGCGGTCGGCCGCAGCCAGGCGCTGAACAAGATGGTCACCCGCTACCTGGTCGACGGCACCGCGCCGGCGGCCGGCCAGCTGCTGAAGCCGGACGCGGAGATCTTCCCGGCGGTCTGACGGAACGGCCCCCGGTGATCCGGGGGAGGGTTTGACGGTCGTGGTGGTCGGCGGTGCAGCCGGCCACCACGACCGTGTTTTCCGGGCGAGTTCCCGGAGGGCCGGGAAGGCCCGGAGAACGCGGAGAACGCGGAGACGGATCGTCATCGAACCTCCCGTGGAGCGGATTCCTGCGATTCGTCGGCGACCATAGCCCATGCCACTGACAATGGGATTCCGGCGTCACGGCGACGGTCAAGACCAGGCTGGACCAGCAGGAATGACGTACTGTCACACTTTCCATTAACCGATTCCCGTGGCCGGATATCCGTGTTAGCGTGCGGGCCGCCGGCTTCTCTCGGACTCGGGAAAGTGGGGACGGAACATGCGGTACGAATTCTCCCGGCGGGGATTCCTGGGCGGTGCCGGCGCGGCGGCCGCCGGGATCACCGCCGCTTCCACGGGCGCGGCGGCGGCCGAGGGCGCGCGCCGGGAGCTGCCGAAGGGGCGGTCGGTGCTCCCCGGTGACCCCCGCTACCAGACCCTCGCCCAGGGCTTCAACCAGCGGTGGAGCAGCAGTCCCGCCTACATCCGGCTGGTGGGCGACGAGGCCGACGCGGTCGCCGAGGTGAACCGCGCGCTGGACGCCGGGCTACGGCCGACGGTCCGCGGCGGCGGGCACTGCTACGAGGGTTTCGTCGACAACGACCAGGGCGTCATCCTCGACCTCGGCACGATGCGCGGCGTCGCCGCCTCGACCGACAAGTTCGGCCGGCCCACCTACGGCGTCGACGGCGGCGCGACCAACTGGGACGTCTACACCACGCTGTTCCGCGAGTACGCCGTCACCCTGCCCGCCGGGTCCTGCTACTCGGTCGGCGCGGGCGGGCACGTCTGCGGCGGCGGGTACGGCCTGCTCTCCCGGCGGCACGGGCTCACCGTCGACCACCTCGTCCAGGTCGACGTGGTCACCGTCCGGGGCGGCCGGGCGGTGGTGACGAAGGCGCACCGCGAGGACGCGCCGGGCTCGCCCGAGCAGGACCTCTTCTGGGCCCACACCGGCGGCGGGGGCGGGAACTTCGGGGTGGTGCTGCGGTACCACTTCGCGTCGGACGTGCCCCAGCCGCCGCCCCGGGTCTGGCTGAGCAGCGTGGCCTGGCCCTGGGCCGAACTGCTCCGGCGGCCGGCCGACTTCGAGACCCTGGTGGCCAACTTCGGCGCCTTCATGGCCGAGCACAGCGGCCCGCGGGAGGCGGTGTACCAGGGGCTGTTCGCCATCCTCAAGCTCACCCACCACTCCAACGGGAACGTCGTCCTGTTCAGCCAGTGGGACGGAGCGGACCCGGCCCCGCTCGACGCCTTCGTGGCCGCCGTCGAACAGGGGATGACGACGCGCCCGGTGGTGCAGACCCGCTCGGCCGGCGGGCTGTTCCTGCCCTACCCGGACAAGCGGCGCCGGATGCCCTGGTTCCAGGCGACCATGACGCTCAACCCCTCGGGAGACAACGAGCGGGGCAAGCACAAGTCGGCCTACCACCGGGAGCCGTTCGCCCCGGTGCAGATCGCCGCCTTCTGGGACTGGCTGACGCGGGACGTCGAGGGGGCGGACCTCTCGAACACGGTGGTCCAGATCGACTCCTACGGCTGCCGGATCAACGCCCGCCGCCCCGAGGAGACGGCCGTCCCGCAGCGCGACTCGATCATGAAACTGCAGTACCAGACGCACTGGACGGACCCGGCCGAGGACGAGAAGCACCTCGCCTACCTGAGCGGGCTGTACCGCGACGTCTACCGGGAGACGGGCGGTGTCCCGGAGATCGACACCGCGACGGACGGCGCCTACGTCAACTACCCGGACACCGACCTGGGCGCCGCCGACCAGCCCGACCCGGACTACCCGCGCCTCTACTACAAGGGCAACTACCCACGGCTGCAACGCACCAAGGCCTACTGGGACGGGGAGGAGGTGTTCCACCATGCCCAATCGATCGTCCCGGCCGGGCCCTGAGTCCGAGCGCCGGCGGCCCACGGGGGCGGGGAGGCACCCCGCATCCCCACCCCCGTAAAGCAGTCCTGTCGCGCGCATCCGGGACTCACCCCGGCACCAACTCCCGGGCCCGGGCCCGTTCCGCTAGGCGGCCTGCTCCGCCTCCTCCTCGACGATCCGTCCGTCCCGGACCTCGATCACCCGGTCGGCGAGCCCCATCAGCGTCGGGTCGTGGGTGGCGACCAGCACGGTGACGCCCTCGCTGCGCACCACCGCGCGCAGCAGCTCCATGATCGAGCGGCCGGTCTCGGAGTCCAGCTGACCGGTCGGCTCGTCGGCGATGATCAGGCTGGGCTGGTTGGCCAGCGCACGGGCGATGGCGACGCGCTGCTGCTGGCCGCCGGAGAGCTCGCCGGGGCGCTGGTTGGCGTGGTCGGCGAGGCCGACCAGGGCGAGGAGGGTGTGGGCGCGCTCCTCGCGCTCGGCGGCCGGGGCCTTGCGCAGCCGCAGGGGCACGCCGACGTTCTCGGCGGCGGTGAGCATCGGGATCAGCCCGAAGGACTGGAAGACGAAGCCGATCCGCTCCCGCCGCAGGGCGAGCCGGCCGTCCTCGTCCAGCGAGGCGAGGTCGATGCCGTCCAGCGCGATGCTGCCGCCGGTCGGTGCGTCCAGGCCGCCGACCAGGTTCAGCAGGGTGGTCTTGCCGGAGCCGGACCGGCCCTTGAGCGCGGTGAGTTCACCGCGGCCGACGGTGAACGAGACGCCGCGCAGGGCGTGCACGGTCCGCTCACCGGTGCCGAAGCTCCGGCGCAGGTCGGTGACGGCCACCATCGGCTGGGTGGTGGTGTCGGCGGTGGCGGCCTGAGGCTGCGTCATGCGGCGTCCCCCTGTGGGCGTGGCGGCCCGGTTCCATCCGGGTCCCGTCCGGTTCTACGGATATGAGTGCTCCGGCGGTTCACGTTCCCGGGCGGGAATCCGAGAAGTCGGTGTCCCGGGCCAAAGGAGTGCGCCGAAGCCGGATTTGTGAGGTGTTCATGGCATTTCAAGTAGGGCATCCCCGGCCGGGATGCTACCAATGAAAGGAATTTGCTCATTGCTTACTTGATTCGCGCAAGTCCCTTCCGTTCCTGGATCGAATCTGACAGCATCGTCCGCTATCCGGCGACCGATAGCCGGTGATCAATGCGCCGGTGTGCCCGCGGTGTGTCCATCTGTGACCGATCTGCACGCGGATCGGCACTCGGATCGGACCGACGAGCGGGGCCCGGGGATGCAACCGGGGACGTAAGTCCGGGGGAGGAACCTGATGCTCGGCTTCGTCGTGCGCCGACTGCGCGGACGAGTGCCGCTGGCTGCCGCCGTCCTGCTCGCGGTGCTGATCACCACATCCGTGCTGACCGCCTTGGTCGCCTTCAACAGCAGTGTCGGCGAGGCCGGCCTGCGGCAGGCGCTCCAAGGGCCCGGTCACGCACGGACCACGGTGACAGTGACCGGCGAGCACGGACTCGACCAGCGGACGAAGGACGAGGAGGCGCTCGCCTCCTACCGGCAGAAGCTCTTCGGCGACCTGCCCGTGCACACCGACAGCGTGATGCGCAGCCGCTCCTACAGCCTGCCCGGCTCCGGGGGCGCGGCGAACGGCAGTGCGGCGAACGGCAGTCCGGCCAACGGCACCGCGGCCAACGGCAGCCCGGCGACCGGCAGCCCGGCGAGCGGCACCGGCGCAGCCGGCGCCTCCGCCGGCCAGGCCCCCGGCGCCCAGCTCGACCTGACGGTCCTCGCCGACCTCGACCGCGGCCGGGTCCAACTGGTGGCCGGCGCCTGGCCGGGCGCCGCCACCGGGCCGGCCCAGTCCGCCGCCCCGGAGGCCGCCGTCCCGCAGAGCCTGCTGCGCCGGCTCGGTCTGACCGAGCAGGCCCTGCCCGCCGAGGTCCGGCTCGTCGACCGGAACGACAGCAAGCCGCTGACCGTCCGGATCACCGGCGTCTACCGGGCCACCGACCCGGCCGCCCCGTACTGGCGGATCGACCCGGTCGGCGGCCACGAGATCGAGGTCGCCGGCTTCACCACCTTCGGCCCGATGATGGTCGACCAGAGCGCCTTCACCACGGCCGGCCTGGTCCAGAGCAGCCGCGGCTGGTCGCTGGACGCCGACTTCTCCGGCGTCGACCGGGCCGCCGCGCAGGCCGTCGGCGACCGCGCCCAGCGCCTCTCCGATGAGCTGCGGACCTCCGGTTCGCTCGCCGCGAAGACCGAACTGCCCGACATCATGCGCGAGTTGTCCGACAGCATGGTGGTCGCCCGGTCCACCCTGCTGATCGGCGCCCTCCAGCTGGCGGTGCTCGCCGCGGCGGCCCTGCTGCTGGTCGTGCACCTGATCGCCGCGCGGCAGGAGTCCGAGAACGAGATGCTCGCCGCGCGCGGCGCCTCGGCCGTCCGGCTCGGCTCCTTCACCGCCCTGGAGTCGCTGCTGCTGGCCCTGCCCGCGGCGGTGTTCGCGCCGCTGCTGACCCCGTTCCTGGTCCGCGCGCTGGCCGGCCTCGGCAGCGCCCACCAGGTCTCCCTGGACACCGGCATCAGCTGGTCGCTCTGGCCGGTGGCCGTGGTCTGCGCGTTCGCCTGCATCCTGCTGGCCACCGTGCCGAGCGTGGTGCGCGGCGTCGGTGCCGCCCTGCGCCGCCGGGCCGGCCGCCGCCAGGCGGTGGTCTCCGGCGTCGCCCGCAACGGCGGCGACATCGCCGTGCTCGCCCTGGCCGCGCTCGCCTACCAGCAGCTCGACCAGTACGGCGGCGGGCTGTCGCCCGACTCCACCGGCCGGCTGGACGTGGACCTGCTGCTGGTCGCCACCCCGACCCTCGCCCTGTGCGCCGGCACCCTGGTGGTGCTGCGGCTGCTGCCGGTCGTCGCCCGGCTCGGCGCCCGCGCGGCGGCCCGGGGCAGCGGCCTCGGCCCCGCCATGGTCGGCTGGCAGCTGGCCCGCCGGCCCGGCCGCGCCACCGGCCCCGTCCTGCTCCTCGTCATGGCCGTGGCCACCGGCGTCCTGGCGCTCGGTCAGCACGCCACCTGGACCGCCTCCCAGCGCGACCAGGCGGCCTTCGCCACGGCCGGCGGCCTGCGCATCTCCGGCTCGCACAACGCGCCGATGGGTCAGGGCGGCCGCTACGGCAGCCTGCCCGGCGGTGATCGGCTGGTCGCGGTGGTGCGCGACGAGCAGCCGCTGCAGGGCGGCTCCGGCCAGCTGATGGCCGTGGACGCCGCCGCCTTCGCCGAACGCGTCCCGGTCCGCTCCGACCTGCTCGACGGCCGCACCGGCGCGGAGGTCTTCGGCTCGCTCGCCTCCCCCGCCCCCACCGGCATCCCGCTGCCCGGCAGCCCGCTGCGGATCGACGCGGACATCGCGGTGAGCCAGCAGGAGCCGAAGAACTCGCGGTTCACCAGCGTCCCGATCCAGCCCGAGGTCCGGTTGCTGCTGCGCGACCGCTTCGGCCTGGTCCACAAGGTCCCGTTCGGCGAGCTCCCGATGAACGGCCAGGTCCACTCCTCGATCCGGCTCGGCGCGCTGGTCGACGCCCCGGTGGGCTCGGTCGCCGCCCCGCTGACCGTGGTCGGCGCGAACGTCGCCTTCGGCGACCGCAGCGAGGGCGAGGTCACCCTTCGGAACCTGGCCGTCTCGGACACCGCCGACGGACCGTCCACCGCCGTCCCGGTGCCGTCCGGTGCCGGCTGGACCATCAAGCCGCCGGAGTCCCGCAACGGCGCGGGCGGCTCGCCGGTGGCCGCGCTCGCCTCCGAAGCGGCCGCCGCCGACAGCCTGTTCACGGTCCGCTACCACCCCGCGGGCGGCATCGGAGACCCGATCCGCGCGGTGCTGAGCCCGACCGGGGCGCCGCTGCCGGCCGCCGTCAACGGCGTCGCCACCCACGACTACCTGAAGTCCGTCGGAGCCTCCGTCGGCGACACCCTCCAGGTGCCGTTCAGCGGGGTCGTCGTCCCGGTCAAGGTGACCGGCGCGGTCGAGGCCCTCCCGGTGGCCGGCCAGCGGGCGCTGCTGCTGGACCTCGGCTCGGTCGCCCGGATGCTGTCCGTCCAGGACCGCAACCTGCCCTCCCGTACCGAGTGGTGGCTGCCCGCCACGGGGCCGGGCGACCGCATCCCGGCCGAGGCCGCCGCCGCCCTGCGCGGCGCGCCCGGCAGCCAGGACCTCGCGCTCTACGAGGAGGTCTCCGAGGGCCTCCTCGGCGACCCGGTCGGCGCCGCCCCGCAGAGCGCGCTGATGGCCATCGCGATCGTCACCGCCGTGCTCGCCGCGATCGGCTTCGCCGCCGCGGTGGCCGGTTCGGCGCACGAGCGCTCCCGGGACTCCGCGCTGCTGCTCGCCCTGGGCGCCCCGCGCAAGCAGGTCACCCGGACCGTCGCCGCCGAGAACGCGGTGCTGGTCGGCCTGGGCGGGATCGTCGGCCTCGCCCTCGGAGCCCTGCTCGTCCGGCTGATCGTGCCCTTCGTGGTGCTGACCCCGGCGGCCCGCCGCCCGGTGCCGGAGGCCCTGGTCGAGCTGCCGTTCGGTCAGGCGCTGCTGTTCGCGGGGGCGATCGCCGTCGTCCCGCTGCTGTCGGCCTTCCTGATCGGCCGCCGGCGTCGAGACGTGGCCGCGCGGCTGCGCCACGTGGAGGAGATGTGACCACCAAGGCCGGCACCACCGTGCCCACCCACGCGCCGCCGCCGGCGCCCGAACCGGCGCGGGCCCACCGGCCCGCGCCCTGGGTCCGCACCCGGCTGCGCGCGATGCCGCTGGCCGCGCTGCTCACGGCGGCCCTCGCGCTCGTCACCGTCTTCCTGGCGGCGGCCTTCCCGCGCATCGCGGACCGGAACGCGGACAGCGCGCTCCAGGAGTTCACGCGCGGCCTGGGCACCAACGTCACCAACCTGGAGGTCACCTCCGGGCTGGCCCCCGGCGACGACGGCGCCGCCCTCGAAGCCCTGCAGCGGAAGTTCGACGCGCAGATCGGACGGCAGCTGCCGCTGAGCGCGTCCGCCCAGGTCCACGGCACCCGGATCAAGACCGAGCGGAAGATGTTCAACCCGGGGTTCACCCGGCTCTCCGACCGGGCCGTCCCGGGGCTCGGCCTGTTCTACCTGCACGGCCTCGCCGACCGGGCGACGCTGACCGCGGGCACCTGGCCGGGCCCCGCCCCGGTCGACGGCCCGCTGCCGATCGCGCTGAGCCAGCAGGCCGCCGAGGCCATCAACATCAAGGTCGGCGACGTCATCGAGAGCGGCACCGACGGACCGGTCGCGCTGCGCACCACCGTGACCGGCCTCTACCGGGTCAACGACCCCCAGGACCCGTTCTGGGAGGGACTCGGCTGCCCGTCCAGGGCCTGCCTGGGCGTCAAGGGCGAGGACGCGTGGTACTGGACCAGCGGCTTCGTCGACGGCGGCAGCCTGACCGCGCTGGCCCGCTGGGGTTCGAGCGGCCAGAACTTCTGGCGGCTGCCCGTCGACCCCGGCTCGCTGCGCGCCGACGAGCTCGACCACACCCGCGAGGTCCTCGGCTCGTACACGGCCGGCCCCGGCATGACCGCCCTGATCGACGCCACCCTCCGGGCCGACCTGCACGCCACCTCGCTGATGCCGGACGTCCTCGCCCGGGCCACCGCCCGCTACCAGGCCGCGGCCCCGCTGGGCGCGATCGGGCCGGCCGGTGTCGCCGGCGTCGCGGTCGTGGTGCTCTGCCTGGCCGCGGCGCTCAGCACGGACCGGCGCACGGCCGAGATCCGGCTGCTCCAGGCCCGCGGCGGCTCGCGCACGGGGGTACTGCTGCGGCTGCTCGGGGAGGGCGCGGTGACCGTGCTGCCCGCCGCCGTGCTCGGCACGGCCCTCGCGCTGGTGCTGCTGCCCACCCCGCGCTGGGGCACCCCGGTGCTGCTGGCGCTCGCCGTGACCCTGCTCGCGATCCTGGTCTTCCCGGTCCGGGCCGCGCTGCTCTGGGCGCGCCCGCGGGCGGCCGGCGGCTGGCGCCGGATGGTCGGCGAACTCGCCGTGCTGGCCGTCACCGCCGCGGCCGTGGCCGAGGTCCGACGTCGCGGCGTCGGCCACCCTGGTAGCGGCGTCGACCCGCTGCTGGTGGCCGCCCCGCTGCTGCTCGCCGTCTCCGGCGGCCTGCTGCTGGCGAGGATCGAGCCGGTCGTGGTCGGCTGGCTGGCCGCACTCGCCGGCCGCGGCCGCGGACTGGTCGGCTTCCTCGGCCTGGTCCGGGCCGCCCGCGACAACTCGGGCCGGCGGCGGCCCTCCGCGCTGCCGCTGCTCGCCCTGCTGATCGCCGTCACCGCCACCGGCTTCGGGGCCACCGTGCTCGACACGGTGGACCACTCCCGGGCGCGTGCCGCGCGGCTCTCCACCGGCGGCGACGTGTCCGTCTCCGTCCCGCTCTACGCCAACCTGCCGGAGGCCTTCACCAAGGCGGCCGGCGAACTGCCCGGCGTCCGGGCGGCGACCGGCGCGTGGATCGAGGAGCGGGCCACCTTCGTCGGCGCCGACCGGGAGACCGCCGAGGCCGTCCTGGTGGTGGTCGAGCCCGAGGCCTACGCGGAGATCTCCCGCACCGTCGGGGTCGGCGGGTACGACCCGGCCAAGCTGACCGCCGCCCCGGGCGGCAAGGACGGCCCGGTCCCCGCGCTGTTCAGCCGGGACCTGGCCGCGCACCTGGACTCGGGCGCACCGCAGGTGCGCACGCCCTCCGGCAGCCAGATGGCCACCAGCGTCGCCGGGATCGTCACCGCCACGCCCGCCTTCCCGGACCCCGGCAAGCCCTTCGTCGTGGTGCCGGCCGGCCCCGCCGCGGAGCACCTGCCGGAGCTCAAGCGGTCGAACCGGGTGAACAAGTGGTTCGCCGTCGGCGACGTCGACCCGGACCGGGTCCGCGCCCTGCTGCGGGAGCGCGCCATCGGCAGCGGCGAGCTCCTGGGGCGCGTCGCCAAGCTGATCGACGCGGAGGCCACGGCGGCCGGGAAGACCACCGCCGGCCTGCCCCCCGGCTACGTGGTGCACAGCAGCCGCGAGAAGATCGCCGAGCTGGCCGGCGACCCGGTGCAGCACGCCGCCGGGCGGCTGTTCTGGTACTCGGGCTTCGCCGCCGCCGGCTTCGCCCTGCTGGCCGTGCTGCTGACGCTGCTGCGGGCCGCGCCGGACCGTACGGCGGTGCTCGCCCGGCTGCGCACCATGGGCCTGCGGCCCCGGCAGGGCCTGGTGCTGATCATCGCCGAGGCGCTGCCGCAGACCCTGGCGGCGGCCGTCGGCGGCGGGCTGGTCGCGCTGGCCGCGGTCGCCCTGCTCGGGGGCGCCTTCGACCTCTCGGCGCTGGTCGGTGCCACCGTCGGCGAGACCCTGGCCCCGGCGGTGCTGCCGGTGCTGCTGCCCACCGCCGGTCTGGCCCTGGTGGTCGGCCTCGGCGTGGTGCTGGAGACCCTGGTCGCCGGCCGGCGCCAGATCGCCACCGAACTGCGAGCGGGGGAACGGCAATGAGGCCGGCACGGATAGCGGCGGACCCGCCGGGAGCGGCGGGCGGGGGCGGTGCACGGGCCGTGACAGCGGCCCGGTCCGCCGGGACAGTGGAGAGCGGTGCGATGAAGCAGACAGTCGAGACAGGAGACCACCGGTGAAGAGCACTCCCCAGGAGCGGACGGTCACCGAGGCCCCCAGCCTCCAGGAGCTCCAGCAGCGGGCCCTCGCCGCCGCCTCGCCCAAGGCGTACGGCGAGGGAGCGGCCATCGTCTGCGACCGGCTGGTCCGGATCTTCAGCGCGGAGGGGGTCGAGGTCCAGGCGCTCCAGGGCCTGGAGCTGACCATCCGCCAGGGCGACCTGGTCGCCCTGGTCGGCGCCTCGGGCAGCGGCAAGTCCACGCTGCTCACCATCCTCGCCGGGCTGGACGTGCCGACCGCCGGCACCGCCACCGTGGCCGGCTGCGACCTGCTGGAGATGTCGGTCAAGGAGCGGCTGCGCTACCGGCGCGAGGTGGTCGGCTTCATCTGGCAGCAGACCGCCCGCAACCTGCTGCCCTTCCTCACCGCCGCCGAGAACATCGCCCTGCCGATGCAGCTGCGCGGCCGTCGTTCGGGCGCCGGCGGGGCCCGGCAGCAGGCGGCCCGGGTGGCGGAGCTGATGGAGGCGCTGGAGATCGGCGAGCTCGCCCACCGCAAGCCCAACGAGCTCTCCGGCGGCCAGCAGCAGCGGGTGGCGATCGCGGTGGCGATGGCCAACAACCCGCCGGTGCTGCTCGCCGACGAGCCCACCGGCGAGCTGGACTCGGAGACCGCCGGGATCATCTTCGAGTCCTTCCGCACCGTCAACCGCGAACTGGGCGCCACCGTCGTGATCGTCACCCACGACCCGATGGTCGCGGGCGAGGTCCGTCGCACGGTCGCGATCCGGGACGGGCGGACCGCCAGCGAGGTGCTGCGCCGCACCGTGACGGACGAGCACGGCGAGGAGTCGGTGAACGAGCGCGAGTACGTGATGCTGGACCGCAGCGGCCGGGTGCAGCTGCCGGTCAAGTTCCTGGAGTCGCTCGGCATGGAGCACCGGGTGGCGGTCGATCTCGCCGCCGACCACATCGAGGTCCGGCCGGACGACATCGCCGGGCACTGACCGGCGGTGGGCGGCGCGGCGTCAGCTGTCGCCGCCCATCCGCTGGAAGAGGCCGCTGCCCTCGGCGTCCGCCCGGAGGTCGGGCGGCGCCTCCTCCGCGGCGCGCTCGCCGCGCGAGGTGGCGGTGCAGAGGGCGAAGACGATCAGGGCACTGGCCGCCACGGCGAGGATGCCCAGTGCGGTCAGGACGCGTAGCCAGGTCAAGGGAGTGCCTCCTGGGGGGACGGTGCGGCCCACAGCGACGTGCACGGCGCTGCCGGGGATGTATCGGCAGGTCGGGCCGCACGATCGAGTGCCCACGGACGGTTCTTCCCGCCGGGTGGCGCACGAGAGGTCGCCCGCGTAGGCGCTCGATGCACTCGTCGGGCGCGTCACACCCCGTTGCGCGCCCCCGCGGTGGCGGCCGCCCGTCCGCTCCCGGCGTCCACCTGGGCCCGCAGGGCGGCGAGGTCCGGTTTCCCGAGACCGTTCAGCGGGATCGCGGGCAGCAGCAGGAGCGAGTCCGGGGCGCACCGGCCGAGGCCGTGCGCCCGGGCCCAGCGGTGCAGCTGCCCGGCCGTCAGCCGCGAGCCGGGGACGAGGGCGACGGCGGCGTGCACCCGCTCCAGGCGGTCCGGGTCGGCGGTCGTGAACATCACCGCCTCGCGGACCTCCGGGTGGGTGCGCAGTGGCTCCTCGATCTCGCGGGGGAACACATTGTGCCCCTCGACGACCGCCATCGGGTCCCGCCGCCCGGCCACCGTCAGATAGCCGGCCGCGTCCAGGCTGCCCAGGTCGCCGGTGTGCAGCCAGCCGTCCCGGAGCACCTGCCCGGTCAGCTCCGGGTCGCGCCAGTAGCCGGCCATCGCGGTCGGCGTCCGGACGCAGATCTCCCCGGTCCGGTCCGGCGGCAGCTCGGCGCCGTCCTCGTCCAGGACGCGCAGCCCGGTGTCCGGGTACGGGCGGCCCGCGGTGGTCAGCAGCCGCGGTGCCAGGTGCTCGTCCGGGCCCAGCCGGGAGACCGGCCCGCACTCCGTCAGGCTGTAGGTCTGGTGCAGCACCCGGCCCAGCCGCCGGGTCGCCTCGGCGAGCCGCCGCGGCGAGGGCGCGCAGCCGGTGTACCCGACCCGGCGCAGGCTGCCGGTGTCGGTCGTCGGCAGCAGCGGGTGGTCCAGCAGCCGGTACAGCAGGTGCGGCGGCAGGTACATCCGGGACACCCGGTGCCGCTCCACCGCCGCCAGCACGGCCCCGGCGTCGAACCCGTCCTGCATCACCACCATGCCCCCCGCCGCCAGCGCCAGGTCCGCCGTGGTGCCGCCGCCGTGGCAGAGCGGGGTGCACAGCAGGAAGACCGAGCCGGCCAGCAGCGGCGGGCGCGGCGGACGGGCGAAGCGGCGCAGCACCCCCTTCGGGCGCCCGGTCGTGCCGCCGGTGAACCGCACCGCCATCACGTCCTCGGGCAGGTAACGGGGCGCCAGCGGGGCGGGGGAGCGGGCCGCGGCGAGGTCCAGCAGGTCCGTGCCGAGCCCGAGCGGCGACGGGCCCAGCGAGAGCAGGACGGCCGAGGGCACGGCCCGCGCGACCCCGTCGGCCGCCGCCGCGCACCGGACCGGGTCGAAGACCAGCGCGGACGTCCCGGCGAACTCCGCCAGCGCCACCTGCTCGGCGACCGGCCCGTCCGGGAACGGCATCGCCACCCGGCAGCCCAGCAGGTTCGCGGCCAGCCGCACCAGCAGCGCCTCCGGCCGGTTCCCGGCCAGCACCGTCACCCCGTCCCCGCGCCCGAGCCCGGCCCGCTCCAGCGCGCGGGCGGCGCGGTGCACCAGGTCCAGGCAGCGCTGCCCGGTCCACTCCTCGTCCCCGTACCGGAGCGCCACCCGGGCGGGATCGCGGGCGAGCCCGTCCAGCACCAGCGCGGTGTACGTCGGAGCCGCCTCCGCCATGGCCGTCCTCCTGTCTGACGGCTCGTCAGCCTAGTGGACGGCGGGCCCACGGGTGCACTGCGGTCGCCGGGGGCCCACGGGTACCGACGGGCGCGGGTGGGCGCCGACGGACCGGTGCGGGCCTGCGGGGTCCCCTCGGCCCCCGGCCGGAGGGCGCCCCCGCTTCTGCCGCGAGGCGCGCACGCCCGACGCCGAGGCCCGGTCCGGCCGGATCCGCCGAGCGGCCGGCCGGGCGTTGTTGTTAGGGTTCCCGGTCGGACGTGAACGGGGGCTCGGACTGGTGAGCGGCGGGGTGGATGCGGTCGTGGCACCGCGCGGCGTGGTCGATCTGCGGGGCGAGGCCGGGGCGGGGTTCGTCACCGCCTACCCGGCCGACGCCGTCGTGGTGGTGTCCGGGCTGCCGGGGGCCGGGAAGAGCACGCTGCTGCGGCGCTGGTCCGGGGCGGCGGTCCGGGCCGTGGACCCGCGGACGGTGCACGAGGCCTGCGAGGCCGTGATGCCCGCCGCCCTGCCGTACGCGGTGTACCGGCCGTGGGCCCGGCTGGAGCACTTCCGGCTGCTGCGGTCCTCGGTGCGCGGCGGCGGCCCGCTGCTGGTGCACGACTGCGGCAGCCGCGCCTGGATGCGGCGCTGGCTCGCCCGGGAGGCGGCCCGCCGGGGCCGCGAACTGCACCTGGTGCTGCTGGACGTCGGCGCCGCCACCGCGCTGGACGGCCAGCGGGCCCGCGGCCGGCACGCCTCCGGCCGGGTCTTCGCCCGCCACCGCCGCAGCCTGGAGCGGCTGTTGGCCGCCTTCACCCGGCACGTGCGCGCCGGCGGCCCGATGCCGACCCCGGAGGCCTCGTCCGTCCTGCTGCTGGACGCGGCCTCCCGCTCCCGCGCCGAGACGGTCCGCTTCGGCGCGGCGGGCTGAGCCGGGCCGGCGGCCGCCGTCACCGACGGGCCCGGCGCTCGGCCTCGGCGTGCCACCAGCCGGGCGGGGAAGGTCCGTTGACGACCGCGGACGCCTGCTCGGGGTGCAGCCCGATCGTCCGCAGGGCGTCGGCGTCGACCCGGACGTCGAACCAGCCGCGCCACCGGCCGTCCGGGCCGACCCCGCAGAGCAGGTCACTGCGCACCGCATCGGCGGCGATGGGCATCCAGTCGATGCCCCGGTCGCGCAGTCAAGCGCGGAGGGCGGCCGGCGGGGTCGGGCGGCCGGGAAGGTTCTCGTACGCCGCGATGGTGATCCAGTCGTCGGGTTCGCTCATGCGGCCATGCTGACACGGATCGGATCGGGTCGGCAGTGGAAAAGGAGTCGGGGCGGCGGAACCCGCCTTCGCCGGGCGGGCGTTGGCGGCCGGGAGTGGCGTTAAACCGGTCGCCTCCCACCCGGGCCCGGGCCTACCCTCGGCGGCGTGCCGGACGATCGAGCGCAGGGGGGCGGATGAGCCAGGCCGAGGCCGTGAGGGTGGTCAACACGCTGGGCGCGCGCTGGGTCGGGCAGGTCGACCCGGAGGGTGGGACGGTCCTGATGCCGGCCGGTGTCTGGCCGCTGCTCGGCCTGCTGGCGCCGGCCGGAAGCCCCGCCGTCCAGGGCGAGTTGACGCAGGCCCTGGGTCTGCCGCCGGAGGCTGCCGCCGAGCGGGCCCGGGAACTCCTCGGTCTGCTGGAGGGCATCCCGGCGGTCGGCTCGGCCCTCGGGCTCTGGACGGGTGAGCGGCTGCGGCTGCGCCCGGAGTGGCCGGCCGGGCTGCCGGCGGGTGTACACGGGCGGCTCTCCGGTGACGTCCGGCAGGACCAGGCGCGGCTGGACGCCTGGGCCGCCCGGGCCACCGGCGGTCTGATCGACGCCATGCCGGTGCGGTTGGACCGGGAGACCCGCCTGGTGCTGGCCGCGGCGCTCACCGTCCGGACCGACTGGATCCGGCCGTTCGACGAGATCGACGGTCCGCCGGAGGGTCCGGCGGACGCCTGGGGCAGGCCCGTCCGGTACCTGTCGCGGTACACCTGCCTGCTGGACCGGGCCGCCGTGCTGGAGTCACCGACCGGGCTCGTCACCGAAGTGCGGGTGCACGGGTACGGGGACATCAGTGTCCATCTGCTGCTCGGCGAGCCCGGCGCGTCGCCCGGCCGGGTGCTGGCCACCGGCATCGAGGCGTTGAGCGGGCGCCACCGCCGGACCACCGCCGACCGCCTGCCCGTCGGCGCCCCCGGCCCCGGCCTGACGATCGACCGGATCCGGCGGTACGAGCCGGAGGACCTGTTGGCCGTGGACGTCCCGCGGTTCACCGTCGGGGCCGACCACGATCTGCTCGCCCGCCCCGACCTCTTCGGCCTGGCCACACTGGGGACCCGCTCGGAGACCGAGCACCGCCTGCCCGGGCTCGGCGGAGCGGAACCGCTGTTCATCGACGGCGCCCGGCAGCGCGCCACCGCGACCTTCGGCCCGGACGGCTTCCGGGCCGCCTCGGTGACCGCCCTCGGAGTCGCCGGGAGCGGCGCCGCGCGCCCGCGCCCGTCGTACCTGCGGCGGATCGTCCGGGCCGGTTTCGGACGGCCGTTCGGCTTCGTCGCCGTCCACCGCACCTCCGGTCTGCTCCTGGCCGCGGGCTGGGTCACCGATCCGGACCCCGCGACCGGTGTCCGGGCCTGAACCTCCTGGCAGGCAGGCCCGGGCGGCCGGAGGGGCACCGGCGAGAACCGGCCTGCCGGAGGGTCATGATCGTCACTTCGCGCCCGCGGCGGGGCCCGGCACTGCCAGACTGGGGCCTGCAGAGTCCGTCACGGAGAGAGGTCGCACCCCGCATGTCCAGCAGCGCCGTCGTCGAGAATCCGTGGTTCCGCAGATTCAACCCGTCCGACTCCGCGCCCGCCCGGATCGTGATCTTCCCGCACGCCGGCGGCTCGGCCAGCTACTACCTGGAGTACGCCAACGCGCTGGCGCCGCACGCCGATGTGCTCGCCGTCCAGTACCCGGGCCGGCAGAACCGCATCGGCGAGCCGACGATCGGCTCGGTGACCGGCCTCGCCGAGCAGCTCGCCCGGGAGCTGCGGGAGTGGGCGGACCGGCCGCTCACCTTCTTCGGGCACAGCATGGGTGCGGCCGTCGCCTTCGAGACGGTCCGCTGCTTCGAGCGCGACGGCGTACGGGGGCCGGACCGGCTGGTCGTCTCGGCCGGCCGCGCGCCCTCGCTGCCCCGGACGACCAGGGTCCACCAGCTGCCGGACGACGAACTGCTCGCCGAGATCTCCGCGCTCGGCGGCACGGACGACCGGATCTTCGCCGTGCCCGGCCTGCGCGAGCTGGTCCTGCCGAGCCTGCGGGCCGACTACATGGCCGTCGAGACCTACTGCAGCACCCCGGACGCGACCGTGTCGCTGCCGATCACCGCCCTGGCGGGGGAGTCCGACGCGCACGCCACCGTCGACCAGGTCGGCCAGTGGGAGCGGCACACCACCGGCCCCTTCGACCTGCGGGTCTTCCAGGGCGGGCACTTCTACCTGGCCGACCGGACCCACGACGTGGTGGAGGTGCTCACCGCGCACCTGCGCGGCTGAGCCGGCCCGGGGCACCCCGGGTGGCCGGGGCGGCGGCGCGGTCCGCACGCCGCCGCCTCCTTCGAACGGATGCGCCCGCCACCGGTGACCGGAGTGCGCCCGCTCGACTACTGTGCCTGCTTGACGGACCGTCAACAGACCACCAGGAGGCAGCGTGCGCCGGATCGCCGTCGTCGGAGCGGGCCAGGCCGGCCTCCAACTCGCGCTCGGGCTGGTGGCGGACGGGTACCGGGTGACGCTGGTCGCCGAGCGCACCCCGGAGCAGCTGCGCGGCGGCCGGGTGCTGTCCACCCAGGCGATGTTCGGCCCCGCCCTGCGGATCGAGGCGGCGGCCGGGCTGGACCTCTGGGCGGAGCGGGCACCGGCCGTCTCCTCGGTGGAGGCGGTGCTGGCGGCGCCCCCCGGCGTGCGGGCGCTGGAGTACACCATGACGCTGGACGAGCCCGCCCAGTCGGTGGACCAGCGGCTCAAGCTGGCCGGCTGGCTGGAACTGCTGGCCGAGCGCGGCGGCGTGGTCGAGTACCGCACGCTGGACCGCGGCGGGCTGCACGAGCTGGCCCGCCGGCACGAGCTGACCGTGGTCGCGGCCGGCCGCGGCGCCCTGTCCGGGATCTTCGAGCGCGACGCCGGCCGCTCGCCGTTCGACGGGCCGCAGCGGGCGCTGTCCTGCCTGTACGCGCACGGCGTCGGCTCGCCGGACCCGGCCGCCGGGCCGAGGGCCCGGATGAACGCCCTGCCCGGCCTAGGCGAGCTGTACCTGCAGCCGGCGCTCACCCTCTCCGGCCCCTGCGACATCCTGCTCTGGGAGGCGCTGCCCGGCGGCCCGCTGGACGCGTTCGGCGATGCCCCGCCGCCGGATGTCCAACTGGCCCGGATCCGCGAGCTGTTGGCCGAGTACCTGCCCTGGGAGGCGGAGCTCTGGACGGAGGCCGAGCCGACCGACGCCGGGGCCGGGCTGTTCGGCGCGGTCACCCCGGTGGTCCGGCGCGCGGTGGCGGAGCTCGGCTCGGGCGTGGACGCCGTCCACGTGCTGGGCCTCGGCGACGCGGTGGTGGTGACCGACCCGATCGCCGGACAGGGCGCCAACAACGCCGCCCGGGCCGCCGAGGCCTACCGCCGGGCCGTCGTGGAGCACGGCGACGCCCCCTACACGGCCGACTGGATGTGCCGCACCGCCGAGCGGTTCTGGCAGCAACAGGCCCGCCACAGCGTCGAGTTCACCGCCGCGATGCTGACCGTGCCGGACCACCTCCAGGGGGTGTTCGCGGCCGCCGCCGAACACCCGGAGGTCGGCCGCCGGCTCGCCAACACCTACGCCGAAGCGCGCGACTACGCCGCCTGGCTGGCCACCCCCGAGCTGACCGCCGCCTACCTGGCCTCGGTGGGGAGCCAGGTGGGGCCCGGTGATGCGGATGGGCCCGGCGGCTCCTGTCGGTAGGAACCGCCGGGCCCGGGGGCCGTACGAGGGCACGACCGGCCTTCCGGGCCCGAGGCGGTCGGGCGCGGGTGCGGCCGGCTCAGCGTGGTCCGGTGCCCGTGGCGCGCAGTCTGTCGAGGGTGTGATCCAGGTTGGCCTGGGTCGCCGCGACGGCGGCGTCCGGGTCGCCCGCGGCGATCGCCTCGATCAGGGTGCGGTGCGCATGGGTGATGCCCTCCGCTTCGACGCCGTCGTGGAGCCGGTTGTCGGCCACCACGTGGCCGGCCGCTTCGCGCAGCGCGTCGACGAAGGAGTCGAAGAGGCGGATGAGCACCGGGTTGTGCGCCGCCCGGACGACCTGGCGGTGCAGTTCCAGGTCGGTCTCGACGAGCTCGGCCGGGTCGGCGGCCGCGTCGCGGGCGGCCAGCGCCGCCCGGAGCGCGGCGACGTCCGCCTCGGTGCGCCGCTGCGCGGCCAGCCGGCCCGCCTCCACCTCCAGCGCCGCCCGGACCTCGTACACGTCGAAGACCTCCGAGCGCCGCAGCTCCCGGTCGAACTCCGAGACCGGGGCGGCGGCGGCCACGTACGTGCCCGAGCCCTGACGGGCGCGCAGCTGGCCGTCGGCGATCAGCACCCGGACGGCCTCGCGCGAGGTGGTCCGGCCGACTCCGAGGAGTCGGCTCAGCTCCACCTCACCGGGCAGTTTGCTGCCGACCGGCCACTCGCCCGTGCCGATCAGTCGGCGCAGCTCGGCCGTGGCTTCCTCCACCAGTGAGCGATGGCGTACCGGGCGAACAGTCATGAGGACGACCCTATCGTCCTCCGGGTGCCGCACCCGTGGCGGCCTGCTCGTTCACCCGTTCCGGGGCCGGTTCCGGCCCCTGCTCCGGCCCCGCCTCCGGCAGTACGCGGTCGCGCAGCCGCAGCGCGGAGCCGAGTCCGAGCGCCAGCACGCCGAGGACCAGGGCGAGGACGGTCCGCAGGCCGTGGGCGTCGGCCAGGCCGCCGAGCGCCGGTGCGGCGAGGCCGCCCACGGACATGGCGAGTCCGAGGGTCAGCCCGCTGGCGGTGCCGGGCCGGGTGGGCAGGTAGTCCTGGGCGAGTGTCACCTGCGGGGCGAAGGGCAGGAACATGGCCAGTCCGAACGCCACCGCGCCGGCCATGGCGACCGCGACGGAGGGTGCGAAGGCCACGGCGGCCAGGGCGGGGACGGCCAGCAGGTAGCCGGTGCGGATCGGGGTCATCCGTCCGTGCCGGTCGCCGAGCCAGCCGCCGAGCAGGGTGCCGGCCGCCCCGGCCAGGGTGAGCAGGGTCAGCGCCGCGGCGCCGGTTCCCGTCGAGCCGTGGAGGTCGCGCTGGATGTGGAGGGCGAGCATCGAGGTGACGGTCACGTAGGGGATCGACCAGGCGACGGTGGTCGCGGCGAGGCGTCCGAACGCCCGCCAGTCGTCGCGGTGGGAGCTCGTCGCCGAGCCCCGGGCGGCGGCCGGGGTCGCCGGGGTGTGGCCGCGGTACCGCAGCCAGCGGCCCTGCGCGGCCCACAGCAGGGCCGTCACCAGCGCCGGGACGGCCAGCAGCCAGCTGCCGCCCAGGCCGTACGCGCCGACCACGAGGGTGACCAGGGCCGGTGCCAGCGAGGCGCCGAGGGTGCCCCCGACGGAGAACAGGCTCATCGCCCGCTGGGACTGTCCGCCGGCGACCCGGGCCTGGTTGGTGGCGGCCGGGTGGTAGGCGGCGATGCCGATGCCGGCCAGGGCGGCGAAGAGCCAGGTCAGCGGGTAGCTGTCGGCGAGGGCGGCGCCGGTGATCCCGGCCGCGGCGGTGAGGAAACCGGCCGGGATGAGCCAGCCGCGGGGGCGGCGGTCGACCAGCAGGCCGAACAGCGGCTGGACCACGCTGGACAGGCCGCTCGCGGCCAGGGCGATGCCGGAGACGGCGGTGTAGCTGTAGTGCCGCTGGGACATCAGGAAGGGCAGCAGCGCCGGGACGGCGCCCTGGTAGAGGTCGTTGACAATGTGGGTGCCGGTCAGGAAGGCCAGCTGTCCGCGCTTCACCGCGTCCCCCGCTCGGGCCGCGCCGTGTTCTGCCCGGTCGCCCGCTCCAGTACGGCCGCCTGCCGGGCGGCGTGGTGGTGCCAGGGCCGGGCCCGTTCCAGCTGGGCGCCGAGGGAGAGCAGGAGGCCCTCCTGGTGGAGCCGGGCGGTCAGCATCACGCCGATCGGCAGTCCGTCCGGGGTCCAGTGCAGCGGCAGGCTGATCGACGGCCGGCCGGTGAGGTTCGCCACCGGCGTGCGCGGGGTGACGGCGAGCATCCGGGCGTAGGTCCGCTCCGGGTCGTCCGGGTCGGCCAACGACCCGACCGGCAGCGGCGGTTGGTCCGTCGTGGGGCTCAGCACCGCGTCGAAGCGGTCGTACCGGTGGCAGATCGTCCGGGCGGTGGCGGTCAGCGAGGCCATCGCGGCGGCCAGCCGGCCCGCGCTGTGCTCGTTGCCCCGGGCGCGCAGCCAGCGGGTCAGCGGCAGCAGCCGGTCCTCCCGCTCCGGCGGGACGGGCACGGCGGCGGCCAGCATGCTCCACAGCACGGTGAAGTCCGGCACGTACTCGGCGGGGTCGAACGGCGGGGCCTCCTCCACCCGGTGGCCGAGGTCGGCGAGCAGGTCGGCGGTGCGGCGGGAGGCCAGCGCGGCCTCCGGGTGCCACCCGTCCGTCCGGGGCAGGACGCCGATCCGCAGCGGGCCGGGCTCGCGTTCGACGCAGGACCTGAAGTGGCCGGCGGGGGAGGCGGGCAGGGTGCTGCCGTCGCCCGGGACGCTGCCGGCCATGACGTCCAGCAGGAGGGCCGCGTCCAGTACCGTCCGGGCCAGCGGGCCGGCGGTGGCCAGCCCGAAGGCGTCCGTGCCGGGGGCGGTCGTCACCCGGCCCCGGCTGGGCTTGAGGCCGACCACGCCGCAGGCGGCGGCCGGGATCCGGACCGAGCCGCCGCCGTCGCTGCCCAGGGCCCCGGCGGCCAGCCCGGCGGAGACCGAGGCGGCCGCCCCGCCGCTGGAACCCCCGGCGCCGCGGCCGGGGTCGTACGGGCTGCGCGCGGTCGCGTGGACCGTCTCCGTGTAGGCGGAGCAGCCGAACTCGGCGGCCGTGGTGGTGCCCAGCAGTACGCCGCCCGCGGCCCGGAGGGCGCCGACCACGGCGGCGTCCTGCGGAGCGACGCGGTCGTCGAAGGCGGCGGAGCCCGCGGTGAACGGGAGCCCGCCGACCGGCCAGGTGTCCTTCACCGACAGCGGCACGCCGAGCAGCGGCGGCAGCCCGGCGCCGTTCCCGGTCCCGGTCCCGGTCCCGGCGCCGTCCCCGGCGGCGGCCAGCCGGGCCTCGGCCGCACGGGCGGCCCGACGGGCGCCGGGCGCGTCGACCGTGCGGTAGGCGCCGAGCACGCCGTCGAGGTCCTCGATCCGGCGCAGGTGGTGGTCGACCAGTTCGGTCGGCGAGACGGTGCGCCCGCGGATCGCCGCCGCCTGTTCGGCCAGCGTCAGGGCATGGAGGTCTGACATGATCACTCTCCCCAAGTAGTCCTCAGGTCCCCAGGTCTTCAGGTCCTCTGAGGACTTCACCATAGAGGCGGGCCCGACTCGATGGCAAGGCAAGCCTTACCGGCTGCCCGGGTGCGCGTTGGTCCTGGCGGATGAGCGGTGCGTGCCCCTCCCTCGCCTCCGATCGCACCCGCTCTTCCGGACACTACGGTGACCGTACTATGGTGATCGGCGTGACGAAGAAACGCTCCATGCAGGAGCCCACCTTCCTGCTGCTCACCGCCCTCGCCGACCAGCCCCGGCACGGCTACGCGCTCGGCGACGAGGTCGCCGCGATCTCCGACGGCCGGGTCCGGCTCGGCGCCGGAAGCCTGTACGGCACGCTCGACCGACTGCTCGCCGAAGGCCTCATCCGGGTCGAACGGGAGGAGACGGTCGACGGGCGACCCCGCCGCGTCTTCGCCCTCACCCCGACCGGCACCCAGGCCCTCACCGACGAGAGCCGGCGGCTGCGGGCCGCCCTCCGCGAGGCCGACCGCCGCCTCGCCATCACCCGGAACAGGCTCGCGGGAGGCCCGGCATGACCGCGCACCAGGACCACCAGGACCACCAGGATCACCAGGAGCAGAGCAGGGAGGGCCGCCTGACGGCCCACCTGCTGCGCCGCGCCCTCGCCCTCTACCCGGCCTCCTACGGCACCCACGCGCTGGCGGAGGTCGCCGATCACGCCGAGCGCCGCGTCCGAACCGCGAGTCCGCTCGCCGCCCTGCGCGAGGTGGCCGATGTGGCGGGGCACGGCGTCCGGGTCCGGCTCGGCCTGGTCTCCCACCGGCCGGCGGGCCGGGCCCTGGCCACCGCGGCCCCGCTCGCCGCCGCACTGGCCGGCGGCTACGCGGCCGTACACCTCTATTGGGCGGTCCGGGCCGCCACCGACCCGGACGGCGGGATGCGCGTCGGGTCGCTCGGCGCCACGATGGCGCTGCTCGTCCCGGCGGTGCTGATGGCCGTCGCGGCGCTGACCGGCCGTTGGACGGCGGCCCGCGCCCTGGCGGCGGCCACCGTCGTGGCCCCGCTGCTCGTCCTGCTCGCCGGCCCCGAACTGCCCGGTGCGCACGCGCGGGGCCCGCTGACCTACGGTCTGGTCGGCCCGGACACGGTGCTGTTCGCGCTCAACGCCCTGGTGCTGCTGGCCGCCCCGCCGGACCGCACCACGCGACCGCGCTCCGCCGTACCGTGGGCGGTCGTGCTCACCACCACGGCAGCGGACGTCGCCCTCGTCCTGGTCTCCGGCCCGGGGGAGGGGGTGTTCTTCCGGACCGGATTCCCCCTCGTCGCCCCGGTGGTCGTCGGCGCGGCCGTCGCCTGCACCACCCGTACGGTCCGCTCGGCGGCCCTGACGGCCGTCGTCCTGGGGGTGCCGCCCGTGGTCGCCCCCACGCTGACGGGCTACTACGTCATGAACGCGACCGCTGTCCTGTTCCTGGTGGTGCTGTTCACCGTCGGGTACGCGGTCGCCCTCGCGGCGGTCCGGCTGACGGGCCGGTTCGGCCCGCGGACCGACCCGCAGCAGCCCTGATCCCCGGGCACGGCCCCGGCCCCGCGTCGTGAACCCGCGCGTACGCCCGCGGGTCCGTATGGCGTCGGACGAAGGGTGGCATCCGGCCTGGTCGGGTCGGATGCCACCATGGCCGGCCACCCACGCGGGTGGCAGCCGGGGCCGGTGGGTCAGGGCGCCCTACGCCCCGGCGAGGAGCATCCCGCCCATCGCCAGCATGGTCGCCGCGACCAGTCCGTCCAGCACCCGCCAGGCCCTCGGCCGGGACAGGACGCCGCTCAGCAGCCGGGCGCCGAAGCCCAGGGCGGCGAACCAGCACAGGCTGGCCAGCGCCGCGCCCGCGCCGAAGGCCCAGCGCAGGTCGCCGCGGTCGGAGGCGAGCGAGCCCAGCAGGAGCACGGTGTCGAGGTACACGTGCGGGTTCAGCCAGGTCATCGCCAGGCAGGTGAGGACCGCTCGCCGGACGGAGCCGGTCTCCGGTCCGCCGCCGGTGAGCGCGGCCGCCGGATCAGGGCGCAGCACCCGTCGGGCCGCCAGGAAGCCGTAGCAGAGCAGGAACGCCCCGCCGACCAGGCCCACCGCGGTCAGCGCCGCGGGCCAGGCCGTGACCACCGTGCCCACCCCCGTCACGCCGAGCGCGATCAGCGCCGCGTCCGAGACGGCGCAGATGGCGACGACCGCGAGGACGGCGTGCCGGCGGGCGCCCTGGCGCAGGACGAACGCGTTCTGGGCCCCGATGGCCACGATGAGGGAGAGTCCGGTACCGAATCCGGCGAGTGCGGCGGCGATGGTGCTGCTGGTCATGGGTCCGACCGTATGGACCGCGTATAGATGAGTACAGCTAAAGATTCTAAAGTAACCTTAGCCGTACTTATGGACGAGCTTCCCCTGGACCAGGTCCGGACCCTGCTCGCGGTGGTCGACGAGGGCACCTTCGACGCCGCGGCCGCCGCCCTGCACGTGACCCCCTCCGCCGTCAGCCAGCGCGTCAAGGCCCTGGAACAGCGCACCGGGCGGGTCCTGCTGATGCGCACCAAGCCGGTGCGCCCCACCGAGTCCGGCGAGGTGGTGGTCCGGTTCGCCCGCCAGCTCGCCCGGCTGGAACGCGACGCCCGCGCCGAACTGGGCCTGGCGGCCGAGCAGGGCCCGGCCCGGGTCCCGATCGCGGTCAACGCCGACTCCCTCGCGACCTGGTTCCTGCCCGCGCTCACCCGGGTGCCGCAGGACCCGCCGATCTGCTTCGAGCTCCACCGGGAGGACGAGGCCCACACCACCGCCCTGCTGCGTGAGGGCCAGGTGATGGCCGCCGTCACCTCCTCGCCCGACCCGGTGGCCGGCTGCACCGTGCGGCGGCTCGGGCTGGCCCGCTACCTGGCCGTGGCCACACCGGAGTTCGCGGCCCGTCATCTCACCGGGGACCTGGCCGAGGATCTGGGCCGGGCCCCCACCGTGGCCTTCGACCGGCGCGACGAGCTCCAGGACGAGTTCGTCCGGTCCCTCACCCGGGGGCGGTCGGGCGCCGGGCGGATCCGCCACCTGGTGCCCGCCTCGGACGGGTTCCGGGACGCGGTGGCCGCCGGTCTCGGCTGGGGCCTGGTGCCCGAACCCCAGGCCGAGCCGCTGCTGCGGTCCGGGCGGCTGGTGGAGCTGGCACCCGCCCGGCCGATGGACGTCCCCCTGTACTGGCAGCAGTGGAAGCTGGACTCGCCCGCCCTGTCCACGGTCGCCGAGGCCGTCGCGGCGGCCGCCGCCGAGGCCCTGCGGCCCGGGCCCACCCGCCGCCGGCCGTAGACCGCTTGGGGCTCGGCCCGCCCTCGCTATCCCTCGTGTCCTTGGTCCTGCCCGTTCCGCAGGGCGGCGCCGTGGGCGAGCAGGACGCTCAGCGCCACGTAGTCCGATCCGGGGCGGCGGACGGGCACGAACACCTCCAGCCGGTCCCCTTCGGTGCGGTAACCCGCCTTCGTCGCGCGCCCCGACAGGGCCCGGCTGCCGACGTGCGAGGCCAGTCCCCGGACGTCGAGCCGGACACCGTCCGCCGGGCGCGCGGAGACGAGGGCGATCCGGGACCAGGCGATCGGCGCGGGGAACGGGGAGAGGGTCATCCCCTCGGCGGTGAAGGTCAGGGCGCCCCAGCGGAACGACCCGCCCGCGCCGAGCTCGTCCAGGAGGCGTTGCGCACGGGCCACGGCGACGGACTGCGTCGCGTCCGAGACGAAGCGCGCGCCGGTGGTGGGGTGCGCCTTCGTGATCATCCGCCAGAAGCCGCACTCCTCCTGGACCCTGATGTAGTCCAGGCCCCGGAGGCGGATCCGGCCGCCCGAGTGGGGGCGGATCACGGTCTTGAGCACGTCGTGCGAGTGCGCCGAGTTGAAGTGGACGGACACCCGGGTCGACTCGACGGAGGCGATCTCCTGCCACGCGTACCGCAGCGTGCGGCGCCCCGGGCGGCGCAGCTCGAAGCCGTGCTCGTACTCCCGGATCCGGATCCGGGCGTGCCGCACGCACAGGGCGAGGCACCCCAGGGCCGCCACGGGCAGGGCCCAGAACGCGAGGCGGAACGAGGAGTCCTCGTCGTAGTACTTGCCGACGAGGGAGCACAGCACGCCGAACAGGATGAGGAGCACGACCAGCGCGGTCGTCGGCCTGCGTACGTAGGCCCCCTGGTAGGTCCACACCCGCTGCCCCAGCAGCCGCCCGCTCCGCTCCGACCCCGCCGCCGTGCCTGCCGTCACCACACACCTCGCATAGCCGTCCGATACCGCGTCGTCGAGTCTCGGGCGGGTGCGTGCGGGGGACAACGGGAGAACTACTCAATTCCCGCACGCTTTCCGTGCCGGTACCGTCAGCGCGCGTCCGTAGGATGACCACCCATGGGAACGGGGGCAGCCGCGGGGACGTTCGCCGGCCTCGGCGGCTTCGACGCCGAACTGACGCCGCTGATCGGGCGGCGGGCGGACACGGCCCGGATCGCCCGGCTGCTGTCCGGCGCGCGTCTGGTGACGCTCAGCGGCACCGGAGGCGTGGGCAAGACCCGGCTGGCGCTGCGCGTGGCGGCGGACGCGGCGCGCTCCGCCTTCCCCGACGGCGTGTACGTCGCCGAACTCGCCGACCTCCGGGACCCGGAGCTGCTCGCGTCGAGCGTCCTCGGCACCCTCGACGTGGCGAATCCGGGGCACCCCGGCGCCGGCGCGGCGGCCGTCCTCGCCGCCCGGCTGCGCGAGCGGCGCGCCCTGCTGGTCCTGGACAACTGCGAGCACCTGGTCGACGCGTGCGCCCGCCTCGCCGACGCGCTGCTGCGGGCCGCGCCCGGACTGCGCGTCCTGGCGACGAGCCGGCAGCCGCTCGGCATCGCGGGCGAACAGGTCTTCCCCGTGGAGCCGTTGCCGGTGCCGGACGCGCGGGCGGGTCACGGCCTGCGCGACCTGAACGGCAATCCGGCCGTCGCGCTGTTCGTCGACCGGGCCGCCGCCGTGCTGCCCGGCTTCACCCTGACCAGGCCGGACGCCGCCGCCGTCGCCGAGCTCGTCCGCCGCCTGGACGGGCTGCCCTTCGCGATCGAACTGGCCGCCGCCCGCATCCGGAGCCTGACGCCGCAGGAGATCCTGGAGCGGCTCACGGACCGGTTCGCGCTGCTCACCGGCGGGAGCAGCGTCGCCGCCGACCGGCAGCGCACCCTGCGCGCGTTGATCGACTGGAGCCACGAACTGTGCACGGGGCGCGAGCGGTTGCTCTGGTCGCGGGCCTCGGTGTTCCGCGGCGGCTTCGACCTGGAGAGCCTCGAACGGGTCTGCGCGGACGCCGAACTGCCGCCCGCCGCCCTGCTCGACGCCCTCGATGGCCTGGTGGCCCGGTCGATCGTCAACTGCCGCCACGTGCGGGGACGTTCGCGCTACCACATGCTGGAGACGGTACGGGAGTACGGGCACCAGCGGCTGGCCGCGTCCGGCTCGCTCGACGCCCTGCGCGGCCGTCACCGGGACCGGTACGCCGAACTGACCGCACGAGCAGGGCGGGAGTGGTTCGGGCCCCGGCAGGTCGACTGGTTCACGCGCCTTCGCCTGGACCATCCGAACCTGCGCGCCGCTCTGGGGTTCTGCCTGGACCGGCCCGGGCAGGCCCGGGCCGGTCTGGCCCTGGCCGTTTCGCCCCGGCACTACTGGATGACCGCGGGCCTGCTGTCCGAGGGGCGCCACTGGCTGTCGCAGCTGCTCGCCGCCGACCACGCGCAGGACGGCGGTGACGGCGACGGTGACGGCACAGCGGGCCCGGATGCCGCCGTCCGCGTCCATGCCCGGGTCACCGACACGTACCTGCGCATCCTGCAGGGCGACCCGGACGCCGACGTACGGCAGGCGCTCGCCGCGTGCGAGGCGGCGGCCGAACAGGGCGGCCACCGGCAGGAGTTGGCGTGGGTGTGGCACCACCACGGGATCCTCGCCGTCTGGCGCGAGGACTACGCGAGCGCCGCCGAACTGTTCGCGCGGGCGCGCACCGAGTTCCGCGCGCTGGGCTGCCTCGACGCGGCCCTCGAATGCCGGGTCAAGTTCGCCATCGCGCACGCCTGCGGGGGCGAGGCCGCCGTGGCCGAGGAGGCGTGCGGCGAGGTCGAGGCGGCCGCCCGCACGCACGGCGAGTCATGGCTGCACGGCATGGCCCTGCTCGCCCGCGCCCTGCTGGCCCTGCGCGCGGACGCGCCCGCCGACGCGACCACGCACGCCAGGGCGGCCATCGCCCGGCTGCGCCCGTTCCAGGACTGGTGGGACGTGGCCATGTGCGTGGAGGTCATCGCCTGGAGCACCCGGAACGACCCGCGGCGCACTGCCCGGCTCCTGGGCGTGCTGCACCTGTTGTGGGAGTCACTGGGCGGGCGGCTCGGCGCGGCGCCGTTCATGCGCACCCAGCACCTGCGCCTGGACGCCGCGGTACGGGAGGCGCTGGGCGCGGCCGCCTTCGACCGGGAGTTCCGCCGCGGAGCGCGCGCCACCGTGGACGAGGCGATGGCCCACGTCCTCGACGACCCGGCCGGGGTCCCGGGACTGACGAAGCGCGAGAGCCAGGTCGCGGAACTGGTCGCCGAGGGCCTCACCAACAAGGACATCGCGGCGCGCCTCACCATCGCGCAGCGGACCGCGGAGAACCACGTCGAACGCATCCTGGGCAAACTGGGGCTCGCCTCGCGCACGCAGCTGGCGGTGTGGACGTACGAGCAGCGAGGCGGTCCCGCCCGGGGCCCGCGGCGCCGGGGGCCCACGGAGCGGTCGCTGGCGGACTGAGTCGGAGAACTGGGTTGTTCAACCCAGCCGACGGACTTGGTCGTTCGACCCAGCCGATGGACCGGGTTGCTCGACCCAGCCGCCAGACTGGGTTGTCCGACCCAGCCGGCGGACTGAAGTAGCAGACCGAGCCGACGGTCCGAGTCGGTGGACCGAGCCGACCAACTGAGTCGGTGGACCGAGCCGACGAACTGAGTCGGTGGACCGAGCCGACCAACTGAGTCGGTGGACCGAGCTGACAGACCGAGTCGGGGGACCGAGTCGACCGCCCTCAGCCGCGCACGTGCAGCCCGAACCCCGTGCGGCCCGCGGGCTCCAGCCCCTCCTTCAGGTGCAGCGAGGGGATCTCGTAGTCGCCGAAGTTCTGCCGCCGGAACGCGATCGGCTCGGTCGACTCCAGGGTGAGCAGGCGCTGCTCCCAGGCCCGGGCGACGGCCGGGTAGTCCTCGTCGGTCATCCGGTCGCTGCCGTACAGCACGAACGGCGGCAGCACCTCGATGCCCGGGTAGTAGAGGACGCCGTGCTGGAACGGGAACAGCAGATCGTCGAAGGGGCCGCTGATCCCGCGAGCGGCGTAGTGCGACTCCGGGCCGCCGACGGTCACCGACAGCAGCGCCCGCCGGCCCGCGAGGGTGCCCTCGCCGAAGCGCTCGCCGTACCTGGTGGCGCTGTGCTCGCCGACGCCGTACGCGAAGCGGTAGGTGAACACCCGGTCCACCCACCCCTTGAGGATCGCGGGCATCGTGTACCACCACAGCGGGAACTGGAAGACGATCGTGTCGGCCCACAGCAGCTTCTCCTGCTCGGCGAGGACGTCCGGGGAGAGCGTGCCGGCCTCGAAGGCCCGGCCCGAGTCCAGGGCGACCTTCAGCGGACTCGAGGCCTCGGGGCCGTAGTCCGCGGCGTCCACGACCGCCTTCCAGTTCATCGCGTACAGGTCGCTCACCCGTACCTCGTGCCCGGCGGTCTCCAGGGTGGACACCGCGAGGTCCTTCAGCGAGCTGTTGAGCGACTTCGGCTCCGGGTGGGCGTGGACGATCAGCGTCTTCACGGGGGACTCCTTCGAATCGGATGCCTCCGATCCTGGACGCCGCGGCGCCCGGCGTTCAGGGGCGCCGCTTCCGTCGGACCGGACTTCCTGGTACCGGCAGGGCCACCCTCACGGGCACCCGAGCCGGCCGTACGGGCGCCCGCCGCGGCCATACTGAGGGGCATGGACGATCTCGCGGGCTTCCTACGGACCAGGCGTTCCCGGGTCGATCCGGCCACCGTCGGCATCCCCACCGACAGCCGCCGCCGGGTCGCGGGGCTGCGCCGCGAGGAGGTCGCGCACCTGTCCGGCGTCAGCGTCGACTACTACGTACGCCTGGAGCAGGGCCGCGCGACCCAGCCCTCCGAGCAGGTCCTCGACGCGCTCGCCCGCGTCCTCGACCTCGACGAGACCGAACGCGGGCACCTCTACCGCCTCGCGCGGCAGCGCCGCCGCCGTGCGACGGCGCCGGGCAGCCGGGTCCGGCCGGAACTGCTGCGCGTCCTCGACCTGGTGGCCGGCGCACCCGCGCTGATCATGAACCACCGCCTGGACGTCCTCGCCGGGAACCGCCTCGCCGGACTCCTCCTCGGCCGCCCGATGCCGGGCCTGAACACCGCCCGGCACATCTTCCTGGAGGAGGCCGACCGCGGCCTCTACGCCGACTGGGAGAACTGCACCCTCGACGTGGTCGGGCACCTGCGGCTGGCCGCCGGCCAGTACCCCGACGACCCCCGACTGGCCTCGCTCATCGGCGAGTTGGCGATGGGCAGCGAGCGCTTCCGCCGCCTCTGGGCCCGCGCGGACGTCCGCGCCCGCACCCACGGGCGCAAGGCGTACCGGCACCCCCTGGTCGGACCGCTGGAACTGCACCAGGAGAACTTCGCGCTGCCGGACGAGCCGGGCATCGAGCTGCTGGTGCTGTCCGCGGCCCCCGGCAGCCCCGCCGAGGACGGACTGCGCCTGCTCGCGGGGCTGGGCACGGACACCGGCGAGCCCCGCGGCGCGGCGGCCGTCGGTGCTGCGGGCGCCGCGGGTGACGAAGACCTGCTTCGGCGGGCGGGGATGGCGTAGCGGCGGGGTGCCCCGTCAGCGGGTGAACTTCGCGATGGCCGCCGGGGTGACGGGCGTGAAGAAGTTGACGAGGTTGCCGTCGGGGTCGCGGAGCAGCAGGGAGCGGTTGCCCCAGGGCATCGTGGTCGGCTCGGTGACGAAGTCCGTGACGAACCCGGTCAGGTCGCGGTGGACGCGGTCCACGTCGTCGACGAGGAACTCGGTGATGACGCTCTGGTTGGCGGCCGGGCGGGCGGAGCCCGGGGCGAACAGCGGGACGGTGCGGGTGCCCGCGATCGCGAGGGTGGCTCCCGGGGTCCGGAGCTCGGCGAAGTCCTCGGTGGCCCACTCCGCCCGTACCTGCGTGGCGCGTTCGTAGAACTCGACCAGGCGTGCGACGTCGCCGGTGATGATGCGGATCGAAACGAAGTCCATGGTGTCCTCCTGGGACGGGGGCGGAGCCGGCCGCGGTCGCGCGGCTGAGTGCTGGTGCCGCTGAGCGGCCGTGCGCTCCGCAGACTAGGAGGGATAGTGGACAGAACCTGTCCACTATCCGCCTAGGCTGTGGACATGTCCCGACCCACCGGCCGTGTGCTGACCCTCCTGGAGCTGCTGCAGTCGGGCGGTACCCGGACGCTGGCCGAACTGGCCGACCGCCTCGGCGTCGACGGGCGCACCGTGCGGCGCTACGTGGACCACCTGATCGACCTCGACGTGCCCGTGGAGTCGGTGCGCGGCCGGTACGGCGGCTACCGGATCTCCCCGGGCTACCGCCTTCCCCCGCTCATGCTCGGCGAGGACGAGGCGCTCGCCGTGCTGCTCGGACTGCTCGCCGGACGCCGGACGGGACTGGCGACGGCCGAGCGCACGGCGGGCGAGACTGCTGCCGCCAAGATCCGCCGGGTGCTGCCCCGGCACGTCGCGGCCCGGCTCGACGCGCTCCTGGACGCCCTCTCCTTCACGGACGGCTCCGACGGGGACGCCGCCCCGGACGCCGGGATCCTGCTCACCCTCGCCGACGCGGTGCGCCACCGCCGGCCGGTCTCCCTCAGGTACACCGACCGCGACGGCCGGCCCAGCGAACGCATGCTGCACCCGTACGGGATCGTCGCCCACGCGAACCGCTGGTACGTCACGGGCGCGGACCCCGGGATCGGCGAGGACCGGACCTTCCGGCTCGACCGCGTCACGGACGCGAGGGCCCTGCCCGGCACGTTCGACGCGCCCGCCGGCCCCGACCCGGCCGACCGCCTGCTGTCGGGCTTCGCCACGGCCGACTACCGGCACGAGGTGACGCTGCGCATCCACGGCACGGCCGAGCAGATCCGCGCCCACCTGCCCGCCGGCGTCGCGACACTGGAGGACCACGACCCGGCACCGGCACCGGACGGGGACCCGACCGCCGAGCGCTGGCTGCGCGTCGAGCTGCGGGCGGAGCGCCTCGACTGGCTGCCGCCGCTCCTCGCCGCGATCGACCGGCCGTTCGTCATCGAGCGCCCGGAGGAACTGCGCACCCTCGTCACCGCCCTCGCCGACCGCCTGGCCTCCCACGCCCGCCGAACCTGACGGCACCCGCCCGACTCCCCGCGGGCCGGCCGCCGTGGCCCGGGGAACCGGAGCGCTCGGCCGACGTGTGAAGCACCACACTTCCGGTCCAGAGCGTGCCGGAACTCGCGGCCCGGCCGACGGCCAAGGACACTGATCGTCGTGACTGATGTGCGTGAGACCCTGGATTACCAGACCTTCGGGCGGGCGGTGCGCGAACTCGCGCAGACGATCGCCGACGACGGCTACGAGCCCGACCTCGTCCTGAGCATCGCCCGCGGCGGGGTGTTCGTGGCGGGCGGTCTGGCGTACGCGCTGGACTGCAAGAACATCCACCTGGTGAACGTCGAGTTCTACACGGGCGTGGGCACCACCCTCGAGATGCCCGTCATGCTGGCGCCCGTTCCCGCCGCGATCGACTTCACCGACAAGAAGGTCCTGATCACCGACGACGTCGCCGACACGGGCAAGACCCTGCGGCTCGTGCACGACTTCTGCCTCGACCACGTCGCCGAGGTCCGGTCCGCCGTCATCTACGAGAAGTCGCACTCCCTGGTGAAGTGCGAGTACGTGTGGAAGCGGACCGACGACTGGATCGAGTTCCCGTGGTCGACGGAAGGACCGGTCGTCAAGCGCGAAGGCCAGGTCCTCGACGCCTGACCGGAGGCCTGACCGGAAGCGGTCCGCGCCGGACGCCGGGACGCCCCCAGGCCGGGACACCCCCAGGGCGGACTCCCGCGGAGCAGAAAAAATCGGAAGGGTTGGGACCTGTCACCCCTTCGGGGGGTGGAGCTGGCGCGCGCGGGCAGGGGTGCGGCAGCATCGGGGCGGGAGCCCGGTCCTGGCAGGACCGGGGGTGGTTGAGGAGCGGGTGCCCGTCGTGGTGACGCGGGCACCCGCTTGGCGGTGTCCTCGCTGATACCGGTGCTCGCAGCCGGCACCGGTGCTCGCACCGCCCGCCCGATGCGTGACGACCGACGACCTACACCTCGTCGTCCCGGTCGCCGTCCTGCGGCGTCTCGCCGAACCGCTCCTGCGCCTCCGCCGACCCGCAGCCGAAGGCGCGGCCGATGTACTCCCAGGTCATCAGGTTGTGGTGGGCCCTGCGGCCGGCCAGCAGCGCGGTCGAAGCGGCGGCGCGCTCGAACCGGCCGGCCGCACGGGCGGCGGCGTACGGCCTGCTCTCCGTCAGGTCGCAGATCCGGTCCACCAGCGCCGCGATCAGGTCCTCGACCTCGCGCGGCACCACACCCTCGGTCAGGTCGACGTGCGACTCCCAGTCCGCGAACGGCCCGGTGGCCTTGCCCACCGCCTCGGTCGCCGAGTCGTCGCCGAAGTCCAACCGGTGCACCTGCTCGCCCCGCCAGCCGCAGCTGCAACCACCGCGCACCGCGGTGGCCCGGGGGCCGTCCGCACCGTTGTAGAGCCACCAGGTGGTGCGCCCGTCCGGCAGCGGCTCCGGCTCGCTGCCGTCCGCCAACACCGCCGCCGGGAAACCCCGGTGGCGTTTGCTCTCGTCAACCCATGGCATGCCGTGTCCCTCGCGTCCCTGGAGTACAGCACCAGGGTTCTCAGCCCGTGGCGCAGTGTCAAGGCTTCGCGACAATCGGTGCGATCCGCGGATCACAGGGGCCGCGGCCGGGAGCACGCGGCGCCTGTGCGCGCATCGGGGCTCTCGCGGATCGGGTCAGCTGCTCGGATGGGAGGCCGCCCAGCCGTGTTCGAGCAGGGCGAAGGCCTCGTCGGCGGCCCGGCGCGGTTCGGGGTGCTCCAGGATCAGGTTGCGGGCCGCCAGGGCGAACCGGGCCAGGGCGACGCAGCTGACGTCGTCGTCGGGCGCGTCCACGGCCTGCGCGATGGCCCGCGCCAGGGCCGTTTCGTGGCGGGTCCACATCCGTTGGGAGTAGTCGCGCAGCGCGGGGGTGTCCTGCACCAGGCGGGTGAAGTCGGCGAACCGCGGGTCGGCGGCGTGAATGGCGAACCGGGTCTGGTTCAGCAGCAGGTGCTCGCGCAGCGCCTGTGGGACCGACCGGCCCGGGGGCCGCTCGCGCACGGCCGCGACGAGGGCCGCCTCCAGGTCGTCGTCCTGGTCGAAGACCAGCGCCTCCTTGCTGGTGAAGTGCTTGAACAGGGTGGTCACCGAGACGTCCGCGGCGTCGGCGACGTCCTTGACACCGACCTGGTCGTAGCCGTGTTCGAGGAAGAGTTCGAGTGCGGCGTCGGCCAGGGACTGGCGGGTCTGGGCCTTCTTGCGCTCGCGGCGCCCAATCGCTTCGGTCACCCGACCACCATAGCCCGAAGTGCATCCACTCTGAAAGTGTAGTCATTGCACTTATTTAGTGAGTGTGCTTTCTTGGTGGTGTCGGGCCGCCCGGCGACCCGCCCACCACCGGAAGGACGCACCCATGCCCACTGCCCGTGCCCCCCGCATCGCGATCGTCGGCGCCGGCCCCGGCGGCCTGACCTGTGCCCGGATCCTGCAGCAACACGGCCGCGCCGTCACGGTGTTCGAACGTGAAGCCGACGCCGACGCGCGCCCGCAGGGCGGCTCCCTCGACCTTCACGCCGACACCGGCCAGGCCGCCCTGCGGTCGGCAGGCCTGCTCGACCGGTTCCATGCCCTCGCCCGCCCCGAGGGCGACGAGTGGCGGGTGCTCGACCATGCCACCGGCGCCCTCCTCACGCAGCGGGGGCCGACCGAGGGCGGGGGCCGGCCGGAGATCGACCGCGGCCAACTGCGCGGCCTGCTGCTGGACTCGCTCGCCCCGGACACGGTGCGGTGGGACCGTGCCGCCGCCGGGGTCACCCCGCTGGCGGGCGGCACGTGCCGGCTGCTCCTGGGCGACGGTACGTCCGAGGAGTTCGACCTGGTGGTCGGTGCCGACGGCGCCTGGTCACGGGTCCGCCCGGCGCTGTCCCCCGCCGTACCCCACTACACCGGTGTCACCTTCGTCGAGACCGGCTTCGACCAGTGCGACACCCGCCACCCCGAACTCGCCCGACTGGTCGGCAACGGATCGCTGCTGGCGAAGGGCGTCGGCCGGACCCTGGTCGCCCAGCGCAACAGCAACGGTCACATCCGCGGCTACCTCGCGCTGCGCGAGCCGCAGGACTGGCACACGGCCGCCGGACTCGACCTCGGCGACCAACGGGCCGTGCGGGAGCACCTGTCGGAGATGTTCGACGGCTGGGACGACGGCCTGCTGCGGATCCTGCGCGACAGCGACCACGGCTTCGTCAACCGGCCCCTGCACGTGCTGCCCGCCCCGCATGCCTGGACGCACGTGCCCGGAGTGACGCTGCTCGGCGATGCCGCACACCTGATGCCCCCGGTCGGGCTGGGCGCCAACCTCGCCATGCTCGACGGCGCCGACCTCGCCCACGCCCTCGTCACCGAATCCAGCGTCGGCGACGCCGTCCGCGCCTACGAGCACGTCATGCTGCCCCGCTCGATCAAGGCGGCGACGGGAAGTGCCCAGGGCCTCGACCACCTCGTTCCCGCGACGGCCCGCTGAGTCGACTCCACCACCGCTCGACGACGCCGAAGACGCCGAAGTCGTCCAGGGGATCGACTCCGACGGCCCCCTCGACGCGTTCCGGTACCGCGTCCGCCCTGCGGAAGGAACGGGCGGGGTGGTACGCCGGTCGTATACCGATGGCCCGCCGTGGTGCGTCTGACGTACCGCCAGTTCGTGTCGCAGGGCGATGCCTTCGGAGCAGGTGCGTTGAGAGGCTCGACCGGCACGGCCCGGACGTCCTCCGGGTCGGACGCGTCCGTCACCCCTCCGGGAGAGAGCAGCATGACCATCACCGGCACCACCGTCCGGCGCGCCTCGGCCGCGGGGCTCGTCCTCGCCACGGGCCTCACCACCTGCCTGGCCGTCGCACCCGCCGCCCTCGCCACGACGCCGGCCGCCGCCGTCGACGCGGCCCCTGCCGCCGGACTCGGCCGCTACTACCAGCAGCGCCTGGACTGGCACGGCTGCGCTCGGGGCGGGGAGGACCAGACGGGCCGCGCCCTCGACGCCGCTGGCGCGCGATGCGCGGACGTGACCGTACCCCTCGACTACGGCGACCCCGGCGGCAGGACCATCACCGTCGCCGTGTCCCGCCTGAAGGCCACCGACACCCGCCATCGGATCGGCTCCCTCCTGGTGAACCCCGGAGGCCCGGGCGGCCCAGGCCTCGGCATCGGGCTCACCGTGCGCCCCGTGATGAAGGAAACCGGCGCCCGCTACGACGTGATCGGCATGGACCCGCGCTTCACCGGCCGCAGCACCCCCCTGGACTGCGGCCTGTCCTCCGGGCCCGGCCTGCTGTCGGCCGGCCCCGACCGGGCAGGCTTCGACCGCCAGACCGCCCGGGCCAGAGACGTCGCGGACCGCTGCCGGGCCACCAACGCCGACGTCCTGCCGCACGTCACGACACGCAACACCGCCCGGGACATCGACGTCGTGCGCGGCGCGCTCGGCGAACGGAGGATCTCCTACCTGGGCTACTCATACGGCACCTACCTGGGCACGGCCTACACCCAGATGTTCCCCACCCGCTACGACCGGGTGGTCCTCGACAGCGCCCTGGACCCCGACCGCTACAGCCCCCGCCTCATGAAGGGAACCGAGGCCGAGAACGAGAAGGCGTACGACGACTGGTCCGACTGGACCGCCGCCCGCGACAGCACCTACGGCCTCGGCCGCACCCGGGAGGAGGTACGCGCCACCCTCGACGGCGTCATCGCCGCCTCCTCCCGCGAACCGCTCACCGTGGGGACCGCCCCCGACGCCTTCCGCCTCGACGACAGCCAGGTCCCCGCCCTGCTCTTCACGGGGATGGCCGACGACACCGACCCGGCGCGCGCCTCCCTGGCCGAGCAGATGTCCCTGCTCGCCCGGGCCGCCCAGGGCCACCCCTCCACCCTGCCGCCCGCCTTCGCCGACCTCCTGCGCTCCGTGTTCACCCCCGCCGGCTCCAGCACCGGCAGCGCCCAGACCGCGATCCTGTGCGGAGACGCACCCGCCCCGCGCGACCCCGAGACGTACTGGAGCGACATCGAACGCGCCCGCGCCGCCCACCCGCTGTTCGCCCCGCTGACCGAGAACATCACCCCCTGCGCCTTCTGGGACCGCCCCCGCGAAGCCCCCGTCCGGGTCCGCCACGACGCCCCGGCCCTGATCGTCGCCTCCACCGGCGACCCCCGTGTCCCCTACACCCGCAGCACCGCCCTGCACGACCGCCTCCCCAGCTCCCGCCTGCTCACCCTCGCGGGCGCCAACCAGCACGCCAACTACGGCGTCCACGGCAGCTCCTGCGTCGACACCGCCGTCAACACCTACCTCGCCACCGGACACCTCCCCGCCCGCGACCGCACCTGCACCGCGTAGGCCCGCTACTCAGGGGCCCTTGAGTACGTCCGCTCATGCGTTCCGACCAGCTGTTTCCCTACCGTGACCCGCATGGACACGAACGCGGTTCCCGCCTGCCCCCGGCCCTCCGACACCCCGCGCTGGGCCACCGTCCTCGGGGTCGTGCTGGCGGTCCTCACCGCCCTGGTCGTCCTGGGAGCCATGGCGCTGGCCAAGTTCGAGGACTCCCTGACCCAGCACGGGTACGTCAAAGGCCCCGGAAGCGTCGTCGAGCCCCTGGGCGCCGGCGGGACCGCCCGCTACGACGACGGTCTGAGGATCACCGTGGGCCCTCCCCGCCGGGAACCCGACGGCAGCTACAGCTTCACGATCACCTACGACAACGGCACGGGTGAGGAGTTGCGCCCCGGTGGGACGTCCCCCGACACCGGCGTCGGCACGACCGGTGGCTCCGCCGCCGTCGTGGTCCGGGCGGGGAAGGCCATCGACTCCGGCCCGCTGTCCACCCCTTCCGCCTTCGGCTCCGCTCCCGTCCCTGCTGCGAGCATGACCTTCCTGGACCAGGCCGCGACCGTCACCGCCCTCACACCGCCCCTCGGCACGGAGCAGAAGCGCACCGTGCCGGTGCGGGTGAAGCCCGACAAGGCGGGAGGCCCGGTCACGGTCGAGGTCGCCCCGAAGTCGCCCGGGTTCCGCGACACCGCGTACTGGCAGTTCGACCTCGGCTGACTCCGCGTACAGGTGCCGCCTCTGCCGCTCCGTGGTGAGTGGCCGACGGTCAGGGCCGGTGCGAGGAGCCGGACGCGTGCGAGAGCCCGTCGGGCCCCTGCCGCGGCCCGGCGGCAGCTGCGCGCAGCCGGTCCAGGGCCGCCTGGCTCTCCGCGTCCGCCGCACGGTAGATCACCAGCAGCTGGTCCGGGTCCTGGAGCGGCCTGAGGGTCTCGAACTGCACGGTGAGGACGCCGGCCTCGGGGTGTCGCAGCGCCTTGTGGCCGCGGCCGTTGACCCGGACGTCCCGCTCGGCCCACAGGCGCGCGAACTCCTCGTCACCGGCGGTGAATTCGGCGATGAGGCCGCTCAGGGCCCGGTCTTCCGGGTAGGCGGCCCACGCGGCGCGCAGGTGGGAGATCCCCTCCCGCACCACGCGTTCGCGGTCGAGGTAGAACTCCCGCACCCGCGGATGCATGAGGCACAGCCACATCGCGTTGCGCTGCGGGGCCGGCAGGGCGTCGAAGTCCACCATCAGTCCCGCCATTTCGGCGTTCCAGGCCAGGATGTCGTAGCGGTGGTTCAGGAGCATGGCGGGCAGCGGCGCGAGGTCGGCGACCAGCCGGGCCAGCGGCGGCGCGGCGGCGGTGGCGGGCCGGTCGGCGCCGGGGGGCCGCCGCAGGGCCAGGTCGAAGAGGTAGGCGCGCTCGTCGGGGGCCAGGCGCAGCGCCCCGGCCAGGGCCTGGAGCACGTCGGGGGAGGGGCGCAGCCCGCGGGCCTGTTCCAGTCGGACGACGTAGTCGACGCTGACCCCGGCCAGTTCGGCGACCTCCTCACGGCGCAGCCCCGGGGTGCGGCGGTTCCGGAGGCGCGCCGGCAGGCCGACGTCCCGGGGATCCAGGCGTTCGCGCCGGCTGCGCAGGAACGCGGCCAGCTCCTGGGTCTGGGTCCTGTCCGGCGCGGAGGTCGTCATGACCGGCGCAACAGCCAGGGTGGGACAGATGTTCCCAGGAAGTCCCCTCCCTTATCCGTGCCCCGTCGCCGCCGCAGACTCGCTGTCGACGACGGATCACGAACACGGGAGGTCACCATGGCACTCACCCTCGACAGCTACCGGCTGCTGGGCCGTTCCGGACTGCGGGTCTCACCGCTCGCGCTGGGCACGGCCACGTTCGGCACCGAGTTCGGCTGGGGCGCGGAGAAGGCAGAGGCGCGCAGGCTGTTCGACGCCTACGTCGGGCGCGGCGGCAACTTCATCGACACCGCCAGCACGTACACCGACGGCAGTTCCGAGCGCCAGCTGGGCGAGTTCACCCGGGGCGGCCGCGAGGGCCTGGTGCTGGCGACGAAGTACACCACGCTGCGCCGGCCGGGCGACCCGAACTCCGCGGGGAGCCACCGCAAGAGCATGTTCGCCTCGGTGGAGTCCAGCCTCCGGCGGCTGGGCACGGACTACCTCGACCTGCTGTACCTGCACGTGTGGGACTTCACGACGCCGGTCGAGGAGATCCTGCGCGCCATGGACGACCTGGTCCGGCAGGGCAAGGTCCTGTACGTGGCGGTCTCCAACGTCCCGGCCTGGGAGGTCTCGCGCATGCAGGCGGTCGCCGACCTGCGCGGCTGGTCCCCGCTGGTCGCCCTGCAGATCGAGTACAACCTCCTCAACCGGGCGGCGGAACGCGATCTCGTCCCGATGGCACGGGAGATGGGCCTGGGCGTGCTGCCGTACTCCCCGCTGGCGGGCGGCCTGCTCACCGGCACGTACGGCCGCGCCGACCTGACCGCGGCGGCCGCCGACCCCGGGGAGGGCACCCGGAGGAGCTTCAACGCCGGGCTGGGCATGGTCACCGAACGCGCCCTCGCCGTCGCCGAGGTCGTGAAGGAGGTCGCCGCCGAACTGGGCCGCACACCCGCGCAGGTCGCGCTCGCCTGGACGCTGAACCGGCCGGGCGTGACGGCGCCCGTCGTCGGCGCCCGCACGCTCACGCAGCTGGAGGACAACCTGGGCGCCCTGGAGGTCGAACTCAGCGCCGCCCAGTCGGACCGCCTCGACGAGGCCGGCCGCATCGAACTCGGCTACCCGCACGACCTGCTGGCCGGTCCCCACATCCGCCAGGTCACCCGGGGCGACCTGAAGATCGCCCCCCGCCCCTGAGACCCGACGGCGCCCCGAGACGCCACCCACCTGACTCCCCGAGCAGACCGCACAGGCCATCCTGGGAGCGGTGCCGCACCGGACGATCAACACCTAAACCCCGTACGGCAGTTAGATGAGGACATGAGCACCACCGAAACCAGTCTCACCCCGCTCCCGATCGTGGACGTCCACGTCGTCCTGCACCACCAGGACCCGGCGACTCTGCGCTCGATTGTTCACCTCACTGAGACCCGTAGAGCTCCCACTGCCTCGTGACCTCTGCGTAGAGGTAGGAACACGCCTCTTCCTCCGATTCGAAACTCGCTTCCTCCCAGTGCTCGCCACGCTCATAGACGTCGATCGTCCATCGACCATCGCGGCCCTCGGTGAGGACGGGGGCCGCCTCGTGTAGATGGTTGGACGTCGAGAGACCTTGCGTGCTGATCCCGTAGAAGCGGTCGCTCACTCCTGCCTCGGTGAGGCGCGTCAGAAGTTGGTGACGATCCATCAGCAGGATTTTCCATTCTCGAAGAAAAGGTATTCCGCGGCGCAGAGTACCTTGACGGGCTTTTCAAGGGAGAACTGAGTGGCGCCTCCGGGTTGTTCGAACCACGGTGCGGCCTTGGTTGCCGTAGGAATCCACTGCATGCGAATTCCAGCACTTCCCGACGAACTGCTCCCTCGCCAGGTTGTCGTATCGCTCCCACTCCTCGGCAAGGCGCCCGGCGTCGGCGTGGGTGGCGCCGCGCGCGCTCCCCGGCTGCTCCTGTGCGCTGTACCACCCGAAGCGTTGGCCCGCCCGGGATGGTCGGCCAGCCGTGCCTGTCCCGCGAGGAGGAGCGGTGGGACCGCCATTTACTTTGGGTGTTCGTTCACCTACGCTCTGCTCTGAAATTCTCGGAGCGTCGCACAGAAGGGGGAATCACCCGTGGGTGACGAGAACAAGGGCGGCCCGAACGACGGTAGGGGCGGCTCCCACGCCAAGCCCGGTGGCCCGCAGATCGGCCCCAAGCCGAATCCCGACGGACAGGGCCCGACTCCCGATCCGAAGCACAAGTGACGGCGATCGCCGACCTCCAGGGCCGGCTCGTCGACCGGTTGGAGGCCTCGGGTGCGCTGACCCCGGGCTGGCGTCAGGCCTTCCTCGACATCGGGCGCCACCTGTTCCTCCCGGACGTCGTCTGGGCGAGCACCAGCGACGGCTACGAGCGCTGCGACCGGACGGAGAACCCCGGGAGGTGGCTGGAGCTCGCGTACTCCGACGTGGCGATCGTGACGCAGTGGGAGGACGACGCGGACGGCGGGCAGCGGGAGCCGACGTCGTCGGTCTCCATGCCGACGATGGTGGCCTCCATGCTGCGCGACCTGGACGTCCACGAAGGCCACACGGTCTGGGAGGGCGGGACCGGCCCGGGCTGGAACGCCGCGCTGCTGGCCCGGCGCCAAGGCGCGCAGGCCGTGGTGACCGTGGAACTGGACCGGGAGGTCGCCGCCCAGGCCGAGGCGAATCTCCGGGCCCTCGACGACGCCCCGACCGCGGTAGTGGGCGACGCCGCCGACGGGTACCCGCCGCGGGCCCCGTACGACCGGGGGATCCTCACCTGCTCGGTACGGGAGGTCCCCGCGGCCGTGATCGGGCAGATCCGGCCGCAGGGAGTGCTGGTGCTGCCCTTCGCGCCGCTCTTCGGCGGCGGAGCCGTCGCCCGCCTCACCGCCGCCGGCCGCACCGCCGAGGGGCCGTTCACCGGGTCCTCGGCGTTCATGCGCATGCGTCAACAGCGCTACCAGGGCCCGCCCGTCGACGACTACCTGCCCGGTGACTGGCCCGGCGACGCCGCGCAGGAGTACACGACCCTCAGCCCGCTCGATGTCGTGGACGACTGGCTGGCGTCCTTCGTCGTGGGCCTGGCCGTGCCCGATGCGTACTACCGGCGCAGCGACGGCGACGGGATGACCACCCTGTGGCTGTTCGACACCGGCGTCACGTCCTGGGCCACGGTCGACTTCGTGAACGGCGCGGAACGGTACGAGGTCCGCCAGTCGGGTCCTCGCCGGATGTGGTCGGAGGTCGAGGACGTCGTCCACTGGTGGGAGAAGCAGGGCCGCCCGGGCTTCGACCGGTTCGGGCTGACCGTGGACACGGACGGCGGGCACCGGGCGTGGCTGGACGAGCCGGCCAACCCGCTGCCGTCCGTACGGGGGTAAGGCTGGGCCCGGCCGGACAGCGGCTTCCCCCGCCGTCCGGCCGGCACGTCTCCCGATACCGGATCGGCCGGGAGACGAGACCTCCCGTGCTCCTCGGCGGCGCGCCGCCCCGCGCCCTGCGGCGCCCGAACGTCCCGCTGTACGGCGGCCGTTGACCAGCAGGTCGGCGTCTCATCGTGCGTCAGGACGGCGCTCCGCCGTCCGATGGCGCTGACGTCCAGCACCAGCACCAGCACCTGCTCGCCCGCCGGCCGGCCGACCGCGAGCAGCCGGCCGGTCGCGGAACGCACGGCCTCCCGGCCGAACCAACGCCGCTCAGACCACCGCCCCGTTGTGGTCGCGCGCCCGGGCCGCGCCCGCCGAGTGAGGTGCCGGTGCCTCCTCGGCCTCCTGCGGCCGGTCCGGGAACCGCTCCTGAAGCAGGACGACCACCGGCATCGCGGTGAACACCGTCGACGCGGTGCCCAGCAGGACCCCGGCCAGCAGCGCCACCGAGAAGTCGGCGAGCGAGTCGCCGCCGAAGGCCGCCAGGGCCACCAGGACGAACAGCGCCCCCATGCCGGTGTTCACCGTCCGAGGGAGGGTCTGCGCCACGGCGCGGTCCGCGAGATCCGCCCAGTTCGCCTTCGTCCCGGTCCGGCGCAGCTCGCGCAGCCGGTCCAGGACCACCACCGTGTCGTTGACCGAGTACCCGACGATGGTGAGCAGCGCGGCGAGGAAGACGCTGTCCACCGGCTTGCCCAGCCAGGCGAAGAGGCCGAGGACGAGCAGCAGGTCCTGCGCCATCGCGATCACCGCGGCCGCCGCGAAGGCCCACCGGAAGCGGATCGTGAGGTAGAGCAGTTGGGCGGCGACCGCGAGCCCGAGCGCGGCCAGCGCGTAGCCGCGCAGCTCGCTGCCGAGGCTCGGCCCGATCAGCTCGTCGCGCTCCACGGACAGCTCGCCGGTGACGCCGGTGAGCGCTTCCCGGATGCGCTGCTGCTGGTCGTCGCCGGTCTCCTTGGTGCGGACGGACACCCCGGTGTCGCCGGTGGTCTGAACCACGGCCTGCGGGAACCCGGCGCCGACCACCGCCGCGCGGGCGGCGTCCGCGTCGACCCGCTGCGCGGCGGTGTACTGCGCCACCCGGCCGCCGGTGAACTCGACGCCGAAGTCCAGGCCGCGCCCGCCGATCCCGGCCACGGCGAGCAGCAGCAGCCCGGCGCAGACGCCCAGCCAGCGCCGCCGGTGGCGCATCAGCCGGGGCGGCCGCCGGGTCAGCCGGGTCCGGAGCCGGCCGACGGTGGCCATGCCGGTCAGGGCGGGCCGCCGGGCGACGGCGGGCCGGCGCACCGCCCACTCGGCGAGCAGCCGGGTGATCAGCATGGCCGAGAACATCGAGGCCAGCACGCCGATCGAGAGCGTCACCCCGAAGCCCTTGACCGGGCCGGTGGCGAACACGAAGAGCAGACCGGCGGCGAGCAGCGTCGTCACGTTGGAGTCGGCCACCGCGCTCCATGCCTTCGCGAAGCCGACGCGCAGCGGGCGCCGAAGGTCCCGTTCCCTGCCGGGGCCGGCCGCCCGAGGCGCGGTGTACTCCTCCCTGGCCCGTTCGAAGACCAGCACGTTGGCGTCCACCGCCATGCCGATGGCGAGCACGAAGCCGGCCAGCCCGGGCAGGGTGAGCGTCGCGCCGAGCGCGACCACGGCGGCGTACGAGATCAGTCCGTAGAGGGCGAGGGCGACGGTGGCCAGCACACCGAGCAGGCGGTACACCGCGATGACGAAGGCCCCGGTGCAGAGCAGGCCGATGGCCGCGGCCAGGGCGCTGGCCCGAATCGCCTCGGCGCCGAGGGTGGGGCCGACGGTGCTCTGCTCGATCACCGTCACCGGTACGGGCAGGGCACCGCCCTTGACCAGGGCGGCGAGATCGCGGGCCTCGTCGGCCGAGAACCCGCCGGTGATCTGGGTCGAACCACCGGTGATCCCCTGCCCGCAGGGCACGCTGTCCTGGACGCCGGGGGCGGACAGGACGCGGTCGTCGAGCACGATGGCGACCCGGCGGGTGGGGTCGGCCGGCGCGGCGCATGCGGCTTCCCCGGTGAGCCGGGCCCAGGCGTCGCCGGCCGAGCCGCGGAAGGAGAGGTCGATGCTCCAGCCGAGGCCCGTCCGGGTGTCGAGCACGGCCGAGGCGTCCTTGACGCCGTCGCCGGTCAGCACCGGCGGACCCAGCCGCAGGTGGCCACCGGGGAGGCCGGGATCGGCGAGGACCCGGGAGCCGTCCGCCGCCGGGGGTCCGGCCGGGCCGTCGGCGTTCGCGGTGACGGCGTGGAAGGTGAGCTGGGCGGTGCGGCCGATGACCCCGGCGGCCTCGCGGGGGTCCTGGATGCCGGGGAGTTCGACGACGATGCGCCGTTCCCCGGCGCGGGCGAGCGAGGGTTCGGCGACACCGAGACCGTCGACCCGGCGGCGCAGTACCTCCAGCGCCCGGTCGGTGGCGTCCGCGTCGGCGCGGACAGTGGGCGAGTCCTGGGTCTCCAGGACGATCCGGGTGCCGCCGCGCAGGTCGAGCCCGAGGCGGGGCGGGGTGGTCAGGGCGACGTAGAACGAGACGCCGACGACGGCGAGCGCGACGAGCGCGCGCCAGAACGCGGCACGGCGAATAGGCATGGGTACTCCACGGGCGGTCCGCGGGAGCCGGGCGTCCGCGGAGGGACGCCGCACCCGGGACGGGCGGACGCGAGGGGACGGCGCGCCGCCGGGAACGCTCCGGGCACGGTGGCCGGAGCCCTCCCGTCCGGGCCGCGGGCAGGCCGCGGCACCCGGGTCGGCGGGCGCGGTGGAACGTCAGCTGGACCGGGTGGAAGGGGGACCGCGGGTGTGGCGGGGGTCGTAGCGATCGGACGGCGGCGCCCGCTCCTGGCGCGGCTCCGGGGCGTACATCCCGGGCCGGGGCCGGGGGGCGTCCGTCCTGGTGGACGGGAGCGCGACCGGCGGCAGCGCGGGCAGCCGGGCACCGGCCTCGGCGGCGGCCGTCTGCCGCTGGGCGACGTCGTGGCGGGGGCGGTCCGCAGCGCGCCGGGCCTCCGCGCCCGCCGGGCCGAGCCGTGCGACGGCGGGGGCCGCCGGGGCGGCGACGGCGGGCGGCGTGCCGGGGGCCGGCTGCGCCGCGCCCGTCGCCGTGGCCGTCGTCGTGCCGAGGAGGACCTGGCAGACGGCCCAGGCCGTGAGGAACGCCCAGGACAGCGCGGCCGCCGCGGTCCGACGTACCCGTCGCTCCACTCCAACCCCCTCCCCGCTCGTGCCGTCACCAGGCCCCGCCCGCAAGAAGCTCTCACTGTAGGCGACGACACCGTCGTGCGGGGAGGCCAGGGCGGCGGAGCGGCCCGGCCGAGGCCGGGGTCACGGTCCGGCGGGGACCTGCGCGGTGGCGTGAGGGCGCCCTCCCGAAGGACGGCGCCCTTGAGCCGGCGTCCTTGATCCGGCGTCCGCGGATCGGTGCCGCCGGCCGAGGAAGTAGCCGATCTCCAGCGTGCACCCGCCGTACGATCGCTCGCTCCGCCTGCGCGGGGAGGCCCGAACCGAGGACGTCGACCCCTTGGACTTCCACGCGTCCGCCTCGCCCATGGACAGACGAAGGCCGTCGGCACGCTCGACGGGATCGCCGTTCGCGCTCTCATCGCGCTCCGGCGGCATGGCGGTCGGGCTGGTCGGCCGCTTGGCGTCGCCTTCCCGCTCTGTCATCCTGCGGGAACGGTGGCCGGGGGAGGGCCGTCGGGTGGTCCGTGCTTCAGGGGGTTTGATGGGATCGGTCGGTGTGGTGTGCGCGGTGGCCGCGCTCCTCGGGGCGGCGCTGCTGCGATGGCAGCCGGCCCGGGGGAGGGCTGACGGCCTGACAGCCGCGGCGATCGCGGGGGTACGTGGGGGGTCGAAGGCCGCACTGGTGGTGGCCGTCGTCGAGCTGCACCTCGCGGGGGTGCTCGACACCGACCGACGGGGCCGCCTGCGGCGGGTGGTGCACGCCCACTCAGGGCAGGACGCAACTCCACTGCACCGGGCAGCGCGGACGGCGTTCGGCCGGGACCTGTCCTGGGCCGACGCCGTGACCACCCCACCTGTGCGGCGGGCCCGCGAGGAGACCCGCACCGACCTGGTCCGCCGCGGCCTGCGCTGCGGTCCGGCCCGGCTGGCCACATCCAGCGTGCTGGCTGCGGCCACGTGCGCCACGGGCGCGTTCGCCACCGCCCGGGGCGCCTGGTGGACAGGACTGCCCATGACCGTACTCCCGCTCATACTGCTCTGCGCTCCGGCCCGCACCCTCGCCGGACACAGGCTGCTTCGCGAGCTGCGCCGCCGGCACCCCCTGAACGGGGCGGCGACATCAGGTGGCACACCATCGGAGCCTGACGGGGCAGGACTGCTGACCGCGCTGTACGGACGCCGGGCGCTGCGCCTGCTGCTGCCGGACTTCGCCGCGCGGGCCGCGCTCCTCGGCGGGCGCGGGGCCCGGGAGACCGTCGCCCGCACCGGCAGCGACTACGGCCCGTACGAGGGGTCCGGCGACGCCGCGATCTACGGCGGCGACCTCTGATCTCGGGTGACCCCGAATGCCGCTGCCGGTACAGGCGCCCGTCGGCGGACTGCGGCTCAGCACCGCTGCCGGGCCCTCCCGCCGCGGTGCGCGCCAGCGCGGACCTGTGGCCCGCCGGTCCGCACACCGCACCGACCACGACGCCCCATCGGCCCCGCCAGTGCGGAGGCTTGCCTGCGGCCTTCTCCGCACCGCATGTGGCTCATGCGGCCCGATCCTGTCAACAGCCGGTGGTGGCAGGTGTGTTCAGCAGGGGACGGCCTGGGCGCCGATGAGGCCCTGGCCGGTGGCGGCGGCTCTTCGCCAGACCGGTACGAGGTCGTCGAGCAGGGCGGCGGCGTCCTCTTCCGAGACTTCGTCCAGGATGTCGTACAGGCGCTGCTCCACGGTGCTGCGCTGGTCGGGTGTCAGGTCGAGTGCGGCCTGGACGGCGGGGAGCGTGGCGCGGACCTCCTGCGGGGTGAGGACGAAGTGGCCGAACCAGCCGGGCAGGGCGAGGAACCGCTCGGCTCGGAGCGCGTGGGCGAGGCCGACGGCGGGGTAGGCCTTGCGGCAGGAGGACTTCAGGAACGGGCCGGCCGCCTCGTGGGTGCCCCAGATCCCGAAGAGCACGTCGAGGTGGTCGTCGAGGAGGTAGGGGGCGGCCAGGTCGTGGAGCTCCGTCACGTCCGGTCGTCCCGGGCTTTCGTGGCGCCACCGCTCCAGCCCCTTGCGGCCTGCTGTTGCCTGGGCGTCGATCAGGGGCGTGAACACCGGGGCCACGTCGGCGACCACGTCGACGGGCACCGGCATCACGACCCAGTACCCCCTGAAGCTCATACCGCGAGGATAGGCGGACCGTGTGACACCCGGGCCGTTGTTCCCGGGGCCGTTACCGGCGCCCGACGATGGCGTTGGCGGCGGTGTGGCGGGAGGGCGGGTCGTCGGGGCCGCCAGGTGTCCTGGCGACGATGGAGTCGGGGGTGAAGTTCCACCCGGGCTTGCCCGTGTCGGCGAGGGGGGTGCTGGCGACGGCGAACCCGGAGCCGTCGGCGGGGGCGGCGACCTCGCTCAGGGTGGCGTTGCCGTCGCGGTGGGAGGCCCGCAGTCCGTTGTACGTGCCGTGGATGGTCTGGCCGCCGTCGCGCAGCGGGCTGAGTGAGGCGGTGGGGGTCTGGTACGGGTCGCCGGCCGGGCCGAGGTTCGTGAAGACGATGCTCGCGGTCGGTTTCGTCGGGTCCGCCTTCCCAGCTGCGACGGCCAGGTTGCGTGCGGCGGCGGCGTCCGCGGGAAGGGTCCCCACCGCCGGGTTGGGCGGGACGTAGGCGGCGATGTGGGTGGCGGTGTCGGGGTTGCCGTAGGCGAGGACGGCGCCCGGGACGTGGGACACCGAGCGGGGGTCGTCCACGCTGAGCAGGAGCTGGGGCGGTACGCCGGGGGTGTCGATCTGCTTCTGGAGGGCGTCGAGGCCGTCCAGGTTCGCCTGGGTGATGTTCTGCGAAGGGGGGCCGGTGAGTTCTCGGGCCATCTCCTCGCGGAGCTGGGGCAGCCAGGCCCGGTTGGCCTGGTCACGGACCTCGGCGGGCACGCCGTCCAGGGACCCGATCCAGCTGGGGCGGTCCTGGATGAGCTGCTGCCGGGTGGCCTCGGGCAGGGAGTCCCACCACGCCCGGTTGGATTCGGGGTTGCCACCGCCGCTCCCCACGCCGCCGCCCGGCATCCGGTCGAGTTCGGCGACGGCCTTGGTGATCTCGGCGACCTTCTCCGGGTAGTAGTCCCCGTCCTGCTTGGCGATGTAGTCGAAGGCGGCCAGGGCACGGGCGAGGCGGTCGTCGTCGCCCCGGGCGGAGGTGCACAGGGCGTCGATGTCCGTCACGAGGCGGTCCCGGGCGGCCTCCACCTCCTTGCGCCACTCGGGGTCGTTGCGGGAGTGCTGGTCGGGCGGCAGGACGCGCACCACCGGTGTGGCGTTCACGTCGGCGGCGACGATCTCCAGGCAGTTGCCGGTCGCCCGCGTGATGAGCGTCTGCTGGCGTGCCTGCAGGAGGAGGACGCTGTCGATGCCGTCGGTCAGCATCCGGCGCAGGTCCTCGATGAACTGGTCGACGAGCAGCAGTTGGTTGGTGCGGTTCTGGAGTGCGGTGGTGGTCGCGTCCGACGCCTGGCCGTGCCAGGACGAGGAGGCGAGGGTGCGCTGCATCGTCTGCCAGGCGGTGACCTGCTGCTTGTACCTGCCCTCGAAGGTCGTCAGGACCTGGACGGCCGTCCTGAGCGTGCCGACATCGGCTTCCTTGATCATTCCCCAGTAGTGCGGCATCAGCCCTGCCCCCCTGTCCCGGTCTGTGCCCCGGCGCCGTCGACCGTCGAGGCGGCGCCGTTGTCCGTGTTCTCGTAACTCCTGGCGATGATGGACAGGTTGCCGGCCGCCTCCGCCAGGGTTCTGGTGGTGATGCGGTCGATGTGCTCGCCCAGGTCGTGGAGGGCGGCCTGGGCCGCTCCTTCGAAAGACCAGTTCGGCAGGCCCAGGGCCGGCGGCGCGTGGCCGAAGGCCTCCGCCCAGTCCTGCTGGATGCCCTTCGCCACCGCGTAGCCGCTCTTCGACGCGTCGCGCAGGTCCTGCGGATTCACTCGGAACCCTGCCATCGTCTCAGCCCCCTCAGACACACCAGTTGCGTGATCGAACCGCCGCCCAGCGTAAACGACGAGCCCGAACAAGCCCAATGCGTCAGGGTTTTGACGGATAGCCAGCAAGAGTGCTATCCACCGTTCCCGGGGCCCGACCGCAGAGCCGAGCCCCGGGCGGCGCCCGGCTCCCGACCGCTGCCCCGTCCTTGGCCCCAAGGGCGCGGCCGCGGGTCGGAGCCCCGCCGTGGATCACGAGTGGCCCACCCGGACGGCCCGAGGAGGCGTTCCGGGCCCCCCTCGGGCGATCGCTCGGCCCGGTAGCCCGGTCGCGCGTTCGAGTGGTGTCGAGCCGCCGGTCGAGCGAGATCGGCGCTGCGCTCCTGCTCGTCGAGGGCGTCAGGTGCATGGGTGGGAGGGGCACTTCGGTGCCCGGTCCCTGTTCCCGGAGTACGGAGCGTTCATGTCACCGCTGTCCGTGGCCCGTCGCCTGGTCGTCGTTCTGCTGTCCCTGCTCGCCGTCGCCATCGCCGGCGGTACGGCAACAGCGTCCGCCGCCGCGGCGAGTGCGGGGGTCCGAACGGGAGTGGACTGGGATGCCGTCGCCAGGTGCGAGAGCGGAGGGCGCTGGCAGGCCGACACCGGCAACGGCTACTACGGGGGGCTGCAGTTCGACAGCGGGACCTGGCGCTCGAACGGCGGCCTCGCCTACGCGCCGCGCGCGGACCGGGCGACCCGCGAACAGCAGATCGCCGTGGCCGAACACCTCGCCGAGCGCCGCGGCCTGACCCCGTGGCCGGCCTGCGGAGCCCGTGCCGCACACGGCGGCGACCACTCGGCCGCTCACACCGGCAGCCACCGGCCGGAGCACACTCGGCCCCATGCCTCCGCCACCCCGCCATCCCACGCCGACGCCCCCGCTCCGGTCTGCACGGACGACGAGGAGGACTGCCCGGACACCTGGACCGTGGAACCCGGCGACACCCTCGGCGGCATCGCCGAGGCCTTCGCTACGGACGGCGGCTGGCCCGCCCTCTACGAACTCAACCAGGACACCATCGGCGACGACCCCGACCTGCTCCTGCCCGGCCAGGTCCTCGCACTGCGCTGACGCCCGTCGGTGGAGCGGGCCCGTACGAGCGGCGGCTCGACCCGTAGCCCGGGCGCCTCATGGTCCACCTCGCCACCCGCGCCATGCCATCATCACCCCGCCTGTGAAGGAGCGTTCCACCGCGGCACTGGTGTGGAGTCGCCAACGACTCAGGACCGGACGGAGATTCACGAACCAGCCTCCCGTGACGTCGGGAGCCGGACACCCGGTCGGACGGCTTCCAGCCCTTGGAGAGGCGCCCGCTCCTGGTCGGGCGGTCCGTCGCGGCGGGCACGGTCCGTCTCCTGGCCGTGCTGTCAGAGTCCGGTGCGATGCTCGACCACCATGGACACCCAGCAGTTCTGGAACCTGATCGAGGAAGCCCGCTCGCGAGTGCCGGCCCCGGACAACGGCCACGCTGTTGCGATCCGGGCCGGCGCGCTACTCGCGCTTCGCCCCGCCGGGGAGATCGTCGCCGCCGAGCAGGTCCTGCGGAACCTGATGGCCGACTCGTACCGGGCTCCGCTGTGGGGCGCCGCCTACCTGATCAACGGCGGTTGCTCCGACGACGGTTTCGACTACTTCCGGGGTTGGCTGATCACACAGGGCCGCACGACCTTCGACAGCGTCATCACCGACCCGGACCGGCTCGCCGCGCTCCCGGCCGTACAGGCGTACGCCGCCGACGGGATCGACATCGAATGCGAAGAAGCCCTGAGCATCGCCTGGAGCGCTTACCGGGAAGCCACCGGTGAAGACCTCCCCGACGAGGCCCTCACCGTTCCGTACCCGCCGCTGGACCCGGCCTGGAACTTCGACTTCGGCGACGGTGACCAGCTGAGCCGACGGCTGCCACGCCTGGCGGCGTTGTATTCGGAGTGACGAAGCAGACAGCGCGGCGCCGCTCGAGGTCCGAGCCGACGGGCCGCCTCCCGTGGGCTACTGGATGCTCCAGCGGTGCGGATGTCCGGGATCGTTCGGGCAGGTGAAGATGTTGAGTTCGCCGAATCGGCCGACGGTGATTCCGGTGCAGCCCGTGGGGACCTTCCGGCCGGGGTCCGTTGCCGGAAGGCCCCCACGGGCGCTCGGGCGGGTGCCTACCAGACCTTGTGGAGCTCGAACAGGTCGGCCTTGAAGGAGCCCTGGGTGACGTGGGATCCGGAGTTGGAGCCGTCCACCGAGAGCCAGCGGTTGCTGTGCTTGGCCATGATCGCCTTCAGGTTGGTGCCCGGCACCGGCTGGATGAAGAAGATCTCGCTCTGCGAGTAGTTGCAGGGCTCGTCGATCAGCCAGTTGCCGTCGTCGGTCATGGCCCGGTCGATGCCGAGGCACCAGTGGCGCGCATGGTCCATCAGCTTGTAGTACTTACCGTCGGTCCGGGTCGGATTGTTCTCGCCGCACAGTGTCCACTGCTGGTGGGCGGCGTCCTGCCACGGCTCCTGGATGATCGAGCCGTTGTCCCACGACGCATGGGACCAGCCGAGCACCATCCGGTCGCTCGCATAGGTGTACGGGGTGAAGATGCGGTACCCGCCGCTCTCGCAGGTGAAGCCGTCCAGCGGATTCGCCGCGTGCGCGGCCGGCGCCGCGACGGTCAGCAGTGAGCCGACGAAGGCGACGCTGCCGAGCACGGCTCCGAGTCGGCGGGTGGAGCGCTTGCCGGACTTCGCCATGGTCTTCCCTCCTGGGTGGGACGCGGTCACGGGTCAGTGCTTGCAGAGTTCGAGGCGGGCCGCCTCGCGGACGGTCCCGGCCGGCTCGGGGTACGAGCAGAGCACCACGCCCTCGCTCGCCGCCCCGTACGTCGTGTAGTAGCCGGTGCCGTTCGGGTTGGCTTTGATCCAGTACCCGGTGCCCTGGCCCGAGCGGGCGCACAGGTAGCGGGTCCACTCGCCGTCGACGCGCAGGAACCCGCGGAAGATCCCGTAGTTGCCCGGCGCGTTGATGTTCACCGTCCGGGAGGTGTCCGTGGTCCGGGTGTTGGCCCGGCTGGTCTCGACCTGGAATCCGGTCTTGAGGCCGACCTGCCCCAGGGCGGAGCTGTAGCTGAGGTTGAAATCGGCACTGTTGTTGATCTTGGTGGTGATCATCGCCACCTGGGTGAGCCGTTGCTGCTGCTGCCCCGTCGTCCCGGGGACGACGTTGAAGGACGTGAACTCGGTGACCACCGGGGTGACGGTGGCCGTCACGATGTCGTCCCAGACCTGCTCGATCTCGGGGTTGCAGGTGGCGCGCGGCGGCGCGTCGGCCTGCGCGGGGGCGGCGGTGAGGCCCAACCCGGCGACGGCGAAGAGGGCGGCCAACCCCGAGGTGAAGACGGTCCGTCGACGCCTGGGTGATGCTGTCATGAGGAGATCCCTCCGGTAGGGGGAATGGTTCCGGTCCGACCTCCCGGAAGCCTCGCGCGCGGCCTGACGCCCTGTCCATCCGAGATATCTAGGGGGGTCCTGCGCACACGATGGTTTTCGGCCGGGCGGGACCCGGCGGGCCTGCGGGACGGCATCGGGGATCGGCAGCGGCGGTCGAGGCGGGGCTCCCAGCCGTCGCCGCTCGCCGGTTTGTGGGGTAGGAATGGGGCCTGTACGAACCGGGGGAGGGGTGCGGATGAGAGCGGCGCGAATCGCCGTGGTGGTGGCGGGCGCGGTGGCGCTGGTCGCGGGGTGCGCTTCGGGAGGTTCGGGGGGTTCCGGGGAGTCCGGGGGGATGTCGGCGCAGGCGCACGGCTACCTGTCGGAGGCGCTGGACCTGTTGCAGCGGGAGTCGTTGAACACCGCGACGGTGGACTGGCCGAAGCTGCGGGGCGAGGCGTTCGCGCGGGCGGCCGGGGCGCGGACGGCGGCCGACACCCATCGGGCGGTCGGCGGCGCGGTGGCGGCGCTCGGGGACGGCCACAGCCGGTTCTACCCGCCCGGTGAGGCGGCGGCCGTGGACGCCGACCCCGCAGCGGTCGACGCCCCGACGGTCGAACAACTTCCCGGCGGCATCGCCAGGTTGAACCTTCCGGCGGTGAACGGCTCGGAGCGCACCTACGCCGAGTACGTCGCCCGCGGTCGCGCCGCCGTCGCCGGGGCGAGCGCCTGCGGCTGGGTGGTGGACCTCCGCCGGGAGAGCGGCGGCGGGATGTGGGCGCCGCTGGCCGTGGCGGCTCCGCTGCTCGGGGACGGTCCGGTGGGGGCCTTCGTCACGGCGGACGGCACCCGCAGCGTCTGGTCGGTGCGCGGGGGCGTGCCGTTCCTGGACGGGTCCCCGCAGGTGGAGCCCCCCGGGGACGGCGCGGACGCGTGGCCGAGCGCGCCCGTCGCCGTCCTCACCGGCCCGGGGACGGGCAGCGCGGGCGAGGCCGTCGCCATCGCGTTCATCGGCCGCCCGGAGACCCGCAGCTTCGGTGCGCGCACCTACGGGGTGCCCACCGGCAACGCCGTACACCGGTTGTCGGACGGTGCGGTCGTCCTGCTCACGGGCGCCGCCGAGGCGGACCGCACGGGCCGGATCCACGCGGGGCCGATCGAGCCGGACGAGGCCGTGGACACCCGTAAGGAGGGGGATCCGTCACTCGCCGCCGCGACCGGCTGGCTCGGGCGGCAGGCGTCCTGCCAGGGCACCCCTTAGGACCCCGTTGTCCCGTGGCGGCCGGAGCGATTGTCCGTGTCCGTCATGGCGCGGCCGGGGCCGTACGGGACGCGCGGTGCCGTGCGCCGGTGACGACGAGGGAGACGTTCTGCCCGCCGAAGCCGAAGGAGTTGCTGAGCACGGCCTGCTGGGGGACGTCCCGTCGCTCCGCGACGACGTCGAGGCCGATGTCGGGGCCGATGCCGGCCGCGGTGAGGTTGCGGGTCGGCGGGATGACGCCGTGCTCCACGCTGAGGACGGCGATGAGCGCTTCGATCGCGCCGGCGGCGCCGAAGAGGTGGCCGAGCGCGGCCTTGGGGGCCGTGACGGTGGCGCGGCCGAAGACCTCCCTGATCGCGTGCGCCTCGGCGGCGTCGCCGACCGGCGTTCCGGTGGCGTGGGCGTTGATGTGACCGATCTGCCCGGGAGTCAGACCGGCTTGGGCGAGGGCCTTGCGCATGGCGGAGACCTGACCGGCGCCGTCGGGGGCGGGCGCCGTGATGTGGTGGGCGTCGGCGGCGATGCCGGCGCCCGCGAGCACCGCGTGGACGCGCGCGCCCCGGGCGGCGGCGTGCTCGGCGCTTTCGAGCACCAGGACGGCGGCGCCTTCGCTGAGGACGAATCCGCTGCGGTCCGCCGCGAACGGCCGGGACGCCGAGGCGGGATCGGCGGTGTGCCCCGACAGTGCCTGGGCCCGGGCGAACCCGGCGACGGTGATCGGGGTGGTCGCGGCCTCGGTCCCGCCCGCGATGACCACGTCCGCCTCGCCGGCCCGGATGAGACGGGCCGCCAGCGCGATCGCCTCGGCCCCGGAGGAGCACGCCGAGACGGGCGTGTAGACCCCGGCCCGCGCGCCGTACTCGATGCTGATCAGCGCCGCCGCCGCATTGGGCATGAGCATCGGCACCGTGCGGGGTGAGACGCGCCGGGCTCCGGCCGTCTCCAGGACGTCGTCCTCCCTCAGCAGCGTGCCCACGCCGCCGATGCCCGTGCCGATCGCGGAGGCGAGCCGGTCCGGGTCCACCTCCGGGGCTCCGGCGTCGGCCCAGGCTTGGGCCGCCGCGGCGAGGGCCGCCTGCTGCGAGCGGTCGAGCCGCCTCGCCTGTACCGGCGGCAGCAACGTGGCGGGGTCCACCGCCATCGTCCCCGCGACGGTGTCGGGGAGGCCGAGTCCCTCGTGGCCGCGCAGGACGTCCCCGCGGAGGCCCGACGCGCCGGCGAGCAGGGCCTCCCAGGTAGACGCCACGTCGGCCCCGAGCGGGGTGATCGCGCCGAGTCCGGTCACGACGACTTCAGTCCGGTGCATGCTCCTCGGCCTTTCTTGTATGCGATACAAGTGAACGCGGGGCAAGTTGTATCACATACAATTCCGGGATGGAGAACGAGCGAGTGGAGAAGGAGCGCGTGGAGGAGACGGGGCGCGTGGAGAAGAAGCGAACCGGAGCCCGACCGGCCCCGGGCCGCTCGCGGGACCGCGGTCGCGCGACGAGGATCCGGCTGATCGAGGCGACCGCGGAGCTCTGCAAGGAGCGGCCCGGCGCCGAGCTGAGCGTCGCGGAGATCGCGGGCGCGGCAGGCGTCTTCCCCAACCAGGTCACCTACCACTTTGGTTCCAAGGACTCACTGCTCGTGCACGCCGCCTTCCTCGGCCTGCTGCACGACGCCCGACGGATCGAGCGCATCGGCCGCCAGGCCCCCGACGCGGCGACGTTCCGGCGCAACATCGCCCGCGCCGTCCTGGCCATGCCCTCGCTCCCGTCCGTCACGCGGGCACTCGCCGCCGGGATCTCCAAGCCCGAACTCGCCCCCGTGGTCGACCGGCACCTCCAGCTGCTGTTCCGGCAGTCCGAACGCTTCGTCGGCCAACTCGTCGACAGCCGCGGCTGGACGGCCCGCCGGTCGCTCGCCGTGGAGGCCAGGACGTTCTGGAGCACCGCGCTCGGCGCCGTGCTGCTCGTCCGCGCCGGCGCGCACGGCACCGTCGCCGACCTCGACCTCGCCGGATCGCTGACCATCCACGACGAACCCGGTCCCGGCTGAGCGGGCGTGTCGTCCGGGACGGCTACGCTTCCGGACCATGTGGAGACAAGCGGCCCGCGAGGCGTTCCCCGACGCCGGTTTCGCGGAGCCCGCCGACGAGTCGGTCCTGGCGGAGACCGAGCGCAAGCTGGGGGAGGAACTACCGTCCGAGCTCAGGCAGTTGCTGCTGGAGAGCAACGGAATCGTCGGGCGGACCAGCGTGGACACCGTCTGGACCGTCGAGCAGATCGCCGAGCAGAACCTCCACTTCCGTACGGACGGTTCCTTCGCCCGGCTGTACATGCCGTTCGACGCACTCCTGTTCTTCGGGGACAACGGTGGCGGCGACCAGTTCGCCTTCGTGCGGACGCCGCGGAGGCCGGACGCCTTCGTCTGGGAGCACGAGACCGACAGCCGCCGCTGGGTGGCCGGCGGTCTCCGGGACTACCTCGGACGCTCGCTCGCCGACGGCGGAGACGACTGGTACCGGTAGCCCTCCGGCTCACCGGGGCATCGGCGTCCCGGCGCCTCTTCCCCAACGCCACCGCCCCGGCCTCCCGAGTGGTGGGAGGCCGGGGCGGTGGTGCGGTGCGGGTGCGCGGGTGCGCGGTGTCAGCGCGCGTCGCGCAGGAAGACGGACCGCTGGACGGACTGGTGGCCGTTCGACTCCGCGCTCACCCGGATGTCCACGTCGGCGCCGTACTTCGGGGCCTCCTTGAACGTGGCCCGGAAGGTGTACTCGACCGTGTTGCCGTCGCGGACGCCCGGCACGTTCGGGTCGACCGTGACCAGGCCGCACTCGTCCTTCAGCTCGACCGGCTTCCACACGTCGCCGACCCGGGCCTCCACCGTGACGTCGTTCGGGGTCGGCCCCTCGGAGCTCCAGACGGTCACCCGGGAGCGCAGGCCCGCGGTGCCGTCCGGCGAGGAGACCCGGAAGCTGAACGGGATCGGGTCCGTGGTGATCACGCCCTTGGCCGGCGGCATCACCGAGAGCATCTCCGGGCTGTGGCTGTCGACGACCGTGGCGTTCAGCTCGGCCTTCGCCATGTCCAGGTAGTTCTTGGAGTGCGGCACGGGGGCGTCCGCCTCGATCGTGATCTGCCCCGGGCGGTTGGCCAGGGACAACCGCATCCGGAACTCGATGGTCCGGCTCTCGCCGGCGGCCAGGGTGAAGGCCGCGTCGTCGGCGGTACCCGCGTAGTCCATCCCGCCGCCCTGGCTGAGGTGGTCCAGCGTCTTCCAGCCGGAGGCGTCCTTGCGCTCCAGGGTGCCGTCCGCCATCGCGAGCACCATGGTGCAGGGCGCGCCTTCGTACTGCTGGGTGGCCACCACTGGGGCCACGCTGCGGGTGCCGGTGGCGTCGTTGTTCTTCCAGGTGACGGTGAAGGGGACCAGGTCGTTCAGCCCGATCTTCCCGCCCTCGCTCAGGCCGCCGAAGGTGATGCCGATACCGCTTCCGCCGGAGGGGGCGGGGGCCTTCGGCGCGGTGGGCTTGGCCGCGGCCTTCGCGGCGGCCTTGACGTCGGTCTTGGCCGTCGCGGCCCCGGCGGCGGGGGCCTGCCCGGCCGGGGCGGCGGCGGTCGGGGCCGCCTCGGCGGTCGGCGCGGCCGGGGCGGGGACGGCCGGGACGGCGCCCGCGCCGGGGGTGGCCGAGGAGGCAGCGGCCGGGGCGGAGGCGGGAGCGGAGGCGGCGACGGAGGCCCCGCCCTCGGTCGGGCCGCAGGCGGTGACGCCGACGGCGGCGACAATGGCCAGCGGGACGATCTTCGCAATACGGGCGATAACGGACGCGTTCATGTGGCAGTCCCCCCAAGGACATGGTGATGGTGGTGATCGAATGAGCGGGCGCCTACTGTCACGCCCCGAGGAGTCGGCCCGAGCCCCCCGGCTCCGCCGGCTCGCTCTCCCCGCCTCTCACCCTGATAGACGTCCATCCCGCCGGGGGGTTGCAGCCGGGTTCGAAGAAATTTTTCCCGGCCCCGCACCCGCCCCCGCCCCTGGACCGAGGGCGGCGTCCAACGCCCCGGCCCGCGAATCCCGGCGCGAGTACCTGGTGCACGTAGGAGCGGTCGGCCCAACTGGTGAGAGTGCTGTTGACGGTCGAAATGATCGGCGTCTGCGGATCGTCGAACAGCACCACCGGCTCCAGGGAGGAGTTCATGATCGAGCCGGAGTCTGCGGTGATCGGCACCCACCCGATCACCGGGACGACAGGCGAGATCGGAGTGAGAAGGTCAAGCGACTACCTGATCCGATCAGGCCAGGTGCTCGATGACGGCCCGGGCAGCGCGCAGCAGTGCCTCGTCGTTCTTGATATTCCCGAAGAAGCCGCTGCTTCGGCGGGCGAGGGCGAGTTCGGCGTGGATCCGTGGAAGGGCGGGTGCGGCGGCGGGGCCCATCCGCTGGAGGCAGTCCACGACGGGGCCTGTGGTCGAGTCGTTCGCTTCCCATGCCTCCAGCAGCACAGGTAGGACGGCTGCGGCCTCGGCTGGGCCGCCGATGTCGTGGATCGCGGCGGCGGCGTGTACCCGGATCCCGATATGGCCGGTTTCGGACAACTGCCGCAGGCGGGGCAGTGCTGCGGCCGCAGACCCTCCCATCCGGCCGAGGACGTCGGCGGCGTCCTGGTCCTTGCTGGTGTCGAGCAGGGCGGTCAGCCGCGGCACGGCAGCGGCGGGGTTGCACTCGATGTCCCACAGGGCCTTCACGGCCGCGAAGCGCAGGTCCGTGTCCTCGGCGTCGAGGAGCGGCCGGACCGTCTCCAGCGCTGACGCGGCGCCGGTGCCGATGGATCCCAGCGCGTAGAGGGCCGCGCCGGCGGTCTGCCACTGCTCCTGCTCGACGGCGGTGGTGAGGGCCGTGGTGAGCGCGGGTACAGCCGCCGGGTCGCCGAGCCCGTTGAGAGCGGCCATCAGCGCGGTGGCGGATCCCCAGGGCCAGGAGAAGTCCGCGTCGGCCAGGCGCCGGGTCAGCCTCGGCAGCAGTTCTCCGGCGGCCTGCGGGAGGTGTCCGGCGACCTGCACGGCGCGCCAGTCGTCGATGCCGGTGTCGAGCGCCGTCAGCAGGCCGGGCAGGGCTCGCTCGTCACCGAGGCCGGCCAGCGCCGTGACCGCCTGCTGGTGGGCCCTGCGCAGCAGCGGGTGTCGTGCGGCCCAGACGTTCGCGCCGTGGGTGGTGCGGTGTGCCTGGACGAGGGTGGCGAGGGCTTCACGTGCGGGTTCGGCGAGGGTTGGGGGGAGCTTGCCGAGGGTTTCGGCCGCTTCGGCGGTGGTGTACGGGTCGTCGGGGAGCAGGCAGGCGGCGAGCAGGAGGACGAGGCTGGTGTGGTTGCCGCGCCAGGAGCGGATCAGGTCCCAGGTCATGGTGACGGCGTCGTAGCGGGTGGCCGCGTCGGGGCTGCGGAGTTGGGCGGTGAGCAGGGCGGTGCGTTCGGGCACCCGCGCGTCCAGCACCCGGTGGAAGGTGGTCAGCAGCTCGGTGGTGGGGGCGTGGACGCGGCCGTGGCGGTCGAGGTCGTCGAAGACGGCGGCTATCTGCGGCGGGACACCTCGGTCCGGTGCGGGTTCGGTGGCGATGCCTGTGCAGGTGCACTGCCCGCAGTCAGCCGGTCGGGCCTCGTCCTCGGGCTCGGGTTCCGGTTCGGGGGTGAGCTGCCGGAGCAGACCGGTCGCCGTCGGGACGAGGCTGTCGTCGATCGCCTCCGGTGTGCAGGCGGCCTGGTGGACGAGGGCGGCGAGCCGGATGTCGGCGTCCAACGCGGGGTCGGCCGCCAGCACGGCGAGCCAGGTCGTCACCGGGCCGAGCGCGCCTGGCAGTCGTTGGGCCAGCGTCGCGGCGGTCTCGATGACCAGGAGCCGCTCCAGAGTGCCGCTCTCGGCCGCCAGCCGCTCACGCAGCAGGGCGAACGCCCGCTCGGCGTCGTCGAGGAACAGCCCCAGGGCCGGGACGGCGGCCTGTCGTACCTGCGGATCCGGGTCCGCCGCGTGCCGAACGAAGTCCTCGATGCGCCCACGCATCCGAGGCACGACATCCGCGTGGGGCGTCGACGCGTGGCCGGACGGACTGTAGTAGACGCCGTCGGGGTCGCAGTCCAGTGCCGCGCTGCCGATGCTGAGCATGAGCCGGATGACAGCTGCGCGGTCGGGTACCTGTGGGTCGTCGGCGAGCGCGAGGAGGAACGGAAGGCTCGCCGCCGTACACGAGTAGACGTCGCCCTGGTGATGGGCCGAGCTGTAGAAGCGGCTGAAGGCCCGCTCCCGGACGTTCGGGTCCGGCGAGGCCATCTGCTCCAGCCACAGCGGTACTTCGTCAGCCGGACCATAGGCGTGGCCCATCGACGACCAGTCGACGCGGTCGAGGCCCTCCAGATTGTTGATCATGGGTCACACGGTGACACGGGGGACTGACACCGCCACCAGCGCGGCCGATCGCTGGTCAAGGTCGAGGCGGTGCCGGGATCCCCGATGATCATCGACGGGCCGGTAGCACCGTTGGGGCAAGTGAGCGTTCTTTCCCCCAGCTGGGATGGAGGTTGAGTTATCCCCGCGAGCGCGGGGCCGACTTCGCGGTGCGGATCTGCATCTCGAGGGCCAGGGAGTTATCCCCGCGAGCGCGGGGCCGACACTTCCTGACCTGCTGTGATTGGGATCAGAGCGCGCCAATTCATTCAGTTCGGTTTCGGAGCTCCGCGGGCGCGGGGCCGGTGTCCCGGAGGCCGTCTTTCCGAGGTGCGCCCTGGCAAGCCGGCTTTGAGCCTTCGAAGGCGTGGTACGGGCTGTTGTCAGGCGTGGGTGTAGGGGACGGGTTCGCCGGTGAGGACGTCGGTCAGGGAGCGGGAGCGGAGTGGCTGACGCAGGACGACCGTCAGCTCGGCGATGCCGCCGTCCTCGCAGCCGATGTTCGGGCCCGAGGCGTCGCGGCGCTTGAGCAGCAGTGCGACCTGCTTGTCCGTTTCCCGTGCCACCAGGTCGGGCTTGTAGTCGCAGCCGCTCCAGGAGACCTCCATCGTGATCGTGCGGTCGTTCGCCGCCACGGCCGTGTTCTTCGTGGACGGGTCGGCGAGCGCGATGCGGCGCAGGACCGATGCGTCCCGCCGCTTGTACGGCAACGGATAGTCGGATCCGCCCGCCCCCTCGGAGCATGCCGACACCGCCACCGCGATCAACCCCACCGTGACCGTCCAATGTCTGTGGCGCACCGTCAAGTTCACGTCCCCGCCCTCCCCTTGTCGTGGGCCACGATAGGTCCGCTTCAACGGCGGCACCACACACGGTGTCGGCACGTGGCACGCCGACGGGTGATGCCGCCGCCCACCGTGCCCAGACCCGCCCAAGCAGCGGAGCCGACCTCAGCCGGGCAGCCGGGCGCGGGCGGACCGTCAAGCCACCTGCGATGTGGGCCCGTACGGGCCCGGCGTCGGCCGTTTCGGCGGGACCTGCCACTTCGACTGGCAGCACGCCACCGACGGGAACGGCCTGTTCCTGGCACTCGGTGAAGCCCTCATCGGCCCCTGCGGCACCGACGGCAGCAGCACCGCAGACCGACGGGGTCGGGGGTCAGGCCGCCGGGTCGGACCGGTGCGTGCGCCAGAGCGACCTGAGGGCTTCGAGCTCGGTGCGGGGGAAGTGCTCGCCCCATTTGCCGCGGTATCCGCTCTCGCCGTACTTCGTGGCGGCGTCGTCGAAGCAGCGGATCACCGCTCGCGCCACGGTGTCGACGTCCTGCTGGGTCGACCAGATCTCGGTGCCGGCGTTGTCGTGCCGGGCGCCGTCCGGTAGTCGGAGGAGGCGGATCCACACGTCGTCGCCTTCGCGGTAGAAGATCCACCGGAAAGCGGTGGGTTCCGCCTCGAACTGGGCCCGTGTCTCGGCTTCGCCGCTGACCAGCCGGGCGATCGCCGTCAGGAGGTCCTCAGGGGCGTTGGTGATGTACGAGGCTGTGACTTCGGCATCGTTCTGCCCGTCCGTGACACGGCAGTCCGCCCACCCGGGTCCGTCGAGGGTCCAGATGAGCCGCAGGTCAGCCACGGGCGCCGTCCTGCTGGGTGAGGAAGCCACGGACGTCGGCCGCGAGGGCGGACGTCTGCTCGCCGGCGTCCAGCCAGGTCGTGACGGAGGCCTCCCAACCGCCGGCCGCACTCCTCCAGGGGCGAAGGGTCCAGGTCAGTCCGACGTGACCGCCGGAGCGGAAGACCGCGCTGACGGTGAGGTCCCGGTCGTCGGTCTGCCAGACCCGTTGTCCGTCCCAGCCGCGGAAGTCGGCGGCCAGTTCCTCGAGGAAGGCCGCCAGGCCGGCGCCCCGGTTCCAGGCGACCACCTCGTCGACGCGGATGGCCAGCCCCGGTGCGGAGGCCTCGACCGCGTACCGCACGCGGTCCTCGTCGGGCCGGGAGGGGTCGCGGAGCCGTACGGTGACGGCGCGGTTGTCCTGGCAGCGGACTGTCACGGCGGCCGGTGTGTCGGGTTCGGTGTCGTGGGAGCTCACCGGGTGAACGGTAGATCACGGAGGCCCTGCCCGTCGCGGGGGTTGCGCGTCGGGGAGGCGTCCCGCGCGAGGATGAGGATCAAGTGACACCCTGCGTATGGGAGTTGCCTCACCCGCCGCGGACCGGAGGGTGGGGCGCCCGGAGGGGTGCCCCACCCGTGCGGCCCGCTAGCCGGCGTGGAGGGCGAGGGTCGGGGAGAGGCGGGCGGCCCGGACGGCCGGGTAGAGGCCGGCGACCGTGCCGATGAGCAGGGTGGCGGCGAAGCCCCCGGTGACGGCCCACGGGGGGACCACCCAGGGCAGGCCGCCCGAGGCGGCGAAGGCGTAGGTGGCGGCCGCGCCCAGGGCCACGCCGGCCAGTCCGCCCAGCCCGGAGAGCAGGAGGGACTCCGTCACGAACTGGAGGCGGATCTGGCCCCTGGTGGCGCCCAGGGAGCGGCGCAGTCCGATCTCGTGGCGCCTCTCCAGCACCGAGATGATCATCGTGTTGGCGACCCCGACGCCGCCGACCAGGAGCGCCACCCCGCCCAGTCCGAGCAGGAGGTCGGTGAACGCCCCCTCGGTGGCGGCCTTGGCCTGGAGCGCCGAGGAGGGGTCGGTGACCTGCACGTTGTGCGGGTTCTGCGGATCGACGGTGCGGGGGATCAGCTCGCGGACCGCGCTGACCGTCCGGTCCGTCGACCGTTCGTAGATCTGGGTCGGGTGGCCGTCGAAGCCCAGCAGCGTGCCGGCGCCGTCCCAGCCGACCAGGGCGGCCCGCTCGATCTCGGGAGCCAGCGGCAGCGGGTCGAGGATGCCGATGACGGTGAAGTACCGGTCGCCGATGTGGACCTGCTGACCGGGGGCGGTGATGCCCAGGCGCTGGGCCGCGACGTGTCCGAGCACCGTCGACGGGTAGCGCCCGTTGGCCTCGTTGAGCCAGGTGCCCGAGCCGACCGCGCCGCGTACGACGTCCAGCAGTCCTTCGGTGGCGGCCTTCACGGTGATGCCGCCGGTCTCGTCGTCGGGGATCTTCTCGCTGCGCCGGACGGACTGCGCCAGGTCACCGGTCGCGCCGACCTGCTCGACCCCGGGGACGCGGCTCAGCATGCCGACCGACTCCTCGGGCAGCTTCACCTTCTCGCCGAACAGCCCCTGGCCGGGGGAGGCCACCAGCAGGTTGGTGCCCAACCGGTCGAGCTGCCTCAGGAGTTGGGCCTTGCTGGAGGAGGAGATGCCGACCACCGCGATCATGGTGGCGATGCCGATGGCGATGCCCAGCGCGGACAGCACCACCCGCAGTGGCCGGGTGCGCAGGCCGGCCGAGCCGACGTGGAGGACGTCACGGGGGCCGAGCCGGCCCGGGGAGAGCCGTGTGCGGCTCATCGCTCCCCACCCCGATCGGCCGGGACGGCGGCGCCGGTGCGCAGGTCCGCCACGACGCGGCCGTCGCGGATCCGGACCTGGCGGGGCAGGCTGTCGGCGATCTCGCCGTCGTGGGTGATCACCGCGATGGTGGCACCGTCGGCGTTGAGGTCGTGCAGCAGCTCCATCACCGCTTCGCTCGAGGCGGAGTCCAGCGCGCCGGTCGGCTCGTCGGCCAGCAGCAGGTCCGGCTCGCCGACCACCGCCCGGGCGATCGCCACCCGCTGCCGCTGGCCGCCCGACAGCTCGTGCGGCCGGTGGTGCATGCGGTCCGCGAGCCCGACCCGCTCCAGGGCCAGGGCCGCGCGCCTGCGGCGCTGGGCGCGCGGCAGGCCCGAGTAGAGCAGGCCCTCGGCGACGTTGTCCTGGGCGCTGACCCCGGCCACCAGGTGGAAGGACTGGAAGACGAAGCCGATGTGCCGGGCGCGCAGGGCGGACAGCCTGCGGTCGGAGAGGGCGGCGACGTCGTGGCCCGCCAGGGTGACGGATCCGGCGCTGGGCCGGTCCAGGGTGCCGACGATGTGCAGCAGGGTGGACTTGCCCGACCCCGAAGGGCCGACGATGGCGAGCAGTTCGCCGCTTCCGATGCGCAGGTCCACCCCCTGCAGCGCCACGACCCCGCCCGGATACTCCTTGGTGACCTGGTTCAACTCGACCACCGCGCTCATGACGTGGGCACCCCGACCTTCATTCCCTCGGCCAGACCGGTCCCGCTGACCTCGACCCGGCCCTGTCCGAACATGCCGAGCTCGACCGGGACTTCGCGCACCTTCCCGTTCTCCACGACCTGGATGCCGAAGCCCCCGCCGGTCAGCGCGAGCAGGGCGTTGACCGGTACCGTCAGCACGTCCTCGCGGACCTCGCCCTCGAGCTCGACGGTGACCGGCGCCTGGTCGAAGCCCTCGGCCTGCCCCGGGTCGTCGAAGACCACCCGGGCGGTGATCTTGGCGGGCTTGTCCGGGGAGCCCTGCTCCTTGCCGTCCTCACCGATGGTGCGGTCGACGGAGGCGACCTTGCCCTTGGCCCTGCCGCCGCCGGGCAGAGCGACCTCGACCCGGGTACCGGGCTTGGCGAGGTCGGCCCGGGAGACGTCGATCCTGATCTGCACCTGCCGTTCGGAGCCGGTGGTGGTGAGGACCGGCTTGCCGGGAGCGGCCTGGTCGCCGACGGCCGCGTCGTTCTTCTTGATCCGCACCGGACCGGGCGAGAAGGCGATCTGCTCGGGGCCGATCTCGCCGGTCTGGGCCAGACCGTGGGCCTTCTGCCAGCGCTTGACCGCCTCCACGGTGCCGGGGGTGAACTCCTCGTCCGCGGCCAGCCCCTTGCCGTGGCCCAGGGCGCGGAGGTTCTCCTTCAGCTGTCTGACGTCCGGCCCCTTGTCGCCGGCCTTCAGCGTCCGGTACACGGGGCGCTCGCCGACCATGAGCCGGACCTTCCGGCCGTCGACCTCGTAGAGGACCCCGTCGCGCTCCACCACCGCGCCGGGCTCCGGGAGCCAGGTGAGGGTGCCCGTCACACCGGCGTTGAACCGGCGCTCCTCGGCGTACCCGAGGGTCCCGTCCACCTGGGTCCGGCTGCTCAGGTCCTGCCGTTCCACCGAGCCCGTGCTCGGCGGCAGCCCGTCCGTGCGCTCCGTGCCGGCGCTCGCGCCGCCGCCGGTCTGCGACAGGGCCGTGACCCCGCCCACCAGCGAGACCGAGGTGACCAGCGCGGCGATCAGGTACGTTCGGCGGCTCCGCCCGCGCTCACTCCGCATTCTGACCACTGCACGCCTTGTTCGCCTTGTCGAACCTGTCCTTGTCGGGGCCCTCCGGGACCTTCATCGCCTGTCCCGACATCGCCGAGTCGCCGTCGAACTTCGGGTCCGGCATGTCCACACCGTTACCGCGCATGCACTGGGCGAACTTGAGCGCCCTGTCCTTGTCGGCCTGGGACATCTTCGCGCCGCCCGCGCCACCGGCTCCACCGCAGGCCTTGAGGGCTTCCGCCATCTTGTCCTGGCCGCCCTCGAGGACCATGCCCCGCGGGTCCTGGCCCGGCTCCGGCTCCTTCACCTGGGCGCCGTGTTCGCGCAGGCACTTACGGTGCTCGTAGGCCTGGTCCGCCGCCGCGCCCCTGCCCGACGAGTCCGAGCCGCCGCCCCCGCCGGAGCCCGTGGCGCCTCCGCCACAGGCCGCGGTGAACAGCGCCATCCCCGCCACCAGCACGGCCGCCGCGCCGTACCTGTGGTTCCGCATGTGGTTCCGCATGGAATTCCTCCGTGTCCGATTGCGAGCGGCCGGCCACCGTGTCCGATACGTCTCCGATACCGGGTGACCGACGACGCAGAGGCTGGCACGCACCCGCGTTTCGCCGCTGTCAGCCGAGACCTTTACGGCGACGAAAGGTGGCTTTCAGGTACACCTGATGTCATGCGTGTACTGATCGTGGAGGACGAGGAATTCCTGGCGGACATGATCGCCGAGGGATTGCGGCGCGACGCCCTGGCCGTCGACGTCGTGTACAACGGCGCCGACGCGCTGGACCGGCTGCGCCTCACCGACTACGACGTGCTCGTACTCGACCGCGACCTGCCCGGAGCGCACGGCGACGAGGTGTGCCGGAGCGTCGTCGAGCAGCGGCTGCTGACCCGGGTGCTGATGCTCACCGCCGCCGGCACCGTCCGCGACCGCGTCGACGGCCTGGACCTGGGCGCGGACGACTACCTCACCAAGCCGTTCGCCTACGAGGAACTGCTGGCCCGGGTCCTGGCCCTCGGCCGCCGCACCCACCCCGCCCTTCCGCCGGTCATCGAACGTGCCGGCATCACCCTCGACACCGCCCGCCGCCAGGCCTTCCGGGAGGGCCGCTACCTCGCCCTGTCCCGCAAGGAGTTCGGCGTCCTGGAGGTGCTGATGCAGGCCGAGGGCGCCGTGGTCAGCGGTGAGGACCTGATCGACCAGGTGTGGGAGCGGAACATGGGATACCGCACCAACGCGGTCCGGGTCGCCCTCAGCAAGCTCCGCGCCAAGCTCGGCGAGCCCTCGGTCATCGACACCGTGCCCGGCCACGGCTACCGCATCGGCGTCCCGGCGTGAGGCGCTCCGCCCCGATCGGCCCGAACCGCCTTCCGCTGCTTCCGCTGCTTCCGCTGCCGGGCAGAGCACGCCCGCGGCTGCCGGGCGGGGAGCGGGGCCGGCTGACCATGCTCTACGGCGGGCTGCTCGTCCTCGCCGGGGCCATGCTCATCGTCCTGGTCAACTTCCTGGTCCGGGAGGGGCTGTACACCTCGATCAGCACGGCCGTCGCCGTCGAACCGCGACTGGCCACACTGGCGACCCCGGACCCCGCCGCGGCGGCGAAGACCCTCACGGTGGGAACCGCCGCACCCGCGAACGCCCCACCCGGGAGCGCCCCCGCCGGAGCCGACCCCGCCGACGGCGGACAGTCCCACTTCCAGGCCGTCAAGGTCGTCACCCAGGCCGCCGAGCAGGCCGCCCAGAACCAGCTGCTGACCGTCTCCCTGATCGCCCTGGCCGCCTTCGCCGTCATCTCGATGGCACTGGCCTGGTGGATGTCGGGACGGGTGCTGCGCCCGGTGGCGGTGATCACCAACACGGCGCGGCGGCTCTCGGGTGAGAACCTGCACGAGCGGATCGCCCTCGACGCACCCCCGGGCGAACTCAAACAGCTCGCCGACACCTTCGACGACATGCTCGACCGCATGGAGCAACTGGTCGGTGCGCAGCAGCGGTTCGCGGCCAACGCCGCACACGAACTGCGCACTCCGCTCGCGGTGCAGCGGGCCGCGGCCGAGATCGGGCTGGCCACCGGGGACCCGGCCGCCGTCGCCCGGGTCCGCCGCAAACTGATCGAGGTCTCCGAGAGCAGCGAACGGCTCATCGAGGGCCTGCTGTTGCTGTCCGTCTCCGACCAGAGGCTGGACCACCGCGAACCGGTCGCACTGGACCAGCTGGCCCGCGCGGTGGCCGCCGAGTGCGCCGCCCCGGAGGAAGCCCGGGCGAACGGCGTCACCGTCCGGACCGACACCGCCCCCGTGTCCGTCGACGGTGATCCGGTGCTGCTGGCACACCTGGTACGCAACCTGGTCGGCAACGCCCTGCGCTACAACCACGACGGCGGCCGGGTCGACGTCGACGTGCGCGACGGCGTCCTGGAGGTCGCCAACACCGGCCCCCAGGTGCCGCCGGAGACGGTCCCCTACCTCTTCGAGCCCTTCCGCCGCCTCCAGGAGCGTCGGCACAGCCCGCGTGAGGGCGCGGGCCTCGGCCTGTCCATCGTCGCCTCCATCGCGCGCGCCCACCACGCCACCGTCACCGCCGACCCCGGCAGCACGGGCGGACTGCGCGTCCGGGTCGAGTTCCCCACGGCCTGACCCGGCGGGCGGCGGCACCCGCAGGGCACGCGATCGGCCTCGCCCACCGCCCCGGCGCCTACTGGGCGCTGGGTTCCCGGGTCGCCGTGCGGTAGAAGTTCAGCGAGACCGGTCCCTTCGTGCTGGTCGCCTCCGGGCTCTTGCCCGTCATCTTCCGCTTCTCGGCAGCGTGGTACCGGAGGTCCTCGACGCTGTCCGCCGGCGGGACCGGATTGTCGGCCTCGAAGAGCTGGGAATGTCCCGAGTCGGCCACGACGAAGGTGTCCCCGTGCATGTTGGCCTGGCTCTCGCCCGCGTCGCCGAAGTTCGCCGCCACCAGGATGTGGACGCCTTCGTACGGCTCGTTCCAGAGGCTCTCCGCGGCGTTGTCCGAGCATATTTGGAGACGGACCTGAACGCCCTTCACCGTGGTCTCGAAGTTCTCCTGCCCGATGGCGAAGAAGCCTTGCTCCATCTCCTCCGGTGAACGGTCCGGAGCTCCTCCCCAGTCCGGCGCCTCGAAACGCTTCGTGTAGGTCTTCGGATCCTGGCCGCCCTGGAAGACACGCGCGTAGTTGTCGAACACGGTCACGTTGCCCGACCCGTCGGGGTCAGGTCCTTGCTCCCAGATCTCCTCCAGTTCCGCTACCGAGTCCTTGGCGTATCCGTTGTCGGCACCCATGTTCTCCTTGAGCCGCTTCCGGCCCTCCCGCTGGTCGGCGCGCGCCTGGTCCGATTCGTGCGCGTCGAGGGAACGGCGGCGGCCGATGGTTCCCGGCACCACCAGGTAGTTGCTGGGCAGGATCGCCAGGCGGTCGGCGAGCCACTCGTCCACGCCGGCCGCCTGGTCCCCGCTCAGGAAGTGGGTGCCCTGGCCGCTGAAGTAGTACTCCGGCGCGGTGAAGATGTACACCTGCTCGGGGTCGTACCGCTTGCTCCATTCGAGGAACGCGGTGTCCAGCGCCTCGCCCAGGAGCTTCTTCTTCTTATCCAGCTCGACGGCCGACCACTGCGCACCCGCTTTCATCACCTTGTCCGTGGGGGCCTGGACACTGGCGATGTGGACACCGGTCCTGTCCGCGCCGATCTCCGTGTCATGGGGATCGAACGTCTCGCGCGCCCACGGCTCGGTGCTCCCGAGGCGCCCGCCGGCGGCCTCCGCGAGGTTCGCCGCGACCTCGCGGTCCTCCTCCGCCGTCGCGCGCTGCACCGCTACGTCGGTACGGGTGCCGACGGCGGCTCCGCCCTCGGCCCGCGTCGACGGAAGCACCGACCGCCGCATGACGCGAACGGCGTTGGCCTCGGCCTCGCGTTCGAAGCGGTCGGAGGGGTCGGAGACCTTCAGCCCGGTGCCGTCGTCCGTTCCGGCGACGGGGCCCTGGCGCTGCTGGATGACGTGGGTGAGTTCGTGGGCGAGGGTGCGCTTGTCGCCTCCGCCCTCGCCGATGACGACATGGTGGCCGGAGGTGTAGGCGCGGGCGCCCACGTCCACTGCCGAGGCCCGCGCGGCGGCGTCCGTGTGGATGCGGACGTCCGAGAAGTCCGCGCCGAGCCGGCCTTCCATCTCGGCGCGCGTGCCGTGGTCGAGCGGACGCCCCGGGGAGCGCAGCACGTCCTGGACGGTGGAGCGCTGAACGGCGTGCTCGGCCTGCCCGTAGTCGAATTCGTCGCCCTGCCTGGGCTCTTCCTGAGCCCCTGGCCGTCCGGTCCGGCGGAGCATCCGGACGACCGCCGCGTTGCCGACGCTGCGCTGGAGGGCCAGGAGAGGCGGCGCGCCCCCGATCGCGGGCTTGCTCGCCGGTGGACGGCTGCGCTCGGCCTCATCGGTCTTCGCGCTGTGCTGGGCGTGCATGGTCTCCCTCTCGCACGGCAGGCGGTCACCCTCCTGACTAACAGACGGGCAGGAGCTCCACCAGAGGCGCGAAGGCAGTCCGGACTGCCTGATCGGGCACGACGCGCTGCCCGTCGCGCAGACACGGCCACCGTTCGGCCGCACGGGGACGGCCCCGATCCGCCACCGGTCAGTCCGTGGCCGGCCGGTCCCAGCCGAGCTGGACGAACACGCCGAGGCGGTCGCCCACGGCGCGGATCCCGACGATCCGCCCGGCGCGGACGACGCCGAGCGGTTCGCCGTCGCGCTCGACGCCCTCCTGCTCGGCTTCGAGGCGCTGCGCTCGGGCTGAGGCGGGGCCGGGGTGCCTGGCATCCACCAGGTGCCAGGCCAGGCCGATGGGCGACGAGGCCGTTGCCGGGTGGGCGGACGACCGGTGTCGGCAGGGCGTCAGCCTGTGAGGAGCTGTCGTGCCTTCACCAGGCGCGCTCGATGCTCCTCGATCCACCCGACCGGCGGGGACATCGGCAGGCTGACCGTCACCTGCGAGGACGGGTCGTCGCTCACCGTCACCCCGATCGCCCCTGAAGGGAGCGGCTTGATCCTCAACCGGACCGTCCGGCCGGAGTCCAGCCACGAGACGAACCTGGCACCGGCAAGACCGTCGAGGGCAGGCCTGCGGCGCGGTGGACGTCCGACGGCCGTCCGCTATGCCCGTAGACGATCGGTGTCCGTCGTGGTCGGGCCCTGGCCATCAGGGAGAAGCCGGATTCGGCGGGAGTCTCCCGCAACTGCCCGACATCCACCGTGGCAGGCCGAAGCGTGGCGTGTGCGGACCACCGAGGTCCCTGGGTCGAGAAAGGCCTCCGGTGCGGGCCGCACTTGCCCCCGGGTGGGCCGCGGGACGAGGCTGGAGGGGAGAGGGAAACGGGTGCGGGAGGCGTCGCTCGTGGACGGAGACGAGCCTGCCGGCCGGTCCGCCGGCGGGCACCGGAGTGTGCCGCACACGGCCGACCTGCGGGTCGAGGCCTGGGCGCCGACGGCGGAGGGCTGTATCGGCGAGCTGGTGCACGGCGTCGTCGGCAGTTTCGCCGACCTGGCCGGCGCGCGGATCGTCGGTGAGCGCGGCTGCACGGTCCTCGCGGTGAGCGATCCGGACCTGCTGGCGGGCGTCCTGGAGGAGGTCGTCTACCGGATGGACGTCGACGGCGAACTGCCGGTGGCGGTGGCGGTCGGTCCGATCGAGGGCCTGGACGGCGCCCGTCGGGTGGCGGTCCGGTTCCGGATGGCCGACGCCGCCACGGCCGCCCTGGTCGGCGCCGTGCCGAAGGCCGTCTCACTGCACGACCTGGACCTGAGTGCCGGGCCGGACGGCTGGACCTGCCAGGCCACGGTGGACGTCTGAGCCCGGTCCCGGCGCGGTGGGCCGGAGCCGCGGGAGCGGGGTGAGCGAGGTGGAGATCGCACTGACCGAGGCCGGCCGGTACCGCTGGCGGATCGAGCCGCGCCCGCCGATGCGGGTGCCCGGGGTGGTGTTCGCGAGCGCCGCGCTGCTGCCGCAGGCCGCCGGGGACAAGGCGCTGGAGCAGGTGGCGAACGTGGCGACGCTGCCCGGGATCGTCCGCGCCTCCTTCGCGATGCCGGACGTGCACTGGGGCTACGGCTTCCCGATCGGCGGGGTCGCCGCGACCGACGTCGAGCGGGGCGGGGTGGTCTCGCCGGGCGGGGTGGGCTTCGACATCTCCTGCGGGGTCCGGCTGCTGGCGGCCGGGGTCGGCCGGGACGAACTCGACCCGGAGCGGATCGGCCGCCTGATGGACCTGCTGGACCGCACCGTCCCGCGCGGCCTGGGCCGGGGCGGCCTGTGGCGGCTCGGCGGACCGGAGGAGCTGGACGAGCTGCTGATCGGCGGTGCCCGCTACGCGGTCGAGCACGGCCACGGTGTGCCGCGCGACCTGGAACGCTGCGAGGACCGCGGCGTGCTGGCCGGCGCGGCTCCCGGGGAGGTGAGCACCCGGGCCGTCGAGCGCGGGCTGCAGCAGGTCGGCAGCCTCGGATCGGCCAACCACTTCCTGGAGGTGCAGGCCGTCGACCGGGTGCACGACCCGCGGACCGCCGCCGCCTTCGGACTGCGGCCGGGACAGGTCTGCGTCATGATCCACTGCGGCTCGCGCGGCCTCGGCCACCAGATCTGCACCGACCACGTCCGCGCCATGGACCGCGAACTGCACCGCTACCGGATCGAGCTCCCGGACCGCCAGCTCGCCTGCACCCCGGTCGACTCCCCGCGCGGCCGTGCCTACCTGGGCGCCATGACCGCGGCCGCCAACTACGGCCGGGCCAACCGGCAGCTGCTCGCCGAGGCGGCCCGCCGCGCCTTCGCCACCGTGCTCGGCGTCGGGCTGGAGCTGGTCTACGACGTCTCGCACAACCTCGCCAAGCTGGAGACCCACGAGGTGGACGGCGAGCTCCGGACGCTGTGCGTGCACCGCAAGGGCGCCACCCGGGCGCTGCCGCCGGGCGACCCCGACCTGCCCGCCGACCTGGTGGAGGCCGGGCAGCCGGTGCTGGTGCCGGGCACCATGGGCACCGCCTCGTACGTCATGGTCGGACTGCCCGGCAACGAGGCCTTCCGCTCCGCCTGCCACGGCGCCGGGCGGGTGCTGAGCCGCCACCAGGCGCTGCGCACCGTACGCGGCGAGCGGCTGAAGAGCGAGCTGGAGGCGCGGGGGATCGCGGTGCGGCCGGCCTCCTGGCGGGCGCTGGCCGAGGAGACCCCCGAGGCGTACAAGGACGTCGACGCGGTGGCCGCCGTGACCGAGGCCGCGGGGCTGGCCCGGCAGGTCGCCCGGCTGGTGCCGCTGGGGGTGTGCAAGGGGTGAGACACCCTCCGTTTCGGCCGCGTCCCTCGACTCGCCCGGCCGGGCGCGCTTGGATGTCGGACGCGTCCGTCACCGGGGCGCGTCCGGCGACGGATCGCATCCCGTCGCTGGAGCCCGTCCGGCACCGTCGGGCGCGTCCCTCACAGGAGGTGGTCATGCCGGGAAGCCCGGATCCAGCCGTCGACCGCCGGGGCACCGGAGGCGGTCCGGTGATCGAACTGCGTGCGCTCACCAAGCGCTACGGCAGTACGGTCGGCATCGAACAGCTGGACGTGTCGGTCGAGGCCGGCGAGGTGTTCGGCCTGCTCGGCCCCAACGGCGCCGGCAAGACCACCACGCTGCGCTGCCTGGTCGGCCTGCTCGGCCCCAGCGACGGGCAGGTGCGGGTGCTCGGCCTGGACCCGGTGGCCGACCACGGCCGGCTCGCCCCCTCGATCGGCTACCTGCCCGGCGAACTGCGGCTCTACCCCGAGCTCACCGGGCAGCAGACCCTCGACCTGCTCGCCGCCCTCCAGGGTGCCCCGGTCCCGCGCCAGCGCGAGCTGTGCGAGCGGCTGAAGCTCTCCCGGGCCGACCTGGCCCGGCCGGTGGGGCAGTACTCGCGCGGCATGAAGCAGAAGCTCGGACTCGTCCAGTCGCTCCAGCACCGGCCGCCGGTGGTGGTGCTGGACGAGCCGAGCGAGGGGCTCGACCCGCTCGTCCAGGAGACCTTCTACGAACTGCTCGCCGAGGAGGCCGAGGCCGGACGGACCGTCCTGCTCTCCAGCCACGTGCTGCCCGAGGTGCAGCGGACCTGCGGCCGGGTCGCCATCGTCCGCCACGGCCGGCTGGTCACCGTCCGCTCGGTGGCCGAACTGCGCCAGGCCCGGGCCCGCCGGGTCCGGCTGCTCCTCGACGACGGGCGGGGCGCCCGGCCGCTGGGCGCCGCCGAGCGGTGGTCCCCGCGCTGGGACGGCCCGCGGGTCGAGCTGCTGGTGCCGCCGGACGAGGTGGTCGCGGCGGTGCGCAGCCTGCTCGCCGAACTGCCGGTGGCCGACCTGACGGTGGAGGAGGCGGGCCTGGACGAGGCCTTCCTCGACCTCTACCGGTCCGTCGGGGCCGAGGAGCGATCAGCCGGCGGCAGCCGGCCGGAACCGGAGGAGCGGCCGTGAACCCGGGCACCGTCAACCGCCGCCTCCCGCTGGTCTGGCTCGCCCTGCACCGGCGGCGCCGGATGCTGCTCTCCCTGCTGTTCGGCATGGTCGTCTTCGAGGCCCTGATCGTGGTGATCGCCGGGACCATCCCGCCCGGCGACCTGTTCGGCGGCGGCCGCACCCCGCCCGGCGCGTTCAAGGCCTTCAGCGGTTCCAACGGCGACGTCTCCATCGCCAGTTACCCCGGCCTGCTCGGCGCCGGGCTCACCCACCCGTTCTGGATCGCCCTCCAGCTGACCGTGATCGGCTCGCTCGGCGCCGCCGCCGTCGCGGCCGACGTCGAGTCCGGCACCATCGAGCTGCTGATGACCCGCCCGGTCTCCCGCCGCCGGCTGCTCGCCGAGCGGACCGGCGCCCTGGTCGCCGCCTCGGTGCTGCTCAACGCCGCCGCCACGCTGACCCTCGCGCTCGGGGTGGCCGCCTCCGCGCCGCTGCGCGAGGCCGTCCCGGAGGGCGCGGTCTTCACCGCCGGACTGCTCGGCTGCGCCCTCGCGTTCTGCCTGACCGGACCGGTGCTGGCGGTCTCCGCGGTCAGCCGGCGGCGGGCCCATGTGGTCGGCGCGGCCGTCGCCTTCGGCGCGGTCGGCTTCGCGCTCAACTTCGTCGCGCTGGCCTGGTCCCCGGCCCGGCCGTTGCGCTACCTCAGCCCGTTCCACTACTACGCGCCGGGCGACGTGCTCGGCCACGGCGGGGTGCCGTGGGCGGCGTTCGGCGTGCTGCTCGGGGTGGGGCTGCTCGGGCTGGTGGCGGCCTTCCGGCTGCTGGAACGGCGGGACCTGGCGGTCTGATCCCGGGGCGCGGTGTGTGGCAGGTGGGCGGCCGGTCGGTGGGGGTGCGGCCGGTCAGCCCCAGGTGCGGGCCGCGGCCAGCAGGTGTTCGCGGACCAGGGCCACGTGCGGGTTGGCCGAGCCGGCCGGACGGCGCACCAGGTAGGCGGTGTTGATCGGCGGATCGGCCGGCTCGTGCAGCAACCGCAGGGCCCCGGAGGCGAGTTCGGCCCGGCACAGGTAGCCGGGCAGCACGCTCCAGCCCGCGCCCGCGGTCACCGCCGAGAGCAGCGCCCGCAGGTCCGGCACGGTGACCGCGGCCCGGGCGTGCAGCCGCCGGTCGAAGACGTGCCGCCAGTAGCGGCGGGCGATCGGCAGGTCCTCGGCGTAGCTGAGCAGCGGTGCCTCGGCCAGCGCGTCGGGCAGCTCCCGGCCGGCCAGCCGCTCGGCCCAGACCGGGGCCGCGACCAGGACGAACTCCTCGTCGGCGAGCGGTTCGGCGAGCAGCGTCCGGCCGCGCGGACGCCGGGTGGCGACCACCAGGTCGTGCTGCCCGGCGCGCAGTTCCGCCAGCAGCGGGTCGGTGAGCCCGCCGGTCACCCGCAGCTGGACGCCCTGCGCGACCAGCGGGGCCAGCTCGGCCAGCAGGACGGTGCCGAGGAACTCGGCCGGCCCGGCCAGGTGCACCGGCTCCGGCGCGCCGCCGCCGCGCCCGTCGGCGAGGCCCGCGAGCCGGTCCAGGGGCCCGGCCAGGCGGGCGGCGAGGTCGTCGGCGTACGGCAGCGGGCTGACCCCGCGGGCCCGGCGTTCGAACAGCTCCCGGCCGAGCCGCTGCTCCAGTGCCCGGATCTGCGCGGTCACCGTGGACTGGGAGAGGCCCAGCAGGTGCGCGGCCGCGGTGAAGGAGCCCGCCCGGTGCACGGCGAGGAAGGTTCGCAGCTGGTTGAGGTCCAGCGGGCCGGAGCCGGTGGCCGGGCGATCGCTCATGCCCGTGAGCGTACGGGATCCCGATGGCTCGGCGGTGGGCCCTGGGGTAGGCCCGATGGTGGATTCCGTGGTCAGTTCGGTGCTGAGCTTGGCGACCGGCTCGACGGTCCGGGTGAGGTATCGGAATTCCGATGCCTCGTATCGCGTGGCCCATTGGTTCCCGTGGGCCGGGCGCGTCTAGCGTCGACCGCGTGAGCGCCGCGGCGGACCGTCGTGGCGGAGACCGCGGCACCCCCGGAGGCACACCCCATGGCCGACATCCTGTTCGTCCTGACCGGTTCGAAGGTCTGGACCCTGAACGACGGCACCGAGCACCCGACCGGCTTCTGGGCGGAGGAGGCGGTCGTCCCGTACCGCGCCTTCACCGAGGCCGGCCACCGGGTCGCCGTCGCCACCCCCGGCGGTGTCGTCCCGGTCGCGGACCGGGCCAGCCTGACCGACCCGGCGATGGCCGAGGAACTGGCGGGGATCGCCGAGTTCCGGCAGCCGCTGGTGCTGGCCGAGGTCGACCCGGCCGACTACGACGCCGTGTTCTACCCCGGCGGCCACGGTCCGATGGAGGACCTGGCGGTCGACGCCGACTCCGGCCGGCTGCTCACCCGGGTGCTCGCCTCCGGGCGCCCGCTCGGAGTGGTCTGCCACGGCCCGGCCGCGCTGCTCGCCGCGCGGACCGAGGACGGCGGCTCGCCCTTCGCCGGGTACCGGGTGACCGGCTTCACCAACGCCGAGGAGACCCAGGCCGGCCTGGCGGACCGCGCGCCGTGGCTGCTCCAGGACCGGCTGGTCGGGCTCGGCGTGGACTTCGAGGAGGGCGAGCCCTGGGCGCCGCACGCGGTGGTCGACCGCAACCTGGTGACCGGTCAGAACCCGGCCTCCTCGGCCCTGGTGGCGACCGGGCTGCTGCGGCTGCTGAAGGACGCGGGGAAGTAGAAGTAGGGGAAGTAGCGGGTCCGTGCGGTCGCCCGTGCACGGGAGCTGCCTGAACGGGTGAGGAGCCCACGGCGGGTACGGCGCGGGCATGCGCCCGCGCCGTACGGCCGTCCACGGCACCCGCCCTCGGACTCCCCGTCCGGCCGGGCCCCCGTCAGTGCAGGTCGTAGGCGGTGAGGGGGTGCCCCGCCCAGATCCGGCGGGCGGCCTGTTCCGGGTAGCGGACGGTCTCCGAGCGGGCGTCCAGGACGCGGGTGAGCTGCTCGTCCGGATCGAAGGCGGGCCACCCCGGGTCGCCGGTGGTGGCGAACCGGACCCAGGCCCGGCGCAGCTCCGCCGACACCCGGACGGCCTCCGGCGGGGGCGGGTCGCCGAGCGACTGCCGCGCCGTCGGGCTGTCCAGGCTGCCGAACGCGAGCGGCACGTCCAAGCCGTGGCAGGCGCCGAGGACGCCGCCGAGGGCGGGGGCGGGCAGGGCGAGCTCGAAGAGGTACGAGGTGCCGCCGGCGGCCGCGTTGGCCTCGGCCAGCCGGAGGGACGGCACCCGGAACAGGGCGTCGGAGCCGACGGCTTCGAGGAGTTCGGAGGGCGTCGCGCCGGGGAGGGCGGACCGGTAGGCGTCCGGGCCGCCCGGCGTCGGCGCGAACGCCTTCAGCATGCGCTGCGCCTCCTCCTCGGTGAAGCCGCCGTGTCGGCCGCTGAGGACGCTGAACAGCCGGAACTCGTCCCGGGTGTGACCGACCAGCAGGTCCACGCCGGCGGTCAGCGCCGACCACGGGGAGCCCGGCAGGATCTCGCCGTCGACCACCGGGACGGTGGCGATGCCGCTCCGTGCCAGTCGGCCCCAGCGTGCGACGTGGTCCGGCAGCGCGGCATTCAGCTCGGTGACCGCCGAGGCCAGGCGCCAGGGGTGCACCTCGGCCAGCGCGGCGGCGGTGGGGACGGTGCCGAGCAGCTTCGCGAGCTCGGCGGTGACCTCGGCGGCCAGTGCGGGCGTGCAGTGGTTGCCCGGCACCGAGTGGGCGACGGCCCGCCGGAACAGGCCGCGGGCCGGGTCCATCGCCAGCAGGGCGGCGACCGAGCCGGCGCCCGCGGACTGCCCGGCGACGGTCACCCGGGCCGGGTCCCCGCCGAACCGGGCGATGTTGCGCCGCACCCAGTGCAGGGCGGCGATCTGGTCCAGGAAGGCCCGGTTGGCCGGGGCGCCCTCCAGCAGGGCGAAGCCCTCGGCGCCCACGCGGTAGTTGACGGCCACCACGACCAGCCCGGCGGAGGCCAGGGCGGTCGGGTCGTACAGCGGGTCGCCGGCGGTGCCGGACATGAATCCGCCGCCGTGGATCCAGACCAGGACCGGCAGCCCGGCCGCGCCCGGATCGGGCGTGCAGACGTCGAGCGTCAGCCAGTCGGTGTCCTCGGACGGCTCGCCGGACCCGGCGGGCATCGGCCCGGACTGGGGGACGACGGGGCCGAAGGCGACGGCCTCGCGGACGCCGTCCCACGGCTCGGGTACGGCGGGGGCGGCGAAGCGGAGGGCTCCGACGGGCGGCTGGGCGTAGCGGATGCCGCGGAAGACGGCGAGTTCCCGGCCGCCTCGCTGCTCGTGGTGCTGCTCGTGGTGCTGCTCCGAGTGCTGTTCCGGCTCGCGCCGCGGCTCCCAGCGGCCGCGGACGAGTCCTTCGGTGGTGCGGATGACGGGCTGCTCCGACATGTGGACGCTCCTCCCTCGGAAGGCTTCCCACGTTATAGGTCAGCTGTATTATGTCAAGCGTATGGAAAAGATCCCGCAGGGTCCGCGGCCTCCGCGGCCCGCGGGGAGAATCCGAGGAGCCGCCGCCGATGCCCAAGCAGGTCGACCACCGGGAACGCCGCGAGACGATCGCCCGTGCGCTGTGGCGGGTCGTGGAGCGGCGCGGCGCCACGCACCTGACGATGCGCGAGGTCGCCCAGGAGGCGGGCATCTCGCTCGGGCAGCTCCAGCACTACTTCGGCTCCCGGGCGCAGATGCTCACCTTCGCGATGGATTTCGCCGGCGAGCAGAGCGGGTTGCGGGTCGGCCGGGCACTGGCGGAGCTCGGCGAACGGCCGCACCCGCGCGACGTGCTGCGGGCGATGCTGGTCGAGCTGCTGCCCCTGCACGCCGACGCGCGGGCGACCAGCCGGATGAGCGCCGCCTACGTGCTGGAGGCGCTGCACGACGAGGAGGTCCACGCGCGGGCGCGCGACGGACTGCTCCAGGGGCGGGCGATGGTCGAGGGGATCGTCCGGCAGGCGATCGCCGACGGGCAGCTCGCGGCCGACCGCGACCCGGTGGTGGAGACGGACCTGCTGCTCGCGCTCACCGGGTTCACCACGCTGCTGGAGCTGGACGTGGTCGAGCCCGCCGCCGTGCTCACGGCCGTCGACCGGCACCTGGACCGGCTGTTCGCGGCGCCGGGTGGTGCGGGCGGTGCCGTCGGCGGTCGGTGAGGGGGCGGCGGTCGGTCCGGGGCCCGGGGGCCCGGGGCGGGGCGTGGCAGGCTACCCGGGTAGCACCGCCGCCCGCGACCAGGAGCACCGCCATGGACCGACCCGCCGCCCTCCGACCCGCCGCCCTGCGCCTCGACGCCACCGCCTCCGGACACCCGGCGGGCATCCTGGACGCCGCCGAGCGGGCCGAACGCCGGGGCATGGACCGGCTGGTGGTCGCCGAGACCGCGTACGACCCGTTCCTCCAGCTCGCCCGGGCGGCCGACCGGACCGAGTCGATCGAGCTGGCCACCGGCATCGCGGTGGCCTTCGCGCGGACCCCGATGACGCTCGCCTACCAGGCCTGGGGGCTGCACGCGGCCTCCGGCGGACGGGCCGTCATCGGGCTGGGCTCGCAGGTCAAGCCGCACATCGAGAAGCGCTTCGGGATGCCCTGGGACCGCCCGGCCGCCCGGATGCGCGAGTACGTGCACGCGGTGCGGGCGATCTGGCACAGCTGGCAGACCGGCGAACGGCTGCGCTTCCGGGGCGAGTTCTACACCCACACGGTGATGACGCCGGTGTTCTCGCCGGATCCGGTCCCGTCCGGGGTGCCGCGCATCCTGTTGGCGGGCGTCGGGCCGCTGATGACCCGGACCGCCGGGGCGGTGGCCGACGGCTTCCTGAGCCACCCGTTCTCCTCCACCGCCTACCTGGCCGAGCAGGTGCTGCCGGGCCTGACCGAGGAACGGGCCCGGGCCGAGGCGGAGGGCGCCGCGTGGACGAAGCGGCCGTTCGAGATCGTCGGCAACGTGCTCACCGCCACCGGCCGCACCGAGGAGGAGCTGGCGGCCAACCGGGCCGCCACCCGCGAGCGGCTCGCGTTCTACGCCTCCACGCCGGCCTACCGCCCGGTGCTGGCGCAGCACGGCTGGGAGGGGCTCCAGGAGGAACTGCACACCCACTCGGTTCGCGGGCGCTGGGCGGAGATGGCCGCGCTGATCGACGACGAGGTGTTCGACGCCTTCGCGGTCTGCGGTCCGGTCGAGGAGGTCGCGGGGAAGATCCACCGCCGCTACGCGGGGCTGGTCACCCGGCTGTCCGTCAGCCTCCCCGAGGACGCCGACCCGGAGCTGGGCCTGGACGTCCTGGCGGCGGTGCGGGCGCTGGGCCGACCGGAAGCGGACGCCGGATGATCGGGATGGACGGCCGACCGGGCACAGGGTGATGAAGTCCGGGCAGATTCGTGCAACGCGTTTCCGGTGGTGAGGGCGGGCGGCAGGATCGCGGTGGCAGGCAGGGCCGTCCCCGCGAGGATCGGCGGCCCCGGACCTGCCGCGTTGTGCGGGGCCTGTCGTGCCGTGCGGACCGTTGCGCCGTAAGGCCTGTCATGCCTCGGCCACCCGTTGCCGATCGTGGGGGTGTCCGCGTGTCCGTGTCCGACAACCGTCCGGCCGACTACGACCTGGCGGAGCGCTGGGACCCGGGAGCGAAGGCGTACGTCGACGCCCTGGCAGACCCGGACGAGTTCCTCCGCGTCTGCGCCGAACTGACCGGGTTCGACGTGCCCGAACTGCGCTCCACCGGCATGGCGGACGAGCACCACCGCACCACGCTGGCCCACCGGGTCCGCGACGAGCACGCCCTGGTCCACCTCTGGTACGTCGGCGCCTGGCCGGGCGAAGCGCCCTCCTCCGCCCGCGCCCACGACCAGGGGCTGGTCTGGCGGACCTTCCACGCCGTCCCGCCCGGCGCCGCCGCCCCCGGGCACGGCAGCTGGGCCGGCGCGCCCCGGGGCGCCGAGGTTCCGGGCCCCGAGGTCCGGGGAGGGGCGGAGATCCTGGGCGGGGCCGCGACGTCGGGAGGCACCGCATCGCGGGGCACCGGGGCAGTGGCACCGGAGAACGGCGGTGAGGGCCGGTGACCGCCCGTTGGGACGCCGTCGTGGTCGGCGCGGGCTTCGCCGGGACACTGGTCGCCCACCGCCTGGGCGCACAGGGCTGGCGGGTCCTCGTCCTGGAGGCCGGACGGGCCGCGCCCACCGGCGCCGAGGCCGCCACCGCCCACCGCGCGGCCGGCGGCGGACCGCCCACCTCGCCCTACCCGCACAGCCCCGAGGCGCCGTCACCCGACGTCACCGACCTCACCGGGAGCCCGGACGGCGGCTTCACCGCCACCGGCCACCTCCGCCAGTACGGGCCGCTGCCCTACGCCAGCGGCTACCTGCGCGCCAACGGCGGCACCGGGCTGCTCTGGACCGGACTCACCCCGCGCATGCACCCCGAGGACTTCCGCACCGGCGACCTCGGCCACGGCCGCAACTGGCCGATCGGCTACCACGACCTGGAACCCCACTACCGCGAGGCCGAACGGGAACTCGGCGTCGCCGCCGACGCCGAGGAGCAGCGCCGTGCCGTCGGACTGCCCATCCCGGACGGCTACGACTTCCCGATGCGGGCCATCCCGGCCAGCTACCTCGACCGGCAGCTGGCCCGGGCCCTCGACGGCCGGACCGTCCGCGACCCCGCCGTACCCGGCCCCGCCCGGCTCGCCGTCACCGCCACCCCGCACGCCCGCAACGGCGTGCCGACCAGGCCCGGCTCCGCCGACGGGCCGCTCTGCTCGGGCAGTTCCAGCTGCGTCCCGGCCTGCCCGAGCGGCGCCAAGTACACCCCGATGCGTACCCAGGCCCGCTGGGCGGCCGGGGTCGAACTGCGCACGGAGGCCGTCGTCAGCCGGGTGCTGGCCGACCCGGAGACCGGGCGGGCCCGGGAAGTCGAGTACCTCGCGGGCGGCACGACCCACCGGGTGACGGCGGACCTGGTCGTCCTCGCCGCGCACGCGATCGAGAACGCCCGGCTGCTGCTCCTCTCCGGTCTGGCCGACCGCAGCGACCAGGTCGGCCGGAACCTGATGGACCACCCGGCCCTGCTCACCTGGGGGCTGATGCCCCGACCGGTCGGCCCCTACCGGGGGCCCGGCTCCACCAGCGGCCTGGAGGCGTTCCGCTTCGGACCCGGGCGGGACCGCCGGGCGCCGTTCCGGATCGAGATCGGCAACTGGGGCTGGTCCTGGGCGGGCGGCGCGCCGGAGGCCGAGGCGGCGTCGCTGCTCGCGGCGGGCCTCCGGGGCAAGGAGCTCCGGGAGCGGCTCGGCGACCGGCTGGGCCGTCAGTTCTCGCTCCAGTTCGAGCTGGAGCAGCCCGCCGACCCGGCCAACCGGGTCACCCTCGACCGGGACCGGCGCGACCCGCTCGGCCTGCCGAGCCCGGCCATCCGCTACGACGTCTCCGAGTACGTCCGCGAGGGCATGGCCTCGGCCCGGGCCGTCTCCGACCAGCTGTTCGCGCTGCTCGGCGCCGAGGACCACACCGCCTACCCGGCGGCCGGATGGCCGGGACGGCTCGAACACCGGGGAACCGTCCACGGCTACCGGGGCGCCGGCCACGCCGGTGGCACCCACATCATGGGCGACTCGCCCGCCAACTCGGTGGTCGACCACTGGCAGCGGTGCTGGGAGCACCCCAACCTGTACGCCGTCGGCTGCGGGTCGATGCCCTCCCTCGGCACCTCCAACCCCTCGCTCACCATGGCCGCCCTCGCGCTGCGCAGCGCCGAGCGGATGCACCGCGACCTGCTGGAGCTGCACCGCCCGGCGGCCGTGGCGCCCCCGGCCGCCAGCCGTGTCCCCGTACCGCCCGTGTTCTCACCCGCGTTGTCCCCGTCGTCGTCCCCCTTGCCGTTCTCCTCTCCGTTCTCCTCTCCGTCCTCCTCGTCCTCGGAGCCCTCATGACCGGCCTGCCGCTGCCGCCCGTACCGGAGCCGTACCACCTGCCCTTCCACTACGGTGCGTTGCACAACATCGGTGTCGACTACCTGGTCGACCGTGCGCGGGCGAGTGAACTGCTCGCCAAGCGCCACCCCGGGCTGAGCGTCGCCGCCTTCGACGGCGGGGCCTGCGTCTCGCTCAACTTCCAGCTCTACTTCGCCCAGTATCCGAACGGCGGCGGCATCACCCAGGAGCTGGAGATCAACCTGATCGCCCACCCGGTCTTCGCCGAGGAGCGGATGCCGGTGGTCAACTACGGCCAGTACGCCCGGGGTTACGACCAGACCAAGCTGCTCGGCATCGCGCGGCTGCACGTGCTCTGCGACAACCCGCTCGCCATCGACGCCGGGCGCCGGCTGTACGCCGAGCCCAAGCACCCGAGCTGGTTCGAGACCACCCTGCCCTCCCTCAACGCGCCCGACGTGTGCGAACGCTGGTCGGTCTCCTGCCGTCGGGCCGCCCTCGGGCCGGACGGGCTGAGCCGCCACGACGAGGAACTCCTCGCCCTGGACGTGAACCTGGTGGGCCTCACCCCCGAGTCCGTCAACAACACCCCGATCACCGGCTACGGCACCGACGACGAGGGCAAGCTGCTGGCCGGACCGCTCAACGTCTACCAGCCCTACCGCTACTACGCGCTGGACGACCGCACCGCCGACCGCGTCCGGCTCGACCTCGGCAACCCCGCCGAGGAGTCCGCCCGCGACCTCGCCCACCTGATCGCCGACGCCCCGGCCGCCGGGGTCTGGACCTACCAGTCCCCGCCCGTCGCCGCCCACAACCGCGCCTACTACGTCCGGTGACGGCCCCGGGCTCGGCTTGCCTCTTCGCCCCGGGCGGCACCGCCGTACGGCGGGACGTCGCCCACGGCCGGGTCTGGTCGGCCATGCCCTACACCGTGCTCGCGGACGACGGTGACGTCCTGACCCTCACCGCCCGCCCGGGGACGGAGAGCCTGGCCCCGGCCAGCTGGACCGTCGCCGCGCACGCCGGAGACGACGCCCTGCGCCTGGACTGCGTCCACGACCTTGCCTCCGGCCGGTGGGAACTCGACCACTGGACCTGGCGCGACACCGTGGTGCTCAGCCGCTTCACCGCCGGAGTGCCGTTCAGCGTGCACCGTTTCCTGACCCCCGACGGCCGGCCGCTGCGCTGGTACGTCAACTTCGAGCGCCCGTACCGCCGGACGGCCATCGGCATCGACACCCTCGACCTCTTCCTGGACCTCGTGATCACCCCCGATCTGTCGTCGTACAGCTGGAAGGACGAGGACGAGTACGCCCAGGCCCGGCGCCTCGGCGTCGTTGACGAGGCCACCCACCGGCAGCTGGACCGGGCCCGGGAGCTCGCCCTCGCCCAGCTCCGGGACCGCGCCGGCCCGTTCGCCCCCGACCCGGACGCCTGGACGCTCCCGCCGGAGGGACCGCTGCCCACCCTCCCGGCCACCGCCCTCAGCACCCCCGCCGGAAAGTGGAATGAGGGCGGATCGGCGGGCTGTTAGGGCCGCGCCCCTGCACGAAGGACGGCGAGGGTGCTGAGGGCGGTGGCCGCGGCGGACACGACGGACGACATGGAGGCGCTCAAGCACCTGCATGACGGCGGCGACTACCGGCGGCTCGCCGAACGGACCTCGAATCCCGACGTCCTGCGCCGACTGGCCATTGGCGAGTACCCGTTCGTCTGGCACGCGATCGCCGACAACCCGGCCGCCCCCACCGACCTGCTGGCGGCCTTGGCCGGGCGCCGGCAGCAGGTGTGGAACGACAATCGCCTCCTTCGCTTGCTCGCGGCTCACCCCGCCCTCACGGGCGAGGCGTTGGACGGCCTGGTCGATCTCGTCGGGGACCGCCTGCGGGAGGGCGACCGTCCGTACGCGGCCGTCCTGGAGCTGGCCCGCCGACCGGAGCTGTCGGGCCCGCGGCGGCGCCCCCGCCGCCCCCACCCCCCGGGCGCGGGCCGGCGGCGGCCGGGGGTGACCCCCGCGCGGGGGGGGCGCCCCGCCCCGGGGGGGGGCGGGGCCCCTCCGCCGGATGGTGCGGTGGTCACAGGGTGGTCACCGGCGGGGTCAGGTCGTCG
>NZ_JBHVVE010000008.1:158952-397801 GCF_042883725.1 Kitasatospora sp. NPDC058184
CGGGGTGGGCGGGCGGGTTCGTTCGGGGGGGGGCCGGCGGGGGGGGGGGCCCCCGCCCGTCGGCGGCGGTCGGGGCGCGGCCCCCCCCCCCGGCGCGGGCGGCCGCGGGGGGCCCCCCGCGCGCCCGACAGCCCGGGGCCTCGGCCAGGCTGCGCCGGGGGATCACCCGGGCGCTGGCGGAGCGCCCGGACCGGTGAGCGCGGGCGGGACCGAGCCGGGCGCCGCGCCGCCCGCCGCCGCCCGCGACCAGCGACCGGCGAGGACGGTGCCGACGATCAGCTGGAGCTGGTGGTAGAGCATCAGCGGCAGCACCATCAGCCCGGCTTGCGCTCCGAACAGGACGGTGGCCATCGGCAGGCCGTTGGCCAGGCTCTTCTGCGAACCGCAGAGCACCGCCGCGACGGTGGCCGGCCGGTCGAGCCCCAGCAGCCGGGCACCGAGCCCGGTGGCCGCCAGGGCGGCGGCGAGCAGGGCGAGCAGCACCGCGAGGAGCCCGAGCAGTGCCAGCGGGGTGGCCAGGCCCCAGATGCCCTGGGACACCGCCGCGCTGAACGCCGTGTAGACGACCAGCAGGATCGAGCCGCGATCCACCGGCGTGAGCACCCGTTTGTGCCGGGACAGCGGACCGCCGAGCCACGGCCGCAGCACCTGCCCGAGCAGGAAGGGCGCGAGCAGCTGCAGCCCGATCCGCAGCAGCCCGTCGGCGGACAGCTCGGTGTGCGAACCCAGCAGCCAGGCCGCCAGCACCGGCGTCAGCACCAGGCCCGCCAGGCTGGAGTAGGTGCCGGCACAGATCGCCGCCGGGACGTTGCCCCCGGCGGCGCCGGTGAGCGCCACCGAGGACTGCACCGTCGAGGGCACCAGACAGAGGAACAGCACCCCGGTCTGCAACGGCCCGGTGAGCGGGACGGGCGTGAGCAGTGCCGTGGCCATGCCGAGCAGCGGGAAGAGGACGAAGGTGGTGGCCACCACCAGCCCGTGCAGCCGCAGGTGGCGCAGCCCGGCCAGCGTCTCGCGGGTGGAGAGCCGGGCGCCGTAGAGGAAGAACAGCAGTGCCACCGCGAGGTCGCAGGCCACTTCGGCGACCCGTGCCGAGGCGCCGGAGACCGGGAACAGCGCGGCCAGCCCGACCGTCCCGGCCAGCGCCGCCATGTACGGGTCCAGCCAGCGCGGCAGCAGTCTTCGGGAGCGGGGCCCGGAGCCGCGTCGCGTACGCGCCCGTACCTCCAGCGCCTTTGCCCCACGGGGCCGCTCCCCGCGCGCCCGGAGCCCTGGTGGCTGCTCCGGGCGCGCCAGGCCGTCGGTCACGGGCCGCCTCCCGTCACCGGGCGGAGGGCGGGCCCGGAGGAGGATCCCGGGCCGAGCAGGCCGCCCACCAGCGAGCCGGCGCCGTCGTGGTCGCTGCCCGCGGAGCCGCTGCCGTTCTGGAGGTTGGCCGTCCGGTCGATCTCCAGCCAGGAGTCGGCGTTCGAGTTGTCCACGACCGTGATCAGCCCGCGGCCGCCGGCGGCCGCGGGCGCCGCGGCCCCCGCGAGCAGGGCGCAGGCCCCGACCAGCCCCAGCGCGGTGGCCCGCAGGGCGGCGGCCGCCGAGGGCTGGGCCGACGAGGGCAGGGCGGGCGAGGGCCGGGCCGGCCTGAGCTGCCCGGCCCTCATGCCGTCACCGCCATCAGCCCCCTGGGGCGCGCGATGTTCCGCTCCAGCAGCTCGGTGGACTCCCGCACGCCGACCTGCTCACGCCCCCCGGACGGGGTGGGCAGCCGCCCGTCGGCGCTCTTCAGCTCGGACAGCGCCTCGTCCATCGCCCGGTGCGCGGCGAACAGGCACGGGGTGCTGTAGATGGCCACGTCCACCCCCAGGGCCGACAGCTCCGAGAGCGACAGCCGGGGCGACTTGCCGCCCGCGATCTGGTTGAACAGCAGCGGCTTGTCGCCGACCACCCGGCGGATCCGGCGGATCCACTCCTCGCTGCGCACGCCGTCCACGAGCACCACGTCGGCGTCGGTGGCGGCGAGCGCCCGGGCCCGCCGCAGGATGTCGGCCTCCTCGGTGGCGTCGGTGCGCGCGACCACCACCAAGTCCGTCCGGTTGGCGAGGACGAGCTCCAGCTTCTCCAGGTACTCCTCCAGCGGGAGCACCAGCTTGCCGTCCGCGTGCCCGCAGCGGCGCGGCCGCTTCTGGTCCTCCAGGATCACGCCCGACGCGCCGATCCGTTCGAGCTTGCGCACGACGTGGCAGGCCACCTCCGGATCGACGTAGCCGTCGTCGATGTCGACCAGCAGGTGGTGCCGGGGAAAGGCCCCGCGCAGCCGTTCGACGAAGCCCACCATGTCGGGCCAGGCGATGAAACCGATGTCCGGCAGCCCGTAGTAGGAGGCCGCGAAGCCGAAGCCGGAGACGAACATGCCGTCGTAGTGCTCGGCCGCGATGGAGGCCGAGTACATGTCGTAGACGCCGATCAGCGGCGTCGCCCCCGGGCCCGCGATCTCCGCGCGCAGCCGCTGCCCGGGGCTGTCCGTTGCCGTGTTTCCGTGGAACAAGGTCTTCTCCTCACTGGGGATGACTTTGCCTGAACTTGGTGCTTACCAGACCGAACTTAGGTGTCATCACTATGCGCTCTTTAAGGTTCCGTGGGCAAATCTTTAAGTGAGATTCACTCGCGAGAGTGAAGAAATGTCGAAGATATGGAAGATGCTGATATGCATATCGGCTAAATGCTGTGACGCTTCAGCAAGGTGGTCGGGGTCGGCGCCCCGGAGGCAGGGCTGTCGGAGTCGACTGCCGTCACGTGAATCGCCGGGCGAGCGGTTCTCAGGCCCGGTCGACCATTTTGCCCGTCATGAGCTGCCCTTTCAGCAAGGTGCGTACCCCGCCGCCGACGCTTGCGAATATGCCCCCATCGGCATTCCTGCGGACTTCCACCCGCAATCTGGAGAAGCCGAGTTCGGTGGTGCCCTGGACGATGTCGAACACCAGGGGCTTGTCGATCGGCCCCGTGTGCGCCAGCCATCCGGCCATTGCCAGTGCGGCCGAGCCTGTGGCGGGGTCTTCCGCGCAAACCGGCTCGGGAACGAAGACCCGAGCGCGGACTTCGGGCAGTTGCGGAACGAACACTGCCACCCCGAAGACGCCGGCCAGTCCGGGCACCCTCTCGGCGAGCGCCGCAACCCTGTGCGGCAGGGCCTCGGCCGACTCCAGATCGGCGGCGCTCACCGGGAGGCAGGCGAACCCGAGCCCGGCCGATGCCAATCTCACGGGCCCTGCTGCCGCGTCCGGAGCGAGCCCAACCGCTTCGCATACGAGATCCGGAACGACGGGCGGACCCACCTGGCAGGCCCGTTCCTCCAGTACGGCACTTTCCCCTGTCGGCCCCACCTGCGCGTGAACGATTCCGCCCCGAGTGCGCAGCGCCACCTGGCCGGGCTGGGCCAGGCCCTGCCGCACCGCCACTGCGGCTGCTCCCACGAGTGGATGACCTGCGAAGTCCAGCTCGACGTAGGGAGTGAAGATCCGCACCTCCACCTCTCCTTCGTCATCCCGGCGCAGGAAGACGGTTTCGGGCATGGCCAGGCGGGCCGCCAGGCGTTGCATCAGCGCATCGTCACATGAGGCAGCGCACGTGACCACTCCGAGTGGCCCTCCGGTCAGCGGCTCATTCCCGAATACTTCGACCAGTTCGAATTTCATGCACCCGTCATCGCCGGAGACGGTCGAGTTGTCGCTCGCGAGTGTGGGGAGCGCAGGGGTGCCGGCGGAGCGGGTCGTCATCGCGGTTCTCTTTTCGAGTGGCTCTGCTGTCGTCGGCTGGGCTGTCGTCCGTGGCTGCCGGGGTCGACATTGAGCATGGTGATCATCGGACTGGCGGGGTCGGTTCGTGGAGGACGGCCGAGGCGAGTGCCGAGTCCAGGGCGCCCAGGTCTGCACGCGCGGATCCGTGCGGGCGTCAGGGCTCCTCATGAGTTGGACGTTATATCCAGCCTGGACTAAGTGTCCACCAGGGGTGCCTTCTCGCGAACGGTCCAGTGCGAGAGCAAGATCGATCACGGGGTGCCGGACCCCTGCCGGCAAGCCCCTCCGAAGTGCGCCGACCGATCCGGACCCGCCGAGCGCGGACGTCCGCACCGCCCACTCCGCGCGTCCACCCTCGAAGGGCACACCGTGGCCCGCAAGGGCAAGGAGAGCGGTCGACCGCCCGTCATCACCGGCGACACGGTGCACATCGTCCTGCGGCACCCGCGCGGGCGGCGGTCGGTCGAACAGATCCAGCCCGGCCTGATCATCCCCGCCGGCAAGCGGAAGGGGCGGAACCCCTCCGTCGCGAGCATCTACCGGGCGCCGGCCGAGCACGCCAAGCGCGAGGTGTGCCCCGAAGCCGTCGAACAGGCCCACATCGACTTCGCCGTCCTCCAGGTCGGCCAAGTCCCCGGTGCCCGCCTGGCTGTCCCGGGCCGAGTGCCGCTCTGACCGCAGAGCACTGTCTCTCGCTTCGCCGTGGCTTCGGGGGAACAGGGCCGTGTACGGGGCGAAGCCGGCGCCGGGGCCCGGCCGGTGAGGTGCGGGCCCCGGTGTGCGAGGGTCAGGCGTGCGGGAGCGGGGGTGCGGCGCGGCGTTCGCGCAGTGTCCGGAGCATCCGGCGGGTGGCCTTGGTCGCGACCGGGGGCAGGAGCTCCAGGGCGAGCCGCCGTGAGGTGGAGCGCTGGATCGGGCCCTTGACCTGGTAGTTGAGGCGCATCACCCGGGCGCCGGCGATGGTGTCCTCGTCGACGGTGTACCCCTCGGCCGGCCAGTCGCGCTCCCGCAGGACGGCCTGGGCGGCCGCCGCGTCGCCCCAGGTGCCGTAGAACTTCATCGGGGTGAGCAGGACCGGCCGCAGTCCGCCGGTGAAGACCGCCTCCCAGACCGCGGCGGAGACGCCCGGGGTGTGCTCGGAGCGGTAGTCGTCCAGGGCGACCGCGCCGTTCTCGCCGAGCGCGGCCCGGGCGACCGCGATGTCCCCGGCGACGTGCTCGTAGAGGTGGGAGGCGTCGACGTGGACGAAGCGGCAGCTGTCCGCCCGGACGCGGCCGTCGGCCAGCACCGAGGTCGGGGCCTGCACTATCTCGGGCAGCTCGCCGTGGAAGGCGAGGTAGTTGGCCTCGAAGGCGCTGCGGGTGAGGGTCTTGCGGTAGGACATGTTCATCTCGGCGGCGTTGTCGGCGTCGCCCGCCTCGGAGTCGAACAAGTCGCAGACCGTCAGCCGCTCACCCGGCTGCAGGTGGTCGCCGAGCAGGACGGCGCTGCGGCCGAGGTAGCTGCCGAGCTCCAGGATGTCGCCGGTGACGCCGGCCGCGGTCTGGGCGGACAGCAGGTGGCTGAAGGCGGCCCGGTCGAGGCTGAAGAACCAGCCGGGAATGTCGTCCCGCTTCAGCGGCGCGGAGTGGACTGCGGCCTCGACCGCGGTCTCGGACATGGGCACGGCGGCCTCCAGGGGGACGGCGGGGCGCGGTGGCGGGTCACGCCCGCGGAGGGGGACGCCGAGGACGTGAGGCGGATCATCATAGCGACGCCGGGGCGGGGGAGAGCCAGATGCGGAACGGCCTAAATCCGGCTCTTCGCTCTGCCGTTCGGCAGGGGTTCACGCCTTCGTTTTCGCTCCCGAATCGCCTGGTCGGCCTGGGCCCTCTCTTTCGGATCATGCCGGGCGCACGACGCCGGAGCACGCACCTCGCCGCGTTGTCGTCGGTCGCCGATGCTCCGCATGGACTCCCTCCTCCGCCTTGCGATGCACGCACTCCGACGCCGCACGCTGATCCGACGTGATCCGAAAGAGAGGACCTAGCCTTCCGAGAGCTCCGCCCCGCCCGGTCGTTCCAGCTCCGCGACGGTCTCGGACAGCCAGGCCCGCTCGGCCGCCGTGGAGGCCCGGGCGACGAGGAGCATCCCGCGCCGGAAGGGGTTCGGCTCGCGCTCGGCGGTCACCGGCTGCCCCGTCCCGTCGTAGAAGAAGCTGCTCGGAGCGTCCAGGAAGGCCAGTCGGCGGCGGAGCACGGCGGCCTGCCGGGTCGGGTCGGCGAGATGGTGCAGGAACGTGGTGACGGTGAAGAAGCGGATCTGGTCGGTGATCTCGGCCTGCTCCGGGTCGGCCAGGCGGCGCAGCAGGTCGGCCCGCCCCTGCGCCGTCAGCTCCAGCGTCTGCCGCGGTGCGGCGCCGCTGCCCGGTTCGGTGCGACGGTGCAGCAGTCCGGCCTTCTCCAGCCGGGCGATGGCGGGGTAGAGCGCGCCGTCGCTCACCGGTCGGACATGACCGGTCAGTCCGGTGATCCGGGACTTGAGCTCGTAGCCGTGAAGCGGCTGGTCGTACAGGAAACCGAGGATCGCGAGCGTCAACACGGCTGGAGCCCTTCGGTCGGAGTGCGCCCTGTGGAGTCGTCATGTTACCTCTTGTCGATGTGCCTCGAAACGATGTATCTCTATTCGAGGCAGGTCGAGAGGGCCGCAGCCGATCGAGGAGAGCCGAGGTGGGCCGGGGCCCGCCCGGTCACGTACGAGCACCACAGGGGAAGGGGAAAGGGCATGCGCGGCCAGTTGCGCCGACTCACGGCATTGGCGGTACCCGTCTACGCGGAGCTGCTGTCCGGGGTGATCGCCTCGGTGATCGGGGCCCTCTGGGTGGCCGGTCTCGGCGGGGCCGCGGTCGCCGCCGTCACCCTGGCCGGCACCGTCGAGAACCTGCTGCTCGGCCTGGTCCTGGTGGTCGCCTCCGGTACCAGCGTCAGGCTCTCCCACGCCCTCGGTGCCGGCGACCACGCCGAAGCCGCCCGGACCACCCGCGCGGCCTGGCGGCTCTGTGCCGCCGTCAGCGCGGCGCTCGCCGTCCCCGGCTTCCTGCTGCGCGACCGGCTGGCAGGCGCCTTCCTGGACGGCGAAGCCGCCGAACAGGCCGCCGGTTACCTCGCCGTCGCGTTCCCGGCCTTCGCGCTCTTCGTCGGCCAGCGCGTCGCCGACGAGCTGTTCAAGGGCGCGGGCGACACCCGCACCCCGATGCGGATCGCCCTGCTCTCCAACGCGCTGCTGCTCCTCCTCGACCCCCTGCTGATCCTCGGCCCGGGGCCGCTGCCCGCCCTCGGCGTGCCGGGCGCCGCCCTGGCCCTGGTCCTCTCCCGGGCGATCGCCCTCGCCGTCACCCTGCGAGTGCGGCGAGGGCGGCGACTGCGGCAGCCGGTGAGACGCGAGGAGCCGCAGCCGCAGGACCCCGGCGGCACCGGGGGAGCGGGCGCGGCGGCGGTACGGATCCTGCGCGCGGGCGCACCGTTCGGTCTGGACTTCACCGCCCGGATGGCCGTCGGAACCGCCCAACTCGGCCTGGTCGCGGGCTTCGGCGTCGCGGCGGTGGCCGGCTACGGCCTCGGCTACCGCGTCCTGCTCGTCGCCACCATGGCCTTCTACGCGCTGCGCCAGGCCGCCGCGATCGAGGCGGCACGGCTGACCGGCGCGGGAGAGGTCGCCGCGCTGCACACCCTGCGCCGCGCCACCGGACGCCTCGCCGCGCTGCTCGGTGGGGTGGCGGCGGTGCTCGCCGTCACGCTCGCCGTGCCGCTGACCGCGCTCTTCACCGAGGACCGGGCGGTGGCCGCGCAGTCCGTCGGCTTCCTGCGCTCGGCAGCTCTCTACCTGCTGCCGTACGCGCTGGTGGTGGCGGTCGGCGGAGTGCACCAGGCGGCGGGCGCCGGGCGCCCGCTGGTGGTCTCCGTCCTGCTCGGTCTCGGGACCCAACTCGCCGCCTCGGCGGCCCTGTCCGGGCCGCTGGGGGTGTCGGGGGTGTGGCTCGGGCCTGCGGTGGGCGCGGCCGTGCAGCTCGCGCTGCTCGCCACACTGACACGGTCGCGGAGTCCGCGCGGGACTGTCGGTGGTGTGTGCCAGGGTGGGGGCCATGGCACACACCCCGGACGGGCGGCCGATCCCGCCCCCGCACACCGATGAACGCACCACGCTGGAGAACTGGTTGGACTTCCAGCGGGCCACGCTCGCCCGGAAGGCCGACGGCCTCGACGACCACCAGGTGCGGCTGGCGTCCGTCCCACCGTCCACGATGACGCTGCTGGGCCTGGTTCAGCACCTCGCCGAGGTCGAACGCACCTGGTACCAGCGGGTGTTCGCCGGGCAGGACGTCCCGCCGGTGTACGGCGCGGACAACGCCGACGGCTACGGGCTGGCCCCGGAGCGCGGGATGGCCGAGGCGCTGCGGGACTGGCAGACGGAGGTCGACCGGGGCCGGGAGCTGACCGCGGACAAGCCGCTGGAGGCGGCCGGCCCGCTCTCCCCGCAGGTCGCCGCGGTGATCGGCGCGGACAGCGTCTCGCTGCGCTGGATCCTGGTGCACCTGATCGAGGAGTACGCCCGCCACAACGGCCACGCCGACCTGCTCCGGGAGTCCGTCGACGGAGCCACCGGGGTGTGAACCAAACCGGGGTCTGACGGCACGGGCGCTGTTCACCGCCGGCCGGCGGGCTCCGGCCGCGCGCCCGACGCCGGACCGGCGGCCCGGTCGGCAGCCCCACCGGCCGTCGGTTCCCCCGCCCGTCCGGTCAGCCGCGCGGCGACCAGCGTCCCCGCGCCGGCCACTGCCGCCATGGTCAGCGCGGACGGCGCGAGCGCAGCGCCGGGGTCCGTACGGCCGGCGGCGGCGGTGGCCAGGGCGATGCCCAGCGCCGGGCCGATGTTCAGCACGGTCTGCTGCAGGCCGCCCGCGACCCCGGCCCGGGCGGCGGACGCGCCCCGGACCACCATCGTGGTGGCGGTGGCCATCACCGCACCGAAGCCGGTGCCGAGCAGCGCGAAGCAGCCGCCGATCGCGAGCGTCCCGGTGCCGGTGCCGGTGCCGGTGCCGGTGCCGGTGCTGGTGCCGAGAAGTGCCGTGAACAGCGCCCCCGTGGTGATCAGGGCCATTCCCGGCAGCACCACCGCCCGCTCGCCGTGACGTTTCGCCAGCCAGGCGGAACCGGGCGCCGCGAGGATCATCGTCACCGCGAGCGGCACCGCCCGCAGGGCGCTCCGCAGGGGGTCGAGCCCGAGCACGTCCTGGAGGTAGTAGGTGGCCGGGAAGAGCGTTCCCTGGAGCGCGGCGGAGGCGGCGAGCAGGACGACGAGGGGCGGCGCGACGGCCGTGGAGCGGAGCAGCGCGGGCGGCAGCAGGGGGTCGGCGGTCCGGCGTTCGTGGCGTACCAGGACGAGGGCGAGGACTCCGGCCGCGGTGAGGCCGAGCAGTGGAACGGCCGGTCGGCCGGTGTCCGGCAGCGTCACCAGGCTCTGCACCAGGAGGGCCAGCGCGAGTGCGAGCAGGGCCGCGCCGGGCAGGTCGAGCCCGCTGCCGTGACGGCCGTCGTGCTCGCTGCTGTGCCGGTTGCCGCGCCCGGCGGCCGGGGATCGGGTGTCGGGCGATCCGGCTCCGGCCGGTACCGCGAGGGCCGCCAGGAGGGCGGCCGCGGCGGGCAGCAGGCCCAGCAGGAAGACCGACCGCCAGCCGAGGTGCGTGGTCAGTGCGCCGCCGACCAGCGGTCCGGCCGCCGCCGCGAGCCCGATGGCGGCGGTGCGGATCGCGATCGGGCCGGCCAGGCGGTCGGCGGGCCAGGCGGCCCGCAGCATGCCCAGGGTGGCCGGTTGCAACAGCGCGCCGGCCGCGCCCTGCAGGACGCGCAGCGCGACGACCCAGCCGATGCCGGGTGCGACGGCGATCCCGAGCGAGGCGGCGGCGAAGCCGGTCACGCCGAGCGCGAAGACCCGCCGGTGCCCGTACCGGTCGCCGAGGCGGCCGGCGAAGACCAGCAGGGCGGCGACGGTGACCAGGTAGCCGGTACTGGCCCACTGGACGGCGGCGACGGAGGCGTGCAGGTCGTGCTGGAGGGCCGGCCGGGCGACGGTCAGCGCGGTGCCGTCGACGGCGACCAGGACGGCGCCGGTGATGCTCGCGGCCAGGACGAGCCCCCGGTGGTGCCGTGGCGGGTTCATCGGGCCGAGGGGCCGAGGTGGGCGTCCAGCGTGGCGCGCAGCAGTGGCTCGACGGAGTCGTCGCCGGTGATGAGGCGCAGGCTGCCCCAGGTGCGCAGTTGGGCGAGGCCGTGCAGGTTGGACCAGAGGGCGGCGGTGGCGGCGGCCGGATCGTCGGACTGCGGGTGCACCTCGGTGACCAGGCCGACGAAGGTGAGGAACAGCGGCAGGGTGGTGCGGCGAAGTTCGATGCCGCTGCCCTCCAGCAGGTCGTGACGGAACATCAGCTCGAACATGCCGGGGTTGGCGGCCGCGAAGCCGAGGTAGGCGCGGGCGAGCGCGTCGAGGCGGGTGCGCGCGTCGGCGCCGGTGGCGGCGGTGAGGGCGTCGGCGCCCGCGAGGGTGTCGGTGAGCCTGCCGAAGCCCTGCTGGGCGATGGCGGCGAGGAGTTCGCGGTGGGTGGGGAAGTGGCGGCGGGGCGCGCCGTGCGAGACCCCGGCGCGGCGGGCGATCTCGCGCAGGCCGAGCGCCTGGACGCCGCCCTCGGCCACCAACTCGACGCCGGCGGCCACCAGTCGGGCCCGCAGGTCCTGCTCCTGTTCGGTCATGAGGACACTGTCTACCAGCTGCGCGTAGACAGTGTCTACTCGCGGCCGCACCGATGCCCGGGCAGAATCGATCGCGTGACCGATCACGTGGACGAAGGCGGCGAGCCGGCCTGCTGGCTGGACCGGGTGTGCCCCGAGTGCGGACGGTTGCGCGAGCGGACCGGCCCGGGCAGCTGCGAGAACTGCGGCGCGGACGGCACGGACGGTGCGGACGCGCAGGACGACGCGTAGGGCGACGGGTCAGGCGACTGAGACCGACCCCGGCCCGGCCGGGGTCAGCCGGGCCGGCGCCCCGCGGAGCCGCCGCTACTGGGGCGGCTGGTCGCGGAACTGGTTCTTGAGCTGCTCCTGGGCGGCGTCGACCTGCCCGCTGTACTTGCCCTCGGTGCGCTGGTCGACGGCGTCGCCCGCCTTGTCGACGGCCTTGTCGGCCTGGTCCTCGTGGCCCTTCAGCAGGCTCTTGAGCTTATCCATCATGGACATCTGGTCACACTCCTGGATGAGACGCCCCCACCCCTCCAATATCGCCGCGTGCGCTGCGGTCCGCATCCCGCAAGGTGTGCGTAAAGGCTTGGCAACGGGATTCCGATCATGTCCAATCATGACCCTCACGGCCCGTCGGAAGGAGTCGCCCTGATGCTGCGCACCCGTCGCTCCACCTCGCCGCTCGACCGTTCCACCCCGTACGACCGCACCACCTCTCCAGGACGCCCGCGAACCGCCGCCACCCGGCGGAGCGCGGGCGCCGCCCTGACCGTCGCTGCCCTGGTCGCCCCGCTGCTGCTGGCCGGCGCCGGCAGCGCCTCGGCCGACCCGGACCCGGCGCGCAAGGGCGCCAAGCTGGCCTCCCGGCTGGTCGAGGCGAGCAGCGCCCGGGATGCCCGGGCCACGCTGGCCGCGCTCCAGCTGATCGCGGACCGCAACGGCGGTACCCGGCCGGCCGGTTCGAAGGGGCACGACCAGTCCGCGCAGTACGTCTACGAGCAGGCGCGGCGGGCCGGACTCAACGTGTCCAAGCAGGAGTTCGTCTACACCTACTTCGAGGCCCGCTCCGAGCACCTCGACGTGGTCTCCCCGAAGGCCGAGTCGGTGCCGGTGATCGCCATGACGTACTCGGTGAGCGGTCCGGAGGCGGGCCTGACCGCGGACCTGGCGGTCGCTCCGGTCGGTGCCACCACCGGCTGCACGCCCGCCGACTACCCGGCGGGCGCCTTCACCGGCAAGATCGCCCTGATCCGGCGCGGCGGGTGCAGCTTCGCCGAGAAGCAGGCCGCCGCGGCCGGCGCGGGGGCGGCCGGGGCGATCATCTACAACAACACCGAGGGCAGCCTCAACGGGACGCTCAGCGAGCCGACGGCGGGGAGGATCCCGACCGGCGGGATCACCGAGGCCGCGGGCGCGGCGCTGGCCGCCCAGGCCGCCGCCGGGCCCGTCCGGGTGACCCTGGACATCCGCACCTTCATGGAGCAGCGCAAGACCTGGAACGTCATCGCCGAGACCCGCGGCGGCGACCCGAACCACACCGTGATGGTCGGCGCGCACCTCGACTCCGTCCCCGAGGGGCCGGGCATCAACGACAACGGCTCCGGCACGGCCGGAATCCTGGAGGTCGCGAAGAACCTCAGCGTCCACCCGGTGAAGAACAAGGTCAGGTTCGCCTGGTGGTCGGCCGAGGAGTTCGGCCTCAAGGGCGCCGAGAAGTACGTGACCTCCCTCTCCGACGCGGAGAAGAAGAAGATCAGCCTCTACCTCAACTTCGACATGATCGCTTCCCCCAACTACGCGCAGTTCGTCTACAACGGCTCCGGCAGCGCCGGCGGGGACGCGGGCCCCGAGGGCTCGGCCCAGCTGGAGCGGGACATCAACGGCTACCTGGAGGGCCGGGGCCTGCCGCACGACCCGACCGCCTTCGACGGCCGCTCCGACTACGGTCCGTTCATCGACGCGGGCATCCCGGCCGGCGGCACCGACACCGGTGCCGAGAAGGTCAAGTCCCCGGAGCAGGCGGCCCGTTACGGCGGCACGGCCGGCGTCGCGTACGACCCGTGCTACCACAAGGCCTGCGACAACCTGGGCAACATCGACATGGGCGCCTTCGACGTCAACATCGACGTGATCGCGAACGCCATCGGCACCTACGCCTGGGACCTCTCCTCGCTGCACCGGCCCGTCCCGGCCCAGCGCCCGGCCGCGAAGGCGGCGCCCGGCGCCGGCGCGGGCGCGACGGGTATCGGCGGCACCAACGGCGACCGCTCCCACGGCGTGGCGGCCTGACGCCCGGGTGGGCCCACCGCCGCCCCCGGCCGGCGGGCCCACCCGACCGCCGTACGCGACTGCTCCATCCGGGACCTCCCTCCGTCATCGGCCCTGGTGGCCACGGGTGCCGTCACCGTAGCGGAGAGCACTGACAAATCCGGCCGCGGGCCGGTACGGTGCCGCGCGGGGCGCATCCGCCGAGACCCGGTGGGTGCGCCGAGCACGGTCCTGACACCATGGGACCGAGATCACGACACCGTGACACCCTCGGAGGAGTCAGCAACATGAGCACGCACTACGACGTCGTCGTCCTCGGCGCGGGCCCGGGCGGCTACACCGCCGCCGTCCGTTCGGCCCAGCTGGGGCTGAAGGTCGCGGTCATCGAGGCCAAGTACTGGGGCGGCGTCTGCCTCAACGTCGGCTGCATCCCCTCCAAGGCCCTGCTGCGCAACGCCGAGCTCGCCCACATCTTCACCAAGGAGGCCAAGACCTTCGGCATCAAGGTCGAGGGCCAGGTGACCTTCGACTTCGGCGAGGCCTTCCGGCGCAGCCGGTCGGTGGCCGACGGCCGGGTCAAGGGCGTCCACTACCTGATGAAGAAGAACGGCATCACCGAGTACGACGGCTGGGGCACCTTCGTCGACGATCACACCCTCCAGGTGGCGCTCAGCGGCGGCGGCTTCGACGTCGTCACCTTCGACCACTGCGTCATCGCCGCCGGTGCCACCACCCGCCTGCTGCCCGGCACCAGCCTGAGCGACCGCGTGGTCACCTACGAGGAGCAGATCCTCACCGAGCAGCTGCCGGAGAGCATCATCATCGCGGGCGCCGGCGCGATCGGCGTCGAGTTCGCCTACGTGCTGCACAACTACGGCGTGAAGGTCACCATCGTCGAGTTCCTGGACCGCGTGGTGCCGCTGGAGGACGTCGAGGTCTCCACCGAACTCGCCAAGCAGTACCGCAAGCTGGGCATCGAGGTGCTGACCTCCACCCGGGTCGAGTCGATCGACGACAGCGACCCGAACGCCAAGGTCCGGGTCACCGTCACCAAGGACGGCCAGCAGCAGGTGCTGGAGGCCGACAAGGTGCTCCAGGCGATCGGCTTCGCGCCGCGGGTCAACGGCTACGGCCTGGAGAACACCGGGGTCAAGCTCACCGACCGCAACGCCATCGCGGTGGACGGCCGCGGCCGCACCAGCGTCGAGCACATCTTCGCGATCGGCGACGTGACCGCCAAGCTGATGCTCGCGCACGCCGCCGAGACGATGGCCGTGATCGCCGCCGAGACCATCGGCGGGGCGGAGACCATGGAGGTCGACTTCGCCATGATCCCGCGCGCCACCTACTGCCAGCCGCAGATCGCCTCCTTCGGCTACACCGAGGCGCAGGCCCGCGACCTGGGCTACGACGTCAAGGTCGCCAAGTTCCCGTTCACCGCCAACGGCAAGGCGCACGGGCTCGGCCACCCGATCGGCTTCGTCAAGGTCATCAGCGACAGCACCCACGGCGAGCTGCTCGGCGCCCATCTGATCGGCCCCGAGGTCACGGAGCTGCTGCCGGAGCTGACGCTGGCCCAGCAGTGGGACCTGACCGTCCACGAGGTCGCCCGCAACGTGCACGCCCACCCGACCCTGGGCGAGGCGGTCAAGGAGGCCATCCACGGCCTCGCCGGTCACATGATCAACATGTGACGCGCCCTCCCCGAGCGCACGCCGCGCCCCGTCGAGCGACCGCTCGGCGGGGGCGCGGCGCGGTTCCGCCCAAGGGCCAGGGGTGCTGGAAAGGGCCCCGCGGCCGTCAGGCGTGCCCGGCGATCAGGCCGAGCCGGCCGTCGAAGCGGCGGTAGAGCACCCGGCCCCGGCCGCTGACCGGGTGGGCGAAGAACAGGAACGGCAGCTCCGCGCCCGTCAGCCGGTCGACGGCCTGCGCCTCCGTCAGCCGGGGCGCGCCGTACGGGCTGAGGGTGATCGGCGAGGTCCGGCGGCCGGGCGGTCCGGCGGGGACGGTACGGGCGAGGCGGTAGCCGGTCGGGCCGACCCGGTAGACCACGGCGTCGGTCTCGGTCGCCGGATCGGTGAACAGGTGGATGTCGTAGTCCATCGCGTCCATGGTCCGGGCGGCGGCCGCCGGCGAGCACCACACCAGCGAGGGCTCCTTGCGGCGGACCACCCGGAGCTCGCGGAAGGCTCCGCCGCCCGGCCCGTCGGAGGCCGGCCCACCGGAGTCCGGCGCACGGTGGCCCGGCCAGGGGCGCGGCGCCCAGGCCCCGGTGACGGCCCTGATCCTGCCGCGGAGCGCGTCGCTCACCCGGTCGATCGAGTCGCCCAGCCCGGCCGCGGCCTCCTGGACGCGGATCCGCCGACCGTCCACCTCGGCGTTCACCTGCGCCAGCACGCCCCCGGCGACGGCCGCGAGCCGGACCCGCAAGGCCTCCACCAGCGTCCCGACCCCCGGAGCCGCCGCCGCGGCGGCCACCCGGGCCCGCGTCTCGGCCAGGACCTCGCCGGTCAGCCCCTCGAACGCCCTCACCGTGACCAACTCGCCCATCCCCAGGCCCTTCCACTCCCAGCCGGCGCATACCGGCGACCAGGATCCCGGGCCCCCGGCCGCGCGGCCAGGGCCCAACGGCCCCACTGCGGGGGCCGGGCGGACCAGCCGGGCCGTGGGGAGGGCGACCCGTGCCGCCGGAGTACGCGCCGGTGAACGGGACGGGAGAGGCACCGAGCCCCGGCCGGTGGGCGCCGCTACGGGGGAGCGCGGCGCGCTGCCGGTGGCGGCTGCCGACGGCGGACCGGGAGCCCGACGACGAGCCGGGTCTGTGACGAACAGGCGCCGCGCCCTCACCCGCCGGGCCGGCCGCCCCCGCCCGGTTCCGGGCGCCGACCCCGGTCCGCTCCGCGGCCGGGCCGGTCGCCCGCCGCAGCGGCCTGCACGCCCGGGAGGCCGGGCGTGCCGCGGGTGCGCAGCTCGCCGAGCACCGCCCAGCCGACCGACACCACCGGCACCGCCACCACCGCGCCCAGGACCCCCGCCAGCACCGCGCCGCCGGCCACCGACACCGCGATCACCACCGGGTGGATGCGGACGGACCAGCTGAGCACCAGCGGATGCAGCAGATGCCCCTCGATCTGGCCGATGACCACGATCAGCGCGAGCACCAGCAGCGCGATCACCGGCCCCCGGGCGGCGAGCGCGACCACGGCGGCGACCGCCAGGGCGATCGGGGAACCGATCAGCGGGATGAGGGTCGCCGCGAACTCCAGCACCATCAGCGGCAGGACCAGCGGCACCCGCAGGATCGCCAGCGCGATGCCCACCAGCACCGCGTTGGAGGCCGCCACGATCAGCACGCCCCGGGTGTAGCCCGCGAAGGTGAGCCAGGCGGCGCGACCGGCGCGGTCCCAGGCCGAACGGCTCCGGCCCGGCAGCTGCCGCTGCGCCCAGGTCCACATCCGGTCGCCGGAGTGCAGGAAGAACACCGAGCAGAACACCGCGAGCGCCAGCCCGGTGACCAGCTCGACGATCCGGCCGGCGCCGCTCAGCGCGGTGCTGAGCAGGGTGGAGCGGTGGGCCGAGACGAACGCGCCGATCTTGGCCCGCAGGTCGGTGACGGTGCCGGGCCGCAGGTGGAAGGGGGCGCCGGTGAGCCAGTGGTCGATCCGGGAGAGGCCGCCGCGCAGCTCGTTGCCCAGCCGGCCCCACTCGTCGGCTACGGTGGTGCCGACCAGCGCCAGCACCCCGCCGACGGCCGCGAGGGCGCAGAGGAGGACGACCAGGACGGCGAGCGAGCGCGGCATGCCGCGGGCCAGCAGGTCGACCGGCGGGCGCAGCACGGAGGTGATCACCAGCGCCACGAACAGTGCGACGACCGGCAGTTCGAGCCGGGCGAGGACGTCGACGACCAGGTAGGCGGCGAGCCCGAGCAGCACCAGCCGCCAGGTGTACCCGGCCGTCGTCCGCAGTCCGGAGGGGACGTGCTCCCCGGACGGATACGGGTCGGGGCCCGGGCCCGGAGCCCCCGCCCGGATCCGGCGCGCCGACACCCGGGGGCGGCGGCTGCCCAGCGGCACGGGCCGCCGGTCCGGTCCGGCGCCGTTCACTCCCACGGGCGGTCTCCTCGGGCTCGGCCGGGTGTCGTCCTCTCACGTCACGATGACCCATACCGCGACGGTTCGCCCTGCGGCGCCGCCGGGTCCCGTCACCCGGACAGCGGCATGCCGGCCGCGTCGGTGTGCGGGCGCACCGGGCCCGGGCAGACACGGGAACGGCGCCGGTCGCCCCGGGAAGGGCAATGGTCCTCCGTGTACAAGCGGCCGGATGAGGGGAGAATCCATGGCGCAGGGAGGGGGGAGAAGGAGGCCGAGATGAAAAGCCTCACCCGCCGCTACGCGGTGACGCTCCCCGGCCCGATCGGCGGGCACGCTCCACCGTCCGTCGTCGTCGTGTATGAGACGCAGGCCGTCGGTCCCGGCGGGGGCCTGGTCTGGGAGAGCTCGGACGGCGACCTTCGGGTGGAGATCACCGGCGGGGTGGCCACCGTCCTGGCGGCTCCCGCGATCGGCAGTCGGCACCCGTGCCTGATGGCGGTGCCGCTGCCGTGAGCACCTCGTCGTGAGCCGTGAGCACGTCGTCGTGAACACGTGGGCCGTGAGCGCGTGGTCGTGGGCAGGAAGAGGAAGGCGACGGAGGGCGGAGGTCGCAACGACAAGGTCACCGAGCGCTGGCGGCCAAGGCCTCGCGCACGGTGACCAGGCAGGGGTCGCAGTACCGGTCCGGCCCGGCCGCACCGGCGCCGTCGCCCACCGGGACGACGCGCTGGGAGGGCTCCAGGAACCGCCCGCACAGCGAGGAGCTCGCGTCGTCCTTGGCCACCACGTGCCACACCACGGCGGGTGGGGAGACCGCCGGGTCGTGCTCGGCCCACATCTCGTACACGGCGCTACCTCCGGATCGCTGGGGGCTCGGTGACTCCATGCAAACCCGCGGTCTGCCGAACGGCCACCGGGCCAGACCCGGTGGGATGGTTGAGGCGCCGGTGACGGTTGGGCGGGCGACGGTCGGGGGCCGCACGCTCAGTCCCGCCGGTCGGGGCGGGGGTGTCCTGGAGGCCCGGGAGGCCTGATTCCTGAGGCCGTGGTCCCCGAGTCTGTGCTCCCCGGGCCGCCCGCCCGGTCGCGGCCCTGGCCGGCGGCCAGGCGGCGCCGGATCACCAGCAGGTCGAGCGCGGTGATGCCGGCGAACCCGGCGCACAGGGCGGCGAAGAAGGCGTAGGTCCCCTGGTTGGGTGCGGGGCCCGGGCCGGCCAGCGCGGCCAGCACGGCGAACGCCACCGCCCCGCCGAGGAACAGGACGAGGAAGACCCGGGAGAGCACCCGCCGCAGCTCCAGGTCCGAGCGGGCGGTCACCGGCTCGGTGCCCCGGCGCACCGTCTCCTGCGGCCGGAGCTGGGGCATCGTCCGGCCGGGGCCCTGCGGGGTGTGCGGGAAGTCGTGGCGCTCGCCGCTCCGGCGGCGGGCCCCGCCCGCGTGCGGCAGGTCTGGGCTGGGTCGTACGGCCATGACGGCCCCCGAACGGATTCGGCCGGTTGTGTTCCGTCGGCGCGCCTACCCGGTTCCGGCACCGGCACACGCGCGCGGGGCTCCCGCCCGCTCCCGCCCGCACCGGCCCGCCGATGCCCACCGTCGCCCACCGCCGCCCGCCGCCCGGGCCCCGAAGCCCGGCGGATTCGGCCGCTGTTCACCGGGGCATGGCCCGCCCGATGATCTCCGACCAGTCCCGGTCCCTACCGTCAGGGCCCACACCACTTCCGGGAGCGAACATGCACGACAACCAGGCGACCGAGCACGAGTGCGGCTGCCCGCGGACGGCCGACCTCGACGGGGAGGGGCCGGCCGCGGACAGTCGGCGCCGGTTCCTGCGCGGGGCCGGTCTGCTGGGCGCGGGGGTCGGCACCGCCGGGCTCGGTCTGCTCGGCGCGGTGCCGGCGCAGGCGGCCGGGCCCGAGGCGGCGGGCGCGGCGGGCGCGGCGGGTGCGGCCGTGAAGGCGCCCAGGAAGGGCAAGGGGAAGGGGCGGTGGCAGCCCGACCCGGACGCCCGGCAGTTCACCGTCGTGGTCATGCCGGACACCCAGTACCTGTTCGACCAGGACCGGATCCACCCGGCGCCGCTGGAGGCCTCGGTCCGCTACGTGCTGGACGGCGGGGTCAACCGGGAGGACGGGACGGACGACAACATCGTCTTCCTGGCCCACCTCGGCGACGTCACCGAGAACGGCCTGGCCGTCGAGTACGCCGCCGTCACCAAGGTGTTCGGCCTGCTGGACGACGCGGGCGCCGCCTACGGCGTGCTCGCGGGCAACCACGACGTCCGCTCCTCGACCGACGACCAGCGCGGCACCACCCCGTACCTGGAGACCTTCAGCAAGGCCAGGGCCGCCCGCACCTCCGGCTACCGCGGCTCCAGCCCGGACGGCTACAACACCTGCCACGTGTTCCGGGCGGCGGGCCGCGACTGGATGGTGCTCTCGCTGGACTGGCGGCTCTCCGACGCGGGCTTCGCCTGGGCGAACGGGGTGATCGCGGCGAACCCCAAGCTTCCGGTGATCCTGACCACCCACGACCTGGCGCACGCCGACGACGGCGGCCGCGCCGAGCTGTCCGACAACGGGAAGCGGCTCTGGGAGCGGCTGATCGACGGCAACGACCAGATCTTCCTGACCGTCAACGGGCACTACTGGCCGCCCGGGCGCACCGTACTGCGGAACAGGGCCGGCCACGACGTGCACGTCCACATCACCAACTACCAGGACCGCTACTACGGCGGCGCGGCGATGATCCGGGCGTACCGCTTCGACCTCGACCGCGGCACCGTCGACGTGTCGACCTTCTCGCCGTGGATCCAGCAGATCGCGGCCGAGGAGCGCAACGCGCTGGCGGCCCAGCACGTCGAGCTGACCTCGGACGTGGACCGCTTCTCGCTCGCGATCGACTTCGAGCGCCGCTTCGCCGGCTTCGCGCCCGTCCCGCAGCGCCCGGCGCGCCGGGCGGGGGAGCTGCTGGTCCGCGACACGGTGGCCTACTGGCGGTTCGACAACGGCGGCGCGGACGGTGCGGCCGTCACCCCGCAGCAGGTCGTCAAGGACCTGAGCGGGCAGGGCAACGACCTGCTCTGGCAGAGCGCCCCCGGCACGCCCGACGGCGCGCTCAGCTGGTCCGCCGAGCACCACCCGGACCAGCCGGGCCACGGCAGCCTGCTGTTCAGGGGCACCCGCTCGCCGGTCCGCGGCGGCTACCTGCAGACGGTGCCCACCGCGCCGGTGAACCGGGAGACCTTCGAGCGCGGGTTCACCGTCGAGGCCTTCTTCAAGCTGCCCGCCGACTGGGACTCCGCGCAGAGCCGCTGGTCCGCCCTGCTCAGCCGCTGGGGGACGAGCGCCGAGGCGGGCAGGAGCGGGCCCGGGACGGACGCCGACGAGCCGGTCGTGACGCTCAGCGTCTCCGAGGCGCCGGCCCTCCAGTGGTGCGTCTACCCGCTCAACCAGACCGGGGCGTCCACCTGTTGGGGCCACCAGCTGCCGCTGGACCACTGGTGGCACGTCGCGGTGGTCAACGACGGGAAGCTCAGCCGGATGTACGTCGACGGCTGCGAGGTGGCGCGCAACCCGGCGACGCCCGCGGTCGGGCTGACCACGCTGGGACGGCCGTGGATGCTGGGCGGCTACGCGTACGCGGGGGTGCTGGACAAGGTCTTCCACGGGTACATCGGGGACGTCCGGATCGTGAAGCGGGCGCTGCGGGTGGGCGAGTTCATGACCGCCTGACCCGCGCTCCCGCGCGGCACGGACACCGCCGGGCCCTGGTACGGGCCCGGCGGTGCGGTCGTTTCCGGGACGGCGAACGGTGAACCGGTGAAACGGCGAACCGGTGAACCGGCGAACGGCCGACGGCGGACGACCGCGCCGGAGCCGTCAGCCGAGCAGGGTGGCCTCGACCCCGGCGAGCACCGCCGCCAGGCCCTGCTCGAAGCCCTCGTCGAAGTCCTGGAACATCACCCGGCCCGATTCGGCGGCCAGCGGGTGGGCGGCCAGGCGCTCGGCGCGGGCGTCCAGGTCGTAGCCCTCCTCGCCGTCGAAGGGGTTGGGGCCCATCGCCTGCTCCTCGATGACGTAGCCGATGGTGTAGCTGTAGGCGGTCTGCCAGGCGCGGGCGGCGGCCACCGGGGTGAACCCGGACTCGACCAGCAGGCGCAGCCAGGTGTCCAGTTCGGCCGCGTAGCCGGTGTCGGTGAACCGGGAGCCGCTGTAGACCTTCGCGCCGTCGCGGTAGCGCAGCAGCTCGGCGCGCAGGGTGCGCATGGTCCTCAGGTAGGTCTCCCGCCAGTCGCCCGGGGCCGGGGCGCGACCGGCCCCGTCGGCCCCGCTGGCCGCGTCGGCCCCGTCCGCCCCGGCGCCCGCGTCCGCCGCCGCCCGGGCCGTCATGCGGCGCATCATCTCGGTCGCCATCTCGTCCAGCAGCGCCTGCTTGTCCTTGAAGTGCCAGTACAGCGCGGGCGCCTTGACGTCGAGCCGGGCGGCGATGGCGCGCAGCGTCAGGCCGTCCAGGCCGGCCTCGTTCAGCAGGTCCAGCGCGGTGCCGACGACCTGGCCGCGGTCGAGCTTGGGGGTTCTCTGGGGGGTCACGGTTGACAGTTTAACGCCGTTAAGTGCACGCTGTCGGCAACGGCTACTTAACAACGTTAAGGAGGTTGTCGTGGCTTCTCACGGCATGCACACGGACGTCCTGGTCATCGGCGCCGGGCCCACCGGACTGGCCCTGGCGCTCGACCTCGCCCGGCACGGCGTCGCCGCGCTGGTGGTCGAGCGCGGCGCCGAACTCTTCCCCGGCTCGCGCGGCAAGGGCCTCCAGCCCCGCACGCTGGAGGTGCTCGACGACTTCGGCGTGCTCGACCGGGTCCGCGCGGTCGCCGGGCACTACCCGCCCAACCTGTTCTGGCGGGACGGCGAACCGCAGGGCGAGCGCCGGATGTTCGACCCGACCGAGCCCTCCGAGGCCGAGCCGTACACCGAGGCGCTGATGCTGCCCCAGTGGCGCACCCAGCAGGTGCTGTACGGGCGGCTGCGCGAGCTGGGCGGCGAGGTCGCGTTCGGCCGGGAGCTGGTCGGCCTGGCGCAGGACGAGGAGGGCGTGACCGCCGAGTTCGTTGCCGGCGGCCCGGTCCGGGCGCGGTACGTCGTCGCGGCGGACGGCGGCCGCTCGACGGTGCGGCGACTGCTCGGCATCGGGATGACCGGCGAGACCGTCGACCCGGACCCGATGCTGGTCGCGGACGTCCGGATCGACGGGCTGGACCGCGAGCACTGGCACGTGTTCGGCTCCGAGGAGGGGATGCTGGCGATCTGCCCGCTCGGCGGCACCGAGGACTTTCAGCTGGTCGCCCAGTTCCCGGAGGGGACGGCCGTCGACCTCACCCTCGACGGGCTGCGCACGGTGGTCGCGGCCCGCTCCCACCTGGCCGCCGAGCAGGTCACCGAACTGCGCTGGATCTCCGAGTTCCGCCCGCGCGCCGCGCTCGCCGACCGCTTCCGCGCGGGCCGGGTCTTCCTGGCGGGCGACGCCGCGCACGTCCACTCGCCGGCCGGCGGGCAGGGCCTGAACACCAGCGTCCAGGACGCCTACAACCTGGGCTGGAAGCTGGCCGCGGTGCTGACCGGGCGAGCGGGGGAGGGACTGCTCGACAGCTACGAGGAGGAGCGCCGCGGCAACGCGGCCGCGATGCTGGAACTGTCCACCAGGGTCCACCGCGGCGAGCAGCGCCGCGGCCGGGCGACCCAGCAACTCGACCTCGGCTACCGGGAGTCCGCGCTCTCGGTGGAGACCCGCCAGGACCTCCCGGCGGACGCGCTGCGGGCCGGCGACCGCGCCCCGGACGGCCGCCGGGGCGGCACCCGGCTGTTCGACGCCTTCCGCGGCCCGCACTGGACGCTGCTCACCGTCGGCACGGACACCCCGCTGCCCGCCGTCACCGCCCCGGTGGTCCGCATCCCGGCCTATGAGGCGTACGGCACCGGGGTGTTCCTGGTCCGGCCGGACGGCTACCTCGGGTGGGCCGGCGCCACGGCCGACGGCCTCGCGGCCTACGCGGGGCGGCAGGGGCTGCTCGCCCCCTGAGGGGCTCCGGGGGTCCGTGCCCGGGCCGGCCGGCGACGCCGGTGCGCCGGGCGCGGTGGAAGCGCGGACACCCGGCGGCCGTCCGGGGACGACCGGCCGGGTGCCGGATCAGTGCTTGCCCGCGTCCTTGACCTTCTCCACGGCCTGTTTCAGGTCGCTCTTCGCCTGCTCGGCCTTGCCCTTGAGCTCGGTCGAACGGTCGCCGGTGGCCTTCCCGGCCGCTTCCTTGGCCTTGCCGCCGGCCTTCTCCGCCATGTTGCGCAGCTTCTCCTCGGTACCCACGGCGGGTGCCTCCTCTCGTCGACGGGGCGAAGGTCCGCCCCGGGCGGCGTCTGCCCGGGGCGCGGGCTTCCATGCGCGGGGTCCGCGAGTCGGTCCGTCGGGACAGGTCCGGCGAGTCGGTCCGGCCGGTCCTACCGGGTGCGGGCCTCGGCGGCGGTCTTCAGGTCGTGCAGCCAGCCTTCGAGGCCCTGGCGGAGGATGTCGGTGGCGGCGGGGACGTTCGCGTCGACCTGGGGGCCGGTGTGGGTCTCCTCGGTGCGCACCAGGACGCCGCCGGGGACCTCGGTGAAGTTCCACACGTGGACGCCGTCGATCCGCAGCCCGGTCGCGACCGCCGGGCCGGTCCAGCGGATGCAGGTGCCGGGCCGCAGCTGCCGGACGGTGGAGGTGATCTCCAGGACGGGGTCGGCCGAGGCGGGGTTCGGGGGCAGCGGGGTGGTCCAGTGGAACGCCGACCCCGGGCGCAGCGGGCCGCCGTCGAGGCGCTCCGCGTTCCGCACCGGCGCCTGCCAGTCGGGCCAGCGCGCCACGTCGGTCTGGAGCCGCCAGACCGTCCGCAGCGGTGCGTGGATCACCGCCTCCGTCCGGTAGCGGACGCGGGCGTCGGGGTCGACGCCCGCCCCGCCGCAGGTGAGCGAGGAGCCGGGGCGGTGGGCGGTGGCGGCCCCGGCCGGTGCGGCGGCGGCGCCGAGCAGCCCGAGGGCGAGCGGGAGGGTCAGCAGGGCGGTGCGGATGCCGGTGCCGCGGGTGGAGCTGCGCGTGGCGGACATGGAACTCCCCATTCACTGGTCGGCCGTCGGGACGGCTCGGACGCCTTGCGAGCTAGATGCTCACGCCTTCGTTAGAAGTTGTAACTCCATGAGGGCCGGGGCGTCAACAGGTTCCGTGATACCTTCTAACGGAAGCGTGAACATGTAGTCGGGCGATACGGGGAGCGGGCGAGGGCCATGGCGAGGACGGGCGCGGACACCCCGCGCGAGCGCTACCGGGCCCAGGTGCGCGAAGAGGTCAAGGCGCACGCCTGGGAGCAGATCGCCACGGCCGGCGCCTCGGCGCTCTCCGTCAACGCGATCGCCAAGCGGATGGGCATGAGCGGCCCCGCGCTCTACCGCTACTTCGCCGGCCGCGACGAGCTGATCACCGAGCTCGTCCGGGACGCGTACCGCAGCCTCGCCGACACCCTCGGCGCGGCCGCCGCCGAGGGCGCCGACCTGGCCGGGCTCGCCCACGCCCTGCGCGACTGGGCGCTGGCCGACCCCCAGCGGTACTTCCTGATCTACGGCACCCCCGTGCCCGGCTACCGCGCGCCCGAGGACACCACCGCCATCGCCGACGAGGTCATGCGGACCCTGGTCGACGCCTGCGCGGCGCTCGCCCCGGCCGGAGCGGACACCCCGGAGGCGCCGTTCACCACCCACCTGCTGGGCCACCGGGACTGGGCGGGCGAGCAGCCGGCCCCGCCCGAGGTGCTCCACCGCTTCCTGGCCTTCTGGACCCGTCTGCACGGCGTGCTGTCCCTGGAGCTCGCCGGACACTTCACCGGCATGGGCTTCCGTCCCGGGCTGCTCTTCGAGGCCGAGCTGGCGAGCCTGCTGACGCCGCGGTTCTGACCCGGCCGCCTCCCGGTCGCCGCCTGTCCGCCGTCGTCGAGCAGCCACGCCCCGTCGGTGCCACCGGGGCCCCGGCGCCCGGCCGGCCCCAGCCCCCGAGGTCGGCACGCGCGGGGTGCTGGGGCGTGTACGGCCGGTCGTGCTCCGGTTCGTACGGGTGTGCCGGGTGTGGCGCGTTCGCCGCAGCGTCACTCCGGGTAGTTGAAGGGCTGCACGGTGTTGGCGGAGGGGGTGGGGTCAGGGAGTCGCGATGACGGAACACGAGCAGCTCGGTGCGCCCGCCGGCCCGGAAGGACACCCCACCCGGCCCGAACGGGTGCCGCCCCAGGCCCCCGCGTCCGGGAAGCGCGGGGCGGGCGCCCGGCCCGGACCGGACGGTGACGGCACCGCGGTCCCCTGGCCCGACCTGATGCTGCCGCTGCTACGCACCCCCACGGCCGACCGCCGGCCCGCGCCGGAGGGGGCCGGCGCGGACCCGCCGACGGGCGTCGAGCCGGCCCGGGTGCTGGACCTCGCGCTGCTGGTCGGCGAGCTGCTGCTGGCCAGCGGCGAGGCGGCGGAGGACGTCGAGGCCGCGATGCTCGCCGTCGCCCACGCCTACCGGGTCCAGCCCTGCGACCCGCAGGTGACCTTCACCCGGGTGGCGATCTCCTACCAGCCCGGCCCGTCGGAGCCCTCGCTGACCGCCGAGTGCTCGGTGCGCCGCCCGGCCGTCGACTACGCGCGGCTGGCCCTGGTGTTCCGGCTGGTCACCGAGATCGCCGTGGGCGGGATGGCCGTCCCCGAGGCGCACGGCCGCCTGGTGGCGGCCCGCCGTCGCCGCCGCCGGTACTCCGGCCGGCTGTTCGTGCTCTCCTGCGGCGGGATGGCCGGGGCCGCCACGCTGCTGATCGGCGGCCGGGCCGACGCCCGGGCCTGGCTGGTGTTCGCCAGCGCCGTCGTCGCCGCGCTGGTGGGCGAGCGCTTCTCGGCCCTGGTGGCGCGCCACGACCTCCCGGCGTTCTACCAGTTCGTGGTGGCGGCGGTGCCCGCCGCAGTGATCGGCATCCTGCTCTCGTTCAACGGTCTGCACCTGCGCGGATCGGTGGTGATCACCGGCGGGCTGTTCGCCGTGCTGCCGGGGTGGCCCATGGTGGCGGCGGCCCAGGACGGCCTGGCGGGCTTCTACCTCACCGCCGCCGCCCGGCTGCTCGAAGCGCTCTACCTGATGACCGGCGTGGTGGTCGGGGTGATGACGGTGCTCTACGTCGGCGTCAACAACGGTGCCGACCTCGCCGCCCAGGACGTCCCGCCCGGGGCGGTCAACCCCCCGCTGCAACTCGCCGCCGCGGTGCTGCTCACCCTGGCGTTCGCGGTGCTGCTGAACACCGAGCCGGCCACGCTGCCGGCGGTCCTGCTGAACAGCGCGGCCGGCTGGACCACGTACGGGGTGCTGGTGAACGCGGGCGGCGAGCCGATCCTGGCCACCGGTCTCGCCGCCGGGCTGGTGGGCCTGTCCGGCCAGCTCATGGCGCGCTGCCGGGGCAGCTCGGCGCTGCCGCACATCACCGCCGCCCTGGGGCCGCTGCTGCCCGGCTCGGTGCTGTACTTCGGGATGCTGGCCTTCGTCCGGGGCGAACCCGAGATCGGGCTGAGCGGCATCGGGCGGGCCGCCGCGATGGCGATGGCCCTCGCCATCGGCGTCAACCTGGGCCGCGAGCTGGCCCGGCTCTTCCTGCCCGCGCCCCGGGTGGCCGCGCCGCCCCGCCGGCAGGGCGGCCGCCACCGGCGCTGACGGGGGAGCGGCGGGGCGGTTTGCCCGGGCCGTGGCGCGGTAGACGCGGGGGGTGTGGAGACGGGCCGGGCAGGACAGGCCCCGATCCCCGGGGACGACCGCTGCGGCCGGTTCGAGCCGACCGGGCCGCCCCCGCCGACAGCCACCCACCAACCCGGGAGACCCTCGTGATACTCCTCGGCGTCATCCTGCTCATCATCGGCTTCGTCACCGGTATCTCGATCCTGTGGACCATCGGCATCGTGCTGGCCGTCGTCGGCCTGGTCCTGTGGCTCGCCGGAACGCTCGGGCACGCCGTCGGCGGCCGCCGCCACTACTACTGACCGGGCCCGGGCCCTGTTCACCGCCGTGCGCCACCCGTTCGACGCCCCGGGCCCGGCGGGCTCGGGGACGGTCGTTCAGGGACGGTCCTCGTGCAGCCCGCAGAGCCAGGCCAGTGCACGGTGGACGCCGAGGACGTAGGTGTGGTCCGCCCCCTGGGTGCGGACGAGGTGGAGGCGGACGGCGGCGGCCTGGCACTCGGCCAGCAGCTGGGCGAGGCACGGGCCGATGGAGCCGGCCGTGGCGGCGGCGGTGACCGGGGCCGCGACCTGGGCGCCGGCGGCCCACCGGTAGGCGCCGAGCACGCCGTGCTCGAAGCCGGTCCAGGGCCGGGGCCGCCGGTTGACCTTGTCGATCGCGGCGAACACCTCGTCCAGCGGACGCACTCCCACGGCCGGGACCGTCTCGTCACTGGTCATGTGCGCAACCTACGTCCGCCCGCCACCGGCCGCCCCCGGGGAAGGCGGCCCGGTACGGCGGCACTGTCCCGAGCCACCCGGGCGGCCGAGGAGCCCCGCACACCGCGACCCCGGGGCGTGGCCGGGCGGCGGGAGCGGGACGGGTAGGCTGACCAGGTCGTGTCCGGCCGGAGAGGTGGCCGGGCCGGAGGAACGGGGCGGGCCGGCGGCCCGCCGGTGGAGACCCCTGATGACTCGTCGTTTTGACTGTTCGGACCCGTCGGAGCGCGCGGCCGGGCTGCGCGAGGCCGTGGCCGCGGTGCGCCGCGGTGAACTCGTCGTCCTGCCCACGGACACCGTGTACGGCGTGGGCGCGGACGCCTTCGCACCGCAGGCCGTCGACCGCCTGCTGCGTGCCAAGGGCCGGGGACGGAACATGCCCTCGCCGGTGCTGGTCGGCTCCCCGGAGGCGCTGGACGGGCTGGTCGAGGTGACGGAGCGCGCGCGGGACCTGGTCAAGGAGTTCTGGCCAGGCGGGCTGACCGTGGTCGCCCGCCACCTGGACTCGGTCGAGCTGGACCTCGGCGAGACCAACGGGACGGTCGCGGTGCGGATGCCCGCGCACCCGGTCGCCATCGAACTGCTCAACGCCACCGGGCCGTTGGCCGTCTCCAGCGCGAACCTGACCGGGCACGACTCGCCGCAGGACTGCGACGCCGCCCAGGGCATGCTCGGCGACTCGGTGGCCGTCTACCTCGACGGAGGCCCGACCGCGGCCGCCGTGCCCTCCTCGATCGTGGACATCACCGGCGAGGTGCCGGTCCTGCTGCGGGCGGGCGCGATCGGCGCCGAGCGCCTGCGCGAGGTGGTCCCCGACCTGCGGGAGCGCTGAGCCCGGACGCCCCGGAGCCCCGGCCCGCGTAAGCGAAGCCCCGGTCCGCGGGAGCGCCGCGCCCGGTCGACGGGCCGTACCGCGTGGCGCCCCGGCGGCCCGGGCCGCCGCCGCTAGGGTCGGCGATGGCGTGCGAGGGCGGGCCCTCCGCCGGGCCGGGGAGGGGGTCGGCGCCGCGACCGGGGGCGTCACCGGCTCCGCTGCGGAGGTTCCATGAACGCTTCGTCCACCGCGCCGCCCCCCGCGCGGGACCGCACCCGGGTGAGGGTCCGGCAGGGCAGCACGCTGCTGCGCTGGCTGTTCACCACGGACCACAAGGTCATCGGGAACCTCTACCTGGCGACGGCCTTCGGCTTCTTCCTGGTCGGGGGCGTGCTCGCGCTGCTGATGCGGGCCCAGCTGCTGGGGCCGGACACCGGGCTGCTGTCGAACGAGCGCTACAACCAGCTGTTCACCATGCACGGCACGATCATGCTGCTGCTGTTCGCCACCCCGACCTTCGCCGGGTTCGCCAACGCGATCATGCCCCTGCAGATCGGCTCGCCGGACGTCGCCTTCCCCCGGCTGAACGCCTTCACCTACTGGGCGTTCCTGCTGGGCGGGCTGACGGTGCTGAGCGGCTTCCTCACCACCGGGGGCGCGCCCTCCTTCGGCTGGTTCGCCTACGCGCCGCTGAACGGCCCGCTGTTCTCGCCGGGGGCGGGCGGGGACCTGTGGGCGTTCGGCCTGGTGGTGGCCGGCCTCGGCACCATCCTGGGCGCGGTCAACTTCATCACCACCATCACCTGCCTGCGGGCGCCGGGCATGACGCTGTTCCGGATGCCGGTCTTCACCTGGAACGTGCTGTTCACCTCGGTCATGGTGCTGCTGGCCTTCCCGGTGCTGACCGCGGCGCTGCTCTGCCTGGAGGCGGACCGCAAGTTCGGCGCGCACGCCTTCGACGCGGCGAACGGCGGGGCGCTGCTGTGGCAGCACCTGTTCTGGTTCTTCGGCCACCCGGAGGTGTACATCGTCGCGCTGCCGTTCTTCGGCGTCATCAGCGAGATCATCCCGGTGTTCAGCCGCAAACCGCTGTTCGGCTACCACGGGATGATCGGCGCGACCATCGCCATCACGGCGCTGTCCATGTCGGTGTGGGCGCACCACATGTTCGCCACCGGCCAGGTGCTGCTGCCGTTCTTCGCGATGATGTCCTTCCTCATCGCGGTGCCCACCGGGGTGAAGTTCTTCAACTGGGTCGGGACGATGTGGAACGGCTCGCTCTCCTTCGAGACCCCGATGCTCTGGTCGGTCGGCTTCCTGGTGACCTTCCTGTTCGGCGGGCTGAGCGGGGTGCTGCTGGCGGCGCCGCCGATCGACTTCCACGTCACCGACAGCTACTTCGTGGTGGCCCACCTGCACTACGTGCTGTTCGGGACGGTCGTCTTCGCCACCTTCGCGGGCTTCTACTTCTGGTGGCCGAAGCTCACCGGGAAGATGCTCGACGAGAAGCTGGGGAAGGCGCACTTCTGGATCCTGTTCACCGGGTTCCAGACCACCTTCCTGGTGATGCACTGGCTGGGCGCCCAGGGGATGCCGCGCCGCTACGCGAGCTACCTGGCGGTGGACGACTTCACGGCCCTGAACGTGTGCGCCTCGATCGGCTCGTTCCTGCTCGGGGTCTCCAACCTGCCGTTCTTCTACAACGTCTGGCGGACCACCAGGTACGGCGAGAAGGTCGCCGAGGACGACCCGTGGGGCTGGGGCCGGTCGCTGGAGTGGGCCACCTCCAGCCCGCCGCCGCCGCACAACTTCCACGCGCTGCCCCGGATCCGCTCGGAGTCGCCGGCCTTCGACCTGCACCACCCGGAGGTGTCCGCGGCGGAGTCGCCGACCGGCGACTCCGGTGTGCCGTACGGCCGTACCGGCGGACGGGGGAGCGGGCGGTGAAGGCGGAGGGGTGGCTGTTCGCGGTGATGACCGCGTTCTTCGCGGTGACCGGGCTGGTCTACGGCCTCTGGGCCCGGGAGCCGGCCGGCAAGGCGATCCTGACGGTGGCGTTCCTGATGTCCGGTCTGGTCGCGCTGTTCTGGTTCGTCCAGTACCGGCGGTCGGGCGGCGGCCGGGCGCAGGACCGCGAGGAGGCCGAGATCGCGGAGGCCGCCGGGCCAGTGGGGTTCTTCCCGGCCCGCAGCGGCTACCCGGTCCTCGCGGCGGTCGGTGTGACGGTCTTCGCCCTGGGGCTGGTGTTCGCCCGCTGGCTGATCGTCGTCGGCGCCCTGGTGCTCGCGCTCGCCGTCGCCGGCTTCATCTTCCAGTACCGCGACCACGGCGCGGGCTGAGCCGGCGCAGCAGCCGCCGGAGCGGGCCGCCCGGGCCCGCCCCGGGCGCCGGGACGGCCGGGGGAGCGGGGTGCGCCGGGGCGGTCAGGACGTCCGCCATCCGCTCCGACTCCCTTGCGGTGGAGGGCAGTTCGACCCGGTCGCGGTGGAACCAGGAGCTCGCGGCGGCGCGCACCCGCTCGTGCCGCGGCGCCCCCTGCGGGGCGGTGACCGGCTCGGCCTCGGCGCGCGCCAGCAGCACGTACCGCTCGGCCTCGGGCAGCGGGCGGTGGTGGCCGGAGAAGCCGCCGTCGTGCGCCTGGTCGATCCGGCCGGTCTCGTCGCCGTCCAGCAGCCGGTCGCGGTCCCGGGCCTGGAGGGCCAGGCAGAGGCGCCGGGTGAGCAGGAAGACCACCGGCGGCAGCACGACCAGCGCCGTCCGCAGCACCACGGTGAGCGCGTTGACGTCGAGCCCGAAGGCGTACGCGATCACGTCGTTGCCGCCGGCGACCAGCAGCACCGCGTAGACGGTGATCCCGGCGGTGCCCAGCGCGGTGCGGGTGGGCCTGTTGCGCGGGCGGTCGCACAGGTGGTGCTCGCCGGTGCCGGGGTCGAGCCACCGTTCCACGAAGGGGTAGGCGTACAGCGCCGCGAACAGCAGGCCGGGCACCACCAGGGCGGGCAGCAGCACGTTCCAGGACAGGGTGTGCCCGAGCACCCTGGTCTCCGCGGCCGGCATCAGCCGCAACGCCCCCTCGATGAAGCCGATGTACCAGTCCGGCTGCGCGCCCGTGCCGACCACGTCGGGGCGGTAGGAGCCGTACCGCCAGATGGGGTTGACCTCGGCGAGGAACGCCGAGAGCGCCATCACGCCGCCCACCGCGAACAGCAGGCCCGTCGTGCGGGTCAGGAACTGGGGGAAGAACGGCATCCCCACCACGTTGCGGTTGGTACGGCCGGGGGCGGCCCAGTGGGTGTGCTTCAGTACCACCACCAGCGTCAGGTGCGCCCCGACCAGGGCCAGCAGCAGGCCGGGGACCAGCAGGACGTGCACGGTGAACAGCCGGGGGATGACGTCGTGCCCGGGGAACTCGCCGCCGAAGGCGAACAGGGTGAGGTACGTGCCGACCAGCGGCACCGAGAGCAGCACGCCCTCGGCGATCCGCAGGCCGGTGCCGGAGAGGGTGTCGTCGGGCAGCGAGTAGCCGGAGAACCCCTCCAGCAGCGCGAGGTTGAACAGCGTCACCCCGATCACCCAGTTGAGCTCGCGCGGGCGGCGGAACGCCCCGGTGAAGAACACCCGCAGCAGGTGCGCGCCGATCGCCGAGGCGAACAACAGGGCCGACCAGTGGTGGATCTGACGAATCATCAGTCCGCCCCGCACCTCGAAGCTGATCCGCAGGGTCGACGCGTACGCCTCGGACACCCGGACGCCGTCGAGCGGCAGGTAGGCGCCCTGGTAGACGACCTCGTTCATGCTCGGCCGGAAGAAGAAGGTCAGGTAGACGCCGGTCAGCAGCAGCACCACGAAGCTGTACAGCGCGAGTTCGCCGAGCAGGAACGACCAGTGGTCCGGGAAGACCTTGCGCAGCAGCTCCCGGCCCGCCTCCGTGACCGGCAGCCGCCCGTCCAGGCGGGCCGTGACGCGCTCGCCGGCGGACGGCTGGTGCCCGTCCGAAGCCCTGGTTTCGTCCACGGCAGGAACCTAGTGGGCCGTACGGCACGCGGGGCGGCCGAGCGCGGTCGGCGGCGGCAGAGCACTCCAACGGCGGAACGGGCGGCCGTTGCGGTGAGCCGCCCGGGACAGCAGCACGGCCGGCACGGTGCGACCAGGGAACGTCACCGACCGGAGGGACCTCGTGGAGATCGACCGGGGGACCTCGTGGACCGCCCAGCGGGATAGCCCAAGCGGGACGCCCGCCGCAATGACGACCCCCGACAACCGCGGGCCGCAACTTCCGTGACGGCATGGCAAGGGCGGCGCCCGCCGGCGCGGATAGGCTCCGGACGACCGACACCTTGATCACGATCTCCGGATCGGAGAGGGCGCCACCGCGTGAGCATCCAGCAGATCACCCCCAAGCAGCGGGGCTACCTGATCGTCAACTCCCACCCGGCCGGCAGCGAGGCCACCGTCGACCGCCAGTGGCGGCGCATCGAGCCCGCGACCGCGACCGGACGGGCCCCGGTCGTCCTGGTCCTCGGCGCCAGCGCCGGGTACGGCCAGGCGATCCTGCTCGCCGGGCTGCGCCGCCACGGCGTCCGCGGGATCGGCGTCGCCTACGAGGGCGCCGCCACCGAGCGGCGCACCGCCACCGCCGGCTGGTACCGCACCGCCGCGACCTCCGCCCTGGCCGAGGACAGCGGGGGAGACGTCACCTTCGTCAACGCCGACGCCTACGCCGACGCCACCCGCGCCGAGGTGCTCAAGCTGCTCGCCGAGCGGTACGGCCCGGTCGACCACCTCGTCTACTCGCTGGCCTCGCCCCGGCGCACCGACCCGGCCACCGGCGAGGTCCACCACTCGGTGATCAAGCCGATCGGCTCCCCGTACACCTCGCCGTCCCTGCTCTTCGACGACGGGGCCCCGCAGGTCGGCACCGTCGACCTCGCCCCGGCCGACGAGGCCGAGCGGGCGGCGACCGTCAAGGTGATGGGCGGCGAGGACTGGGGGCTGTGGGTGCGGGCGCTGGCCGAGGCGGACCTGCTCGCCCCCGGCTTCACCACCGTGGCCCTGTCCTACGTCGGCTCCGAGATCACCGCGCCGGTCTACCGGCAGGGCACGATCGGCGCCGCCAAGGAGCACCTGGAGGCCACCGCCCGGGAGCTGCAGACCGGGGTGCTCGCCGACCGCGGCCGGGCGTTCACCGTCGTCGCCGGTGCGGCCGTCACCCAGGCGTCCACCGCCATCCCCTCCATCGCCCTCTACACCTCGCTGCTGCGCAACGTCCTCGGCGAGGACGGCTGGCGCACGACCGACGACCAGGCCGTGGACCTGTGGGAGCAGCTGACCGGCGCGAAGGAACCCGCCCTGGACGACCGGGGCCGCATCCGCCTGGACGGCTGGGAGCTCGACCCCGCCGTGCAGGACCGGGTGCGGGAGCTGTGGGCCGACCCGGCGGCCGCGCTGGCCGCCGACCCGGCCGGGGCCGCCTGGTTCTACAACCAGTTCCGGCAGCTGTACGGCTGGGACGTCCCCGGCGTCGACTACACCGTCGGGGTGGAGACCTCGGTGCCCTGGCCGGGGCAGCGGTAGCGGTCCTGCCGTCGGCGGACCGGGGCCGTCACGGACCCGGGTCAGGGGGTGCCGGGTTCGTCGAGCAGCAGCTCCAGGAGGGGCAGCGCCGCCTCCAGGGCGCGGCACTGCTCGGGGCTGAGCCGGGCGCTGCGGCGGGCCAGCAGGGCGGTGCGCTCGCGGCGGATCCGGGCCAGCGTCTCCAGCCCGAGCGGGGTGGGGGCGAGCAGCTGGGAGCGTCCGTCCTGCGGGTCGGGGGTCTTGGCGACCAGCCCGTCGGCGACCAGCGGGGTGACCGTACGGACCATGGACGGCACCGCTACGCCCTCGCGTGCGGCGAGTTCGCCGAGCCGCAGCGGCCCGTGCTGCTCCACCCGGGCCAGGGCGGAGAGCTGGGCGGCGGTGAGGTCCTGGTCGCCGGAGGCGCGGACCAGCTGGCGGTTGAGCCGGCCGATCGCCAGCCGGAGCCGGACGACGGCCTCGGCGGACAGGCCGCCGCCGTCCGCGCTCACGGCCCGGGCTCCTTCGTCGGCGGGGCGGCGGGCCGCGCGGGGGCGGGCGCGGTGGTGGCCGGTGAGGCACCGGAGGGTGAGGCGCCGGACGGTACGGAGCCGGACGGTGCGGAGGCCGGACGCGCGGTGGCGGGCCGGGTCCGCTCGCGCACCAGCGAGGCGGCCGCGGCGACCAGCGACATCGCGATCGCCAGCCAGAACACCACCACCAGCCCGTCGTGGAAGGGCCCCGAGATCAGCTGGGGGAAGAACTCCCGACCGGTCAGCGTCCGGACGTTGTCCGCCGGCAGCTGCCCGAGCACCTGCGGGCCCAGCAGCTGCTGGATCGGGTTGTACCCGAGGAAGGCCGCGAACAGGGTGCCCACCGGCGGCAGCGAGGCGATGGCGTGCGCGTCGGCGGCGGGCACGCCCTGGGCGGTCAGTCCGGCGGTGAGCGTGTGCGGCAGCGAGCCCGCCAGGCCGGCCACCATCAGGGAGAAGAAGACGCCGATCGACAGCACCATGCCGGCGTTCTGGAAGGTGGCCCGCATGCCGGAGGCCGCGCCGCGGGCGGCGGCCGGCACGCTGGACATGATCAGCGAGGTGTTGGGGGCGGCGAACAGGCCGCCGCCCAGGCCGTTGACGAACACCAGCAGGGCGAACCACGGGTAGCCGAAGTCGGTGGGCAGCAGGAGCAGCCCGGCGAAGGACAGCGCCATCACCACCAGTCCGCCGGCGGCGAAGAGCCGGGCCCCGGCGCGGTCGGACAGGTAGCCGGCGACCGGTCCGGCGGCCAGGAAGCCGACGGTCAGCGGGACGAGGTAGATCCCGGCCCACAGCGGGGTGTCGGCGTAGTCGTAGCCGTGCAGCGGCAGCCAGATGCCCTGCAGCCAGATGATCAGCATGAACTGCAGCCCGCCGCGGGCGATCGAGCCCAGCAGGGTGGCCGCGTTGCCGCCCGCGAAGACCGGGTCGCGGAAGAGCGAGAGCGGGAACATCGGCTCGGCGGTGCGGGACTCGACCAGGCAGAAGACGGCGAGCAGCGCCACCCCGCCGAACAGTCCGGCCAGCACCCAGGGGTTGGTCCAGCCCATGGTGTGGCCGCCGTACGGCTGGATGCCGTAGGTGATCGCGGCGAGCAGGGCGGTCAGGCCGACGCCGAAGGTGATGTTGCCCCACCAGTCGATCCGGGCGGGCTTGCGCACCCCGGTCTCGCGCAGCGACCGGTAGGCCCAGACCGTGCCGAGGATGCCGATCGGCACATTGACCCAGAAGATCGACCGCCAGTTCCACTCGGCCAGCAGTCCGCCCAGGACCAGGCCGATGAAGGACCCGGCGATGCCCGCGACGATGTTCACCCCCAGGGCCGTGCCGCGTTGGCGGGCCGGGAAGGCGTCGGTGATGATCGCCGCCGAGTTGGCCATCAGCATCGACCCGCCGACCGCCTGCACGACCCGCCAGCCGATCAGCCACAGGGCCCCGGGCCCGCCGTGCAGCGGGTCGAGGGAGAGCGCCACCGAGGTGAGGGTGAAGATCAGGAAGCCCGCGTTGTAGATCCGCACCCGGCCGTGGATGTCGCCCAGTCTGCCGAGGGTGACCACCAGCACGGCGGTGACCAGCATGTAGCCCATCAGCATCCACAGCAGGTAGCTGACGTTGCCGGGGCGGAGCGGGTCCAGGCCGATGCCGTTGAAGATCGCGGGCAGCGAGATCAGCACGATCGAGGCGTTGACGGTGGCGATCAGGGTGCCGAGCGTGGTGTTGGACAGCGCCACCCACTTGTACCGGGGGTGCTCCGGTGCCACACCGTGGCCGGCCGGGCGTGGCCGCCCCGTCCTGCCGCCGTCGGAGAGTCGTGTCGCCACCGCTGCCTCCTGCTGGCCGGCCGGCGGGTCGGCGTGGGGAATTCGATAGCTTCCGCCAACTAACGATAGTCCGGCGGATGTTCGACCGGTAGACCCGGCCGGGGCACGGGGAGCGCGGGGGAGTGCCCGGGGCGCGCCGCCCGTCCGCCCTCCGTCGCCCCTCAGCCCTCGACGGACCGGGAGGGTCCCCGGCGGCCGCCCCGGTCCAGCAGTCGGACGGCGAGCGCGGCCAGCAGCGCGGCGGCCAGCGCGTACACGGGCAGCCAGAGCGTGGTCGTCGCGGACAGGCAGTCGGCGACGGCGTGCCCGGCCTGTTCGCCCTGGGCGGCGGCGAGCGCGGCGCCGTCCCGGGCGGCCAGGTCGCCGAGGGAGGCCTGGGCCTGCAGCCGGGCGTAGTCGCCCAGGCGGGGGCAGTCGCGGCGGGTGCCCGGCATCGGGAACAGCCAGGACCAGCGCTGCATCGCCGGGGCCAGGGCGAGGGCCACGCACAGTCCGATGACGAGCGTGTAGGCGGCCAGGCTCCGGGCGTAGCCGTCCCCGGTGTCGGTCGCGCGGCTCGGCGGGCGGGTGGAGGAGAGGACCACCGCGAGGAGGGTCAGTCCGAGGTAGGTGGAGAACCACTGCCAGGAGCCGGAGGAGAGCGAGAAGGCGAGGACGGCGGCCAGCGCGGTGCCCAGGACCCCGGCTCGTGAGGTCGTCCCGGGGGCGGGGGCGGGCCCCCGGGCGGCTCGGTGGCTGCGGTCGTCCATGCGCTCTCTCCCCTGGCCGGCGGCGGGCCACCAGTCTCCGGGCGGGGCCGTGCCGGGGGCCTCGCACCATGCCGGTCCGCCCGCCGCCTCGCCCGGTTGGCGGGCGGGGACGGCGGGCGGCACTGGCAGGGCGACGGCGGCGGGGCTACGGCGGCGGGGCGGCAGCGGCGGGGCGGCTCAGGCCTGCTCGGCCTGCTCGGGCGGCCACGGGCCGTGCGCCGCGACCTGGGCGCGCAGCCCGCGCAGCGCCCGGGCGGAGGCGATCCCGACCGCGCCGGTGACCAGGCCGTCCCGGACGCAGACGGCGGCGAAGCGGTGCTCCGCCAGGCTGCCGTCGACCACCTCGAACCGCTCGGCGCCGCCGGGCCGGCCGAACACCTGGACCCGCAGCCCGTACTGGTCGGTCCACAGGTACGGGACCGGCCGGTAGGCCTGCCGTTCGCCGTCGGGGCCGGCCAGCAGGTTCCGGGCCGCGTGCATGGCCTGCTCGGTGGCGTTGGTGCGCTGTTCGAGGCGGTGGTGGCGGCCGGTGCGCGGGTCGGGCCAGGAGGCGGCGTCCCCGGCCGCCCAGACGCCGGGGCCGGCGGCGCAGTAGGCGTCGCAGACCACGCCGTCGTCCAGCGGGACGCCGCTGCCGGCCAGCCACTCGGTGGCCGGTTCGGAGCCGACGGCCATCAGCACGGCGTCGGCGGCCAGTTCGGAGCCGTCGGCGAGCCGGACGCCGACGGCCCGGCCGCGCCGTTCGAGCAGTCCGGTGGCCACGCCCCGGTGCAGCCGCACCCCGTGCTCGCGGTGCAGGCCGGCCAGCAGCGCGGCCGTCTCGGTGCCCAGGACGGCGGCCAGCGGCGTGGCGGTGGAGGTCAGCCAGGTCACCTCGGCGCCGAGCCCGACGGCGGTGGCCGCCGCCTCGGCGCCGAGCAGCCCGCCGCCGACCACCAACAGCCGTACGCCCGCGCGTAGTTCCTCGCGCAGGGTGAGGGCGTCGGCGAGGGTGCGCAGCACGTGCGCCCCGGGCCGGGGACCGTCGGCGCCCGGGAGCCGGCGCGGGCGCACCCCGGTGGCCACGATGACGGCCTCGCAGCGCACCCGCCCGCCGTCGGAGAGCCGGACGGTCCGCTCCCGGCGGTCCAGCCGCTCGGCCCGGACCCCGAGGCGCAGGTCGAGCCGGAGCTCCTCCAGCGCCTCGGGGCCGCGCAGGGCCAGGCGGTCGGGCTGCCACTCCCCGCCGAGCAGGTGCTTGGACAGCGGCGGCCGGTCGTACGGCGGTTCGGGCTCGGCCCCGATCAGGGTGAGGCGGCCGTCGTAGCCGGCCCGGCGCAGCGCCTCGGCGGCGTGCAGCCCGGCCGCGCCGGCGCCGACCACGGCCACGTCCCGCAGTGCGGTCACGCCTGGTCCAGGGTGATGGCCGAGGCCGGGCAGACCGCGGCGGCGTCCCGGACGGCCTGGTGGAGCTCGGCGGGCGGTCGGGCGTCGAGCAGGACGACGATGCCGTCCTCGTCGCGCTGGTCGAAGACGTCGGGGGCGGCGAGCACGCAGTGCCCGGCGCCGCAGCACTTCTCCTGGTCGATCCGGACGAGCATGGTCTTCCTTTCGGAACGGGCGCCCCGGCGGTGTGGACTCCGGTGCGGGGCAGGTGGGTTGGTGTGGTTCTGCGGGCTCCCGGGGGAGCCCGGGTCACCAGGCGATCGGCAGCTCGTGGACGCCGTAGATGAGCATCTCGCCGCGGAAGCGGACCTCCTCGAACGGAACGGTCAGGCGCAGTCCGGGCAGTCTGCGCAGGATGGTGGCCAGCGCGATCTGCAACTCCAGCCGGGCGAGCGGCTGTCCCAGGCACTGGTGGGCGCCGAAGCCGAAAGCCAGGTGGCGGCGGGCGTCGCGGGTCAGGTCGAGCTCGTCGCCGTCGGGGAACTCCCGCTCGTCCCGGTTGGCGGTGTTGACCATGCAGATGACGCCTTCGCCCGCCGCGATCCGCACGTCGCCCAGGTCGACGTCCTCGGTGGCGACCCGGGTCACGCCGGAGTGCACGATGGTCAGGTAGCGCAGCAGCTCCTCGACCGCGCCGGGCACGGACTCGGGGTGCTCGCGCAGGTGGGCGAGCTGGTCGGGGTTGCGCAGCAGGGCGAGCACGGAGAGCGCGGTCATGTTCGCCGTGGTCTCGTGTCCGGCGATCAGCAGCAGCCGGCCCATGTCGCCGATCTGCTGGGTGCTCAGCTCGCCGCGCTCCACCAGGCGGCTGAGGATGCCGTCGTCGGGGTGGGTGCGCTTGGTCTCGGTGAGCCCGATCAGGTAGTCGACCAGCTTGGCCTGGGCGTCGGCGACGTCCTCGGCGGCGGAGTCGCGGCGCAGCAGGACGCGGCTGCACTCCTGGAAGAAGTCGTGGTCCTGGTAGGGGACGCCGAGCAGCAGGCAGATGACCAGGGACGGCAGCGGCAGGGCGAACTCGTGGACGAGGTCGGCGCCGGAGCGTCCGTCGGTCATCCGGTCCAGCAGGTCGTCGGCGATCCGCTGGATCTCCGGGCGCAGCGCCTCGACCTTCTTGATCATGAACTCGCCGGTCAGCATCCGGCGGAAGTGGGTGTGCTCCGGGGCGTCCATCCGGATGATGGTCGGCCGTCCGGTGTTCAGCTGCCGGGCGCCCGCGCTGATGAACGGGTAGCCGGGCCGGGTGGAGTCGGAGCTGAACCGGGCGTCGGAGAGGACGGCCTTGACGTCCTCGTGACGGGTGACCAGCCAGCTGGTGGAGCCGTCCCACAGGGTGACGCGGCTGACCGGCTCCTCCTGCCGGGCCTGCTCGTACGCGGGCGGCGGGGCGAACGGGCAGGTGCCGCGGGCGGCGGGGTGGGTGAATCGGGGGGTCTTCTCGGCGGTGGCCATCGGTGGATCCCCTTCCGGGAGTCGAGCCGTGGGCACCTAGTTACGTGCCCAAAGCAACTAACTGAAAGTCACGCTAACTCGCGTTCCGTGGTGGCGAAAGGGCGGATCGGGTGACGGCCGAAACTGTCCGAAACCCGGCGCCGCCTCCCCGTCCCGGCCGCCGCCCGGACCGGATCGCTACAGTTCCCCCATGTCGGACGAAGAAGACGCCGAAGACGACCGGACCACCACCTGCCGGCCGCAGGGCCCGAACGGCCTGGACGGCCTGGAGGACGTCCTGGCCACCCTGGCCTACCTGCTGACACGGTCACAGGAGCACGAGCGCCGCACCGCCAAGGCCGGCATCACCGCCGCCCGCTCGGACGTCTACCTGCTGCGCGCGCTCGCCGAGCGCGCGGAGGCCAGCCGGGTGAGCGACCTGGCCGACCGCCTGATGGTCAAGCCCTCCCACGTCACCCGCCAGATCGACCGCCTCCAGGGCCAGCAGCTGGTGGAACGCAGCCAGGACACGCAGGACCGGCGGGCCCGCCAGGTGGCCATCACCCGCGGCGGACGGGAAGTGCTGGACCGCCTGAAACAGGCCAACATCATCGGGCTCGCCGACGCGCTGGACGGCATCCCCGAGGCGGACGTCGTCACCACCGCCACCGTGCTGCGCCACCTCATCGACCGGTACGTGCACCGGGTGCGCGCCACGGGGGCCGACGACGACCCGCTCCCGGACCGGACGGACGGCGCCGCCGGCGCACCGGCTCCGGCCACGGGGCCCAGAACGGCCGCGTACCAAGGCGGTTGAGCCGGGGGAGCGCCCGGGTACGTCCTCCGGCATGTCGGACGAGAAGAACCGCGCCGTGGCCGAGGCGATCCTCCCGCTGGTCGGCGGCGCCGCCAACATCCGCTCGGTCGCCCACTGCATGACCCGGCTGCGGCTGGGCCTGGCGGACCGCGCCCTGGTCGACACCGAGGCGCTCCGGGCGCTGCCGGAGGTCCTGGGCACGGTCGAGGACGACACCTACCAGATCGTGCTCGGGCCCGCCGTCGTCGCCGGGGTCACCGCGTGGCTGCGCCAGCTCCTGGAGCCCCCCGGCCCGGCGGCTGCCCCCACCGCCGAGGACCTCGCCGGGCGCGGCGAGCGCATCCGGGCCCAGGGCCGGGTGCGCAACGCGACCCCGGTGAAGCTGGCGCTGCGCCGGATCGCGAACATCTTCGTCCCGCTGATCCCCGCCCTGATCGGCTGCGGGATCGTCGCCGGCCTCTCCGGGGCCCTCGCCAACCTCGGCTGGGCACCGGCGCTGGTCACCGCCCTGGGCCCGGTCTCCTCCGGGTTCATGTCGCTGATCGCGGTCTTCGTCGGCTACAACACGGCGAAGGAGTTCGGCGGCACGCCCGTGCTCGGCGGCGCGGTGGCCAGCGTGATCGTCTACGCCGGGGTCGCCAAGGTCGAGGCCTTCGGCCACCACCTCACGCCCGGCCAGGGCGGCGTGGTCGGCGCGCTCGGCGCCGCACTGCTGGCCGTCCACCTGGAGCGCTGGACCCGTCGCCTGGTGCCCGCAGCCCTGGACGTCCTGGTCACCCCCACCGTCACCGTCCTGCTCGGCGGGCTCGCCGCGCTGTTCGGCCTGATGTACCTCGCCGGGGAGGTCTCCACCGCCATCGGCCACGCCGCCACCTGGCTGCTCGCCCACGGCGGCCTGCTCGCCGGACTCGTGCTCGGCGGCCTCTTCCTGCCGCTGGTGATGCTCGGCCTGCACCAGGCGCTGATCCCGATCCACACCACCCTGATCCAGCAGCAGGGCTCCACCGTCCTGCTGCCGATCCTCGCCATGGCCGGCGCCGGACAGGTCGGCTGCGCGGTGGCGGTCTACCTGCGGCTGCGCCACAACGCCTCGATCCGGGCCACCATCAGGTCCGCGCTCCCGGCCGGCCTGCTCGGCGTCGGCGAGCCCCTGGTCTACGGCGTCACCCTGCCGCTGGGGCGCCCCTTCGTCACCGCCTGCGTCGGCGGCGCGGCCGGCGGCGCCTTCATCGGGGTGGCCGGACAGCTCGGCGACGCCGTCGGCTCCACCGCCATCGGCCCCTCCGGCTGGGCCCTCTTCCCGCTCCTGGCCGGCCCGCACGGGCTCCTCGCGAGCGCCGCCGTGTACGGCGGCGGGCTGCTGACCGGCTACCTCGCGGGCTTCCTCGCCACCTGGTTCTTCGGCTTCACCCGCGAGACCCTCGCCGAGTACAACGCCGTTGCCCCGGAGGGGGGTTCGGAATAGCCGCCGGGTCGCCGCCGAAGCGGATCGGCGGCGGTCCGGCGGTCAGGTGGCCAGGAAGCGCTCCCGGTGGACCTGTTCGGCCGGCACCCCTGCCGAAGCGGCGGTGCGCAGCACGGCGTCGACCAGGGGCGGCGGGCCGCAGACGTACAGGTCCGGTGCGGCGCCGCCGAGTCCGGGCAGGGCGGCGGCGAGCAGGTCGGCCGGGGTGCCGGTCGGGCCGGACCAGTCGGGGCCGGGCCAGCGGACGCAGACCTCGTACCGGAAGCCGGGCAACTCGGCGGATACGGCGGCGAGTTGGTCCAGTCCGAAGACGTCCCGCGGCTCGTTGACGCCGAGGAACAGCCGGGCGGGTTGCGGATCCTGCCACTCGGTCATCCGGCGGACCATCGCCAGCAGCGGGGCCAGGCCGGTGCCGCCGGCCAGGAACCAGCGCGGCCGCAGGCCGGTCTCGTGCAGGCCGAAGGCGCCCTGCGGGCCGTGCACGGTGAGCCGGTCGCCCGGGCGGGCCCGGTCGGCGAGGTAGGAGGAGAAGTGCCCGCCCTCCCGCAGTCGGACGTAGAACTCCAGCCGGCCCTCCCAGTTGCCGGTGTTGGCGGGGGAGTAGGCGCGCTTCACCTCGCTGCCGGGTGTCTGGAGCTCCATGAACTGCCCCGGGTCGAACTGGCAGTCCGGGTCGTCGAGGCGCAGCTCCAGCCGCACGGTGTCCGGGGTGACCTGGTCCACCGCTGTGACGGTGGCCGCGCGGACCGGGACGGCGCCGTACAGGACGCGGGCCTGCTCGTACGGCAGGGCGGCGGTCAGCGGGCCGCGCGGGAAGGTGCGGCAGAGCAGCACCTCGCCGCGCTCGCGCCCGTCCGGCGGGAGGGCCTGTTCGCTGTGCGGCCCGAGGTTGTACGGCCCGTCGGTGACGGAGGCGTGGCAGGAGCCGCAGGTGCCCCGGCGGCAGGAGGCGGGCAGGGCGGCGCCGGCCTCCGCCGCGGCCTCCAGGACGCTGCGGCCGGGGGCGCAGTCGAACTCCAGCCGGCCGCCGTCGCTGGTGGTGAGGGTGACTGCGCTCACGACGCCGTCCGTTCGAGCGCGGCGGCCAGGTCGGCCGCCGGGTCGCCGGCCACCCGCAGGCCGAACCGCTTCACCAGTTCCTCGACCAGGGCGGGGGTCAGGAAGCCGGGCAGCGAGGGGCCGAGGTGGATGTCGCGGATGCCCAGCGCGAGCAGGGTGAGCAGCACCGCGACGGCCTTCTGCTCGGTCCAGGACAGTGCCAGGGTGAGCGGCAGGTCGTTGATGTCGCACTCGAAGGCGTCGGCGAGCGCGGTGGCGATCCGGATGGCGGAGTAGGTGTCGTTGCACTGGCCGAGGTCGAGCAGCCGGGGCAGGCCCGCGATCTCGCCGAAGTCGTGCCGGTTGAAGCGGTACTTGGCGCAGCCGAGGGTGAGTACCACGCTGTCGCGGGGCGCGCCGAGGGCGAGGTCGGTGTAGTAGTCGCGGCCGGGGGTGGGGCCGTCGCAGCCGCCGATCAGGAAGAAGTGCCGGATGTCGCCCTGCCGCACCGCGTGGACGACTTGGTCGGCGACCGCGAGCACGGCGTCCCGGCCGAAGCCGACGGTGACGGCCTCCTCCTCGGCGGCGGTCTCCGGGAAGCCGGGCAGGGCGTGGGCGGCCTGGATCAACGGGCGGAAGTCGTGGTCGGCGAGGTGCCGGACGCCGGGCCAGCCGACCGGTCCGGCGGTGAAGATCCGGCGGCGGTAGGCGGCGTGCGGCTCGATGACGCAGTTGGAGGTCATCAGGACCGGGCCGGGGAAGGCGGCGAAGTCCCGCTGCTGGTCCTGCCAGGCGCCGCCGTAGTTGCCGGCCAGGTGCGGGTGGGCCTTGAGCAGCGGGTAGGCGTGGGCGGGGAGCATCTCGCCGTGGGTGTAGACGTTGATGCCCTGGCCCCTGGTCTGCACCAGGAGGGCCTCCAGGTCCCGCAGGTCGTGGCCGCTGACCAGGACGGCCTTTCCGGCGACCGGGGTGGTGCGGACGGCGGTGGGCCGCTGGGGCCCGTAGGTGCCGGTGTTGGCGGCGTCCAGCAGTTCGATCGCCGCGAGGTTGAGCCGGCCGAGGCCGACGGCGCGCTCCAGCAGCTCGGCGGGGTCGGTCGGCTCGCCGGCCAGGTAGGCGAGGGCGTCCTCGACGCCGCCGAGCACCTCGGCGCTGCGGCGGCCGAGCACGTCGGCGTGGTGGGCGTAGGCGCAGATGCCCTTGAGCGCGTAGAGGTGGAGCGCGCGGAGCCCGACCACCTCGGGCCCGACCAGGGGGAGCCCGATGTCCACCCGGACGCCCGACGCCTGGCCGACCAGGGCGCCAGGGTCCGCGGCCGGGGTCCAGGCGGCCGGGCCGGTGAGCGTCTCCGGCTGCTGCCCGGCGGCGCGCGCGGCCCGCTCGTACCGGTCCCTGGTCCGGTTCCGGACGCCGACGGCCAGCTGGATCAGGGCGGCGAAGCGGGTGGGGTTGAAGTTGACGTTGGTGAGCGTGGTGAAGAGCGCGTACAGGACGAAGGCCGCCGCCTCGTCGTCCGGGTCGCCGAGGGCGCGCGCCTTGGCGGCGTACTGGGAGATGCCCTTGACCGCGTGGATCAGCAGGTCCTGGAGGTCCGAGGTGGGGGAGTCCTTGCCGCAGTTGCCGATCGGACCGGCGCAGCCGGGGGTGGCGCCGGTGCGGTCGGTCTGTTCGCACTGGTAGCAGAACATGCGGGTCCTCCGGGGACTGGTGGTGTCGTTCGGTGGCGGCGGGCGGACGGGGCCTCGACGAGTCCAGGATGGGGCCGCCGTTGACGGCGCGTCAGGGCCGGAGGGCCCCAATCCGGGGTCGGGAGACCCAGTCGCCCCGGCGTCCGCCGCGTCCGATCGGGTGTACGTGTCGCGGCGTTCAGACGAAACGGCTGGCGGGTCGCCGCTGCTCGGGGCTCCGACGAGAACACTCCGAGGGCTGTTGTTCGGTTCATATGAGGAAAGGACTGTGGTGAAGCCCAGTCAGAATCAGGCGACCGCCGTCGGCTGGAGACGAAGGCTCGGCAGGGTGATGGGATCCGCCCTGGCCCTGACGCTCGTCCCCTTCGGCATGTCGCTCATCGCACCGTCGGCCGCCCAGGCGGCCGGCCTGCCGGGCGGCCTGGGGCCCTGCCTGGGCGCGGACTGTCCGGCGACGTTCCCCCCGGTCAACAACGGTCCCTTCGCGGGCCGCGACGCCGGGGTGAACGTCTTCGTCGGCGGCGACTTCAACGTCCGGGGCTCGGCCGCCGAGGCCGAGGGGCACGTGGTGACCCTCGGCAACTTCGACATGAGCAAGGCCGCCGGGGTCAGCTCCGTGTACAACATCGGCATCGTCGGCGTCGGCTCGCGCGTCCCCCCGCCGAACGGCGCGGACTTCCTCACCGCCGGCGGCAACGTCACCGTGGCCCCGGGGCAGTCGCTCCTGGCCGAGGGCGGCGTCGTCCGCTACGCGGGCGCCACCACGGGAACCGTCACCGGCACGAAGGTCCACGACCCGCAGGCCGTGGCCGCGTACGCGCCGCTGCGCGGCGAGCTGCAGACGGCCAGCGCGTGCTACGCCGGGACCGGCACCCCCCGCCCGGCCACCGGAACCGCCGTCAACCAGGGGTACCAGACCCTGTTCACCGGCGACGGCACCTCCGCCCTCCAGGTCTTCAACGTCGACTTCGACATCGTCGGCCGCGGCGGCGGGACCCAGGGGGTCACCTTCGCCGGCATCCCCGCGAACGCGACCGTCCTGGTCAACCTCGTCGGCGACGCCCGCACCATCAACACGTACAGCGGCAGCCTCGCGGACACCGACCCGTGGAACCAGCTGCGCGAGCGCCTGCTGTGGAACTTCCCCACCGCGACGACCGTCACCCTGACCGGCTCGGGGCAGTTCCAGGGCAGCGTGCTGGTCGGCAACCCGGCCAGCACCGCCACGATGAACCTGCCCGGTCTGAACGGACGGTTCTTCACCACCGGCTCGCTGCTGCACAACTCCGGTCTGGGCATGACCGGGACCGAGTTCCACGCCTACCCCTTCAACGGCGACCTCCCGGAGTGCGGCAACCCGCCGGCCCCCACCGGCTCGACCAGCGTGACCAAGGTCGACTCGGCCACCGGGCAGACCCTGGCGGGCGCCACCTTCCAGCTGTGGAAGGAGAGCAACGGCGTCGCCGGCCTGCAGACCACGGGAACCACCCCGGACACCAAGGTCGGCGCCCCCTGCACCACCGGGCGCAACGGTGTCTGCTCCACGGCCGACCTCCCGCTGGGCACCTACTACTGGGAGGAGACGACGCCGCCGCCCGGGTACGACCTGCCCCAGCCGCCGGTGACGACCGTGGTCCTCGGCACGAACGGGCAGACCGTCCCGGTCACCGTCCAGGACACCACGAGCCCGGTCGTCGAGACCGGGTCCACCAGCGTGACCAAGGTCGACTCCGCCACCTCGCGGCCGCTGGCGGGGGCGACCTTCCAGCTGTGGCACGAGACCAACGGCGTTCCGGGGCTGCAGACCTCCGGGGCGAATCCGGACACGGCCGTGGGCTCCCCGTGCGTCACGCCCGCGTCGGGCGTCTGCTCGGCGTCCGGCCTCCCGCTGGGTACGTACTACTGGCAGGAGACGGCGGCGCCGCCCGGGTACGACCTGCCCGGGCTCAACGTGACCACGGTCGTGCTGAACACCAACGGGCAGAGCGCCCCGGTCACCGTCGCCGACACCCCGGCCGCCGCTCCGACCGCCTCGACCAGCGTGACCAAGACCGACTCCGACAGCGGGCAGCCCCTGGCGGGGGCGACCTTCCAGTTGTGGCGTGAGACCAACGGCGTCGCCGGTCTGCAGACGTCCGGGGCGACCCCGGACACGGCGGTCGGCTCCCCGTGCGTGACCCCGGCGTCCGGTGTCTGCTCGGCGTCGGGCCTCCCGCTGGACACGTACTACTGGCAGGAGGTCTCGGCGCCCGACGGGTACGACCTGCCCGACCTCAACGTGAACACCGTGGTGCTGGACGCGAACGGGAAGAACGTCATGGTCACCGTCGCCGACGCCAAGACCATCGCTCCCACCGGGTCCACCTCCGTCACCAAGACCGACGCGGCCACCGGACAGCCGCTGGCGGGGGCGACCTTCCAGCTGTGGCACGAGACCAACGGCGTGGCCGGTCTGCAGACCACGGGGGCCAACCCCGACACGGCGGTCGGCTCCCCGTGCGTCACGCCCGCGTCGGGCGTCTGCTCGGCGTCCGGGCTCCCGCTGGGTACGTACTACTGGCAGGAGACGGCGCCGCCGCCCGGGTACGACCTGCCGCAGTCCGCGGTGACGACCGTCGTCCTCGACACCAACGGGCAGGACATCCAGCTCCCCGTCCAGGACACCCACTCGACCGCCCCCACCGGGTCCACCTCCGTCAAGAAGACCGACGCCGCCACCGGACAGCCCCTGGCGGGCGCCACCTTCCAGCTCTGGCACGAGACCAACGGCGTTCCGGGGCTGCAGGCCACCGGCCCGAATCCGGACACGGCCGTGGGCTCCCCGTGCGTCACGCCCGCGTCGGGTGTCTGCTCGGCGTCCGGGCTCCCGCTGGGTACGTACTACTGGCAGGAGACGGTGCCGCCGCCCGGGTACGACCTGCCGCAGTCCCCGGTGACGACCGTCGTCATCGACCTGGGCCGGCCGAACGTCCAGGTCCCCGTCCAGGACACGCAGACGCCGACCGCCCCGAGCGGGTCCACCTCCGTCAGGAAGGTCGACGCCGACAGCGGGCAGCCGCTGGCGGGCGCCGTGTTCCAGCTGTGGCGGGAGAGCAACGGCGTGGCCGGTCTGCAGACCACGGGGGACAACCCCGACACCGCCGTCGGCCCGCCGTGCACGACCCCCGCGTCGGGCGTCTGCTCGGCGGACCACCTCCCGCCGGGCACCTACTACTGGCAGGAGGTCTCCGCACCCGAGGGCTACAACCTGTCGCGGCCCTCGGTGACCAGGGTCGAGCTGACCGGGGACCACGCGTGCGTGACGGTCACGGTCGAGGACAGCAAGTGTCCGCCGCCGCCGTGCCCGCCCACCCCCTGCCCGCCGGGCGACGAGTGGAGCCCGTACGTGCGCTTCACGCCCGTGCCGGGCTTCCTCTGGGGCGCGGACGCCTGACCGCATGACCGGCCCGTGCCCGCCGAAGCCTCCGCGCTTCGGCGGGCACGGGCCCGCCCGGACGGCGCCCCGGACGGCCCAGGGCCCTACGATGGCGCCATGAGCGGGAGCCTTCAGGTGTCAGGTGCGCACCATGCGCAGGAGCGACGGGACGACGAGCGGCTGGAGGCCGCGGCCGGCATCCTGGCGCTGCTCGCGGACCGCACCCGGCTCGCGCTGCTCCAGCGGCTGAGCGCCGGCGAGGCCGACGTGACCACGCTCACCGAGGCGGCCGGAGCCCCCCGGACGTCGGTCAGCCAGCACCTCGGCAAGCTCCGGCTGGCGGGCCTGGTCACCACCCGCAAGGACGGCCGGCGCGTCGTGTACGCGCTGCGCCACGGCCATCTGCGCCGGCTGGTCGACGAGGCGCTGAGCGTCGCCGACCACCAGATCGGCGAGCTCCCGCCGCACGACTGAGCGGATCCGTGCCGGCCCGTGCCCTCCGGGGTGCGGGCCGCTTTTCCGGCGCCGCTTTCCCCTCGCCGCCTTCCGGGCCGCTTTCCCGGTCAACATGTGCACATGCGTGCACATGTTGACCTATCCTGGACGTGTCGTCCTACCGCGTCCAGTCCGAGCGGGGTCCTCATGCTCTCCGTGCTGCGCAACCGCACCTATCTGCACCTGTTCGCCGCCCAGATCGTCGCCCTGGTGGGCACCGGCCTCGCCACCGTCGCGCTCGGCCTCCTCGCCTACGACCTCGCCGGGGCGGGCGCCGGATCGGTGCTCGGCACCGCGCTGGCGATCAAGATGCTCGCGTACGTCGGCATCGCCCCGGTGGTCACCGCGCTGGCCCACCGCATCCCGCGCCGGCGGCTGATGGCCGCCTCCGACCTCACCCGGGCCGCCGTCGCCCTCACCCTGCCCTTCGTCACCGAGGTGTGGCAGGTCTACGTCCTGATCTTCGTCCTGCAGTCCGCCTCGGCGGCCTTCACCCCGGCCTTCCAGTCGGTGATCCCCGAGGTGCTGCCCGAGGAGCGCGAGTACACCCGCGCCCTGTCGCTGTCCCGGCTCGCCTACGACACCGAGAGCCTGGTCAGCCCGGTACTGGCGGGCGCCCTGCTCGCGCTGATCAGCTACAACTGGCTGTTCTGGGGCACCGCCGCCGGGTTCCTCGCCTCCGCCGCCCTGGTGCTCTCGGCCGTGCTGCCCAAGCCGCTGCGGCCGGAGCCGCTTCGGTCGGTGCGGGAGGGGACCGGCGACGGCGTCCTCGCCAGGTCCGTCCGCGGCACCCGGCTGTTCCTCGCCGTGCCCCGGCTGCGGGCGATGCTCGCCCTGGACCTCGCGGCGGCCGCCGCCAGCGCCATGGTGATCGTCAACACCGTCGTCTACGTCCGCGGCCAGCTCGGCCGCCCCGCCACCGACGTCCCGATCGCGCTCGGCGCCTACGGGGCCGGGTCGATGGCCGTGGCGCTGCTGCTGCCCCGGGTGCTGGACCGGGTGCCGGACCGGATCGTCATGCTCCCGGCGGCCTTCGGCATCGTCGGGCTCTTCGCCCTGCTCGCCGTGCTCACGGCCGCCGGGCCGGGCGCCTGGCGCTGGCCCGTCCTGCTCGCCGTCTGGGCCGTCCTCGGCGCGGCCGGCTCGCTGATCCTCACCCCCACCGGCCGCGTCCTGCGCGACTCGGTGGCCGCCGAGGACCTGCCCGCCGTCTTCTCCGCCCAGTTCTCCCTCTCGCACGGCTGCTGGCTGCTCACCTACCCCCTGGCCGGCTGGCTCGGTGCCACCCTGGGCCTCACCGCGGCCGCCGTCGCCCTCGGTGCCGTCGCCCTCGCCTCCGGCCTGCTGGCCGCCCGCGCCTGGCGCGGGGTGCCGGGGGCGGCGGCCGCGGCCACGGTCGCGGCGAGCGGGAAGCGGGGCGTCGCCGTCACCCGCTGACCGGACGGGCAGCCAGGGGCCGGGGTTCGCCGGGGCCGGTCGAGCCCCCGCGCGCTTTTGTCATGCGCAAGTTTGACGGGGTGTTACCAGCAGGTAGTCTCTGGGTGTCTCGTAGGCGAACAGCACGACGCCTGCCACGTTCTGAAGGATCCTCACGTGTACCGACCCGGCTCCCGCCGACCCCGCCGCGCCCTGCGCGGCGCCCTCGCCGCCGTCGCGGCCAGCACCCTGATCAGCGTCCTGTCGGCCGCGCCGTCCCACGCCGCCCCCGCCCCCGCACAGGGCGCGGACACCACCCACATCGACGCCGTCGAGCAGGTGCTGCGCCAGGTGTCGCCCGGCCTGGAGGGCACCGTCTGGCAGCGCACCGACGGCAACGCCCTGGCCGGCGCCGACCAGGCCGGCGGCCCCGCGAACTGGCTGTTCCAGACGCCCGGTTGCTGGGGCGACGCCACCTGCGCCGACCGGCCCGGCACCCGCGCGCTGCTCGCGAAGATGACCGCCGACGTCTCCGCCGCCACCCGGACCGTCGACGTCTCCAGCCTCGCGCCGTTCCCCGACGGCGGGTTCGAGGACGCCCTGGTCGCCGGGCTCAAGGCCTCGGTCGCCGCCGGGCACCGCCCGGTGGTGCGCATCCTGGTCGGTGCGGCGCCGCTGTACAACGCCAACGTGCTGCCGTCGCGGTACCGGGACGACCTGGTCGCGAAGCTCGGACCGGCCGCCTCGTCGGTCAGCCTCAACATCGCCTCGATGACCTCCTCGCGCACCGCCTTCTCCTGGAACCACTCCAAGCTCCTGGTGGTCGACGGACGCACCGTCCTCACCGGCGGCATCAACGGCTGGAGCAAGGACTACCTCGACACCTCGAACCCCGTCTCGGACGTCGACCTCGCGCTCACCGGCCCCGCCGCGACCTCCGCCGGCCGCTACCTGGACACCCTCTGGGAGTGGACCTGCGGCCGGACCGGCCTCCTCGACAACGCGTGGTTCGCCTCCTCGGACGGCGGCGCCTGCCGCCCGTCGATCGAACGCGAGCTCAACCCGTCCGCCCCCGCCGCCGGGAACGTCCCGGTGATAGCCGTCGGCGGCCTCGGCGTCGGCATCAAGGACGCGGACCCCTCCTCCGGGTACCGGCCCGGCCCCGTCCCCGGGGCGGCGGACGCCAAGTGCGGCCCGCTGACCCTGCACGACAACACCAACGCCGACCGCGACTACGAGACCGTCAACCCCGAGGAGAACGCCCTGCGCGCCCTGGTCGGCAGCGCCCAGCGGCACATCGAGATCTCCCAGCAGGACCTGAACGGCACCTGCCCGCCGATCTCGCACTACGACTCCCGGCTCTACGACACGCTGGCCGCCAAGCTGGCCGCCGGGGTCAAGGTGCGGATCGTGGTCAGCGACCCGGCCAACCGGGGCACCGTGGGCAGCGGGGGCTACTCGCAGATGAAGTCCCTCGCCGAGATCAGCGACGTCCTGAAGGCCCGGCTCACCGCGCTCACCGGCGACCGGGGCAAGGCCGACGCGGCCCTCTGCGGCAACCTCCAGCTCGCCTCCTTCCGTGCGGCCCCCACCGCCACCTGGGCCGACGGGCACCCGTACGCGCTGCACCACAAGCTGGTCGCGGTCGACGACTCGGCCTTCTACATCGGCTCGAAGAACCTGTACCCGGCCTGGCTGCAGGACTTCGGCTACATCGTCGAGAACCGTAACGCGGCCGCACAGCTCGACCGCGACCTGCTCGGCCCCGAGTGGAAGTACTCGCAGGCCGCCGCGACCGTCGACTGGTCCACCGGGACCTGCCGCGCCTGAGGTCGAGGCCTGAGGTCCGACGCCTGATGGCCGGCCGGCGGGTTCCCTGCTCAGGCCGCCCGGGGCGGGCGCTGCTCACTGCGGCGCCCGCCCCGCTCTGCTCTCACCCGGGGGTTACGCCCGCACGAACCCGTGGCTGCGCTCCACCTTCGCCACGTGCAGTGTGTAGCTCTCGTACCAGTCGGCCCGCCCGCGCTTCTGCGCGGCGCGGTGCTCGGCGTTGGTCCGCCACTGAGTGAGGGCGTCGGCGTCGCGGAAGTACCCGACGGTGATGCCCAGTCCGCCGGGCGTCTGCGCGTGGTCCATCCCCAGGTACCCGGGGATGTCGTTCACCAGCTCTTCCATGCGGGCGTTGGTCTCGCTGTAGTCGCTCTGGTCCTGCGTCCGGACCGTGGTGAAGACGGCGACGTAGTACGGGGGTTCAAAGGCCTGGACGGGTGCGACGGGTGCTTCGGAGTGATCACTCATGCCGCCACCGTAGGGCGGCACGCGTCCGGTGATCCAGTGTCTTTACCGAACGGTGGAACAAGGGTTCGGGATCTTGACCGAAGCCGTCCGGGCCCTCCCGCGGCGGCCCGGACGGCGCGGTACGCGGCTGCTCAGAGGCCGAAGCGGGCCCGGTGGGTGGCGGGGACCAGGTCGGCGTACTCGGGGTGCTTGGTGATCCAGCCGCGGATGAAGGGGCAGTAGGGGAGGACGGCGAGGTGCTGGTCGCGGGCCGTGTCCAGGGCGGCGCGGGCCAGTCGGCCGGCGAGGCCTCGGCCCTCGAAGCGGGGGTCGATCTCGGTGTGGATGAAGGCGATCTCGTCGCCGGAGCGGTGGTACTCGGCGAAGCCGGCGAGTTCGCCGCCGTCGTGGATCTCGAAGCGGGACTTCTCGGTGTTGTCGGTGACGGTCTGCTCCACGGTTCCTCCTCGGGTGCGGCGGGTCGCCTCGGCGGACGACCGCTGGTGGCCGGCGCCGCTGTCAGCAGCATAGTTGAATGCTCAACATTTGTCTCCCGCGACGCGCGGGGCGGGTGGGTGTGGACGGTCTCAGCCCGAGACGGTCCGCCCGGTGCGGTACGGCGCCAGGAACGCGGTCAGGGCGGAGAGCATCGCCTCCGGGGACTCCTCGGCGGGGTAGTGGCCGCACTCGGGGAGGACCAGGGTCTCCACGTCGTCGGCGGCCAGCCGCATCGTCGCGCCGACCGAGGCGCCGAGGTTCGCCGCTCCGCCGATCGCCAGGACGGGGAGGGAGAGCCGTCGGGCCGCGCGCTGCCGGTTCTGGGCGATGGTGGTGTCCAGTGCCCGGTAGAACTCGAAGCTGCAGCGCAGGGCCTGCGGATCGGCGGCGAGGGTGTCGACGTAGTGCCGGACGGCGTGGTCGGGCAGGGGCTTCGCGGCCTTCGTGGCGAACTGGTGGCCGAAGTAGAGGTGCTCCCGCCCGGCGACCAGCTGCTCGTTGACGCCGGCGAGGCGGTTGAAGGCGAAGTGCCAGAGTCGGTCGTTGGCCTCCTGGCTGCCGAAGAGCGGCGGCGTGGGGGAGAGCCCGGGGATCGCGGCCTCGGCGACGGCCAGGCGTTCGAGCCGGTCGGGGTGGTCCGCGGCCAGGGCGTAGCCGGTCCACATGCCGACGTCGTGTCCGACCATGGCGAACCGGTGGTGCCCGAGCGTGTCCATGAGCGCCACCAGGTCGCGGGCGAGCGTGCCGGTGTCGTACCCGTCCAGGGGCTTGTCGGACAGTCCGACGCCGCGCGGATCGACGGCGACGACCTGGAAGTCCCGTGCCAGCGCGGGCATCAGGAGGCGCCAGGCGTACCAGGTCTGCGGCCAGCCGGCGAGCAGCAGCAGCGGCGGGCCCTCGCCGCCGGTGACGGTGTGCAGGCGCAGGTGCCCGGTGTCGACGTACCGGCTGGTGAAGGTCCGCGCGAATCCGGCCGGGAGGTTCGGCGCCCCGGCGACGGAGCCGGGGCCTTCGGGCGTGGGTGACTGGCTCATGATCTTTCCTTTCGCGGTGCCGGCTGATCTGGCCACTGGCCGTCACGGTAGCCATCCTGGACCGATCGGTCAAAGATTGTTTGACCGATCGGTCCAGGACGCGGGTAGGCTCATGGCAGACGGGTGAAACGGGAGGTTTGTGCGGTGTCCGGCCGGAAGCAGTTCGACGTCGGGGAGGCCCTCGACCGGGCCATGCGGGTGTTCTGGCAGCGCGGGTACGCGGACGCCTCGCTGGACGCCCTCGGCTCCGCCACCGGCCTCGGCCGGGGCTCCCTCTACGGCACCTTCGGCAGCAAGGACGCCCTGTTCCACCAGTGCCTCGACCGCTACGCGGCGGTCTACGGCGCCCGGTACGAGCAGGCGTTCGCCGCTCACCCCGGTGACCCGGTGCGCGCCGTCGAGGCGTTCTTCGATGTCGTCCTGGAGCGCATCGCCGACCCGTCGGTGCCCGCCGGGTGCCTCGTCGCCCAGTCCGCCGCGCAGTCGCCGACGCTGACGGAGGAGAGCGGCGCGCGGGTGCGCGGCCTCCTCGACCTGCAGCACCGACGGGTCCGCGCCGCGCTGGCGGACTCCCCGGCCGACGCCCGGACGCTCGACGAGCTCGCCACCTTCGTCGTCGCCGTCAACCAGTCGCTGGCCGTCCTGAGCCGGGCCGGCACCCCGGACACCGAGCTGCGCTCCGTGGCCCGGCTGGCCTGTGCGACGGTGGCGGACTCCCTCGCCCGGGCGGCCGCCGAGGGCGACGCCGCGAGCTGACGGGTATCCGGGCCCGGCCTGGTCCCCTGGCACCCGTTGGGGAAGGGCCGGCTCGACTCGGTGCGGTAGCACGGGAGAAGAGGGGCCGGCGGAGGGTGGCCCGGCGGTGCGGAGTCCCGGCCGCGGTGGGTGTCACGTGACCCAGGTACCGCCGTTCCGGCACCGGGTCTTCGTGACTTTCCGTGACCATCGCGGCTCGGCAGGATCTACCTCACCGAACGGAACGCCGGCAGGAAGGCGGACCGGACAGGCGGTGGCGGTGACGCCCCCCCCTGGCCGCCCGCACCCGTACCGCGTTGTGCCGGTCCGCCTGACGCTTCCTCCGAACCCGCCCGAAAGCAGCCCATCATGAGCGCCGTTAGCGCCCGCCTGAAGAAGTCCGCCACCGCCACCGCCCTGGCCGCCAGCCTCCTCGCCGGGGCCGGTACGGCGCTGGTCGCGGCCCCGACCCCGGCCGCCGCGGCCGACTGCGCCGGCAAGGACGGCGTCGGGGGCGGCAACTGCACCAGCGCCCTGATCGGCGCCGTCGCCGACACCGTCAAGTTCGTCCTCGGTGCGGCCAACCAGGCGAAGATGGAGAACGCCCAGTTCACCCAGGCCCTGGTCTCGAAGCTGAGCAGTGCCGCGCCCGGCTACAACGTCCTCGTCTTCAAGTACGACGGGACGGACGCCTTCGACACCAAGTGGTTCAAGAACGACTACTCGGCGAACATGCGGGGGGTGATGTTCGAGGACGACGTCAAGCTGGAGCACCACGACAAGGAGGGCGGGCCGCAGGGCTACGACGACTTCAAGGTCTGGGTCTTCGCGGGTGAATCGACCTTCGTCAACTACGGTGACGGCGGCTTCATGAACTGGGCCTTCATCGGCCATGACTCGGACACCAGCGGCCGCGGGGGCCGGCTTATCCACTTCCCGGCCCGAGTGGTGCCGGGGTCCTCCAGCGGCTCCACCCCGCCGCCCGGAACCCCCTCGACGCCCCAGGTGCCGATCGGCGGCCAGATCATCACCGTCCCCGCGATCCCCATCAGCAGCCCGGGGACCCCCGGCATCCCCGCGCACGAGACCGGCGACACCGGGACCAACATCCCCGGCGGCCACATCCGGATGGGGTTCGGTGTCGCCGACTCGGGCGCCGCCCAGCTGACCGGCACGCTGCACCCGAGCGTCAAGAACGGCCAGGCCCCCGCCGCCAACGGCTCCGCGAGCGGCACCCCGGTCACCGCCGCCACCAGCACCGCCGGCAAGTCCACCGGCTGGGTCTTCAGTCAGGACGCCAGTGGGCTCTACAAGATCACCAACGCCGTCACCGGCCTCGCCCTCACCGAGAACACCAAGAGCTACCTGGCCGAGGCGCGCCCCTGGACCGGCTCCGCCGCCCAGAAGTGGGAGGTCTTCGCGTTCGGCGACGGCGAGTACCAGATCCGCGTCAGCACCGACGACTGCCTCACCTACGACGAGGACAACAAGGCGCTCGGCGTCTGGACCTGCACCAACGACTGGAACCAGCGCTGGACGATCAAGCCCTGACCGTCCCGCGCTCCATTCCGCACCTGACTCCGCCCCTGCCGGGACCCGCCGGCGGGGGCGGGCCCGTGTCCGGCCCGACGTCGCACCTGCGCCCCGGGGCCGCGTCACGAGGCGGGGAGGCCGTGGCCGTGGGTGAAGGCGAACAGGGCCAGCTGCATGCGGGTGGTGGCGCCGGTCTTGCTGCGGATCCGTCGGAGGTAGGTGTCGACGGTGTGCGGGCTGAGCTGGAGGCGGCGCGCGATGGTGTCGTAGGTGGCTCCCCGGGCCAGCAGCTCCAGCACCTCCACCTCCCGGCGGCTCAGGGCGGGGGCGGCGGTGGCGGGTCGGGACATCGGGGCACTCTCCTGGCTGAGGGGACGTCGAACGGGAGCGGTGGTCATGGCGACCGCTCAGTAGATGGGCTGGCAGCCGGGGGTCGTGCACGCGCCGCCCCACGAGGTGTCGTCCGCGTGAACGTTGCGGGCCGCCGTCGCGTGGTCCTGCGGAACGGCGAGCGCGGCGGGGGCGCTGATCCCGAGAAGTGCCGTGAGCAGTACGGCGGCGGTGATGAAACGCTTCATGGAGTCCTCCTGGAGGGACCTCAACTGATCGCCGAGCGGGTCCCGGCCTGTGATCTAGCATGTCGCCGAGATGATCACGCGCCTACGGGTCGACCACCTCACCAAGCTGGGTGGCAGCAAAGTGACTGGGGGATGTACATGGATGTTTCCGGCGAACCGGACGATCTGACGGGCGGAACGGAGCCCGATCAGGTCGACGTGGCGGTCTACTCCTGGGTACTGGAACACCACCGGCTCGAACCCGCCGCCATCGCCGCCGACTTGGGACTGGACCCGGACCGGGCCGCCGCCTCGGTACGCCGGCTGAGCGCCCTGCGCCTGGTGTACCCGGATCCGCAGGACCCGACGGCGGGCTACGCCGTCGCACCGGAGGCCGCGATGGCCCGGCTCGCCGCCCCCGTCGAGGCCCGGATCCGCCGCGAGCAGGAGGAGCTGGCCAGGGGACAGGCCCAGCTCGTCGGCTTCTTCCCCCACTACCAGCGGGGCGGACGGGCGGCCGGCGCCGGTGAGGGGGTCGAGGTCATCAGCAGCCTCCAGGAGGTACGGGCGGCGCTCGACCGGGCCTCGGACAGCTGCCGGAGCGAGGTGCTGGCCAGCCAGCCCGGTGGCGGAAGCCGGGTGCCGGAAGCCATGGAGGAAGCGCTCGGCCGTGACCGCGCGCTGCTCGCCCGCGGGGTGCGGATGCGCACGCTCTACCACCACACCGCACGCTTCAACGGCCCCAGCCAGGCATACGTGGAAGCGGCCTCACCGCTCGGCGGCGAGTACCGCACCGTCCACGAGCTGTTCGGCCGCATCATCGTCTTCGACCGCGAACTCGCCTTCATCCCCGCGAGCGACGGCTCCTGGGGTGCGGTGGCGATCCGCCAGGAGTCGCTGGTCGCCTACCTGTGCGAGATCTTCGAGCAGTCCTGGTCGTGTGCCAGGCCGTTCTCCGCCGCCACCGCGGACGGCCTGGAGCAGGTCTCCCAGGAGATCGACCGGACCATCCTGCGGCTGCTCGCCGCCGGGCTCAAGGACGAGACGATCGCCCGCCGCCTCGGGATGTCCCTGCGCACCGCGCGGCGTCACATCGCCGACATCATGGGCCAGTTGGATGCCGAGAGCCGGTTCCAGGCGGGTGTGGCCGCCGCCCGTACCGGGCTGCTGGGCGAGTAGCGGCACCCGGGGCGGCCGGGGAGGACAGGGCACGCGGGCGGCAGGGTCACGCGACTCCGGGACCGGGTTCGCGTGACTGTCCCGGTGCCATCGCGGGAACCCATGATGGAGCCCGGCGAAGGGAAGCCTCCCGACGCGAGGCTCCGGAACGGAGGACGACGGTGCAGTGGGGGCCGGACGATCAGGAGAACGAACCGGCCGACGAGGGCGGCTACCTCCTGGAACTGGCCGCGTTCCTCTCGGCCCGGACCGGTGGAGGGCCGGCCGTCCTCTGGACGGACTACGAGCCCCCCGTCACCGGCGACCCGTCCACGGCGGAGGACACGGCAGCCCTCGCCGCCGGGCTGAGCGCACTGCTGGGCGTCACCGTCCGGGCCCTCCCGCAGGACCCCGCGGACCCGCACGCGGTCCAGACGCGACAGGCCGAGTCGGAACTCCTGGTACTCCAGCTGTCCTCCGTCACCGAGATCATGGTCGACGCCTCGACCGCCCCGACCGGTACGACCGGTACGAACCCCGGTCCGACCGGCTCCACGGCCCCGACCGACGCGCACCGGGTGCCGCTGGCGGTCCGGCTCCGGGGCGGCCAGGCGCTCTTCGTCCCGTGCCGCTCGACCTGCACGCTGCTGCCCGGGCCGGGCTCCCGGCACGCGGTACTCCAGATCCCGGCACCGCGAACCGGGCTGCGGGCCCGTCCCGGGACAGGCCGCCCCGGGTAGGAGGTCGGCGCCGCCCGGCGGCCGGCTTCCGGCGCGGCGGGGCTCAGCCCTTGACCGCGCCGACGGCGAGGCCGGAGGCGATCCTGCGCTGGACGAGGAGGAAGAAGACCACGACGGGCAGGGCGGTCAGGGTGGCACCGGCCATGAGACCGCCGTAGTCGGTCCCGAAGCTGGTCTGGAAGGAGACCAGCCAGATGCTGACGGTCTGCTTCTCCGGAGTCGACAGCAGGATGTAGACGAGGACGTACTCGTTCCAGGCCTGGACGAGGGCGAAGACGGAGGTGGCGACGATGCCGGGTGCGAGCAGCGGGAGCACCACCCGGCGGAACGCGCCGAGCCGGCCGCAGCCGTCGACCATGGCCGCCTCCTCGAGTTCCACGGGGACCCCGGCGATGAAGCCGCGCAGCATCCAGACCGTGAACGGCAGCGTGAACACCAGGTAGGTGAGGACCACGCCGGTGAGGCTGTCGGTCATCCCGACGTCGTTCAGCAGCAGGTAGACCGGGATGATCAGGGCCGTCAGCGGGACCATCTGGACGATGAGGATCACCACGACGAAGGCCTTGCGGCCCGCGAAGCGGAAGCGGGCGAGAGCGAAGGCGGCGAGCGCGCCGACGACCAGCGACACCAGGACGGTGCCGAGGCCGATGACGACGCTGGAGCGGACGTTGGCCCAGAAGGTCTCGGTGCCCAGCGCCCGGGCGAAGTTGTCGAGCGTGGGGCGGCCCGGCCAGAACTTCGGTGGCAGGCTCAGGATCTCGGTGGCCGGCCGGAACGCGGTGAGCACCATCCAGTAGACGGGGAAGCCGATCACCGCGGCGACGAGCAGTCCGAGCAGGTCGTGGCCCAGCGACCGCCGTCGCCTCATTCGATCTCTCCCGTCCTGAGCATCTGACGCAGGTGGACGACCGATCCGGCGAGCAGCAGGACGACGGTCACGAGCGCGATCGCGGCCCCGGTGCTGTACCGGTTCACGGCGAAGGACTCGATGAAGGAGTAGACGCCCAGCAGGTAGTACTCCCGCTCGGGCTGGCCGCCGCGCATGAGCCAGATCTGGTTGAAGACGCCGAAGTCCCAGATGGCCGACAGCGTGGTCACCATGACGAGGACCGGTCTGATCACCGGCAGGGTGACATGCCGGAAGACCTGGAGGGGCCGGGCCCCGTCGAGGACCGCGGACTCCTCCAGCTCGGGCGGGACCTGGGCCAGCGCGGCCCGCAGGGTGATCGCGGCGAACGGCAGCGAGCCCCACACCACGACGGCGACGATGACGGCGAACCCCTGCCAGGGGTTGGTGAACCAGTTGTGGCGGGCCAGGTCGACCCCGGGCAGGTTCGAGAGCAGCCAGTTCACCACGCCGTAGTCGGCGTCGAAGAGCCAGCGGAAGACCGACGAGGCGACCATGACGGGCATGGCCCACACGGTGACCAGCACCCCGGCGATGACGGCGCGCACCCACGGGGAGACCCGGTGCATCAGCCGGGCGGTGAACAGCCCGCAGAGCACGGTGAGGACGACGCACACCGCGGTGAAGAGCACCGTACGGGCGACCACCGTCCAGAAGAACCCGTCCCCGAGGATCCGGCGGAACTGGTCCAGCCCGGCCCACGGCGGCGAGGTGCCGCCGAACAGCTGCTCGCGGGTCATGTCCTGGAAGGAGAGGACGACCATGTCCACGAGCGGGTAGCCGAGCACCAGGACGAGCGCGAGGACGGTCGGGCCGATCAGCAGGTACGGCAGCAGCGGACGCCGCCGCTGGCCCCGGTCAGCGCTCATTGATCACTTCGTCGATCCGCCGGTCCGCCTCCCGCGCGGCGTCCTGCACCGACGCCTTGCCGTTGGCGATCCGCTCCAGCATCTCGGGCAGGACGTTGGACTTCTCCACCGACGTCCAGCCGGGCGCGAACGGGGTCATCCAGCCCCCGGTCGCCGCGGCCTGGGCGGCGGGGCCGTTGATGCCGCCGGCGGCGACCTCGGTCAGCTGGGTGGTGTTGTTGGGCAGGGTGTTCGCGGCGATCAGCGTCTTCTGGGACTCCCGGTCGGTGAACAGCCTGATCCAGTCGGCGGCCAGGTCCTTGCGCGTCGACTTGGCCGGCACGGCCAGGGTGGAGCCGCCGAGGAAGGGCGGCAGGAGTTTGCCGGACGGGCCGGGGAAGGGGAAGGTGGCGAACTTGTCCTTCAGCTTCGGGTCCCCGCCGGAGCGCTCGTCGGCGGCGGCGCCGGCCTCCCAGGTGTTGCCGTAGAAGACGCCCACACGGCCCTGGCCGACGACGGCCGGCTGGTCGCCGTTGTCCTTGGCGCGGTCGCCGACGTAGTAGGCGTCGATCAGCCGCTTCCACTCGGTGAGCCCGGCGACGGAGTTGGGCGAGGACAGCGAGGCCTTCCAGCGGTTGCCGTCCTTCACCGCGATCTCGCCGCCCGCGTCCTTCAGGAAGGCCATGGCCGCGTACCAGTAGCGGCCGGGCATGTAGAGGGCGGAGAAGTTCGGGTCCTGGGTGCCGAAGGTGCTCTTCAGCCGGTCGAACGCGGAGAGGAGTTCGGGGTACGTCTTCGGGGCGCCCGGCACACCGGCCTGGGTGAAGTAGTCGGTGCGGTAGACACCGACCCGGGCCCCGACGTAGTAGGGCACGCAGTAGACCTTGCCGTTGTCGCGGCAGGCGTCGGCGAGCGCCGGCAGCCAGGCGTCCGACTGGTCGAAGCGGGCCGGGTCGAGGGTGGCGAAGGCGCCGTTGACGATGTAGTTGGTGGTCTCGCTGTTGCCCATCTCCACCACGTCGGGCACGTTCTTCCCGGCGAGGACGGCGTCCAGCTTCTGGTTCTTCGTCGTCCACTGCTGGTACTGGACGTCGACCCGGACCCCGGGGTGGGCCTTGGCGAAGCGGTCGTTGGTGGACTGGACCAGTTGTGGCCAGTTCTCCTGGGCGTCCACGGCCAGCCACACCGTCAGCTTGCCGCCGGCCCCGGAACCGCTGCCCGAGCCGGAGCCGCCGCATCCGGCCGCGGCCAGGGACAGGAGCAGGGTGAGGACCAGGGGGCGACAGGACGCGCGAATGGCCATGGGGTCTCCAAGTTCACTGTGGGGGTGACCTTTTGACTACCCTTCAGATCAGCTTGCGTCGCGGGGGAGCGGACATTCGGCCGGAAGACGTCCGACTCCGGGCCCGGCGGAAGCCCCAACTTTCGGATGGGGCGAGGCCCTTCGCATTCGCACCTCCCAGGTCGACGGGTCGTGCGGCAGCGAGCCCGGCCGCCTGGGAGGAACAGTGAACGGCAGACCGGCGCCTGCTGTGACGACGTATTCAGGACAGATTGGAGTAGACCAATAGCGAGGCTCACCCGCCGGGCGTGCGGCGGGCCTCCGGGAGCAGGGCGCGGAAGGCCGCGGCCACGGCGTCGGGGTGTTCCTGCATGGCGACGTGGCCGACGCCGGGCAGGGTGAGGAGCCGGGCGTCCCGGAAGGCCGTGTAGGACCGGGCCGCCGTACGGAAGGGGACGAGGCGGTCCTCGCGGCCGAAGACGAGCAGGGTGGGGGCGGTGACCCGGCGGGCCTGGTGCCAGGGCGAGGGCTCGCCCGGCAGCCGGAGGTGGGCCCGGACGACGGCGCGCACGCCCTCCACCAACATCTGCTGGTTGTACGGGAGTTCGGCGCGGCGCAGGCGTTCGCGCACTTCGGTCGCCCGCTGTTCGGCGTTGACGCGGGACGGGTCGGCGTAGATCAGGCGGTAGAGGTCGTCGAGCTGCCGGTCGGGGCCCCGGGTGGACAGCAGTCGGGCGTACAGGCGGGCGGCGCCCGGCAGGCCCAGCAGGGAGATCCGCAGGGCCTGCGGCGGTGGGAGGGCGGGCAGGACCGGGGAGACGAGGGTCAGGGTGGCGACCAGCTCCGGGCGGTGGGCGGCGAGATGGAGGGCGGTCAGGCCGCCGAGCGAGTTGCCGACCAGGTGGACGCGGCGGTGCCCGGTGCGGACGAGGTGGCGGGCGACGGCCGCGGCCTGGCGCCCGACGGTGACGAGGCCGTCGGGCGGGGGCGTGGAGCGGCCGAAGCCCGGGAGGTCGAGGGCCAGGCAGTGGACCGACGACCGGAGGCGCTCGATCAGGGCGGCCCAGTTGTGGGTCCAGCCGCCGAGCCCGTGCAGGAACACGGCGGTGTCGGCGTCCGGGTGGGCGCCGGGTACGTACGCGGCGGAGAGCGGCTGGTGCATGACGGGTCCGTTCCTCGGTCTCACCCGCGCCCTGCGGCGGAGGACTCCGCCAGCGCGAGCCGGTAGTGGTCGACGAGCCGGTCGCCGACCGCCTCCCAGCTGCGTTCCACGACCGCGGCCCGGCCCGCCCGGCCGAACGCCCGGCGGAGTTCCGCGTCCCGGGCGAGCCGTTCCACCGCCTCCCGGAACCCGGTGCCCGCGCCGGGCGGGACGAGGAAGCCGGTGCGTCCGGGCTGGACCAGGTCGAGCGGTCCGCCGACGGCGGGGGCGATCACGGGCAGCCCGCTGGCCATCGCCTCCTGGAGGGTCTGGCCGAAGGTCTCGAACGGTCCGGTGTGCGCGAAGACGTCGAACGAGGCGTAGAGCCGGGCGAGTTCGTGCCCGGTACGGCGGCCCAGGAAGAGCGCGTCCGGCAGCGCGGCGCCCAGCCGGGCGCGGCTGGGGCCGTCACCGACCACCACCAGCCGTACGCCCGGGAGCCGGGACACCTCGGCCAGCCGCTCGACCTGCTTCTCCGGCGCCAGCCGCCCGACGTAGCCGACCAGCACCTCGCCGGGCCGGCCGAGGCGCCGGCGCAGGGCCTCGTCCCGGTGGCCGGGGTGGAAGCGCACGCAGTCGACGCCGCGCGGCCACAGGTGGACCCGGGGGACCCCGTGGGCCGTCAGGGCGTCGAGCGAGGCCCGGGACGGCGCCAAGGTCCGCGCGGCCGCCGTGTGGATGAGCCGCAGCCGGTGCCAGGCCAGCCGGGCCCCGGCGGCCCCGGCGAACGGCAGGTAGGTCCGGGCGTAGGCGGCGAGGTCGGTCTGGTAGACGGCGACGACGGGGACGCCCGCGCGCCCGGCCGCCGCCGCTCCGGCCGCCCCGAGGGCGAACGGGCCCGCCAGGTGCACCACATGGGGGCGGTGCTGCTCGACGGCGTCGGCCACCCGGCGCCCGGGGAGGGCGACCCGCACCTCCGGGTAGCCGGGCAGCGGGACGGACGGGACGCGGACCACCCGGTAGCCGTACGCCGACTCGTACGGCTCGCTCCCGCTTCCGCTCCCGCTGGCGTTCCCGCTCGTGCGGCGCTGGGCCGCGGGGGCCACCACCAGCGGGACGTGCCCCCGGGCCAGGAGGTGCTCGGCGGTCCGGAGCACGCTGTGGGCCACGCCGTTGACCTGCGGGGCGAAGGACTCGGCGACGATCACCACCCGCAGCCGCTCGCCGCCGGGGACCGGACCGGCCGCGGCGGGCGCCGCCGGCCGGGGCAGGACCCCGCTCACCGGGCGGCCTCCGCGGGTGCCGTGCTCTTCGTCGCGGCCGCGGCCTCCGGACGGGCCGGGACGGACCGGCCGACCATGCGCAGGTCCCGCAGGATCTCCCGGAAACAGGCGGTCAGACCCGCCTCGGCGTACGGCACGCCGATCTCCGCGCAGTAGGCGCGCACGATGCGCGAGGCCGGGCGCAGCGCCGCCACCGGCATGGCCGGGAAGAGGTGGTGCTCGATCTGGAGGCCGAGGCCGCCGAAGAGGAAGTGGACGAACCGGCCGGCCCGCAGGTTGCGGGAGGGCAGCACCTGCCGCCGGAGGTAGTCGGTGCGCTCGGCGCCGGGGCCGGTCATCGGCATGCCCTTGTGGTTGGGGGCGAAGATGCAGCCCAGGTAGACGCCGAACAGTGCCCCGAACAGCGCGGTGAAGGCGAGCGCCTGGAGCGGGGAGAGCACGAGGACGGTCAGGGCCGCCGCGACGGCGTAGTGCAGTACGGCGAGGGCGCGTTCCAGTGCCGGGTGCCTGACGGTGCCGCGGGTGAGGGTCAGGCCGGTGGCGACGAGCAGGCCGAGTGCCTGGAGGGACAGCAGCGGGAAGAACAGTGCCGCCTGGTGCCGTGCCACGAACCGCCGCAACCCCCGTGTCCGCTCGGCCTGTTGGGTGGTCCGGGCGAAGAGGAGGGAGTCGGCGGCCGGGTCCTGGCCCTCGCGGTTCGGGTGGGCGTGGTGCCGGTTGTGGTCGTCGACCCACCAGCCGTAGCTTATGCCGACCACCAGGTTCCCCAGCAGGATGCCCACCAGGTCGGTCGTCCGGCGGTCGGCGAACACCGCGCGGTGCGCGACGTCGTGGCCGAGCAGCGCCAACTGGCCCAGCACGAGGGCGAACAGCGGCGCCAGGCCGAGCTGCCACCAGTTCGCGCCGAGCGCCGTGAACCCGGCCAGCAGCCCCGCCAGCGCGGCCAGCAGTGCCGCGCTCCGGCACGCGTAGTACAGCGGGCGCCGACGCAGCAGACCGGCCTGCGCCACGCGCCGGTACAGTTCGGCGAACTCGCCGCGCCGGGCGGTCCCGGTGCTCGGGGGGTCCGGGATGTCCTGAACGGTCATGCCACCAATCCGGTCTCGGGCCGCCCCGGCCGGCCGTGTCCGTGCTGCGTGCCTGGGGCTCGAAGGCCCTGAGCCTTCCGTACCCGACCCGTCGGTGTCCCGCGCTGCCGGTGAATGCGACCCGATCGGGCGGGTGGCGGCCTCGGGCTGACGGCCCGCCGTTCGGAGGTCGGGAATCCGTACGGTCCGCCGCCGGGGGAGTGGGTTGTGGGGAGGCCGTCGACGCGATCGGGCACCTGGAGCCGTCCGTCCGGCAGGCGAGGGGGGTGTGACCGTATGTTGATCCGACCGGATGGCGGCCCTTCGCCGCGCGGCGCGCCGGGTCGTCGCCGAACCGGGCGTGTCCCGGTACGCGGGCTAGGTTCGGGTCCGTGACCGGCAACGACGCGGTCCTGGCGCTGATGGTCGTCACGGCGCTGGGCTTCGACTTCACCAACGGCTTCCACGACACCGGCAACGCGATGGCGACCTCGATCGTGACCGGCGCCCTCCCGCCGCGCGTCGCGGTCGCCGTCTCGGCGGTGCTCAACCTGGTCGGCGCGTTCCTGTCGACCGCCGTGGCGGCGACCATCGCCAACGGCCTGGTCGCCAGCGGGGAGGTGACCCTGACGGTGGTGTGCGCCGGCCTGACCGGCAGCATCCTGTGGAACCTGGCCACCTGGTTCCTCGGGATCCCCTCCAGCTCCTCGCACGCGTTGATCGGCGGGGTGGTCGGGGCGACGGTGGCGGCGGCCGGGGTCGGGGCCGTCAAGTGGCAGGGGCTGGTCTCCAAGGTGATCGTGCCCGCGGCGCTGTCGCCGTTCATCGCCGGCGGGGTGGCGGTGGTCGGCACCCTCCTGGTCTACCGCCTCACCCGGGACGTGCCCGAGGGCCCGCGCGGACGCGGGTTCCGGCTCGGCCAGATCGGCTCGGCCTCCATGGTCTCGCTCGCCCACGGCACCAACGACGCGCAGAAGACCATGGGCGCCATCACCCTGGCCCTGATCGCCAACGGCACCCTTCAGGCCGGAGCGAAGGCGCCCGACTGGGTGATCGTCTCCTGCGCGCTCGCGATCGCCCTGGGCACCTACATCGGCGGCTGGCGGGTGATCCGCGCGCTGGGCAAGGGGCTGGTGGAGATCGAGCCGCCGCAGGGGATGGCCGCCGAGTCGGCCTCGGCCGCGGTGATCCTCTGCTCCACCGACTTCGGCTACTCGCTCTCCACCACCCACGTGGCCACCGGGTCGATCCTGGGCTCGGGGATCGGGCGGAGCGGTGCCGTGGTGCGCTGGCAGCTCGCCCGCCGGATGGTGGCGGCCTGGCTGCTCACCCTGCCGGCCGCGGCGGGGGTCGGCGCGGTGGCCTACTGGACCGCGAACGGGATCGGCGGGACGACCGGGGTGGCGGTGATCTTCACCGTGCTGGTGCTGGCGTCGGTCGCCTTCTTCGCCGCCTCCCGCTACCCGGCCGTGACGCCGGAGAACGTCAACGCCGCCTGGACCGGTTCGGTGGCCCCGGAGCCCGTCAAGGACGAGGTGAGGTCGTGAACTCCTGGGTCAACCTGGACGCGGTGTGGAAGATCGTCGTGGTGGGCCTGGTCACCGGTGCCGGTCTGCCCGCGCTGTTCGCCCTCGGCCTGCGCCTGCTCAACCCGTCCGGTCCGTCCGGTCCGTCGGACCCGTCCGGCCCGGCCGACGAGGCGGCGGCCGTCCGGCCCACCGCCGGCCCGGTCGGCTCCACCCTGGCCGGACTCATTTTCGCGCTGGTGCTCGCGGCGATCGGCTGGGGCATCTACGTCATCGTCAACCACCGCTGACCGTCCGCCGCCCCGGCCCGGCCCGGGCGGGCCCCGCCGAATTCCGCTCCGGCAACCGGGTGAAATGGTACGGAGTCGCCTGGCGCGAATGGAAGCCGGGCCCGACGCTGCCAGAATGCAATTTCTCCGAGGGCCACCTGAACGGACGGGGCCACTGGACGGCAGGAGCGGAACATGCGACTCGTTCGACCACGCAATAGTTCGGAAAGCGCGCCCGACCTGGATGCGGCGCGTCTCCCGTGGACGTTGATGTACCACTCGGTGACGTCGGCGACCGAGGACCCCTATCTGATCACCGTCGACCCCGCGCGATTCCGCCGCCAGCTGCGCTGGCTGTCCGCGCGCGGACTGCGCGGGGTGTCGGTGGGCGAGCTGATGCGTTCCCACCGGAACGGAACCGCCGCGGGAAAGGTGGGGCTCAGCTTCGACGACGGATACCGCGACTTCGTGGAGGAGGCCCTGCCCGCACTGGCGGAGTACGACTTCACGGCGACGGTCTACGTGGTGGCCGGCCGGCTCGGCGGGTACAACGACTGGGACGAGCAGGGCCCGCGCAAGCCGCTGATGACGGCGGCCCAGGTCCGCGAGGCCGCCGCCGAGGGGGTGGAGATCGGCTCGCACGGGCTGACGCACCGGCGGCTGGCGGGCCTGGGGGCGCGGGATCTGGCGGCCCAGGTCGCCGACAGCCGCCACGTGCTGGAGGACCTCACGGGCCGGTCGGTCGAGGGGTTCTGCTACCCGTACGGTTCGCTCGACGACGCCGCCGTGGAGGCGGTGGCGCACACCGGGTACGGGTACGGGTGCGCGGTCAGCCCCGGTGTCCACGGCGGGGAGTTCGCGCTTCCCCGATGTTACGTCGGCGACCGGGACGGGCCGCTGCACCTGACCGCGAAGCTGGTGCGCGACCGCTGGCTGCGCTGACGGTCGCTCAGGGGGCGGTGGCGGCCGGCTCCAGGTGCAGCCAGGACTCGTGCCAGAGCAGGGCGCACCGCCGGTCGCAGCCGGTGGCGAGCGGCTCGCCACCGCAGCGCAGGCCGTCGAGGATGAACCAGCGCCCCCCGGTGGGGTGTTGCCACCAGGCGAGGGACCGGTGGCGCAGTTCGAGGGCGCTGTGACGGGTGCCGGTGTGGTGTTCCATCCCCGGCTGGAAGGGGACGCCGTGCAGGCGCCCGTCGGGGTCGAGGGTCGCGCGGATCTCCGCGAGGCCGCGTACGGTCGCCCACAGGGCGACGGGCCGGGGGGCGGGGACCGGCGCGGGCGCGGGCTCCAGCCATTCGTCGCGGAACAGCAGGGCGCAGTCCAGCCCGCAGCCCTGGGTGCCGTCGGCGCCGTGGCAGGTCGCGCCGGCCAGGGCGACGGTGCCCGACAGGCGCCGCACCCGGTAGTGGTCGTCGATCATGCGGCGCACGATGCGCTCGACCTGGTAGACGCCGCCGCAGAACGACCACTGGCTGCCGGTGAACCACAGGCCGCGGTGGCGGTCCTTGTCGTCGAGGGTGGCGCGCACCGCGGCCTCGTCCTTCACCCGGACCCAGTCCCCCTCGGCGAACCGGGAGGGCCGGCCGGGCGCCGGAATGTCGGCGCGGCGCTCGCGCAGGCCCTCGCGGGCGATCCTGGCGCGGCGCACGACGCCGAGTGGGGGAAGGTCGCGCAGGGGCAGGTTCTTGTACTGGCAGCGGTTCGCGGCGGTTCCGCAGAGCGGCTCCGCGGTATGGGTGAACCGTGATTCCTCAACGGCCATCAGTGAAATCCCATCGGGTCGGAGATATCGGCACAGGCTAGCGCACCCGGTCTTTTACGCGCTGGCTCGTCGGACCCTACCGGCGCCATGTCGAGAGAAATAACACTAGACGCACTAAGAGCCCCATGGGGTGAAACATCGTCGTTCCCAGGGAATTCTGGTCAGGGTCCGTGTTCATGTGCGTGTAATGTTTGCACCGTTGTCGGGGTGGAGTGGCCGAGTGGCTAGGCGGCGGCTTGCAGGGCCGTTCAGATGGGTTCGATTCCTATCTCCACCTTTTACTTCCGAGTTCTTTCGAGACATTTCGACCCGTGTCGAAAGGCGCGCCCGGAACAGGACGAGCGGTGCGGTCACCTGGGGCTCCGGGGCACATCACCCGGCGAAGGGAACGCTCATGTCCACCTCCCCCAGCGGCTCGGCCGCCGCGCTGCGCGCCGTCCGGGTCGCGGGGCCGGGTGCGGCCCCCGAACTGGTCGAGGTCCCCTCGCGGGAACCCGGTCCGGGAGCCGTGCGGATCACCGTGGAGGCGTGCGGGGTCTGCCACTCCGACCTGCTCATCGCCGGCGGCCTGCTGCCCGGCAGCACCTTCCCGATCACCGCGGGGCATGAGATCGCCGGCCGCGTCGACGCCCTCGGCGAAGGCGTGGAGGGCTGGCGGGTCGGCGACCGGGTCGCGGTCGGCTGGTACGGCGGCAGCTGCGGGCACTGCGACGCGTGCCGGGCGGGCGACGGCCTGCACTGCGCGCGGGTCGAGATCCCCGGCGTCGCCTATCCGGGCGGGTTCGCCGACTCCGTCGTCGTCCCGGCCGTGGCCCTGGCGGCGATCCCGGACGAGCTCACGGCGGTCGAGGCGGCGCCGCTGGCCTGCGCGGGGGTGACGGTCTTCAACGCCCTGCGCCGCTCCGCCGCACGGCCCGGGGACACCGTCGCCATCCTGGGGATCGGCGGACTCGGCCACCTGGGCGTCCAGTTCGCCGAGAAGATGGGCTTCCGCACCGTCGCCATCGCCCGCGGCCAGGAGAAGGGGCCGCTCGCGCTCCGGCTCGGCGCCGCCCACTACATCGACAGCACCGCGGGCGATGTCGCCGAGGCCCTACGGCGGTTGGGGGGCGCGAAGGTGGTCCTGTCCACCGTCACCAACGCGCCCGCCGTGGTGGCGACGATCGACGGGATCACCCGCCGGGGCGAGCTCGTCATGGTCGGACTCCCGGCGGAGCCGCTGCAGCTGAGCGCCCTGCAGCTGATCCAGGGCGACCGGAAGGTCTACGCGCACTCCTCGGGCATCGCGGTCGACACCCAGGACACGCTGCGCTTCGCGGCGCAGACGGGGGTGCGGGCCTGGGTCGAGGAGGTGCCGCTGGAGCGGACCGCGGCGGCGGTGGAGAAGATGGCCGCCAATCGGGCCCGCTTCCGCATGGTCGTCACCACCGGCCGCTGAGCGGCGGCCCTCGGAGCCGACCATCGGAGCCGACCATCGGAGCCGGCCCCTCGGGGCCGGCTCCCGGCGTGTCCGGGCAGGTGGACGGGGGTGAGCGGCCCTCCGGTGGCGCGGCGCGGGCGCGTACCCCTGGACTTACTAGGACGTCCAACTATATGGTCGACGGCAGGTCCGCGGTGTCAGGGAAGCCGGTGTGAGTCCGGCACGGTCCCGCCACTGTGACCGGGGAGTCCGTCCTCGCAGATGACGGCCACTGGCAGCCAGCCGGGAAGGCCTGAGGGCGTGCGGTGATCCGGGAGTCAGGATACCGGCCGCGGGTGGTTCGTGTTTTCCACGAGGATGGAGACGACACACATGACTCCGGGCTGCTTCCGTTCCACCGCGCCTGGCTGTCCCGTGCCGACGACCGCCGGGGCGCCCGCGTCCTGACGTACCGTCACACCGCCGTACGCCCGTGCCGAGGGGCGCACCACCGTGCGCCCGCCAACCGGCGGCGGCCTCCATTCCTCCTCTCCCCACCCCTGTCGAGAGTAGGAACCGATGGTCCGAGAACTGACCCACTTCATCGCCGGCAAGCCCACGGCCGGCACCTCCGGCCGCTTCGGCGACGTGTACGACCCCAACACCGGCCGGGTGCAGGCCCGGGTGCCCCTGGCGAGCCGCGCCGAGGTCGAGGCGGTGATCGCCGACGCCGAGCAGGCCCAGCCCGCGTGGGCCGCCTGGAACCCGCAGCGGCGGGCCCGTGTCCTGCTGCGCTTCCTCCAGCTCGTCGAGCAGGAGAAGGACGAGCTGGCCCGGCTGCTCTCCGCCGAGCACGGCAAGACCGTGGCCGACGCCCACGGCGACATCCAACGCGGCCTGGAGGTCGTGGAGTTCGCCGCCGGTATCCCGCACCTGCTGAAGGGCGAGTTCAGCGACAACGCCGGGACGGGCATCGACGTGTACTCGATGCGCCAGCCGCTCGGCGTGGTCGCGGGCATCACGCCGTTCAACTTCCCGGCGATGATCCCGCTCTGGAAGGCCGCGCCCGCGCTGGCCTGCGGAAACGCCTTCGTGCTCAAGCCCTCGGAGCGCGACCCCTCGGTGCCGCTGCGGCTGGCCGAGCTGTTCCTGGAGGCCGGGCTGCCGCCGGGCGTGCTCAACGTCGTCAACGGCGACAAGGAGGCCGTGGACACCCTGCTGGAGGACCCGCGGGTCCAGGCGCTCGGCTTCGTCGGCTCCACGCCGGTCGCCCAGTACGTGTACGCCACCGCCGCCGCGCACGGGAAGCGGGCGCAGTGCTTCGGCGGGGCCAAGAACCACCTGATCGTGATGCCGGACGCCGACCTCGACCAGGCGGCGGACGCGCTGATCGGGGCCGGGTACGGCTCGGCCGGGGAGCGCTGCATGGCGATCTCGGTGGCCGTTCCGGTGGGGGAGGCGACGGCGGACGCCCTGGTGGCGAAGCTGGTCGAGCGGATCGGCGCGCTCAAGGTCGGGCGCTCGGACGACCCGGCGGCGGACTTCGGCCCGCTGGTCGGCGCCGACGCGCTGGCGCGGGTGCGCGGCTACCTGGACCTCGGGGTCGAGGAGGGCGCCGAACTCGTCGTCGACGGACGGGACTTCCGGCTGGCGGGGCACGAGGACGGCTACTTCCTCGGGGCCTCGCTGTTCGACCGGGTCACGCCCGGCATGCGGATCTACCGGGAGGAGATCTTCGGCCCGGTGCTCACCGTGGTGCGTGCCGCCGACTACGAGGAGGCGCTGCGGCTGCCCAGCGAGCACGAGTTCGGCAACGGGGTGGCCATCTACACCCGGGACGGCGACACTGCCCGGGACTTCGCCCGCCGGGTGAACACCGGCATGGTCGGGGTCAACGTGCCGATCCCGGTGCCGATCGCCTACCACACCTTCGGCGGCTGGAAGCGCTCCGCGTTCGGGGACCTCAACCAGCACGGGCCGGACTCGATCCGCTTCTACACCCGCACCCGCACCGTCACCTCGCGCTGGCCCTCCGGGGCCAAGGAGGGCGCGAGCTTCACCATCCCGACGATGGGCTGAGGCGCGCCGTGCACACCCATCTGACCGACGACCAGCTCGCCATCGTCGCGGCCACCCGGGACTTCGCCCGCGAGCACCTCGCCCCGTACGCCGTCGAGTGGGACCAGGCCAAGCACTTCCCGGTCGACGTCCTGCGCAAGGCCGCCGACCTGGGCCTCGGCGGCGTCTACGTGCGGGAGGAGTCGGGCGGCTCGGAGCTCGGCCGCCAGGACGGCGTGCTCGTCTTCGAGGCGCTGGCGACCGGCTGCCCGTCCATCGCCGGCTACCTGTCGATCCACAACATGGTCGCCTGGATGGTCGACCGCTACGGCAGTCCCGCCCAGCGCGCCCGGCTGCTGCCCGGGCTCTGCTCGACGGAGCTGCTCGGCAGCTACTGCCTCACCGAGCCCGGCGCGGGCTCGGACGCCGCCGCGCTGGCCACCCGGGCCCGCCGGCACGGGGACCACTGGGTCCTGGACGGCGTCAAGCAGTTCGTCTCGGGCGCCGGCACCTCGCAGGTGTACGTGGTGATGGCCCGCACCGGCGGCCCGGGGGCCCGGGGCGTCTCCGCGTTCCTGGTGGAGCGGGACGACCCCGGCGTCTCCTTCGGAGCGAACGAGAAGAAGATGGGCTGGAACGCCCAGCCGACCCGGCAGGTGCTGCTGGACGGCGTCCGGCTCCCCGCCGACCGCCTGCTCGGCGGGGAGGGGGAGGGCTTCCGGATCGCCATGAACGGGCTGAACGGCGGCCGGCTGGGTATCGCCGCCTGCTCCGTCGGCGGCGCGCAGGACGCCCTGGAGCGGGCCACCCGCCACCTGGCCGACCGGGAGGCGTTCGGGGCGGCGCTGCTGCACGCCCAGGCGCTGCGGTTCCGGCTCGCCGACATGGCCACCGAGCTGGAGGCGGCCAGGTCGCTGCTCTGGCGGGCCGCCGCCGCGCTGGACCGGGGCGACCCCCGGGCGCCGGAGCTGTGCGCGATGGCCAAGCGCCACGCCACCGACACCGGCTTCGAGGTGGCCAACCAGGCGCTCCAACTCCACGGCGGCTACGGCTACCTGGCCGAGTACGGCATCGAGAAGATCGTCCGCGACCTGCGGGTGCACCAGATCCTGGAAGGGACCAACGAGATCATGCGCGTCATCGTCGCCCGCGGCCTGACCGGGGCCGCGTGATGGGTACGGATGAGGTGCTCGTCCAGCGCGAGGGCCGGGCGGGTCTGATCGTCCTCAACCGCCCGGCGGCCCTGAACGCCCTCACCCACGGCATGGTGCGGAGGATCTCCGCCGCACTGGACGGGTGGGAGCGGGACGGCGACGTGGAGACCGTCGTGATCACCGGCGCCGGTGAGCGGGCCTTCTGCGCGGGCGGCGACATCGTCGCCATCCACCGCGCCGCCACCGGCGGTGACCCGGGTGCCGTCGAGGAGTTCTGGCGCGACGAGTACCGCCTCAACGCCCGGATCGCCCGCTACCCGAAGCCCTACGTCGCCGTGATGAACGGCATCGTGATGGGCGGCGGGGTCGGCGTCTCCGCCCACGGCAGCGTCCGGATCGTCGCGGAGACCACCAGGGTCGCCCTGCCGGAGGCCGGCATCGGCTTCGTCCCCGACGTCGGCGGCACCTACCTGCTCGCCCTCGCGCCGGGGGAGTCGGGCACCCACCTCGCCCTGACCGCGGGATCCGTCGGCGCCGGGGACGCGTTGCTGTGCGGGCTCGCCGACCACTTCGTGCCCGCCGAGCGGCTGCCCGCCCTGCTGGACGACCTGGCCGAACTGCCCGTCCACGACGCCCTGGAACGGAACATCGGGCCCGCGCCGGCCGGCGTGCTGGACGCGCAGCGCGGATGGATCGACCACTGCTACGCGGCCGGCACCGTGGAGGAGATCCTCGACCGGCTGCGGGAGAGCGGCGAACCCGAGGCCAAGAAGGCCGCCGACCGGATCGCCGCCAACTCCCCGACCGCCGTGAAGGCGACGCTCGCGGCCCTGCGCCGGGCCCGGGCACTCGGCCCGCTGGAGGCCGTCCTCGACCAGGAGTACCGCACCTCCTGCGCGGCGCTCGCCACGCCGGACCTCGCCGAGGGCATCCGGGCCCAGGTGATCGACAAGGACCGCACCCCGCGGTGGAGCCCGGCGACGCTGAGCGCCGTCGAACCCGCCGCCGTGGACCGCTACTTCGCCCCGCTCGGCGACCGTGAACTCGGCCTCGCCGCCACCACACCCCTGGAGCGCTGGTGACCCAGACGATCGGATTCATCGGACTCGGCAACATGGGCGGCCCGATGGCCGCCAACCTGGTCAAGGCCGGACACCGGGTGACCGGCTACGACCTGGCCCCGGACGCCCGGGAGCGCGCCGCCGGGAACGGCGTCGCCGTGGCCGCCTCGGCGGCGCAGGCGGTGGCGGCGGCCGGGACGGTCGTCACCATGCTCCCGACCGGACGCCATGTCCTGGACGCCTACGGTGAGTTGACGGCAGCGGCGCCGAGCGGCGCGCTGTTCGTGGACTGCTCCACCATCGCGGTCGGGGACGCCCGGGTGGCCGCCGACCTCGCCCGGGTCGCCGGGCACCGGGCCGTCGACGCACCGGTCTCCGGCGGCGTGGCCGGCGCCGAGGCGGCCGGCCTGACCTTCATGGTCGGCGCGGACGCCGCCGACTTCGCCGACGCCGAGCCGCTGCTGGCGGCGATGGGCCGGCGGGTCGTCCACTGCGGAGGGTCCGGCGCCGGCCAGGCGGCGAAGATCTGCAACAACATGATCCTCGGCGTCTCCATGATCGCGGTCAGCGAGGCCTTCGTCCTCGGGGAGAGCCTCGGGCTCAGCCACCAGGCCCTGTTCGACGTGGCCTCCACCGCCTCCGGTCAGTGCTGGGCGCTCACCGCCAACTGTCCCGTCCCCGGCCCCGTCCCGGCCAGCCCCGCCAACCGCGACTACGCGGCCGGATTCGCGGCCACCCTGATGGCCAAGGACCTCGGGCTGGCCGCCGACGCCGCCACCGCCTCCGCCGTCCCAGCCGAACTGGGCCGACGGGCCGCCGAGTTGTACGCCGCCTTCGCCCAGGACGAGGGCGCCGGGCTGGACTTCTCCGCCATCATCACCACCCTCCGGGAGGGCGCCGCATGACGTACGGGACGATCCTGGTCGAGCGCAAGGGCCGGGTGGGGCTGATCACGCTCGACCGGCCCAAGGCGCTCAACGCGCTCAACACCCGGCTGATGAACGAAGTCGTCGCGGCCGCAACGGAGTTCGACCGGGACCAGGAGATCGGCTGCCTGGTGGTCACCGGCTCGGAGAAGGCCTTCGCGGCCGGCGCCGACATCAAGGAGATGCAGTCGCTCGACTTCGTCGACGCCTACCTCGGCGACTGGTTCGCCGCCTGGGACCGCTTCGGCGCCCTGCGCAAGCCCGTCGTCGCGGCGGTCGCGGGCTACGCGCTGGGCGGCGGCTGCGAGTTGGCCATGCTGTGCGACGTCCTGCTGGCGGCGGACACCGCGAAGTTCGGGCAGCCGGAGATCAAGCTCGGCGTCATCCCGGGCATCGGGGGCTCGCAGCGGCTCACCCGGGCGGTCGGCAAGGCGAAGGCCATGGAGCTGTGCCTGACCGGTCGGATGATGGGCGCCGAGGAGGCCGAGCGGGCCGGGCTGGTCTCCCGGATCGTCCCCGCCGACCAGCTGCTGTCCGAGGCCCTGGCCACCGCCGAGACGATCGCGGCGATGTCCGCCCCGGCCGCGATCATGCTCAAGGAGAGCGTCAACCGCTCGTACGAGACGACCCTCGCCGAGGGCGTCCGCTTCGAACGGCGGCTGTTCCACGCGACGTTCGCGACGGCGGACCAGAAGGAGGGCATGGCGGCCTTCGCCGAGAAGCGCCCGCCGGAGTTCCAGAACCGCTGACAGCCCGGCCGGTGCGCCGCCCCTCCCCGGGGGCGGCGCACCACGGCTTGCGGGGATGACTGCTGGACGTACGGATCTGACCCTGGTCATGAGCGTCGGCAGAACTCCGCGTCGGCGAGGTCGCGGGCCGCCGCGCCCTGGAGTGCGAGGCGGTCGGTGTTGAAGGAGACGGTCATCCGGTGGCGGGTGTCGCGGGTGGAGACCGTGAGGGCCTCGAATCCGTAGCCGCCGCCGCGGTACCCCCAGAGCTCGATCCCGCAGGAGGTGGTCATGCGGGCGATGCCGAGGCCCTGGTCGTCGATGCCGGCGGGCACGGTGGTGGTCATCTCCCGCAGCTGCGCCGGGGGCAGCAGCCGGCCGGTGAGCAGGGCGTGGTAGAAGCGGTCGAGGTCGTCGGCCGTGCTGATGATCTCGCCACTGGCGCGCAGCGCCGAGGGGTTGAACTCCGTGACGTCGACGCCCGGCGGGGGCAGTTGGACCTGGGCGGTGGAGTAGTCCCGGCCGGACGGCCGGGGCAACGACTCGCGGGTTCCCGGTGAGTCGGTGCCCCGCAGGTGGAGCGGGTCGATGATGCGCCGGCGCAGCTCGTGCTCGTAGGAGCTGCCGGTGATCCGCTCCACGATCATCGCGGCCAGGAGGTAGTTGGTGTTGGAGTACACGAACCTCTCGCCGGGAGCGGCCGTGGGTGGCTTCGACATCGCGACGGCCAGGAGCTCCTCGGGTGTCCAGGTGTCGTGCAGGTGCTCGAGCCAGACCGGCCCGATCTGGTGCAGGGCGGGGTCGTTGAGGTAGTTGTACACACCGCTGGTGTGGTTCAGCAGCTGCCGGACGGTGATGCGGCGGCCGTCGTGGCCGTGGCCCCGGACCAGATCCGGCAGCCACTTCTCCACGGTGTCGTCGATGCCGAGCCGCCCCTCCGCCTCCAGCTGGAGCACGAGCACGGCTGTGAACGTCTTGGTGATGCTGCCCACCCGGAAGTGGTCCGCCGGACGGGGCGGACGTCCCGTCCTCCGGTCCGCGACCCCCGCCGTTCCCACCCATCGGCCTTCGCTCTCGGCCACGGTGACGAGGACCCCGGGCGCACCGTCCCGTACCGCCCGCTCCATCGCGGCCCGCGTCCGTGCGTGCCCCGGCCGGCCGGCCCCGTCGGCCGGTGCGGTGGCGGCCGCTGGGGACGCCGGGACCGGGAGGAGCGCGGTCAGGAGTGCGGCGGCCACGGCGGCGAGGGTGGCCGGGCCTCTTCCGGTGGCCACGGGCATGGGCGTGCTCCCTCTCGGGGCGGGGATCATCCGTCCTCAGTCAAACAGAGGTGCCACCGCCCCGCATGCGGGGTGACCCGCCGGCGCTTGCCCTGTTCCGGTGAGGAAACCGCAGGTCACCGGGTCGCTGGGGGCGGACGGTGCGACCAGGCGGCGGGAACGGACGACCGTGGCGCCGTCGCCGCGGAGGTTCGGCCCGGTGATGGCGTCGGCGACCTCCGCGGGGTGGGTGCAGGAGCACCGCGTCGCGTCGGACAGTTGGGTTCGGGGTGCGGGCCAGGCCCAGGAGCGCGCTGGTGTCCGCGGTGCGCCAGGCCCGTCGCTACTCGCCGGCTGGGCTTCCAACGTCGGTGCGCGGAAGGCGAATCGACGTGGGGATCAGGGTTTCGTGTGGCGTGTTCCTGGCAAGCTATCCCAACCATGGGCTTGTCGCCGGTCGCCGGTCATCCTCCTGTCGCTGTCTTCCGTGAGCCCCGGGGCGGGCGGCCCGACCCGGTGCTGGGGCCGCGGGTCGCCGCCGAGGCGGGGCGGGCCGCGCGTGTGCTGGCCGGGGTGGTGACCCATGCCGGACCGGTCGAGCGGACCGCCGCGCTGCGGCAGGCCGCCGCGGCAGCGGGCGGGGTGGTGGCCGCACTGTCGGCGCTGGCGCCGGCCCTGGCGGGTGAGGACGTGCCGGCGGAGTCGACCAGTCAGTCGTACTTCCGGGTCCGCGAGGTGGAGCTGTCGGACCAGCAGGCCGCCCTGCACGGCCTGTTGGTCGTCCACCGCGGCCTGGAGGACCTCTGCGAGGCTCCGTTGTCGGGTGCCGACCTGGCGCTGGAGGTGGCCGGGATGCGGCGGTCGGTGCTCGACCTCACCGGAGTCGCGCCGGGCACCGAATCCGGACCCGTTCCGGCGCCGGCCGTCCCGGAGCCCGGTGCGGGGCCGTCGTCGGAGCGCGCGTGGAGCGCGCGCTGGCTCATCGGGCACCAGGTCCACGTGCTGTTCAACGTCTGTGCCGCGGTCGCCGTGGCCGACGCCACCCGCCACCTGCGCGACGGTGACGGCGATGCCGCGCTGGGACGGCTGGCGGACGCGACGGAGTACGTGCGCGGCTTCCCCGCGGCTATGAACCACGCCAGTACGATCCCGGCCGACTACTACATGGCGGCGATCCGCCGGACCATGGCGCCGCCGTCGACGGACATCCCGCTCAGCGGGCGCCAGCACCGCGGGTACAGGCTCTTCCGGGCGGCGATGAAGGACCTGCTGACGCTGGTTCCCGACTCGTACGAGCAACTGGCCGACCGCGACACCGAGTTGGCCCAGGCGCGGGACGCCCTCCTGGAAGCCGACATCGTGGACGCCGAACGGCACGTCACCCTCGCGTACTCGATGGTCCGGCTGCGCCGTTCCATCGCCCAGCGGCCCGAGGGCCCCGACAACGCCGTCGCCGAACTACGACAGATGCGCCACCGCCGCGCGGCCCAGTACGCCCCCCTGATCCGATTCGGGGACCACTACGTCGCCGACGCCGTGGCCGGCCTGCGCCACTCGTGAGTCCGCGCGTCCGCCCGTCCACACCCCCGGCAGGAGACCCGATGCCCGGCACCACCCACAACACCGCCGTCGCCGCGGACTGGAACCTGGGCCCGGCCGACGCCGACACGTGCGAGCGCCTGGCCCGGACCCTGTCCGCCGACGGGGGCGACCAGGTCGACAGCCCCGCATGGGTGGCACGGGCCCGGGACGCCTGGGACGAACTCCCGCTGCCGCTGCGCCGGGCGGTGCGCCGGTTCCGACGGCACTCCGGCCCGCGCGGCACCCTGGTGATCGGCGGCCTGCCCGTCGACCGGGCGGTCCTGCCCCCGACACCGGCCGTACCTGGCTCGGTCCAGCGGCAGGCGACCGTCCCGGCCGCGCTGCTCACCATGGTGGCCTGCGGGCTCGGCGAGCCGCTCGCCTACCTGGCCGAGAAGTCGGGGGCCCTCGTGCAGGACGTCGTGCCGGTGCCCGGGCAGGAGGCCTTCCACGGCAACGCCGGATCGGTGCCGCTGTCCTTCCACACCGAGAACGGCTTCCACCCCCACCCGCCGGACTACGTGGTCTTCCTGTGCCTGCGCGCCGACCACGACCGGACCGCCGGGATGCGCGTCGCCGGCATCCGCCAGGCACTGCCCCTCCTCACCCCGGCCGACCGGGAGGCCCTGTCCGCAGCGGAGTTCCGCACCACGCCGCCGCCCTCCTTCGGCCCCGACGCCGCGAGCGGGGCCGGAGCCGAACCCCGGCCGGTGCTGTCCGGCGCGGCCGAGGACCCCGACATCCGCATGGCCCAACTCGTCACCACCCCGCTCACCCCTCGGGCCGCCGCCGCGCTGGCCGCGTTCGGCCGGGCCTGCGAGGCGACCGCCCGCTCCCTGCGCCTGGCCCCCGGCGACCTGGTCATCATCGACAACCGCGTCACCGTCCACGGCCGCACCGCCTTCCGGCCCCGCTACGACGGGGCGGACCGCTGGCTGCAACGCACCTATGCCAGCGCCGACCTGCGCCGCTCCCGCGACCACCGACCCGACGACGGCCACGTCCTCGCCCGCTGACCGGCCGTGACGGGTGGGGGCGCCCCCCAGCCCCCGCCCGCCGCGCACGGCACGCACGGTGCGGCCACCCGGGCCCGGAGGCCCTGGGTGGCCGCAGGCCGGGACGCGATGTCAGCAGCAGCCGTGCCACTGGTAGTCGGTCGGGGCCTCGAGTCCGGCCTCGGAGACGTCGCCGTCGGTGCCGACGGCGGCGGTGGCGGGGTGGATGGTGGTGCCCTTCTTGATCGTCTCGGCGACGGTGATGTCCTTGATCTCCTCCGGCGGGACCGTCAGCGGGCTCGCGGAGAGGATCACCAGGTCGGCGAGCTTGCCGACCTCGATGCTGCCCTTGCGGTCCTGCTCGAAGTACTGGTGGGCGGCGTGGATGGTGATGGACTTGACCGCGTCCAACGCCGACACGCACTGCTCGGGCCCGAGGACGACCTGGTCGGTGCGGGTGCGGCGGGTGACCTGGCTGGAGAGGATGGCGATCGAGTTGGGCAGGGCCACCGGGGCGTCGTGGTGCGAGGTGTAGACCATCCCCCGGTCCACGGCCCAGCGGGCGGGGGAGATGGTGGCGGCCCGCTCCGGCCCGAGGACGGTCTTGCGGTACCAGTCGCCCCAGTAGTACGTGTGCATGGAGAAGAAGGACGGGATGACGCCCAGGCGGGCGAAGTCCTCGATCTGCTCCTCGCGGGCGGTCTGGGCGTGGATCGCCACCGTCCGCCGGTCGGCGTCGGCGGGCTCGACCTCGGCGGAGGCGGTCCGGACCGCCTCGATGAACTGGTCGATCGCGGCGTCGCCGTTGACGTGCGCCAGCACCTGCCAGCCCCTGGCGTACGCGGTGCCCACCTGCTCCAGGACGACCTTGGGGTCCTCGATGGTGGGGTAGCCGGAGTAGCCCTCGGGGGTGCCTTCCGGCCGCTCCTTGTAGGGCTCGGTGAGCCAGGCCGTGCGGCCTTGCGGGGATCCGTCCAGGTACATCTTCACCCCGGCCGCGCGCACGCCCCGGTGGTACTCCTGGCTCGCGCCGACCGGGTCCGGCTCCGGCGAGGCCGTGGCCTCGTCGGCCCGTGCGTAGGCGACAACGTCGATCTTGAAGGGTTTGAGGGCCGCGGCGTCCCGCAGGGCTTTCAGGTTCTTCAGTGTGGCGCCGCCCTCCTGGACGGTCGTGAAGCCGAAGCTCGCGGCCGACGCCACGCCCTTGCTGAAGAGGGCGGCCATCGCGGTCAACGGCAGCCCCTCGGTGGCCTTTTCGGAGGCCGGGCTGAAGGCCGTCTCCTCCAGCACGCCGTTGGGCTCACCGAACGGCCGGGCCACGGGGCCGGGTTGGCGGCGGATGACGCCGCCGTCCGGGTCGGCGGTGGCCCTGGTGTAGCCCAACTCCCGCAGGCCCCGGCTGTTCACGGCCCCGAGGTGGAAGGACTGGTGGATGGCCAGCACCGGCCGGGTGGTGGACACCTTGTCGAGATCCTCGCGGGTGGGGTGCCGGCCTTCGGCGAGCATGGCGTCGTCGTAACCGAACCCGATGATCCACTTGGAGAAGGCGCCCACCGGCGTCTTCGCCCACGCGCGCAGCTTGTCCAGGAGCGAGTCGATGTCCGTGACGTCGCCGTCGGGGGCGGCCAGCAGGTTGGCGAGGGTGGCCTGCAGCCCGATGCCGCCCAGGTGGCCGTGGGCGTCGATGAACCCGGGCAGCAGGGCGCGGCCGGCGAGGTCCCGCACCTTCGTCCGCGGCCCCTGCCAGCGGTCGACGGCCTCCTGGTAGTCGCCGACGTGGACGATGACTCCGTCCTTGACAGCCACTGCCTCGGGACGGGGATCGGACTCCTGGGAGTCGGCGGCCGCCGTCACGATCTCACCGCCGTGGAAGATGACATCGGCCTCGTCGTACGGTGCCGCAGCCTGGACATCACCGGCGTCCGTCGTCACTCCCGGCTGACCGCTCATTCCGGTTCCTTTCCGCTGCCTACGTTCAGTGACCTCGGGTCTACCCTTGGCTATCGGGTTGTGAACATGAACCTGACCCTGAATGCCGCTCAGGTGATGGCGCCGGGGCAGGTGTGGCTAGTGAGGTGGACCGCCAGGAGTCGTCAGGCGGCTACGCAGGGGCCCTTTCCCTTCTTGTCCGGGAAAACCCCGCCGCATCGCCCCTCTCTGCTGCCATTGCCGTTGTAGACGCTGACGACGCGGAACACGGTCGGCTCCACCGCCGTGCGGTGGACGTACTGCGGGGGTGTCTGGGGACCGACATTGAAGTCATTTGCGCCGAACCTGTCCCTCTCTCCCTGGGAGCTCTTCTGCGCCGGCTGCCAGAAGGCGTACTTCGACATACTGGACCAGTTCGTCATGTAGTTCAGCAGGTCTGTGCTCAGGGTGGTGGCCTTGCCGACTTGTGGCCACCCGGCCTTGACCGCTTCGGTGATCGGGTCGAACCGTGCGGCTTCGGCGAAGAGAACGGCCGGCTGGCACAGGGACGCTCCGTCTGCTCCGTTGCCCTTGCTGGCGAAGTCCTTGACCGCGCTGTTCAGACTGTTGTCCGTTATCTCCAGCTTTCCAGAGCTGATCTTTTCGCAGAGCTTGGGGTATTGCGTGCCCTTCGTCCAGCTGCCGGTCCTATCGGCGGGGAAGGGGTAGTCGCGCCATTTCTGCTCGGGTGTTTCGAATCGGATATAGCTGTTTTTTTCATCGATGTACAGGCCGATGATATAGAGGTCGTCCTTGCGCATCAGGAAGGTGATGTGCTGCGACTGGTCGCGGCTGGTGATCCGGAGCCCGACGAAGTCCTCCGTCGTGTATGACTTGGGGTTCTTGGGTTTGGCGTCCACCACCTTTTGCTGCGTGGACGGGCTGACGCGCAGCTCCAGTTCACCGTCGGAGGTCTGCCATACAGCCGCGGGTGCCACGGCGCGGCGGATCGACGTGATGTAGCCGACATAGTCATCCGCTTTGCCCCACTGATCCGCCCCGAATTCCAGAGGTGCGGCGGGCAGCGGCGCTTGCGGTGCCGCCTGTGGGTCGGCGGTCGGAGCAGTGGAGCAGGCGGCCAGGGACACGGCCGCGAGGCCGATGGCGAGGACGGACGGGTATCGGGGTACGGAGGCCTCGGGCATGGGGTGACTTCTTTCAGGGCCCGACGGGCCCGCGCGGGTCAGATGCGAGGGGGTTGCGCGCGACCGGTTCAGGAAGCGGGGAGGCGCTTGCGTCGCCCGGCGGGCGCCGCCGTGCGTTTGGCGGGCGTCGTGCGCTTGGCTGCGGCCCGGCGGGGCTTCGCGTCCGTCGGGCGAGGCGCGGTGCGGGAGGTCCGTGTCGTACGCGGGGTCGTAGTGATGCGGCCGACCTGAGTGCGCTTCTCAGGGCCCGGAGGCTGGAGGGCTTTGCCCGTCCCGTCCTTGACCACGGGCGTGGCCACCAGAATGACGGCCTTGGTGGCCTTCCCGACCAGGGTGAACGTCTGCTCGGCCACCGGCGCGAGCGCGGGGACGACGAAGACGACGGTGAGGGATTTCCCGTCCTCGGACGGGGTGACCTTGGCGACGGTGGATCCGTGGTCGGGGACGAACTCTTCGCCCGTCACGGTGACCTCGAAGGTGGCCCCACGTACGGTGCTCTGGCCCGTGTTGGTGAGGTTCCAGACGTAGGTGACGTTGTCGCCGACCAGGGGTGCGGGGGGAGAGACCGTCGTGGTGATCGCGACCTGCGCGGTGCTGCCGATGGGCACGGGGTCGCTGCCGGAGGCCAGGCCGGTCGTGGAGCCGACGGTGGCGGACCGGGTGACGGCGGCCTTCGGGCCGGCCGGGTCGGGGGAGACGGTGACCCGTACGGCGATCTGCGCGGCCTCGCCCGGTGCGAGCTCTCCCACGGGGACGGTCCGCCGGCCGGGGTGCGCCGGATCGACGGTGCCGCTGCGCGGGGCGGTGTCGACGGTGGCGTCCAGGAAGACGAGGTCCTTCGGGAGCGTCAGGACGAACGAGGTGTCCCGGGCGCTGGAGGGCCCGTCGTTGCCGAGGGACCAGACCAGGACGCTCTCGCCGCCGGCGGTGACCGGGTACGGGAGTTGGAAGGCGCTGATCCGTACGGTGCTGCGGACGGTGACGTTCAGCCGGGCGGTGTGGGTGACCGGGCTCGCGCCGTCCGCGAACAGCAGTGCGGTGACGGCGAGCGGATCGGGTCCTTTCGCCGGGGCGGCGGGGGCCTGGGGCGATACCCGGCAGGTGACCCGCACGGTCTGCTTCCCGGTGGAGAGGCCGTCGAGGCCGAGGGTGAGGTGTCCGTCGCTCTGCGACAGCGAGGACGCGGCCTGGCCGTCGACCAGGGCCTCGGTGGCGGTGAGCTCGGGGGGCAGGGCGATCCGGAGGGAGGCGGGGCCGGTGGCGCAGGTTCCGGCCCTGGCGACCGTCCAGGTGAACGGGACCGTGGTACCGGCATCGGCGGTGCGGAGGTCGGCGGTGTCCGGGCCCGGGGTGAGGGCCAGGACGGCGTCGGAGTCGATCTCGATCCGCGCCACCGCGTCGGCCGCTGCCTGCCCGTTCTCCGTGACCACCGCCCGTCCGCGCACCGTGCCCCGTGCCTGGGCCAGGCCGTCGGTGGTGGTGGTGCCGGTGGCGGTCACGGTGACGGGCAGGCCGGGCTTGAGGTCGGGCAGGGGTGTCGAACCGGCCTGGCCGGACGTCTTCCTGCCGTTCGAGACGGTGATCTTGGGACTGCCCAGCTCGGGTGGCAGGGTGAGGGCGGCGACGGCGCCGGAGGCCAGCGACGGACCGCGGTTGACCACCGTCCAGACGAGCGAGGCCGGTTCGCCCACCGTCACCGGGCTGGGGGTGCCGGTGCCGTCGATCGTGAGCGCGCTCGTGCGGGTGACCCGCACCGCGTCGGTCTTGCCCGTGGCGTCGGCGGTGTCGCGCGCCTTGGCGGTGGCGGTCACGGCGGGGATGGTGTCCGCCTTGGCGGCCGGGTCGACGAGGGCCGTGACGGTGACCGTGCGCTGTTCGCCCGGACCGAGCCGATCGATCCGCGGCCACTGGACCTTCCTGCCGTCGGGAGCCGGCGCGCCGCTGTGGGAGGAGGTGCGGTAGGTGAGGGAGGCCGGCAGGCCGACGGTGAGGTCGATCTTCTCCGCGGAGGGCCCGCCGGCGTGGGTGAGGGTCCACACATAGGTGAGGTCGCGCCCGGCGACCACCTCGGGCGGGACGGCTGTGCCGGTGAGGCCCAACGCGGCCTTGACCTCGGCCGTCAGGGTGTTCTTGACCTCGGGGGCGTCGGTGGCCCGGGCGTGGGCGGTCGCCTCCAGCGGGCCGGTGACATCGCTGCGGACGGTGGCGGTGGCCTCGAAGGTGAGCTGCTGGTCCTTCGACAGCGTGCCGAGGGAGTCGAGGACGAGCTGCCGGTTCCGCTCGTCCCAGGTCGCCGTCTGTGATCCGCCTTTGGTGACCTTGCCCGTTGGGTCGGACACCTGGTCGGGCATGGCGATCCGGACGGTGAGCCCGGACGTGTCGGAGGGCCCCTTGTTGGTCAGCGTCCAGCGGTAGGTGATCGGCTTTCCGGAGTCGGTGGGGTTCGAGGCGACCTCGCCGATCAGGTCCAGCTGGGACGAGGCGCGGGCGGTGGCCTCGGCGGTCTTCCAGAGCGGGAAGGCCTGTGCGGAACAGGCGTACGCGCGGGCGGGCAGCGAGCCGGTGGCACCGTCGTCGACGACGGTCTCCACCGAGAAGTCCTGGGTCTTGCCCGGGGCGAGTGAACCCAGGTAGCCGACGATCACCTTGGGGGTGGGGGCGGCGGGCAGCCCGTCGACCTTCTTCGGCTTGACGTCGGTGGGCAGGGTGATCGACACGTAGATGTTCTTGGCGGTGACCTTTCGGCCGGTGTTCTTGAGGGTCCAGGAGTAGGTCACGGGATCGCCGGGGTCGATCGTTTCCGGATCGGCCTTCGCCTTGGTGAACTTCAGTGTGGTGGTCTTGTCCTTCTCGTCGTCATCGTCATCCGACTCGTCGTGGTCCTCTCCAGTGCCGTCGCCGCCGAACGGGGGCGGAAAGCCGAAGGGCACGAAGCCGGAGGGGAAGTGGAAACCGCCCATCCCCTGCTTGACGGGGACGGTGATGTCCTGGCAGACCTCAGTGGAACCATCGCCGGTGAACAGGCCGGTGGTGGTGAGCTTCTCGTCTCGCGTGCCGCCGACCGTCGTGACGACCGTGAACCATCCGCCGGCCTTGCCGGGTGCCAACTCCATCTGGGTGTAGCTGGGTTGCTGGCCGTCGGCGAGGTGCAGGGCGCTCGGCAGCTTGACCGTACGGGTCACGTTGCGGGCCAGGGACGGACCGGTGTTCACCACATGCCAGGCCAGGGCGAGCTGGTCGCCGTCCTGGACCGTCTCGGGGCTGAACCGGGTCTCGACGACCCTGAGTTGGGCCTTCACCGTCACCTGGACCGTGGCCGGAGCCTCGGGCGTCCTGGCCGGCTTCCCGGTGCGGGGATCGAGTGTCCGCGCATCGGCACCGGCCTTGAGAGTGAGCGAGTCGCGCACCTCCGGGGCGGGCCAGGCACGGAGGGTGAGGTCGGCCGGGTGGTCCGGCGGGAGGGTGCCCAGATCCCAGCTGATGTCCTTGCCGTTGATGGTGGCTGTCGGGGTGGCGGACACGAAGGTGGCACCGGGCGGCAGGGTGACCCGTGCCGTGACGCCGGTTGCCGTGGAACTCCCCTTGTTGGTGAGCGTCCACCGGAAGTCAGCGGGGTGGTCGCGGTCACCCGCCACCACCCGGGGCGGGTCGGTGGTTTCGGCGCGCAGCGACAGCACGGCCTCGGCGGTGGCGGTGACGGTCACCTCGGTCGCGGGGAGTCTGATCGGCCTCTTTGTTGTGGCGTCCAGGGTCGTGGCGGAGGCTTTCGCGGTGGCGGTCAGCGGGCCGAGGGCCCCGGGGTCGACCTTCGCGGTGACGGCGACGGTCGTGTCGCCGCACTCGACCGGGGGCAGCGCCCAGCTGACGCTGCCGCCCTTCTGGAGCGCGCCGCCCTCGGTGGCGGAGACGAAGGCCAGACCGTCCGGCAGCGTCGCGGTGACGGCGAGGCCACGGACGACGGCGGGGCCCTCGTTGTGGAAGGTCCAGGTGCAGGTGAGCTCGTCCCGCCCGGCGACCGCCCGCTGGGGGACGGCGGCCGCTGTGCAGGTGAGCGTGGCGAGTTCCTGGACCTTCAGGGTGACGGGTACCCGCGGGGTGGTCGCCGGACTGCCGGAGCCGTCCGGCCTGCTGAAGGTCGTCATGGCCGTGGCGACCAGGGTGTCCCGTGCGTTCGGGGACGTCTTCGCCTTGACCGTCACGGTGCGCGATCGGGGTGGGTCCAGGTAGCCGAGCTGCCAGAGGACAGTGCCGTCGGCTTGCAGGGTTCCGCCCCCGTCGGCGGAGTCGAAGCGCACCCCGGCCGGAAGAGTGGCCCGTACACTCACCATCTCGGCGCTGGACGGTCCCCGGTTCTCCACCTTCCAACGGAAACTGACGGGTTGGCCTGCGGCCACCGTTTCGCCGGTGGGGTCGCCCGTCAGGGAGAGGTCCACTTTCGACACGGGTACCACGATCGTCTGCCGGCTCGGCGTCGCGTCGGCGTTGTGGACACCGAACAGGACACCCAGGGGGATGCCGGCGTTCGGCGCGATCTGCACGGTGAGGGCCACCACGGCTTTCTCGCCACGCTTCAAGGGCGGCAGCTGGTACTCCGGAGCGGGCTTGTCGTCGATGGTGCAGCCGACTTCGCTCAGGCCCTCCCCCATGTCGAACTCACCGACGGCGGAGGTGACGTCGTCGGGCCCGAGGTTCGTCACCGTCCAGGAGAGGACCGCGTTCTCGCCCGCCACCGGTTCGGGAGGCTTCACGGTGCCCTGGCTCAAGTCGAGCGTGGCGTTCCCGGAGACGGTGATCCTGGTGGCCGAAGAGCCGGGGTCGATGTGGGTGTCGTCCCCGAGGAGCTCCGCCTCGGCCGAGGCATCGGCGACCTCTGCCCGGTCCGTATCGCCCGCTCGCTGCTGGGTCCTCGACGGTCTCTTGGTGGCTGCCGTACGTGCCATCGTCCTGCTGCTCCTCGGTGTGGCCCGCTCAGCGGGAAGGAGTGAAGTCAGAGGCCGGTGGGGAACGCCGGGTGGGCAGGGGCCTTCGCTCCGGCCGCGAGGGTTCTGGTGGGCAGCGCCGGCCGGTGTCCCGTCTCAGGTCCGTTCGAGCCGGACCGCTGCCGCATCACGGCGGGGACGCGGGTTCTCGCTCCGCAGTTGTCACTGTACGAATCGTGTGCGGATTCCGCCCGGTGGGAGCGTCCGCTGGGATTGTAGGCCGGTCCGGGTTCCGTCCGGCGGATCGGCCGAGGGCGTGACGCCGGACGGCCAGGACCGGCTCGCCGACGAGGGGTTCGAGTGCGCCGACCCGCTGAGGCTGATGCGGGTCTTCGGCATCGCGGAGCGCACCATGGAGCTGCCCGGGGAGACGGCTTCGGCCCGGAGCGGGAGATACCCGCCCCGGGCCGAAGGCCGGAACCATCGGTGCGTACGGCGGTGTTGTCCGCACGCAGTGGGCTCAGCGGCAGAGGGCCGTTTCGGCGACGACCTCGACATGCCGCAGGGCGGCCTTGTCGGTCGGGCGGGAGGTCACGGCGATGTTGGCCGCGGTGCTGCCGTCCTCGGTGACGCCGCCGCGGGTCTCGTAGCCGGGGAAGCTGCCGCCGTGGCCCCAGTAACGGCCGCCGCAGGGCAGGGGCCTGCTGACCAGGCCGAGGCCGTAGGCGGCGCCGGGGCCGACGCTCTCGGCGGGGACGGTCTTCTTCATCTCGGCGAGCTGGGCGGGCGGGAGGAGGTCGCCGCGGAGGAGGGCGGAGAAGAAGCGGTTGAGGTCGGAGTTGGTGGAGACCAGCTGGCCGGCGGCCCAGCCGAAGGACGGGTCCGTCTCCGTGACATCGCGCAGGGGAGCGTCGGGGGTGTCGCGGTAGTAGCCCTTGGGGTGGGGTTCGCGGATGGTGGTGTCGCCGGGGGCGGGGAAGTAGGTGTGGCGCAGGCCGACGCGCTTGACGACGCGGTTGTCGATCTCGGCGGCGATCGCGTGGCCGGTGACGCGTTGGACGATCAGGCCGGCCACGAGGTAGTTGGTGTTGCTGTAGTTGAACCTGGTGCCGGGGGCGAAGTCGGCCTTGAACCGCAGTGCGTTGTCGAGGAGGTCGCGCGGCTCGTAGTAGTGGAACGAGGCATCACCCCTCAGGTACTCCGGGAGCCCGCTGGTGTGCTGGAGGATCTGGCGGACGGTGATGTGCCGCCCGTCGATGCCGTCCCCGCGCACGAGGCCCGGCAGGTAGGTCTCGACGGGCGCGTCGAGGGCGATCTTCCCCTCCGCGGCCAGTTGCAGGACGACGACGGCGCTGAAGGCCTTGGTGTTGCTGCCGGCCCGTACCTGGCCGTCGACGGGGACCTTCTCCTTGGAGGCGAGGTCGCCCACGCCGGCGGTGTAGTCGCGGGCGCGGCCGTTCCCCTTCTCGACGTTCGCGAGCGTGCCGACGATGCCGTCGTCCCGCACCAGTGCGTCCAGGCCCTGCTGGACGGTGTCCGGCCTCGGTGCCGCGAACGCCGTGGTGGTGGGGGCCAGCACGCCCGTGGTCAGGGCGCCGACGGCCATCGCGGCCACCAGGGCCTTGCGGTGCCGGGGCGGGTGGACGGTCTGCCGTGCCTGCTTGCGCATGTGTCAACTCCGGTTGTTCGTCCAGGAGGTCGGCGGGTCTCGCCGTTGCCCCAACCCTCTCCGGAGCCGGCCACCTGGGACGATGCCGCTACCCACCCGGTCGTGGGTGGGGTTGTCCCCCGGCATCCGCAGGAATGACGGGTTCACGGCAGTACGGCCACCGCTGCCACGTCCACGGGACGGTCGTCGTAGCCGGGCACGGTGAGGCCGAGCACGGTGCTCGGACTGGCGGACACAAACGCACCTGGGCCCTGAGCGGATGTCACATGACGCGCTTCATCGTGATCACGTGGTGTTTGAAGGGCACGGTGTCGCGGCCGTGCGCAGTGCGGACGACGACGTCGGCGGCGTTCTCGGCGGCGCGGGGGACCAGCCCGACGACCGGCATCGCAGGCACCTCGACGGCCTCCAGTCATGGGCTCGGGCCGCCGCCCGGAGTGGGCGGCGGTGCGGCGTGGTCGAGCCGGAAGAGCCCAAGGGGCCGTCCTGCTCGATCTCATGACGGAACGTCAGGCGGGATCCTGCTGCCGGAATTGGCCCACAGCGCACCGGCGGGTGGCGCCAAGGCCGTGCGTACGGTCGACAGCCGCTGCCCAGGCAGGAGCCGACCGGTGCCTTTCGCGCGCAGCGGCCGCGGGCGCGCCACGGTCCGGTACGGATGCCCCGCCGGGCGTCCGTACCGGACCGTTCGGAGGTGTTCAGCCGACCTGGAGGAGGATCTTCCCGCCGACGCCTGCGCGCAGTGAGTGGAGCGCGTCGACGATGCCGTCCAGGGGCAGCTCCTGCACCCAGCCGGTGGTGTCGTAGACCCCGTCGGCCATGGCCGCGATGACCGCGTCGAACTCCTCGGGCCGGTATCCGACCGCGCCGACGATCTCCGTCTCGGTCATCATGAGCCCCGTGGGCTGGAACTCCATCGGGTGTTCGTGCAGCGCGGTGACTACCAGCCGGCCGCCGGGGACGAGGGCCGCCAGGGCGGCGGTGACCGCCGGACCGGCACCCGCGGCGTCCACCGCGACGTCCACGCCCCTGCCGTCGGTGAGCGAGGCGAGGGCACCCGCGAGGTCCTCGTTCACCGGGTCGACGACCGTTCCGCCCAGGCCCGCGATGATCGCCCTGCGGTCCGCGCTCGGCTCGGACACCAGCACCCGTTCCACGCCGCGGGCCTTGAGCGCGAACCAGGCGCCGATGCCGATCGGTCCGGCCCCCGCGACGAGCGCCGTACCGCCCGGCTCGACGCCGCTGCGCGCGACGGCGTGCCAGCCCACCGCCATCGGCTCGGCCAGCGCGCCCAGCCGTAGGTCCACGCCGTCCGGCAGCACGTGCAGCTGCGACGCGTCGAAGGTGGAGAACTCCGCCAGGCCACCACCCTCCACGTTCGACCCGAGCGACCCCATCAGCCGGCAGGAGAAGGGCAACCCCCTGTGGCACGCCGCGCACTCGCCGCAGGAGACCGCCAGCGGGTAGACGGCGCCGCGGTCGCCGACCTTCACGTCCGTCACGCCCTCGCCGACCTCGACGACGGTGCCGGAGAACTCGTGGCCGAGGATCTGCGGCAGGGCGGCACCGGTCAGGGGGTGCGGGCGGTGCACGTCGAACGGCAGCGACTCGGGATAGAAGTAGAAGTGGAGGTCGGAGCCGCAGATGCCGGCGAACGCGTTGCGCAGCTTCACCTGCCCGGGACCGGGACCGGGCTCCGGCACCTCCTCGATGCGGAGGTCTTCCTTGCCGTGGAACCGTGCTGCTCTCATGCTTCGCCTTTCCTGGGACTTTCCATGCCGACCGGGACCGCCGGTCGTCGTGCCCGCGCCGTCGCGAACCGGATCGGGAGCCGGCCGCACCGGGCGCGGGGCCGGACGGCGGCGGGCGGGAACACCGGTCGTCGGATCCCGCCGTTCCCCGCCACGCGGTCGCGCCGTCCGTCCCATCGTCGGGTGCCCGGCATGCCGCGGGCCACCGCCGGACGCGGCGGAATCCGAGAGTCTCGCCCGCCATCCGCGCGCCCGGGGCCACGGCGTCCGACCGGGCCCGGCACGCGGCGGCCCGGCCGGAGCCGACGGCGCAGGTAGGGTCACCAGGTACGTGAGGGAGTAGAGATGCATGAGCTCATCGGCCGGATCGGTGCCCTGGACCCACGGGCGGCCGAGGCCCTCAAGGTGGTCTCCTACTTCGACACGCTGATCACCGGGGACGTCGGCCTGGACGGCCTCCTGCGCGGGGCCGCCGCCCTGTCCGGCACCGTGGCCGGTGCCGAACGGCACGGTCGGACCAGTCGGCGCGATCCGGAGGGCCGGCTCCTGGACGGCACCGCCGGCCGGGAGGCACGGACCCTGGTCCGCCCCTGTTCGAGCGGCAGCGTGTGGCTGGAACGGGAGGGCGGCGAGCACCTGAGCGACGCGGTGATCGTCGAGCGCCTCGCCTTCGCGGTCGACCTCCTCGACCTGCGCCGCGACGCGGGCGGCGCCCTGGAGACCGGCCTCGACGCGGCCCGGACGGTCAACGAGCGCATGACCGCCCTGGCCAGGCTGCGCCTGGCCGCGGGCACGCGGATCCGGCTGATCGCGACCGGCGTCGACGAGCGGGTGCCCGGCCCGCCGTCGGCGGTCCTGCCGACCCGCTACGGGATCCTGCGCGCGACCCTCGACACGACAGGAAGCGTGCCGCTCCCGGGCCGGGCCGGCCTGGGCCCGTGGGTGCGGGCCGACCGGGCGCCCGCGTCGTGGGACGGCGCCGTCGTCGCGCTCCGGCTGACCACCGAGGCCACACCCGCCGTCGACGCGACGGACCTCGGTGCCATGCTCATGCTCGCCGAGGCCCACGACCCCCACGCCCCGCACGACGACGTCCGGGCATTGCTGCGGCTCGACGCCCGCTCGGCCACGGTCCTGCGCGTGCTCGTGGAATCGGACAGCGTCCGCGCCGCCGCGGCGGAACTCGGCATGCACCACTCCACCCTGCAGGCCCGGCACGAGGCGCTGACCCGCGACCTCGGCTACGACCCGCGCACGACGACCGGTCGGATGCGCTACATCGCGGCCGCCCTCCTCCAACGCCTCACCGACCCGGATCCGGACCCGAAACCGGCCCCGGGACCGGGCTGAAGGAGCCGGTCAGCTCCCGGAGCGCCGCAGCAGGTAGGTGTCCATGATCCAGCCCTTGCGCGCGCGGGCCGACTCGCGCAACTCGCTGATCCGCGGGGCGGCTTCGGCGAGCGGACCGGCGACGAGGATCTCGTCGGGGGTGCCGAGGTATGCGCCGTAGCGGATCTCCAGCCCCTCCGGGTCGATCCCGGTGAAGGCGGCGCGGCCGTCGAGCATCACCACGACGTCGTCCACGCCCTCGGGGAAGCCCTCGGCCAGCCGGCGGCCGGTGGTGATCTGCACCGGGCGGCCGACCCGGGTCAGCGTGGTGCGGTGGCGGGCCGCGAGCGCGGAGACGCTGCTGATGCCCGGGACCACCTCGTAGTCGAAGCCGACGGCGCCGCGGGCCAGGACGTCGTCCACCACGGCGATGACGCTGTCGTAGAGGCTCGTATCCCCCCAGACCAGGAACGCGCCCGTCTCGCCCTCGCCGAGGTGCTCGGAGAGCAACTGCTCGACCAGGTCGGCCCGGCGGACGCGCCAGTCGTCCACGGCGGCCGCGTACGCGGGGGTGGTGCGGTCCCGCTCCGCGTCCGGCGCCTCGACCACCCGGTGGCCTGGCCGGCCGTGCTCGGCCAGCATCCGGCGGCGCAGCCGGATCAGGTCCTGCCGGTCCTCGTTCTTGTCGAGGATGAAGAAGACGTCCGTGTGGGCGAGCGCCTTGACCGCCTGCAGGGTGAGGTGGTCGGGGTCGCCCGCGCCGATGCCGATGACGAAGATGTGCCGCATGGGAGGCATTCTGCCGTCCGGGACGCCCTGGTCGCGTCGGCGGCCGGGAGGGGCGCGTCGCGATGTCGGGCGGCGGCCACCGTGATGTCACGTTCGAACCCTTGACCGGATCTTTTCCGTATCGCCATGATGGGCCGTCATGTTGTGACTCCGCCGCTGGGGGAAGTCCGGTTCGAATCCGGCGCTGGCCCGCAACGGTAGGCCGCCGGCTCCTGGTCGGAGGCGAGCCCGAGTACCCGTCGGCGGAGGTGTGTCGTCCCTCCTCCCGTCGTGGTCCGCGGGCCGGAGCCCCGAGGGCCGCCCCGGCTGTCGCCGCCGCCCTCCGGGCCCCTGCGCGCGGGCCCGGAAAGGTCACCATGCCCACGCTCCGCCGCGCCCTCGGTCTGCTCGCGATACCCGCCGTGGCGCTCGCCACCGCACTCCCGGCGGCCACCGCCGCCCACGCCGCGCCCGAGAACGCGCCCGCCGCCGCGACCTCGTCCCCGACGGTCCGCCCCGACGCCGCCGCGGGCGGTTGGCTGGCCCGCCAGCTCGTCGACGGCGACCACTTCGAGTCCGTCTTCAACGGGACCGCCTACCCCGACCAGGGCCTCACCATCGACGCCGTACTGGCCTTCGCCGCCTCGCGCGGCTCCGACGAGGCCGCCGCGAAGGCCACCGCCTGGCTGGCGAAGCCCGAGATCATCGGCGGCTACCTCGGCGACGGCACCACCGAGGCCTACGCGGGCGCGACCGCCAAGCTGCTGCTCGCCGTCGAGGTCCGCGGCGGGGACCCGACGGCCTTCGGCGGCGTCGACCTGCCGGCCCGCCTGCGGTCGCTGCAGACCGCCGAGGGCCGGTACTCCGACCGCTCCCAGTGGGGCGACTACAGCAACGCCTTCGGCCAGTCCCTCGCCGTGATCGCCCTGCACCGCACGCCCGGTGGCGCCCCGGCGGCGGCCGTGGACTTCCTGGCGAACAGCCAGTGCGCGGACGGCGGCTTCCCGCTCTCCTTCGGCCAGGCCGCCTGCACCAGCGACGCCGACGCCACCGCGCTCGCCGTCCAGGCCCTCGCCGCCACCGGCCGCGCCGCCAAGGCGAACACGGGCCTGGGCTGGCTCACCGCCCACCAGAACGCCGACGGCGGCTTCGCGGCCGCCGGGGCGACCGCCTCCAACGCCAACAGCACCGGCCTGGCCACCCAGGCGCTGCTCTCCGGCGGACGCCTCGGCCCTGGCCTCAAGGCGTGGGGCCGGCTGGTGAAGCTCCAGCAGGGCTGCTCCGCCGACCCGGCGGTCCGCGGTGCCGTCGCCTACGACGCGACCGGCTTCAACGCGGGCAACGGGGCCCGGGCCACGGCGCAGGCCGTCCTCGGCCTCGCGGGCACCCCGCTGTCCACGCTCTCCGCCTCCGGGGCCGCTCCCGACGCCCCGACCCAGGCCTGCCCGCCGGCCCCGGCCACGCGCTGAACCACGTTGAAACCGTGAGGAGTTCACCGATGGGCGACACCCCCACCCCGGCCCGCCGTACGCTCGGGTCGATCGCCGCCGCGGCGGCCCTCACCGCCGGACTGCTCGGCGTCTGCGCCGTCCAGGCCCCGCAGGCGCGGGCGGCCGCCTGCGGCGGCACCACCGGCGTCACCGTCGTGGTCGACTTCACCGCCGTCGGCGGCGGCATCCAGACCGGCTGCGCGCCCGGCGACCCGGCCAGCGGCCTGGCCGCGCTCACCGGCGCCGGATTCTCGTACGCCTTCCACCCGCGCTACCCGGGCTTCGTCTGCACCATCAACGCCCTGCCGACGGCCTGCACCAACCCGACCGGCAGCGCCTACTGGTCGTACTGGCACGCCCAGCACGGCGGCCCCTGGTCGTACAGCACCCTGGGCGCGGGCAGCTACGACCCGGCCCCCGGCGACGTCGAGGGCTGGTCCTTCGGCGCCGGCGCGCAGCCGGGCACCACCGCGCCCTGACAGGCGGAGGGCCACCGGCGCCCCGCCCCCTTCTCCGGAAGGGGCCGGGGCGCCGGTGCCCCCGTCCTGCGTCGCGTCGTGCGGTCAGCCGCCGTAGCGCAGCGAGACGGTGTCGCCGAGGTGGACGGTCGCGGCCCGGGCGGCCGGGGTGGCGGTGGCGCCGTCCAGGCTGAGCTTCCAGGTGGAGGAGCCGGCGTTGGCCGTGCCGTTGAGCGCGGTGACGGTGCCGCCTCCGGTGGACGGGGTGACGGAGGTGACGCAGCCGCTCGGGGTCGCGGTGGCGGCCGCGTCGAGGACGTCGCCGAGGGTCGTGGTGGTGCCGGTCGGGGTGAGGGTGACGGCGCAGACCCTGAGCGCGCCGGTGCCGTCGTCGACGACCAGCGGGAGCCGGGCGGCGGTGCCGGCGGTGAAGTCGGTGGTCGCGGCCCAGGCGGGCTCGCCCGCGGTGGTCGGGGCGGGCGGGGTGGCGGTGAACCCGGCACCGGCGACGGCGCGCAGGCCGTCGACGGAGGCGTAGGCGGACGGGCTGGTGTCGGTGGGAAGGTACTTGAAGCCGCCGCCGGGCTTGAACTGCTGGGAGATCAGGAAGTCGACCGGGGTCTTGCCGGTGCCGCTGGTGAAGTCGGTGCCCTGGGGGTTGATGCCGCAGGCGTTGAGGCCGGACACGGCCCAGCCGTTGGAGTCGGTGTTCACCCCGAACATGGCGTTGAAGGCGCCGGAGGAGGCGAGCTTGCCCTTGAGGAAGTTCTTGGCGGCGACGACCGTGGAATCGGTGTTGGGCACGCCGGCGGTGCAGAGGGAGGCCATGGCGGCACCCGTCATGTCGATGTCGCTGCCCTGGGCGAGTGCCGTCGGGTCGCCCGCGGCCTTGCTGTAGTTCCAGCCGCCGTCGTTGTGCTGGTTGGCGCGCACGGCCGTGACGGAGGCGTCGAGCAGCGGCTGCGGGGCGCGCTGGGCGCCGGCCTGGGTCCTGGCGCCGGCGAGGGCGAGCAGGCCGAAGACGGTGCCGTTGAAGTTGGCGGACGGGCCGTAGTAGCCGGGTTCGGCGGTCTGCCAGTAGGCGGTGAGGTCGGCGAGGAGGTTGCGGCCGGGGCCGACGCGGGCGGGGTCGATGCCGGCCGCGTAGGCGTTGAGGACGGCGCGCTCGTAGTCCGTGGCCACGGGTGAGGTGCCGGGCCAGCCGGGGGCGGCGAGCTGGTTGCGGTAGACGAGGCGGGCGTTCTTGCCGGTGTCCCCGCCGGGGGTCACGTCGGCGGCGGCCGTTCCGGCGGCGGCGAGCGCGCTGAACGCCCACTCGTTGGAGAGTCCGCCGCCGGTGACGTAGCTGCCGTCGGCGGCCTGGAGGGACTTCAGGTACGTGACGCCGGTGCTCTTGGAGGTGGCTATCTGGGCCGGGGTGGCCGTCGCGTGGGCGGGGACGGCGGAGAGCAGCAGGGCGCCGGCCGTCAGCGCGACGGTGGTCGCCGAGGCGGCGCGGGACGGGGTGCGGAGGGGCACGGGACAGGCTCCTTGGGGTGGCGGGCGCCGACCCTGCCCCGGGACTCCCGCGTCCGCTCGGGGCGCGCGACTGCCGGAGCGGTCGCCGCCCGGATCGCGTGGGCCGGCATTCGCCGTGGTGCATGGCCGGGCGGGCATTCGGGCTCGGGACGGTACGGTCACCGCCCCACACCGCTGCGCGTCAGCCCCGGGTTCGCACCGGGTTCCCCCGCTCGGCCACCGCGGACGCTACCGCACAGGTCCGTCGCCCGACGAGGTGATGTGATCGACCTGACGACCCGTTGACTCTCCGTCGGTCAGCGTGGTCTGATGAACCGATTTTTTGCCCTCGGCATTCAGGGGAAGCCGGTCCAACTCCGGCGCTGACCCGCAACCGTGGACCCACCTGAGGGTGGGTGAGCCGGAATGCCTGGACCGGGGGTCTGTTCACAGAGCACTTGCGTCGTCGCGGACTACGACGCGGTTTCGACGGCCCCGTGCCCGCGGGCGACCGTCGGCTGCGCCGTCGCCTCGCGTGTCGACCGACCAGGGAGTCGTCGTGAGGGTCAGCAGCAATCGCACACGTCACAGGAACCGGGACCTCGCCTCGCTGGTGGTCGCCGGCACCGTTGCGGCCGCCGCCTGCGGCACGGTCCTGCTCGGGTACCCGGGTACCGCCTCGGCCGACCCGATCGAGCAGTGCACGGCGACGACGGGCGCGATCGTCGCCGTCGACTTCACCCACTGGGGCGGCGGCGTCGTCCGGGGCTGCGACGCCCACCCCACGACGGGCATGAACCTGCTGCACAACGCCGGCTTCACCACGACCGGCACCGAGCACGACGGACCGGCCTTCATCTGCCGGCTCGGGACCGGGACCTTCAACGGCGGCGCCCAGTACCCGACACCGGCCGAGGAGCCGTGCGTCAACACCCCGCAGGCCACCGCGTACTGGTCGTACTGGATCGCCGAACCCGGCCAACAGGCCTGGTCCTACAGCCGGTTCGGGGCCGGCACGCAGAAGCCCGAGCCCGGCGAGGTCGAGGCCTGGGTCTACGGCGGTACGGACATCGGCGGAACCAGCGGGGCGCCGAACTTCACCCCGGACTCCGTCCGCGCCAGGAACGGCGGCCCCTCGCCCTCCGCCTCCCCTTCGGCAACCCCGACCGCGAGTCCGAGCCCCACCGGATCCCCCTCCGCCACGGGCGACCCGGCGGCCGCCGCGGCCTGGCTGGCCGGCCAACTGGTCGGCGGCGACCACATGGAGAACTGGGCCGCCCCGGGGCCCGACTACCCCCGGACCGCCCTCACCGCCATCGCGCTCGCGGCGGCGGGGACGCAGGACCCGGCGCTGCGCAAGGTGGTCGCCTTCCTCGACGCCCAAACCGACGCGTTCCTGCACCCCGACGGGCCGACCGGCGCGCCGGACACCAGGGCCGCCGCCCTGCTGGCCCTCGTCGCCGAGAGCACCGGCCGCGACCCGCGCGCCTTCGGCGGGCGGGACCTGGTCGCCGCGCTCACCGGCCACGTCTGCACGGGGGCGGGGGAGAACGGCAGGTGCACCGCCGCCGGGGACTTCCTCGGTGCGTCCTCGCCCTGGGTCCAGTCCCTCGGCGTCATCGCCCTCCAGCGCGCCGGCGTCACACCGCCCGCCCCGGCCCTCGCCCGGTTCGCGGCCTTCCAGTGCGCCGACGGCGGCATGGCCGGTTCGATGATCGTCGCGGGTGACCACTGCGAGTCCGACCCGTCCGCCACCGCGATTGCCGCCCTCGCCCTGCGGACCGCCCCCGGCTACGAAACGGCCGCCGGGAAGGCCGCCGACCAGCTCGCGGCGAGCCAGCAGTCCGACGGCTCCCTCCTCCCGTACCCCGGCGCCCCCGGCGACACCACCAGCACCGCGATCGCCGCCCAGGTCTTCCGGGCCACCGGCCAGGACGCCCACCGGGCCGCCGCCACCGCCTGGCTCGCCGCCCGCCAGGGCAAGGACGGCGGCTTCGGCCCCGACGAGTCGACCACCGACCCGGACGCCGTCGCCACCGAGCAGGCCCTCCTGGCCCTCACCGGCACCGACCTCACCACCGTCCGGCACAACCCGGACGGCCCCACCACCACGCCGACCCCGCCCGCGGGGAGGAAACCCGACGCGGCCAAGGGGAGCGCCTACCTCACCGACCCGGCCCGGCTGATCGACGGCCACTACTACGAGGGCTTCCCGGCCTTCGCCGACTTCGGCCTGACCATCGACGGGGCCTACGCCCTCGCCGCGACCGGCACCGACGACGCCGCGCTGCGCCGGATCGTCGACTTCCTCGATCAGCAGGGCAAGGACGCGAGCGAGCGCACCGTCAACGACTGGACCGCGATCGGCACCGAGTACGCCGGCGGCGGGTCCATCGGCAAGGAGGCGCTGCTCGCCGAGGCCGTCGGCCGCAACCCGCGGGACTTCGGCGGCCACGACCTGATCGCCGCCCTCGCCGCGCTGGTGTGCGCCAAGGCCGACGCGACCATCGGCTGCGCCGCCCCGGGCAACTACGCCTACGCCACCTCCGTCTTCTCCCAGGCGCTCGCCGTCATGGCCCAGCTCCGGGCCGGGGAGTCCACCGGCGCCGCCCCCGCGATCGCCTACCTGAAGGGCCTCCAGCACCCGGACGGCTCCTGGCCGAGCCTGATCCCCGCCACCGGCGACTCCGACGTGGACAGCACGGCGATGGCCGTCATGGCCCTCGCCCTCGTCCCCGGGGACGAGGCCGCCCGGGCGGTCGACCAGGGGCTCGGCTGGCTCGCCGCGCGGCAGCTGCCCGACGGCGGCTTCCCCGGCGCTTCCGGCGACTCCACCAACTCGGCCGCGCTGGCCGTCCAGGGCATGACGCTGCGCCAGGCCGCCTACGGTGGACAGATCGCCAAGGCGCTCGACTTCCTCGCCGGGCAGCAGAACGGCGACGGCGGGTTCAACGTCGCGGCGGCCGGGCAGCGGGGGTCGGACGTCCGCGCGTCCACGCAGGTGCTGGGCGGTGCCACCGGCATCTCCTTCGGGACGCTGTCCCGCGACCTCGCGGGCACGCCGACGCCTACTTCCACCGGGACGCCGACCACCACCCCGACGGGAACGCCCACCCCGACGGTCAGTCCCACCGGGACGCCGACCGGCACCCCGGCGGGCTCGCCCACGACGACCGCGCCGATCCCGGCCACCGACACCCCTTCGTCCGGCGGCATCGACACCCCGAAGGGTGACAGTGCCGCCGGGGCAGGGGGCGTGACGGTGCGGACCGGTTCAGGCGGCCTGGCCAGTACCGGAAGCCAGGCACTGGCACTGACGGCGGGAGCCGGCGCGCTGACCGCGCTCGGCGCCGGGGCCGTCCTCGTCGCCCGTCGTCGCACCGCGGCCGCCCCGGGGCGTCACCGGTGAGCCGGGGACTCGGCACGCGCCTCGCCCGGCTGTCCGGGGCGGCGTCGCTGACCTTCGCCCTCGCCTTCGGCGGCGTCGCCGCGGGCACCACCCCGGCCGCCGCGACCCCGTTGCCGATCGAGCAGTGCACCACCACCTCCGGTGCCGTACTCGCCGTGGACTTCGGCAAGTGGGGCGGCCCGCTGCTGCGCTCCTGCGGAACCACGCCCACCACCGGGTTCACCCTGCTCAACCAGGGCGGTTGGAAGACCACCGGCACCGGCCACGACGGCCCGGCCTTCATCTGCCGGATCGGCTACAGCGGCTTCCAGGGCGGCAAGCAGTACCCGACGCCGGACCAGGAGAAGTGCGTCCTGACACCCCCGGCCACCGCGTACTGGTCGTACTGGCACGCCGATCCGGGCCAGAACGAGTGGTCCTACAGCCAGCTCGGCGCGATGCTCTACCAGCCGAAGCCCGGCAGCGTCGACCTGTGGATCTTCGGCGGCACCAACGTCGAGGGCACCGAAGGCCGTCCGACGATCTCGCCGGACAGCGTCCGGGCCCACAACTCCAGCCCGGGCGGGCAGCCGGCCGACCCCGGCCAGGGCACGACGGGCGGCTCTGGCGGAGCGGCGGGCGGATCCGGCAGCGGGTCGACGGGTGGTGGTGCCGGGACGACCGGCGGCAGCGGCTCCGGCGGATCCACCGGCACGACCGGCGGCGCCGGGACCGGACGGGCCCCGGCCCCCGCCGCACCCCAGCCCGGCGGAGCCCGTCCGCCCGCGTCCGCCGCGACCCCGGGGACGGACCCCGCCGCCACCCCGGGGGACGGCAGCACCCCGTCGGGTGCGCCCGACCCCACGCCGGTGCCGGCCGAGCCGTCCACCGCCCCGCCGACCGACGCCCCGAGCGACCAGTCGACACCGCAGACGGCCGCGGCCGAGGCCGGGCCCACGTCCGCGGCAGCCGTGCCCGGCGGGGTGGTGGACGCCAACCCGGTGGCCGACGCCCCGCACGACTCCGGCTCGATGGTCCCCGCCGTGCTCGGCTCGGTCCTCGTCGTGGCGCTGGGCGTGGCCACGGTGGTGGCCGCCCGGCGCCGCCGCCGACGGGCCGAGTGATCCGGTGGGCACGCTCGACAAGCGCGAGTCCGGCTCCCCGCAGCGCGCCCCCGGGCGGGTCGCGGGGGGCCGGCGCATCCCGCGCAACCTCCACCCGCTGGCCTGGTGGGCCTGGGCGCTGGCCCTGGCGACGGCGGCCAGCCGCACCACCAACCCGCTGCTGCTCCTGCTCGTCCTCGCCGTGCTCGGCTTCGTGGTCACCGCCCGCCGCAGCGAGGCCCCGTGGGCGCGCGGGTTCACCTACTACCTGTGGCTGGCCCTGACGGTGGTGGCGATCCGGGTGGTCTTCCGGTGCGTCTTCGCCACCGGCGTCACCCCGCACGACCACCTGCTCTTCTCCCTGCCGCACATCCCCACCCCCGCCTGGTACGCGGGCATCGAGATCGGCGGCCCGGTCTCGCTGGAGGCCACGCTCTCGGCGGCCTTCGACGGGCTGCGGCTGGCCTGTCTGATCTGCTGCATCGGCGCCGCGAACACCCTGGCGAACCCCAAGCGGGCGCTGCGGGTGCTGCCCGGGGCCCTGTACGAGCTGGGCGTCGCCGTGACGGTGTCGCTCAGCGTCGCGCCCCAGCTGGTGCAGAGCGTCCAACGCGTCGCCCGGGCACGGCGGTTGCGTGCCGGGCGGCGCAAGGGCGTCCGTGCTCTGCGCAGCATCGTGGTGCCGGTCCTGGAGGACGCGCTGGAGCGTTCGCTCAGCCTCGCGGCCGCAATGGACTCGCGCGGCTACGGGCGTTCCGGCACCGCCTCGCGCCGCTCCCGCCTGCTGACCGGCGCGCTGATGCTGCTCGGCATGTGCGGCCTGTGCGCCGGGGTGTACGGGCTGCTGGACGGGACGGCGCCGGCCGCGCTCGGCCTGCCCGCCTTCCTCGCGGGGGCCGTGCTCTGCGTGGCGGGTCTGCTGCTCGGCGGGCGGCGGGTGCGGCGCACCACCTACCGGCCGGACCGCTGGCGGGCCGCCGAGTGGGGCGTGGCCGGCTGCGGGGTGACCGCCGCCGTGCTGCTGTTCGCCACCGTCGGCTACGACGCCACCGACCTCAACCCGTCGCTGTACCCGCTGACCTGGCCGACGCTGCCGCTCGTCCCGGTGCTCGCCCTGCTGCTGGCGGGGGCGGCCGGGATCGTCTCGCCGCCGCCCGGCCGGACGCCCGGACCCGCCGCCGGGCCGGGGCCGCGCCCGGCCGCACGTCCCGACGCCGCCCCCACCGACCGCACCGACCGCACGACCTCCGAGGTGAGCACGTGATCCGATTCGACCGGGTCGGCGTGGTGTACGACGGCGAGAGCACGCCCGTCCTGCGCGACGTCGACCTGCACATCCCGGAGGGCGAGCTCTGCCTGGTGGTCGGCCGCACCGGCGTCGGCAAGTCGACCCTGCTCGGCGCCGTCAACGGACTGGTGCCGCACTTCACCGGCGGCACCCTGCGCGGCCGGGTCACCGTGGACGGCCGCGACACCGCCCACCACCCGCCGCGCGAACTCGCCGACGTGGTCGGCGTGGTCGGGCAGGACCCGCTGGCCGGCTTCACCACCGACACGGTGGAGGAGGAACTGGCGTACGTCATGGAGCAGTTGGCGATCCCGCCGGAGACCATGCGCAAGCGGGTCGAGGAGACCCTGGACCTGCTCGGCCTGGCCGACCTGCGCCACCGGGCCCTGTACGAGCTCTCCGGCGGCCAGCAGCAGCGCGTCGCCATCGGCTCGGTGCTCACCGCGCACCCGCGCGTCCTGGTGCTGGACGAGCCGACCTCCGCGCTCGACCCGACCGCCGCCGAGGAGGTGCTGGCCGCGATCACCCGGCTGGTCCACGACCTCGGCGTGACCGTCCTGCTGGCCGAGCACCGCCTGGAGCGGGTCGTCCAGTACGCCGACCGGGTCGCCTACCTGCCCGGCGACGGGACGGTCGTGCACGGCCCCCCGGCCGAGGTCTTCCGGGACACCGCGATCGCGCCGCCCGTCGTCGACCTCGGCCGACTGGCCGGCTGGCGGCCGCTGCCGCTGTCCGTCCGGGACGCCCGCCGGGCCGCCGCGCCGCTGCGGGAGCGGCTCACGGACCTGCCGGTTCCCCCGCCGCGCCGGGCAGCGGTGGCGGGGGAGCCGGTGCTGGAGGCGACGGGGGTCGTCGTCCGGTACGGGCCGGTGGCCGCCGTCCGGGACGTCCGGCTGGAGCTGCGGGCGGGCGAGGTCACGGCGCTGATGGGCCGCAACGGCTCCGGCAAGTCCTCGCTCCTGTGGGCCCTCCAGGGCTCCGGGCCCCGCCAGGGCGGCAGCGTGAAGGTCACCGGCGCCGGGGGCGGCCCGGCCGCGGACCCCAAGCGGCTGCCCGCGGCCCGGGCCCGGCAGCTGGTCGGGCTCGTCCCGCAGACCCCCACCGACCTGCTGTACCTGGAGACGGTCGCCCAGGAACTCGCCCAGAGCGACCTCGAAGCCGACGGCGCCGGCGGGCCGACCGCCCGGCAGGTCGTCGACCGCCTGGCCCCCGGGATCCCGGACGGCACCCACCCCCGGGACCTCTCCGAGGGGCAGAAGCTGGCCCTCGTCCTGGCGATCCAACTCGCCGCCGCACCAAGGGTCGTGCTGCTGGACGAACCCACCCGGGGGCTCGACTACCAGGCAAAGGAGGCGCTCACCGGCATCGTCGACGCCCTCGCCGCCGAAGGCCGTACGGTCGTCGTCTCCACCCACGACGTCGAGTTCGTCGCCTCCGCCGCCGACCGCGTCGTGGTGATGGCCGAGGGCGAGATCGTCGCCGACGGGCCCACCGCCGAGGTCATCGTCGCCTCGCCCACCTTCGCCCCGCAGACCGCCAAGATCCTCGCCCCGCTCGGCTACCTGACGGTACGTCAGGTCGCGGCGGCCGTGGAAGCGGTGGAGGCCGCCCGGTGACCGCCGTCCGGATCCCCGGCCGGGCCCGCGTCGTCGTCGCCCTGGCCGCCTTCATCGGGCTGGTGGCCTTCACCTGGCCGTTCGTCGTCGCGCCCGGGCGGTTCGGCTCCAACTACGCCCCGCCGCTGATTTTCGGCGCCCTGCTGGTCCTGGTGCTCGCCGTCGTCATCGCGGAGATCTCCGCGGGCGGCATCGACGCCAAGGCCCTCGCCATGCTCGGCGTCCTGTCCGCCGTCAACGCCGGACTCCGCCCGCTCGGCGCCGGGACCGCCGGAGTGGAGACGGTCTTCTTCATCCTGGTGCTCGCCGGCCGGGTCTTCGGCCCCGGCTTCGGCTTCACCCTCGGCTGCACCTCGCTGTTCGCCTCCGCGCTGCTCACCGGCGGCGTCGGCCCCTGGATGCCGTACCAGATGTTCGGCTGCGCCTTCGTCGGCATGCTCGCCGGACTGCTGCCGGGGGCCGGACGGCGCTGGGAGGTGCCGCTGCTGGCCGGGTACGGGGCGTTCTCCGGCTACCTCTTCGGCTTCCTGCTGAACCTCTCCTTCTGGCCGTTCTCCACCGGCCCGAACAGCTCGATCGCCTACCTGCCGGGCCTGCCCTTCACCGAGCAGTGGCACCGCTACCTGCTGTTCGACCTGGCCACCTCGCTCGGCTGGGACACCGGCCGCGCCGTCACCACCTTCACCGCCGTGCTCCTCGTCGGGCCGGCCGTCCTCACCGTCTTCCGCCGCGCGGCCCGCCGCGCCAACTTCGAGCCCACGGTGCGCTTCGAGGCCCCGCCCGGCCCGCACGCCCCATCCGGCCAGGACGCCACGCCCGGCCCGGACACCACGGTGGGGCCGCCGACCGCCGCGCGGCCCACCGGCCCGGCGCACCCCTGAACCGAAAGGCCGACCATCGTGCCCAAGCCCGCGAAGCACCGGACGATGACGCTGGACGGGGTCGAGGTCGTCGTCCTGACCCCGGAACAGCACGCCGCACTGGAATCCGCCCGCCGCCAGCTGGGTGGAGCGCAGGCGCAGGTCGCCAGGATGAGGTCCGACCTCCAGCGGGGACGGCAGCTGCTGGGCGAAGCCGAACGGCTACTGGCGGGCATCCCCGCCGACCAGCGCGCGCGACTGGACGCCCGGCTGGGGCCGGGATGCGAACTGGCCGGACTGCTCGCGGACATCCGCGCCGCCCTGCCCGGCACGCCGGACACCCCGACGCGGACCTGACCACCGGCCCCGCGGGCCATGGTGGCGTCCCACCATCCGGACGGGTTCCGAGATTTCCGCGCCAGGCCCGGCGCTTTGCCCCTAAGCTGACGGTGCAGCTGGTTCGCCCTGTCCGCCAGGCAGGGCGTCGCAAGAGGGAACCCGGTGACGCCTTTCGACTGGCCAGTCCGGGACTGCCCCGCAGCGGTGAGTGGGAACGACCGCCGTCATACGCACTGGACCCGGGACGGGTCTGGGAAGCGACGGCCAGTAGGTGTCCGCCCTTCACGGGACGGACGCGCCCGCGAGTCCGAAGACCTGCCACTGCCCGCCCGCGGACGACCCGCGCGCGGCTATCCGGTGACCTCGTGGGCGGGTCGGCGACCATACCAGGCGGACCAGGCCCGTACGTTCCCGTGACGGCCGCCGCCGGGTACGTCATCCCTTCGCGCCCTCGTGCCGTCTCCGGGTACCTGAGGAGAACAGACTCGCGAAGGAGAGTCCCTTGACCACGAAGTCCGCAGCCGCGGCGAGCGTCGCCACCGCGTACGGCTACCCCCGCCAGGGCCGGGGCCGGGAGCTCAAGAAGGCCATCGAGGGCTACTGGAAGGGCTCGGTCACCGCCGAGGTGCTGCTGGCCACCGCCGCCGACCTGCGCCGGGGGAACTGGCAGCAGCTCGCCGACTCCGGCGTCGAAGAGGTCCCGACCGGTGACTTCTCGCTCTACGACCACGTGCTGGACACCACCGTCGCCGTCGGCGCGATCCCGCCCCGGCACCGGGACGCGGTCGAAGCCGACCCGCTGGACGGGTACTTCGCCATGGCGCGCGGCAACCAGGACGTCGCCCCGCTGGAGATGACCAAGTGGTTCGACACCAACTACCACTACCTGGTCCCTGAGTTGGGCCCGGACACGGTGTTCACGGCGAACCCGGCCAAGGCCGTCGGCGAACTGCGCGAGGCGCTGCTGCTCGGCCACGCGGCCCGGCCGGTGCTGGTCGGGCCGGTCACCTACCTGCTGCTCGCCAAGCCGGCGCCCGGGGTGGCCGCCGACTTCCAGCCGATCACCCTGCTGGACCGGCTGCTGCCCGTCTACGCGGAGCTGCTGGCCGGGTTGCGCGCCGCCGGCGCCGACTGGGTGCAGCTGGACGAGCCCGCGCTGGTCCAGGACCGCACCCCGGCCGAGCTCAACGCCGCCGCCCGCGCCTACCGCGAGCTGGGCGCCCTCACCGACCGGCCCAAGCTGCTGGTCGCCAGCTACTTCGACCGGCTCGGCGACGCCCTGCCGGTCCTGGCGAAGGCCCCGATCGAGGGTCTGGCACTGGACTTCACCGGCCCGGCCGCGGCCAACCTGGAGGACCTCGCCGCCGCCGGCGGCCTGCCCGGCAAGCGGCTGGTGGCGGGGGTGATCGACGGGCGCAACATCTGGATCAACGACCTGGAGAAATCCCTCACGACCCTGGCGACCCTGCTGGGCCTCGCCGACACCGTCGACGTCGCGCCGTCCTGCTCCCTGCTGCACGTGCCGATCGACGCCACCCTCGAACGCGACATCGACCCGCAGATCGCCCGCTGGCTGGCCTTCGCCAAGCAGAAGGCCGCCGAGGCGGCGCTGCTCGCCCGCGGCCTGCGCGAGGGCACCGGCGCGATCGCCGCCGACCTCGCGGCCAACCGGGCCGACCTGGCCTCCCGCGCGGGCTCGCCGATCACCCGCGACCCGGCGGTGCGCGCCCGGATCGCCGCCGTCACCGACGCGGACGCCCGCCGCGCCCAGGCCTACCCGCAGCGGGCCGAGGCCCAGCGCGCCCGGCTCGGCCTGCCGCTGCTGCCGACCACCACCATCGGCTCCTTCCCGCAGACCACCGAACTGCGCGTAGCCCGGGCCGACCTGACGGCCGGTCGGATCGACGGCGCCGCGTACCAGGAGCGGATGGAGGCCGAGGTCCGCGAGGTCATCGCGTACCAGGAGAAGGCCGGCCTGGACGTCCTGGTGCACGGCGAGCCCGAGCGCAACGACATGGTCCAGTACTTCGCCGAGCAGCTCACCGGCTACCTGGCCACCCGGCACGGCTGGGTGCAGTCCTACGGCACCCGGTACGTGCGCCCGCCGGTCCTCGCCGGGGACATCTCCCGTCCGCACCCGATGACCGTCGACTGGTTCCGCTACGCGCAGGGCCTGACCGACCGTCCGGTCAAGGGCATGCTCACCGGCCCGGTCACCATGCTCGCCTGGTCCTTCGTCCGCGACGACCAGCCGCTCGCCGACACCGCCCGCCAGGTCGCCCTCGCCCTGCGCGACGAGGTCGTCGACCTGGAGGCCGGGGGCGCCGCCGTCGTCCAGGTCGACGAGCCGGCCCTGCGCGAGACCCTCCCGCTGCGGGCCGCCGCCCGCCCGGCGTACCTGGACTGGGCCACCGAAGCCTTCCGCCTGGCCACCTCCGGCGTCCGCGCCGACACCCAGATCCACACCCACATGTGCTACGCCGAGTTCGGCGCCATCATGACGGCGATCGACGACCTCGACGCCGACGTCATCTCCCTGGAGGCGACCCGCTCCCACATGGAGGTCGCCGGCGAGCTGGCCGAGGCGGGCTACCCGCGCGAGGTCGGCCCCGGCGTCTGGGACATCCACTCCCCGCGCGTCCCCAGCACCGAGGAGGCCGTCTCCCTGCTGCGCGCGGGCCTGGCCGCGATCCCGGCCGAACGCCTCTGGGTCAACCCGGACTGCGGGCTGAAGACCCGCGGTTGGACGGAGACCCGGGCCTCGCTGGAGAGCCTGGTCGGCGCCGCCCGCCTGCTGCGCGAGGAACTCGCCGGCTGACGCGGCCGGGCGGGGACTCTTCCGCCGGTTCGGTACGCCCGCCACGGCATGCGGGCCGCGTCGCGGCGCGGCCCGCATGCCCGTTCAACCGGACCGGGGCAGGCCGAGGTTCTGGTAGATCTCGGTGGTGACCGTGGAGAAGTTCATGGTCATGAAATGCAGCCCGGGGACGCCCTCGGAGAGCAGCCGGTGGCACATGGCGGTGGCGTGCTCGATGCCGATGGAACGTACTGCGGCGGGATCTTCCTGATGCTCCAGCATGCGGTCGGAGAATTCCGTCGGAATGGCTGCGGTACTCAGGGTCGGGATTCGGCGCAGTGACCGGATGCTGGTCACCGGCATGATCTCCGGAATCACCGGAATATCGCATCCGGCCTTCTGGAGACGGTCACGGAAACGGAGGTATCCGTCCACCTCGAAGAACATCTGGGTGATCGCGTAGTCGGCTCCGGAACGGCACTTCGTGACGAAGTGCCGGATTTCCGAGTCCCAGTCCGGTGACCGCGGGTGCATTTCCGGGAAAGCCGCCACCCCGACGCAGAAGTCGCCCGAGTCCTTGACGAGGTGAACCAGGTCGGCGGCGTACTCGACCCCGCCCGGATGCCGGACCCAGGGGCCCGGGGGGTCGCCCGGTGGGTCGCCGCGCAGGGCCAGGATGTTCCGTACTCCCTGGTCGGCGTAGTGCCCGAGGATGTTCCTGAGCTCGCCGACGCTGTGGCCGACGGCGGTCAGGTGCGCGGCCGGGGTGAGGGTCGTCTCCTGGGCGATGCGGCCGGTGACGTTCACCGTCCGCTCCCGGGTCGAGCCGCCCGCACCGTAGGTCACCGAGACGAAGGTGGGGGAGAGCGCCTCCAGCCGGCGGATCGCGTTCCACAGTCCGGCCTCCGCCTCGGCGTTCCGCGGCGGCATGAACTCGAACGAATAGGAACGCTTTCCGGTGGCCAGGAGATCGCGGACGGTCGCCGCCCGGTCGGTGCGTGTGGAGGGTTTCCCGAGTGTCATGACAGGACGGTATACGCCCGCTCGGAATGGCGTGGTGGAAAGTCCACAGTGTGATACGCGGGTTTTCTCCGGCCGCGATCGAGGGCGGTCGGAAGTGGTCGCGAAACGGCCTCCGGAGGCTGCACAATAGGGCCATGGAAAGACATGCGTACGCCCTTCCCGGACTTCCCGACTGGGGTCGCTGCGCGGTCATGGGAATCCTCAACGTCACCCCGGACTCGTTCTCGGACGGGGGATGCTGGCTGGACCCGGGCCGGGCGGTGGAGCACGGACTGGCGCTGGCCGCGCGGGGCGCCGACATGGTGGACGTGGGTGGCGAGTCGACCCGCCCCGGCGCCCGCCGGGTGCCGGTCGAGGAGGAGCTCGCGCGGGTGCTGCCGGTGGTGCGCGGACTCGCCCGGCAGGGCGTCCTGGTGAGCATCGACACGATGCGCGCCCGGGTCGCCGAGGCGGCGGTGGACGCCGGGGCCCGGATCGTCAACGACGTCAGCGGCGGCCGGGCGGACGAGGCCATGGCCAAGACGGCCGCGCGGGCCGGTGTGCCGTTCGTCGTCATGCACTGGCGGGGGCAGTCCCAGGGGATGGACGACCTGGCCGACTACGGGGACGTCGTCGCCGAGGTGGTCGCCGAAGTGGGGCGCCAAATGGACGCCGTGGTGTCGGCCGGCGTCGACCCGGAGCAGGTCGTCCTCGACCCCGGCCTCGGCTTCGCCAAGGGCCGGGGCGACGACTGGGCGCTGCTCGCCGCCCTGGACGCCTGGGCCGTGCTGGACCGCCCGCTCCTGGTCGGGCCCTCCCGCAAGCGCTTCCTCGGCGAACTGCTCGCCGACCCGGCCACCGGCGAGCCCCGCCCGGCCCGGGAGCGGGACGACGCGACCTCGGCCGCCGCCGTCCTGGCCGCCGCGCAGGGCGCCTGGGCCGTACGGGTCCACGAGGTGCGGGCGGCCGCCGATGCCGTGCGGGTCGAGGCGGCCGTGCGGGCCCACCGGGCGACCGCCGGCCGGGTGCCGGTGTAGGCCTTCGCAACCATCCGGGGAAGAGAAGACCGGGGAAGAACAGAGAAGAGGGGTGCGTCGCACCATGGCACGTCCCGTCGGGCGCAAGATCTTCGCCCACGCCAAGCTGCGCCGGCTGCGCCGCGAGCACGGCATGAACCAGGTCGAGCTGGCCCACGAGCTCGGCATCTCGACCAGCTACCTCAACCAGATCGAGCACAGCCAGCGCCCGCTCACCGCCGCCGTGCTGCTGCGGATCGCCGAGGTGTTCGGCGTGGACCCGGAGTTCTTCTCCGAGGCCGACGAGGAGCGCCTCGCCGCCGACCTGCGCGCCGCCCTCGCCGACGAGGCGTGCGGTGCTCCCGTCCCGGTGGAGGACGTCGCGGAGGTGAGCCGGGACCACCCCGACGTGGCCCGGGCGCTCGTCGCGCTGTACCGCCGCTACCGGGAGGCGGCCGCCAGGGTCGCCGATCTCGGCGACGCCGCCGGGACCGCCGCGCTCAGCCCGGCCGAACCCCACGACGAGGTACGGGACTTCTTCTACACGCACCACAACCACATCCCGGCCCTGGAGGAGCAGGCCGAGCGCACCGCGACCGCGCTCGGGGCGACCACGGCGGGTGGCCTCGCCGCCGCGCTGGCGGCCGCACTCGGCGAGCGGCACGGCGTGCGGGTGGTTGACGCGGACCACCGGCGGCAGGCGGAGATGCGCCGGTTCGATCCGGTGAGCGGCACCCTCCGCCTCTCCGCGTGGCTGACCGACGGTCAGCGGGCCTTCCAACTGGCCACCCAGCTCGCGCTGCTGGAGCACCGGCCGCTGCTCGACGCGCTGGTCTCGGCGGCGGGGCCCGACCTCACCTCGCCCCAGGCAGCGGACCTCGCCCGGATCGGTCTCGCCACCTACTTCGCCGGTGCGCTGCTGATGCCCTACTCGGCCTTCCACGCCGCCGCCGAGGAGCTGCGCTACGACATCGACCTGCTCGGCGCCCGCTTCGGGGTCGGCTTCGAGACGGTCTGCCACCGGCTGAGCACCCTGCAGCGCACCGGCCGCCGGGGCGTGCCGTTCTCCTTCCTGCGCGCCGACCGGGCGGGCAACATCTCCAAGCGGCAGTCCGCGACCGACTTCCACTTCTCCCGCCTCGGCGGCACCTGCCCGCTCTGGACGGTCTACGAGGCCTTCTCGGCGCCGGGGCGGATCCTCACCCAGATCGCCGAAATGCCGGACGGCAAGCGGTACTTCTGGATCGCCCGCACCGTCACCCACGGCGGCTTCGGCCACCGCGCGCCGCGCAGCGAGTTCGCCGTCGCGCTCGGCTGCGAGCTGCGCCACGCCCACCGCCTGGTCTACGCCGAGGGCATCGCCCTGGACGGCCGGGAGACGGCCACGCCGATCGGCCTGGGCTGCCGGATCTGCGAGCGCACCGACTGCGCCCAGCGGGCCCGGCCCCCCGTCGGCGGCCGACTGCTGGTGGACCCGGACCGGCGCACCAGGGTGCCGTACCCGGTCGTGGCCGAGGGTCGTGACGGCGATCGGGAGGGGCGCCGCTGACCGGTGCCGCCGAGACGTCGCACCGGCGGCGGGCGGCGGGCAGCACCCGGGTGCCGCGGTCGGGCGACGGCGACGGACCCGGCACCGTGCCGCCGACCGTGTGGCCCTGGGGCCTTCCGGGTGGTGATGTGGGTCCCTCGGGGTGAACGCCGGGAGGGGGCGTCAGGCCCGGGGGGACACCCAGAAAATGTCAGATCATCAGATTGTCTCGCGAAGGCTGATCCTGGCCGCGGCCGGGTTGTCGGTCCTCGGCGCCGCAGGGTGCGGGGGAGCACGGCGGGCCGGGGAACCCGGTACCGCGCCGAGAGGGAACGCCGGGCCGCCGCCCGCGGCCGCGCCCCCGGCGGCCGCACCGGAAGCCGCACCGGCGGCCGCGCCTGAAACCGCCCCGGAAACCGCGCCGGAGGCCGCCCCGGAAGCCCCCAGGGTGCTGACCGAGGCGGAGAGCCGGCCGCTGTTCGAACTCGCGGAGGAGGGGAAGGTGGTGGCCCTCACCATCGACGACGGTCCCCATCCGCGCCACACCCCCGACGTCCTGGCGCTGCTGGAGAAGCACGGGATCCGGGCGACGTTCTTCCTGATCGGCGAGAACGCGGCCGCCCGTCCCGACCTGGTCCGGGAGATCGCGGCGCGGGGGCACCGCATCGGCAACCACACCTGGAGCCATCCGGACCTCCGTCACCTTCCCGACGACGCCCAGGTGCGGGAGGAGCTGACGCGCACCTCCGACCTCCTCGCCGGGATCACCGGCAAGTCGCCCGTCTGGTTCCGGGCCCCGGGCGGGGACTGGGCCCCGAGGACGCTCAGGACGAGCAGGGAGCTCGGGATGCGGCCGATGGGCTGGACGGTCGACCCGGAGGACTGGGCAGAGCCGGGGACGGACGTGATCCTCGGTCGGCTCACGAAGGAGATGCGCCCGGGAGCGATCGTGCTCACCCATGACGGCGGGGGCGACCGTTCGCAGACGGTGGCCGCTCTCACGCGCTTCCTCCCCTCACTGATCGACTCCGGCTACCGCTTCACCACCCCGCGGGCCTGACCGGACGGCGGTGCCGGTCTCCTACGCGGAGGCCGGCACCGGCCGCTGTTCCGGGCCGTCGTAGGAGGCGAGCGGGCGGATCAGGGCGTTGTGGGCGAGCTGTTCGGTGATGTGGGCGGTCCAACCGGTGACCCGGCTCAGCACGAAGAGCGGGGTGAAGACCGGGGTGTCGAAGCCCATCAGGTGGTAGGCGAGGCCCGCGGGGTAGTCGAGGTTGGGGTGGATGCCCTTGCGGTCCAGCACCGCCTCGCGCAGCGCCGCGTGCAGGGCGGCCAGCCGGGTCGTCCCGGGGTCGGCCGCCAGGGCCACCAGCTCGTCGAGGGCGGCCTGCATGATCGGGACGCGGGAGTCGCCGTGCTGGTAGACCCGGTGGCCGAAGCCCATGATCTTCCGCCGGGAGGCGAGGGCGTCGTCGAGCCAGTCGGCGGCGCGGGCCGGGTCGCCGATCTCCTCCAGCATGTGCATCACGGCCTCGTTGGCGCCGCCGTGCAGCGGGCCCTTGAGCGCGCCGATCGCGGCGGTGACGGCGCTGTAGAGGTCGGAGAGGGTGGAGGTGACGATGCGGGCGGTGAAGGTGGAGGCGTTGAAGCTGTGCTCGGCGTACAGCACCAGCGAGACCTCGAAGCAGCGGACCACCTCGGGGGCGGGCACGGCGCCGAAGCACATGTGGAAGACGTTCTCCGCGTACCCGAGGTCCGGGTCCGGGGCGATCGGGGCGAGGCCCCGGCGACGGCGCTGGTCGGCGGCGACGACGGTGGGCAGTTTCGCCAGCAGGGTCAGGGACTTGGCGAGGTTGGACGCCGGGCGGCCGTCGTCCTCGGTCGGGTCCTCGGCGCCGAAGAAGCTGACGGCGGTGCGCAGCACGTCCATCGGGTGGCAGGTCTCGGGCAGTTTCGCCAGCAGCTCGGCAGTGGTGCGGTCGAGCGGGCGCAGGGCGCGTTCGCGGGCCCGGAACTCGCGCAGCTGGGCGCCGTCGGGCAGTTCGCCGTGCCAGAGCAGGTAGGCGACCTCCTCGAAGGAGCGGTGGGCGGCGAGGTCCTGGACGGGGTAGCCGCGGTAGGTGAGGGAGTTGGTCTCCGGGATGACGGTGGAGATCCCGGTGGTGTCGACGACGACACCGGCGAGGCCGCGGTGGATCCCGGGTGCGGTGGTGGGCATGGCTGGTCTCCGGTGCGGGTCAGGTGCCGGGCGGGAGGGTGAAGTCGAAGACGGCCGAGTCGAAGGCCGCGTAGTCGGCGTAGCCGAGGAGTTCGTACAGCCGGGAGCGGGTCTGCATGCGCGGCAGGAGGGACTGCTGGGTGCCCTCGGTGGCGATGGTGCGTAGCCCGTCCTCGATCGCGCCCATGGCGAGCCGCAGCAGGGTGACCGGGTAGAGGGCGATGTTGTAGCCGAGGCTCTCCAGGGTGCGGGTGTCCAGCAGCGGGGTCCTGCCGAACTCGGTGAGGTTCGCGAGCAGCGGCACGTCCACGGCCTTGCGGAACGCCTCGTACTCGGCCTCGTCGGCGAGGGCCTCGGGGAAGATCGCGTCGGCTCCGGCGTCGACGTAGGCCTTGGCCCGGTCGATCGCGGCGCCGAGTCCTTCGACGGAGCGGGCGTCGGTGCGGGCCATCAGCAGGAAGTCGGGGTCGCGGCGGGCGTCGACGGCGGCGCGCAGCCGGCGGACCATCTCCTCGCGGGGCGCGATGGTCTTGCCGTCGAGGTGGCCGCAGCGCTTGGGGTTGACCTGGTCCTCCAGGTGCAGCCCGGCCAGGCCCGCGTCCTCCAGGAGCTGGACGGTGCGGGCGGCGTTCATCGGTTCGCCGAAGCCGGTGTCGGCGTCGATCAGCACCGGGAGGTCGGTGACCCGGGTGGTCTGCTGGGCGCGGGCGGCGATCTCGGCGGAGGTGGTCAGGCCGATGTCCGGCAGGCCGAGGTCGGCGGCGAGGACGGCGCCGGAGAGGTAGACGGCGTCGAAGCCGGTGTCCTGGACGAGCCGGGCGGAGAGCGGGTTGATCGCTCCGGGGACGCGCAGCAGCCGTCCGGAGGCGAGCTGTTCACGCAGCGCCCGGCGGCGTTCGGCGGCGGTGGTGCGGGTGTGCAGCATCAGAACAGGCCCTTCGGCAGGGTGCGGTCGAACTCGCGGACGGCCTCGAAGTCGACGGCCGGGAACAGTTCGTCGAGGCCGGCGGTCGTCAGCTCGGCGAGGCCGGCGGTGGCGGTGAGGAAGCGGTCCTGGTCGGTGGGGGTGACGACGCCCTCGGTGAGGGTGCGGAACTTCCGCTGGTACGCGGGGCGGTCGAAGGGGCGGGCGCCGGCCGGGTGGGCGTCGGCGACGGCCAGCTCGTCCTCGACGACGGAACCGTCGTCCAGGGTGATCACGATCCGGCCGCCGAAGGCCCGGCGCTGCGGGTCGGGGTCGTGGTAGCGGCGGGTCCACTGCGGGTCCTCGACCGTGCTGACCTTCCGCCACAGGGCGACGGTCTCCGGGCGGTTGGCGCGCTCGGGGGCGTAGGAGCGCTCGTGGTGCCAGCCGCCGTCCTCCAGGGCGACGGCGAGGATGTACGGGATCGAGTGGTCGAGGGTCTCCCGGCTGGCCGTCGGGTCGTACTTCTGCGGGTCGTTGGCGCCGGAGCCGATCACGTGATGGGTGTGGTGGCTGGTGTGCAGCACCACCGAGCGCACCCGCTCCAGCGGCCCGGTCTTCTCGCGCAGCCGCCGGGCCAGGTCGATGACCGCCTGGGCCTGGTACTCGGCGGAGTGCTCCTTGGTGTAGGTGTCCAGGATCGCCCGGCGTGGTTCGCCGGGCTCGGGCAGCGGCACGGTGTAGTCGGCGTCCGGGCCGTCGAGCATCCAGGCGAGGAAGCCGTCCTCGCCCTCGTAGACCGGGGAGGGCGAGGTCTCGCCGCGCATCGCCCGGTCCACCGCCTCGATCGCGGCCTTGCCGGCGAAGGCCGGGGCGAAGGCCTTCCAGCTGGAGATCTCGCCCTTGCGGGACTGCCGGGTCGCCGTCGTGGTGTGCACGGCCTGCTGCACCGCCTGGTACACCGTCTCCGTCGGCAGCCGCAGCAGCGCGCCGAGCCCGCAGGCGGTGGCCGCGCTCAGGTGCGCGACGTGGTCGATCCGGTGGGCGTGCAGGCAGATGCCCTTGACCAGGGAGACGTGGACCTCGTAGGCGGCGACGATGCCGCGCAGCAGGTCGGTGCCGGTGCGTCCGGCGTGCTGGGCGACGGCCAGCAGCGGCGGGATGTTGTCCCCGGGGTGGGAGTAGTCGGCGGCCAGGTAGGTGTCGTGGAAGTCCAGCTCGCGCACGGCGGTGCCGTTGGCCCAGGCCGCCCACTCGGGGGAGACCCTGGCCAGGCTGCCGAACACCCGGGCGCCGGGCGCCCCGTGGTGCGCGAGCGCCTGGGACCGGGCCACCGCCACCGGCCGGCGCAGCAGCGACGCGACCGCCACCGAGGCGTTGTCGACGACCCGGTTGACGGCCATGCCCACGGCGGCCGGGTCCAGTTCCTCGGTGGCGGTCGCGACGGCGGCCAGCTTCCAGGCCAACTGCTCCTCTCGCGGCAGCCGGTCGGCGCTGGGGTGGACGCGGACGTGGTGCTCGATCACGGGACTCCTCGGGAGCGTCGGGACCGCCCTGACGGGCTCGTACGCTCCAGGCTGCCGCGCCGGCGGGCGGGGATCCAGCAGGCCAATCCGCGGAATCCGGACAGCTCCGGGCTGCGAATCCGCGAATCCTGCGAATCCTGCGGATCTGTGGAGCCTGCTGAACCGCGAATCCTGTGGACCGGTCTCGCGGGCTAGGATCCTCAGGGCCTCCTCCGCCGGTGATCACCGCACCTCGCCGCCGGGACCGGGCCGGCCCCGACCGCCCCCTGCCTCTGAGGTGATCACAGCGAACAGCCTGGTGTCCGAGCCGCGGCGACCCGCCGTCCTCCGGTCCGCGCGGTCGGAGGACGGCTCGTGTCGTCACCTGCTGGTGTGGAAGGCCGGCCCGGGCTGGCGGATGGTCAGCAGCGGCGTGCTGGGCGGGGGGATCGGTGAGCGCGGCTGGGTGGTGAACGCCCAGGTCCGGCCCGGCTACAGCCGGATGGACCCGGAGCGGCACCTGGCGGAGCTGGCCGAGGCCGAGGGCCTGCGCGGGCCGGGTGTCGGGCTGATGACCGCCGCGGAGGTCGACGACTGCACCTGGGGTGAGGACGGCGGCGCCGTCGCCCTGGTGACGACCGGCATCGGTGTCCCGACCTGGGCCGCGGCAGCCGCGGCACCGACCGGTCCGTACGTCCCGGGGACGATCAACATCCTCGCGGTCGTGCCCGCGCCGGTGGCCGACGCGGGGCTGGTGAACCTGCTGGCGACGGCCACCGAGGCGAAGGTGCAGGCCCTCCTGGACGCCGGCTACTCGTGCTCGGGCACCCCGTCCGACGCCGTGTGCGTGGCCGTCCGCACCCCGGTCGACGGCGAGGCGGCCGACCCCTTCGGCGGCCCGCGGTCGGTCTGGGGCTCCCGGCTGGCCCGCGCCGTCCACCGAGCCGTCCTCGACGGGGCGGAACGCGACCGGGCCCGGCGGCGGGAGGGGCCGGGCGTACCGCACCAGGGGCCCCGGCCGGACTGCCACCGGGCGGACGTCCTTTCAGCCGAAGGGGCTGGAGTGCCCCGAGAAACTGGAGCGCCCGGACGCGTCACCGTCTGAAACCACGGCGCCCCGCCGGTTCCCGGCCCTCCGCGACGGGAGCCGGGCACCGGCGGGGCGCGCTCGTCACGCCGAGGCGTGCGCGTGGAACCCCCGTCCGCTCTTGCGGCCGAGCAGTCCGGCCTCCACCATGCGGGAGAGCAGCGGCGGGGGCGCGTACAGCGGCTCCTTGTACTCCTCGTACATGGACCGGGCGATCGCCTCGACGGTGTCCAGCCCGATCAGGTCGGCGAGTTGGAGCGGCCCCATGGGGTGGGCGCAGCCGTGGACCATCCCGGCGTCGATGTCCTCGGGGCTGGCGTGGCCGGCCTCGGCCATCCGGATCGCGGCGAGCAGGTACGGCACCAGCAGGGCGTTGACGACGAAGCCGGCCCGGTCGCGGGAGTGGACGACGTGCTTGCCGAGGACGTCCCGGGCGAAGCCCTCCACCCGGTCGAGGACGGTCGGGGCGGTGTGCAGCGAGGACACCAGCTCGACCAGCGGCATCACCGGGGCCGGGTTGAAGAAGTGCAGCCCCAGGACGTGGGAGGCGCGGCCCGTGGTGATGCCGAGGCGGGTGACCGGGATGGCCGAGGTGTTGGTGGCCAGGACGGCGTCCTCGGCGACGAGCACCTTGTCCAGGGTGGTGAGCACCTCGGTCTTGACCCGTTCGTCCTCGACGACGGCCTCGACCACCAACTGGCGGTCGGCGAGCGCCTCCAGGTCGTCGGCGAACAGCAGGTGGGCCCAGGCGTCGGTGCGCTGCTCCTCGCTGATCCGGCCGCGGTCGGCGGCGCGGTGCAGCGAGCGGTCGATCCGGGCCCGGGCGGTGCGCAGGGCGTCCCGGCCGGCCTCGCAGACGACGGTGTCGAGCCCGGCGCGGGCGAAGACCTCGGCGATGCCGGCGCCCATCTGTCCGGCGCCGACGACCGCGACGCGGCGGATGTCGTTCATGGTGCACTGCCTCCGTGGTGGGGCGGCTCAGGCCGCGGTGCGGATCCGCACGAGGTGGCGGGCGTAGGCCTCGGTGGTGAGGAAGGCGGGCAGGTCGGCGCCGAGGGCGGTGTCCTCCAGGATCCGCACCGCGTCGTCCACCAGCGTCGGGTCGGCGCCCTCGGCGAGCAGCGTGGCGCGCTCCCGGTCGATCAGGCGCCGCACCATGTCCGGGGTGACGAGCGAGCCGCCGGTCAGCCGGGTGCAGTGGTGCTGCCACTGCCAGATCTGGCAGCGGGCGATCTCGGCGGTGGCGACGTCCTCCATCAGCCCGAAGACGGCGACGGCTCCGGAACCGCCGAGCCAGGCGGTGAGGTAGCGCAGGGCGACGGCGATGTTGGAGCGCAGCCCCTGGTCGGTCGGCAGGCCGGCGGACAGCCTGTGCACGCCGAGCAGGTCGGCGGCGGTGACCTCGACGTCCTCGCGGGTGCGGTCGAGCTGGTTCGGCCGGTCGCCGAGGACGTCGTCGAAGGCGGTGCGGCAGGTGGCGACCAGGCCGGGGTGGGCGACCCAGGAGCCGTCGAAGCCGTCGCCGGCCTCCCGCTCCTTGTCGGCGCGCACCTTGGTGAGGGCCACCGCGTTGGCCTCCGGGGCGCGCTGGGGGATGGCGGCGGCCATCCCGCCGATGGCGTGGGCGCCGCGCCGGTGGCAGGTGCGCACCAGCAGGTCGGTGTAGGCGCGCAGGAAGGGCTGGGTCATGGTGAGGGTGGCGCGGTCCGGCAGGACGTAGCGCGGGCCGTGCTGGGCGAAGTTCTTGATCAGGCTGAACAGGTAGTCCCAGCGCCCGGCGTTGAGCCCGGCGGCGTGCTCGCGCAGCTCGTAGAGGATCTCGTCCATCTCGAAGGCCGCGGTGATGGTCTCGATCAGCACGGTGGCCCGGATCGTGCCGTGCGGGATGCCCAACTCGGCCTGGGCGAAGGCGAAGACCTCGTTCCAGAGCCGGGCTTCGCGGTGGTCCTCCAGCTTGGGCAGGTAGAAGTACGGGCCGCTGCCGCGCTCGGTCTGCCGCTTGCCGCAGTGGAAGAGGTAGAGCCCGAAGTCGACCAGCGCGCCGACGGCGGGGCGGCCGTCGACCAGCAGGTGCTGCTCGTCGAGGTGCCAGCCGCGCGGGCGGACGACGATGGTGGCGGGGGAGTCGCCGATGCGGTAGCGCTTGCCCTCAGGGGTGGTGTCGTCGATCCGGCGTTCGACCGCGTCGACCAGGTTGAGCTGCCCGGAGACCAGGTTGTGCCAGGTGGGGGTGGTGGCGTCCTCGAAGTCGGCGAGCCACACCCTGGCACCGGAGTTGAGCGCGTTGACGGTCATCCGGCGCTCGGGCGGGCCGGTGATCTCCACCCGGCGGTCGGCCAGGCCCGGCCCGGCGCCGGCCACGCGCCAGGTGCTGTCCTCGCGGACGGCGCGGGTCCCGGGGAGGAAGTCGAGGCTGCCGCCGTCCGCCAACTCGGCGCGGCGCCGGTCGCGTTCGGCGAGCAGCGCGGTGCGACGGGCGGCGAACCGGTCGTGCAGACGGGCGAGGAAGGCGAGCGCCTCGGGGGTGAGGATCTCGTCGAAGCGGTCCTCGTGTTCTCCGAGGACCTCGATGCGGCTGGGCTGGCTCATCCGGTGCTCCAGGGGCGGGTGGAAGGCGCCCGGGGCCTCGTCCCTCAACGAGGCCCCGGGCGGCGGGGTGGGCGGCGGCCGCTCCCCAAAGCGGCCGCCAGGGTGGCTCGGTGGTGCTGTCCTTCCGGCTCGGCGGCCCGCTTCGGGCCCGGCGGCCTCCTTCGGACTCAGTGGAACTGCTCGGCCTCGGTGGAGCCGGTCAGGGCGAGCGTCTCGGCGTTCGGGTTGAGCGCGGTGGAGACCAGGTCGAAGTACCCGGTGCCGACCTCGCGCTGGTGCTTCACGGCGGTGTAGCCGTCCGGCACGGCCGCGAACTCGGCCTCCTGGAGGTCGACATAGGCCGTCATCCCGTGCTCGGCGTAGCCGCGGGCCAGCTGGAACATCGAGTGGTTGAGCGCGTGGAAGCCGGCCAGCGTGATGAACTGGAAGCGGTAGCCCATCGCCCCCAACTCCCGCTGGAACTTGGCGATCTGGTCGTCGTCCAGCGCGGCCTTCCAGTTGAAGGAGGGCGAGCAGTTGTAGGCGAGCATCGTGTCCGGGTGCTCGGCCTTGACCGCCTCGGCGAACTCCCGGGCCTGCTCCAGGTCCGGGGTGCCGGTCTCCACCCAGAGCAGGTCCGCGTACGGGGCGAAGGCCAGGCCGCGCGAGATCACCGGCGCCATGCCGGGCTCGACCCGGTAGAAGCCCTCGGCCGTCCGCTCGCCGGTGCAGAACCGGGCGTCGCGCTCGTCCACGTCGCTGGTCAGCAGGTTGGCGGCGAGCGCGTCGGTGCGGGCGACGATCAGGGTCGGCACGTCGGCGATGTCGGCCGCGAGGCGGGCGGCGTTCAGGGTGCGGATGTGCTGGGCGGTGGGGACGAGCACCTTGCCGCCCAGGTGGCCGCACTTCTTCTCCGAGGCCAGCTGGTCCTCGTAGTGGATGCCCGCCGCGCCGGCCGCGATCATGCCCTTGGTGAGCTCGAAGGCGTTCAGCGGGCCGCCGAAGCCGGCCTCCGCGTCGGCGACGATCGGCACCAGCCAGTCCGGGCCGCCGTTGCCCTCCGCCGTGTCGATCCCGTCCGCCCGCAGCAGCGCGTTGTTGATCCGACGCACCACCTGGGGAACGGAGTTGGCGGGGTAGAGGCTCTGGTCCGGGTACGTCTGCCCGGCCTGGTTGGCGTCGGCCGCGACCTGCCAGCCGGACAGGTAGATCGCCTGCAGCCCGGCCTTCACCATCTGCACGGCCTGGCCGCCGGTCAGCGCGCCGAGCGCGTGGACGTAGTCCTGCTCGTGCAGCTGCCGCCACAGCCGCTCGGCGCCGCGCCGGGCCAGGGTGTGCTCCTCACGCACCGTCCCGGACAGCCGGACGACGTCGGCCGCCGTGTACGTGCGCTCGATGCCCGCCCACCGCGGGTCGGAGGCCCACCGGGCGGCGAGCTCCGCCGCCTGCTGCTCCTGCTGCTGCCGGACCGACTGAGTCATGGGTCTGCTCCCCAGGGGTGCTTGTTGCGAAGGATGTGACGCACCTCACCGCGAGGGCGAGTAAGCGGCCGGACGGTGCCGGGCTGCGGTGGCGCACCGCGGGACGTGGAGGCCCGGATAGCCCACCGGACCGCGAGCGACCTGGTGTTCTGCGGCTGTCCTGCACACCTCCCGGCCGCAGCACCGACTCTGGCACCCCCGCCGAGCCGCCGTCACCGGTGGACCGCGGCCAACTTCTGCGAACGCTTCCCGGTGAATCCGCGAAGGTTGCGAAGGCCTGACCGGCTGCCCTGCGGCTAGGCTGCCCGCGCCGGATCGACCGATGCGCACAGCGGGGAGAGCGACACCATGGGAAAGGCCTTCGCCGGTGCCAGGCTGCGCCGCCTGCGCGAGGAGCGCGGCCTCAGCCAGGCCGCCCTCGCCCGGCTGCTCGACCTCTCGCCCAGCTACGTCAACCAGTTGGAGCACGACGCCCGGCCCCTCACCGTGCCCGTCCTGCTGCGCCTCACCGAGGCCTTTGGTGTCGAGGCCGGCTACTTCGCCCCGCCCGACAGCGCCCGGCTCACCGCCGAACTGCGCGACGCGCTCGGCGAGGAGGTCACGGCCGGCCGGATCACCGGCGGGGACCTCGACGAGCTCGCCGCCCGACTGCCCTCCGTGGCACGGCTGTTGAGCGACCTGGCCCGCGGCCGCCGGGACGCCGCCGAGCAGCTCGCCGTCCTCGCCGGGGACCGCGGCCTCGGAGTCGACACGCACACCCCGCACGAGCAGGTCCGCGAGTTCTTCTACCGCCGCCGGAACTACCTCCACGAACTCGACACGGCCGCCGAGGACTTGGCGACGTCCATCGGCCTGCGGCGCGGCGAGGTCAGGACGGTGCTGGCCGAACGGCTCGCTACCGGGCACCGGGTCCGGATTGCCACCGGAGGCGGACAGCTGCACCAGTACGACGAGCCGACCCGGACCCTCCGGCTGTCCGACCGGCTGCGCCCCGGCCAGCAGGCCTTCCGGATGGCCACGCAACTGGCCTACCTGGAACACGACTCCCTGCTGTCCGAACTCTCCTCCCAGGACAGCCCGGAGGGCTCCACCACCTTCGCGCTCACCCGCATCGGCCTGGCCAACTACTTCGCCGCCGCCCTCGTCCTGCCCTACACCGCCTTCCACGCCCAGGCGGAGGCGGCCCGCTACGACATCGAGCACCTCGCCGACCACTTCGGCGTCGGCTACGAGACGGTCTGCCACCGGCTCAGCACCCTCCAGCGCCCCGGCCTGCGCGGCGTGCCGTTCTCCTTCGTACGCGTCGACCGGGCCGGGAACGTCTCGAAGCGCCAGTCCGCCACGCCCTTCCACTTCTCCCGCACCGGCGGCACCTGCCCGCTGTGGAACGTCTACGACGCCTTCGCCGCCCCCGGGCGCGTCCACGTCCAGGTCGCCGCCATGCCGGACGGCCGCCGCTACCTCTGGACCGCCCGCGCCGTCACCCGCTCGCCCGGCGGCTGGGGCCGCCCCGGCAAGACCTTCGCCATCGGCCTCGGCTGCGAGATCCGGCACGCCGGCCGACTGGTCTACTCCGCCGGCCTGGACCTCGGCGACGAGGCGGCCGCCACCCCGATCGGCCTCGGCTGCAAGGTCTGCGAACGCCCGGCCTGCCCGCAGCGCTCCGCCCCGGCCATCGGCCGACCGCTGGCCGTCGACGAGCACACCAGCACCTTCGTCCCGTACGCCGCGCTGCCCGGCCCCCGGGACTGAGGGCGCCCGGACGGCTGGCGCGCTCAGTCCCTGATGCCGGAGACCGCCAGCGGCAGGTGGCGGGGCCCGCGCAGGATCGGGCTGCGGCGGTACACGGGTGGGTCCTGGAGCAGGCGGGGGTCGTCGAGGCGGCGGACGAGCGCGGTGAGGGCGATCTGCCCCTCGACCCTGGCGAGCGGCGCGCCGAAGCAGCTGTGCACGCCGCTGCCGAAGCCGAGGTGCTGGTTGTCCTGCCGGGTCGGGTCGAAGCGGTCCGGGTCGCGGAACCGCCGCGGGTCCCGGTTGCCGGCGGCGAGGACCAGGACCAGCGGCGCGCCCTTGGGGATGGTGACGCCGTCGACCTCGACGTCGGTCAGCGCGGTGCGCTGCGGCAGCAGTTGGACCGGGGGCTCGTAGCGCAGCACCTCCTCCACCATGCCCGGCATCAACTCGGGCCGTTCACGCACCAGTCGGAGGGCCTCGGGGTGGCGCAGCAGGGTGAGCACGCTGTTGGTGACCAGGTTGACGGTCGTCTCGTGCCCGGCGATGAGCAGCAGGACGGCGGTGGCCATCAGCTCCGGCCGGGTGAAGCCGCCGTCCGGGCCGGGGTCGTTGACGAAGGCGGAGAGCATGTCGTCGGAGGGCCTGCCGCGGCGGCTCTCGGCGAGTTCGCCGAGGTACAGCCCCATCTCCGTCCGGGCCTGGAGGGCCACCCGCTGCCGCTCGGCCGGGTCGGTGCCGGGGGTGGGGTCGAAGCCCTCGATCAGGGTCTCGGACCAGGCGTGGAACCGGGGTTCGTCCTCGCGCGGCACCCCGAGCAGCCGGCAGATCACGGTGACGGGGAGCGGGTAGGCGAAGTCCTCGACGAGGTCGATCCGGTCGCGGCCGCGCAGCCCGTCGATCAACTCCCCGGCGATCGCGGTGATCTCGTCGTGCATGGCGTCGACCCGGCCGGGCGCGTGGGGCGGGCCGAAGGGCCGCATGGCCAGGTTGCGCAGCCGCTCGTGCTCGGGGTCGTCCCGGCCGATGAAGGCGACCGGGACGACCGGCACCTCGTCCGGGTCGGTGCGGTTGCGGCGGTCGGAGCTGATCCGCGGGTCGTGGAGCAGCGCGGCGACCTCGTCGTAGGTGCCGACCAGGTAGCCGCCGTCGTCCTGGCGGGCCACGCCGTGCTCGCGCAGTTCGGCGTAGAGGGGGTAGGGGTCGGCGCGGTTGGCGTAGTCGGTGATCCGGCGGTACAGGGTGCCGGCGGAACCGGTGCCGGTGCTGGTGCCGGGGGTGTCGGTGGTGGCCATGGCGGGCTCCTCGGGGGTGGCGGCGGCGGTCTGCGGCGCCGGGACGGTGCTCAGCCGTCCCAGCGCCGAAAGGTCAGCCGCCGGTCGGGCAGGTGACCGGTGAGCGCGACGGTGGGACCGTGCGAGAGCACCTTCGGATCGGGCACGTCGGACGGGACGGGGGCGCGGGAGGGCGGTGGCTCCACGCCGACCCAGTCGGGCGGGAACGGGGCGGCGGTCTCGATCAGCCCCTGGTAGTGCTCCAGCCACTTGGCCCGGTTCACGCTCACGGCGGCCGTGATCCGGCCCCGGTACCCGTAGACCGCGACGAACCGCCGCTCCTCCGGCGAGCCCTGGGCAACCACCACGTGGTCGGAGAAGGTCGGCACGCCGACGGACTTGATGTTGAGGCCGAACTGGCTGGACCAGAAGGCGGGCACGCTCAGGTGCGGCAGCCGGCGCGGCCCCGGGTTGACCATGTTGTGGGCCGCCACCGCGGCCTGGGCGACCGCGTTGCCCCAGTGTTCGAGGGAGAGCAGCTGGTACTCGAAGAGGGGGTGCGGGAAGCGGGCGACATCACCCGCGACGAAGACGTCGTCGGTGACGATCCCGTACATGTCGAAGGCACGGCAGCCGGCGTCGCAGGCGATGCCGCGTCGACCGGCGGCGAGCCCGGAGTCGGCCAGCCACTCGGTGTTGCGGACGGCCCCCAGGGCGACCACGGCGACGTCCGCCTCGATCCGGCTGCCGTCGGAGAGTTCGGCGCCGGTGAGCCGACCGTCCCGGCCGTGGAGCGCGGTGACGGTCACCCCGCAGCGCAGGTCGACCCCGTGGGCGCGCTGGACCCTGGCCGCGAAGGCGCCGAAGGCCCCGCCGAGGGCGCCGACCAGCGGGGCGGGGCCGCGCTCCGCGACCGTCACCGCCACGCCGCGTTCCCGGCAGGCGGAGGCGATCTCGGAGCCGGTGAACCCGGCACCGATCACCAGCACCCGCCGCGGGCCGGCCGCCAGCCGCTCGGCCAGCCCGGCCGCGTCGTCGGCGGTGCGCAGCGTGAACACCCCGTCGAGGGCGGCCTGCGCGGGGTCCGGCCAGGGCCTGGCCCGGGTGCCCGTCGCGATCAGCAGCCGGTCGTAGGGCAGCCGTTCGCCGGTCGCGAGCAGCACCTGCTTGGCCGCCCCGTCCACGCCGGTCGCGCGGACGCCGAGCCGCCAGTCCGCGTCCACCTCGCGGCGGCGCGGCAGCGCGGTCTCCTCGGCGCGCACCCGCCCGAGCAGCACCTGCTTGGACAGCGGCGGACGGTCGTACGGGGGGCGGCGCTCCTCGCCGACCACGGTCAGCCGCCCGGCGAAGCCCTCGTCGCGCAGCGTCTCCGCGGCGCGCAGCCCGGCCAGCGAGGCGCCGACGACGACGATCCGGCCACTCCGGAGGTCAATGCACACCGGACCGGCCCTCCCCGCCGGGGCTGTCTGGGCCGACGGCCCCGGCCCCGGCGAGGTCCTCGGCGCGGTCCTCGACCAGGATGGCCTGCACCGGACACGCCGCAGCGGCCCGCAGGACGCGCTCCCGCTGCTCGACGGCGGGCTGCGGGGTGTACATCAGGGCCTCCTCGCCGTGCAGCTCGAACACCCGGGGCGCGAGGAACACGCACTGCGCGTAGCCCTGGCAGCGGTTGAGGTCGACGACGATCTTCACGGACACTCCTCCCGGCCGGGTCCGTATCCGTCCTACCGCCGCCGCCCCGGCCGCGCGCCCGGGGGTGCTCCGCGGGAGCGGTCGCGGAGCGTGGCCGCCCGCGTCGGCGTGGCGTCGGCAACGACGGGTGCGACGGTCCGTACCACGCGGTACGGACCGTCGCTCCCGTCGTTGCCGTCGGCCGAGCCCGGCAGGTCGGCGCGGGCACGTCGCCGTGGGCCGGGAACGGAGGTCCCGGGCCGGTGGCCGCGATCAGTCGTCGTGGTGGTCCGCCCGCTCCCTCCGGTGGCGGGGGAGGCGGTGGGACGCGAGCGGTCGTCCGCCGGCGAGGTGCTCGGTGACGATGAGGGCGGCGGTGGCCGGGTCGACGTTGCCGTACCAGACGTCGTCCGGCTGGACGCTGACGACGGGGGCCTGGTTGCAGGGGAACTGGCAGCCCGTCTGGGTGACGAGCACGTCGTCGTCGCCGAGGCCCTGCTCGGTCAGTCCCTGGACCAGGGCGCGCAGTCCTTCCTCCACGCCCTTGGCCGCGCAGCGCGGGCCGCGGCACACCATGACCTGGTGCCGGTGGCCGGGCACGTCCTCCCAGGCCGCGGAGGTGAGGCCGGGCTCTGTGCCGGTGACGGCCTTCGTCGCCGCGGCCACCGTGGGGACCGCGTCCGGCGAGTCGGCGAGGCGGGTGGCGACGAGGAGTTCGGGACGGTGTCCCGCGCGCTCGCGCCACCAGTGCGCGGCGATCCGCCGGAGCCAGGACTGGCCCGGGCCGGAATCCGTGAGGCGGACGCCGACCAGCACCACGGTCCCGGTGCCCGCGTCGGCCAGCCTGGTCAGCTCGGCCGACAGGGAGGGGTCCGCCAGCTGCAGGAACGCGATCGAGGCCCGGTGCGACGCCGCCGCCCGGAGGAGTTCGTCACGGCGGACGGCCTCCCCGGCCGACATGCCGACCAGGACCACGGCACTGCGGTGGGCGGGGGCATCCGGGGCGGGGGAGGTCATGGCGTCGTCCTTTCGTGGAGCAGTCCGTTCCACCGGATGTGCGGTCTGTCGTGCCGGGGGTGCCGTTCCACGGTGACGTCGACGCCGTAGACCTCCGCGATCGTGCGCGAGGTGAGCACCTCGGAGCCGGGCCCGTGGGCGACCAGCCGGCCGTCGAGCAGGACGGCGACCTCGTCGCAGTAGGCGGCGGCGAGTTCGAGGTCGTGCAGCGCGGCGACCGTGGTGATGCCCAGCCCGCGGACGGTTTCGAGGAAGCCGAGTTGGTGGCGCAGGTCGAGGTGGTTGGTGGGCTCGTCGAGCAGCAGCACGTCGGGCTCCTGCGCCAGCGCCCGGGCGAGCTGGACCCGCTGCCGCTCGCCGCCCGACAGCGTCGGCCAGGAGCGGTCGAGCAGGTGGCCGACGTCGGCCGCGGCGACGGCGTCGGCGACCACGGACCGCTCGTGGGCGTCGGCGGCGGAGTCCGTCGGCACGGGCCAGCGGCCGCGGTGCGGCGTGCGGCCGAGCTCGATGACCTGACGAACCGTCAGCGACAGCCGGGTGTCCGCCTGCTGTTCCATGAAGGCCACCCGTCGTGCCCGCCGGCGGGCCGTGAGGGCGTGGAGGTCCTCGCCGTCCAGGAGGACCCGGCCCGCGCTCGGCCGGGTCAGTCCGGCGACCGCGCGCAGCAGGGTGGTCTTCCCGGCGCCGTTGGGCCCGAGCAGGCCCGTGATCCGGCCGGGGCGGAAGGCGATCGAGACCGCGTCCAGCAGGGTGGCTCCGCCGATGCGGACACCGAGTCCCTCCGCGCGCAGCCCGACAGGCGTCGTCGTCACTGCGCCCTCCCGTCGGCCCGCCCCTGGCGCCACAGCAGCCAGGCGAAGAACGGCGCTCCGAGCCCGGCCGTGACGACGCCGACGGGGATCTCCCGGTCGGGGAGGACCGAGCGCGCCACGACGTCGCTGCCCACCAGGAGGGACGCGCCGACCAGCGCCGACACGGGCAGCAGGAGGGCGTGGCGCGGGCCGCAGACGAGACGGACCACGTGCGGGACGACTAGGCCGAGGAACCCGATGACGCCGGTGTTGGCGACCAGGCACGCGGTCACCAGCGCGGCGGTGGCGACGAGGACCCAGCGGGTGCGCTCGACGTGGACGCCGAGGGAGCGGGCGGCGGTCTCGCCGAAGGCGAAGGCGTCCAGGTCGCGGGCCGAGGAGGCCAGGACCGTGACACCGACCAGCGCGACCGCCAGCAGGAAGACGGCGGTGGGCCACCGCACGCCGGCGACCGAACCCAGCGTCCACTCCATGACCCCGCGCGCCGCGTCGCGGTCCCCGAGGACCATCACGACGAACGAGGTGTAGGCCCCGCACATCTGGCCCACCGCGATGCCGGCGAGCACGGTCCGGGTGGTGGGCAGCGACCGGGTTCGGGCGCCGGCCAGGGCCAGGACGACGATGGCGGCGAGCAGGGCGCCGGCGAAGGCCGCCGTCGCCACCGTGCCGGTGCCCACGGCGCCGGACACGCCGACGCCGAGGACGATCACGGTGACCGCGCCGGCGGCGGCTCCGTCCGAGATCCCGAGTAGGAAGGGATCGGCCAGGTCGTTCCCGGTCAGCGTCTGCAGCACCGCGCCGCAGACCGCGAGGCCGGCGCCGGTGGCGGCCGCTCCCAGCACCCGGGGCAGCCGCAGCTGCCAGACGATCTGGTCGTCCAGCAGCGTCACGTGCGGGTCGCCCAGCCGGAGACGGCGCGCCACGACCTCGATCACCGTCCCGACCGACTCGTGCTGCGAGCCCACGGCCAGGCCGAGGAGCACGGTGCTCAGGAGCAGGGCCGCGGCGACGGCCAGGGCCGCCGTCGCGCGGCCCGGACCAGCGGGCCGCACGACGGGGTGGGGCGCGGCGGTCATGAAGCCGGGTGCAGTCGGCCCAGCCCGTCGGACACCCGGGCGGCACCGTCGGCGAGCAGCACGCCGGGCGTCGACTCGGAGAACGGCACCGTCACGAAGGCCTTGCGCTGTACGGCGGTGAGCTTGCTCAGGACCGGGTCGTTCTCCAGGTAGTCGATCTTGGACTGGGCGGTGTCCCAGTCGGCGTCCGCGACCACGATGGCGTCCGGGTCCGCCGCGACGACCTTCTCCCAGCTCACGTTCTGCCAACTGCCGGGCAGGTCCCCGAAGACGTTGCGGGCGCCCACGGCGTCGAGCACGAGTTGGGGCCCGCCCTGGCCGGCGCCGACGAACGGCGTCTTGGTGTCCGAGTCGAACCACAGGACCTTCAGGCCCTTGCCCGCGGCCGTCGCCGTGAACTGCGCCAGCTGCTGCTCCTGCTGCCGCTGGATCGCGGCGGCCCGCTCCGGGACGCCGAAGACCTTGGCGACGTCGTTCAGCTCGCCCCACGCCGCCTGCCAGGTCGTCGGCGGCACCTGGCTCTTGTCCGAGCAGCCGAACGGGGACAGGTACGACGGGACGCCCTGGCCGCGCAGCTCCTCCCGGGTGCCCGCGACCTTGTCGGTGAACGCGCTGGAGTAGGAGGCGTACAGGAAGTCGGGACGGGCCGCGAGGAGGTTCTCCTTCGTCGGGTACTTCTTGGAGAGCACCGGGACGGAGTCGTAGGCGGCCTTCCACTTCTCCGGGACGGAGTCGTCGAGGTAGGCGGTACCGGCCATGCGGGACTGCAGCCCGAGGGCCAGGGCCACCTCGGTGGCACCCTGGTTGAGCGTCACCAGCCGCTCGGGCGGCGCGCCGACCGTCACGGTGGTCCCGCAGTTGTCCACGCTGACCGGCGCGGCACTCCCGGTCGCCCCGCCGGACGCGACGGGCGCGGGGGCGCCCGCGCAACCTCCGAGCACGCCGACGAACAGCAGGGCCGCGACGGCCCGGCCGACGCGTGTCGGACCTGTGGGACGTACGGGACGCATGGAGCGCGCGGAGCGCGTGGAACGTATGGATCGGACCGGATGCGGGTACGGCTGACCGCTGGGCACGTGTTCTCCAAAACCCTCGTGGAACATGTCGCGCCGTGGCCGGTCTCCTGGCTTCCGCATCAACACGCCGCGACCGACCTTCCCGAGCGGCTCTCCCAGCCCGCCCAGTGGCCCTGACCGCTGGCGAAAGCCGGTCAGCGAGGGCCGCGGAACTCCGCGGCAACAGTGGCGAGGGCCGCACCGGACTCAGACCGGTTTCCCGAACACCACGGCGATGGCACGGTATCAGGCGTGGTCAGGTCGGTGGCGACCGGCCGGTGGGATGATCGTTTGGATCGTTCCCGGGGACGGGGGAGGGAGCGGCCACGGGGGTCGGCCGGCTCCGGAGGGACGGGGGATCACCCCGGAAGGCGGAAGAAGGAGCGGTAGAGCGGCAGCTGCTCGGCGAGCATGTGGATGCCGGGGTGGGTGGCGAGGCCGAGGGCGGCGGCGGTGCGCAGCAGCGGGGTCTCGGCGGGCGTCATGATGATGTCGGCGACCAGCGCGCCGGGCGCCAGCGGTGCCGGGTCGAAGGGGAGCGGGTCGGCCGGGTCCAGGCCCAGCGGGGTGGCGTTGACCGCGAGGTCGACGTCGGCGGGCGGGCGCGGGGCGGCGGCCACGCGGCCGGGCCAGCGGGTGCCGAGCCGCTCCAGCAGGGCGTCCACCCGGCCCCGGTCGGGATCGGTCACGGTGAGTGCGGCGGCCCCTTCGGCGAGCAGGGCGGCGGCGATGGCGAGCCCCGCGCCTCCGGCGCCGGCCAGTGCCACCCGCAGCCCGGCCGGGTGGTACCCGGCGGCGGCCAGGCCCCGGACGAACCCGGCGCCGTCGAAGTTGTCGCCGTACCAGCGGCCGTCCGGCTCGCGGCGCAGCGCGTTGGTGCTGCCCAACAGGGCGGCGGCGTCGCTGAGTTCGTCGGCGTGCCCGCACATCGCCAGCTTGTGCGGGACGGTGACCAGCAGCCCGTCCAGGTTGGCGACGGCCTTCAGCCCGCGGACGACCTCGTCCAGCCGGTCCGCCGGGGCGTGCACGGGGACGAGCACGGCGTCCACGCCGCTCGCCGCGAACAGCGGGTTGAGCAGGGCGGGCGCCTTGGCCTGTGCGACCGGGTCGCCGAGCACCGCGAACAGCCGGGTGCGGCCGGAGATCGGCGGACGGGCGGCCGGCGCGTCGGGGGCCGGTGCGTCGGGTGCGTCGGAGGCCGGTGCGTCGGGGGTCGGCAGGTCGGGGGTCGGCAGGTCGGGGTGAAGGGACATCTCAGGCCTCCCCGGCGGCGGCGCGCGGCATGGCGTCCAGCGTGCGGGCGACCAGCGACTCGGGGACGTCGCTGACGAGTTCGGCGCCGCGCGGGCCGTCCAGGACGAAGGAGAGCCCGTCGACGGCCTTCTTGTCCAGCCGCATGAGGGCGATCAGCGCCCCGGTGCCGACCTCGGGCGGCAGCGCGGTCGGCAGCCCGTAGTGGGCGACCACCTCGTGGTGCTCGGCGACCCGCTCGGGGCCGATCCGGCCGAGCGCGCCCGCCAGCCGGCCGGCGAAGACCGTGCCGACGCCGACCGCCTCGCCGTGGCGCAGCCGGAAGTCGGTGGCGCGTTCCAGCGCGTGGCCCAGGGTGTGGCCGTAGTTGAGGATGTGCCGCAGCCCGGTGTCGCGCTCGTCGGCGGCCACCACGGCGGCCTTGCGGGCGACGCTCGCGGCGATCTGCTCGGGCAGCGGCAGGTGGCGGAGGTCCCCGGCGCCGATGAAGTGGCAGCGGGCGATCTCCCCGTAGCCGTTGACGCGTTCGCGCGGCGGGAGGGTGTCGAGGTAGTCGGTGTCGCAGAGCACGGCGGACGGCTGCCAGTAAGCGCCCACCAGGTTCTTGCCCTCCGGGAGGTTCACCGCCGTCTTGCCGCCGACGCTCGCGTCGACCTGGGCCAGCAGCGAGGTGGGCAGGTGCACCACGGGCACGCCCCGGTGGTACAGCGCGGCGGCGAGCCCGACCGCGTCGGTGGTGGTGCCGCCGCCGCAGGAGACCACGGCGTCCGCCCGGCCCAGGCCGAACGCGGTGAAGCGGCTGCACAGTTCGGCCACCCAGGCGAGGGACTTGCCCTCCTCGCCGTCCTTCGCCTCCACCACCAGGGTGTCGAGGCCGGTGTCGGGCAGCCACTCCGCGGGCCGGGCGCTGACCACCGCGACCCGGCGGGCGCCGATCCCCGCGAGCACCCCGGCCAGCCGGTGGCGGGCGCCGGGGCCGATCAGCACCGGGTAGCCGCGCTCACCCAGCTCCACGTCGATGCGCCGCAGCCCTCCGTCCGTACGGACGAGGGTTTCTGTCGTGGTCAACTCGGCTCCCAGGGCTGGTCGGTGAGGTGGTGTGCGGTGTCGCTCGATGGGGGTGTGGCCGGGTGCGCTTCAGGCCGCGGGCTGCAGTCGCGCCAGCGCGAGGGCGCCGTGCAGCGAGGACAGCCCGCCGAGCACGGCCGGCCGGATCGCGGGGACCGGGCCGCCGGGGCGGGCCAGCGCGGCGGCGTGCGCCTCCACCCGCGCCGTGAAGCCGGGCAGCCCGTCCGCGAACCCGCCGCCCAGCACGGTCAGTTCGGCGCGGAACAGCTCGCCGAGCGAGACGGCCGCGGCCGCCAGCGCGGCGCAGGTCTCCTCGACGGCCTCCACCGCCCACGGCGCGCCCTCGGCCAGCCCGGACCGCAGCTCCGGGTACTCGACCGGCGCGCCGCGCAACAGTTCCGCGCGCCGCAGGGTCGCCGGACCGGAGGCGGTGGCCTGCAGGCAGCCGCGCCGTCCGCAGTCGCAGACCGGGCCCCGGCGGTCGACGATCAGGTGGCCCGCCTCGCAGGAGCCGCGTCCCGGGCCCGGCAGCGGCGCGCCGCCGTGCACGACGCCGCCGCCGATGCCCGTCCCGACACCCAGGTAGACCACGTGCCCGGACCCGGCGTGCACCGCCTCGGCGAGCGCGGCGAGGTCGCCGTCGTCCGCCCAGGCCAGGGCGGCGGCGGGGAAGAGCCGCCGCAGTGCCGGGACGAGGTCGAAGCCGCGCCAGTCGGGGCGGCCGGGCCAGGCGAGCACCCGGCCGTCCGGGCCGAGGGTCGCGGGCACGGCCACCCCGACCGCCGCGAAGTCGCCCTCCCAGCGCTCGCGCAGGTCGGCGACCGTGCCGGCCAGCGCCGTCCAGTCGGCGTAGGCGCCGGCCACCCGGGCGCCGGGCCAGCGCAGCACGGCCTCCTCGGTGCGGACCGGCCCGCCGGGCGGACCGTCCTCGGCGCGCAGCGCGACCTTGGTGCCGCCGATGTCGATGCCGAGCACGCCCCGGGCGGCCGTCGGGGCCTGAGCCGTGGGGGCCTGAGCTATCGGGGCCTGCGGCGTTGGGCCCTGAGCCGCGGGGCCCTGAGCCGTCGGAGCCTGAACCGCGGGACCCGGCGCCGCCGCGGCCCGCGTCGTCGTGGTGGTGCCCCCAGCCGGGGCGCCCGTCGCGAAGCCCATCAGGACGCCGGGACCTTCGCCAGCAGCGCCTGCGCGGCGAGCCGGTAGCCGAGCGCGCCGAGCCCGACGATCACGCCCGAGGCGATCGGCGCCAGTACCGACTCGTGCCGGAAGGACTCGCGCGCCCAGACGTTGGACAGGTGCACCTCGACGAACGGCCGCGGGTAGGCGGCGAGCGCGTCGCGCAGGCCCCAGCCGGCGATCATCAGCGCGCCCGGGTTCACGATCGCCCCGACGGAGCCGTCCCAGGCGTCCTGCACCGCCTCGATCAGCTGGCCCTCGGACTCGCGCTGGACGGAGACCACCTTCCAGCCCCGGCCGGCCACCTCGGCGGCGACCGCGGCCTCGATGTCGGCCAGGGTGTCGGTGCCGTAGACCTCCGGCTCGCGGCGGCCGAGAATCCCGAGATTGGGGCCGTTCAGCAATAGCAGTTCGCTCATATTCCGGTTATAGCAGCGAATTCCCCGGACGAAACCGGAGAGGGTTGCCGAACTGCAGGACAAGGGCTTTGTAGGGGGGTGCGTAGGGGAGGTGACGGGCCGGATTTCCTGGGTTAGCGTCCCGTTCCACGGTCCCCCCGACAGGAAAGGCTGCGCGGAATCATGAGTGCCCAAGGACGTCCGGCCCCGGAGTTCCCGGTCTGGCCCCAGTACGACGATGCCGAGCGCGAAGGACTGCTCAGGGCCCTGGAGCAGGGCCAGTGGTGGCGGATGGGCGGCAAGGAGGTCGACACCTTCGAGCAGGAGTTCGCCGAGTACCACGGCGCCGCCAAGGCGCTCGCCGTCACCAACGGCACCCACGCGCTGGAGATCGCCCTCCAGCTGCTCGGTGTCGGCCCGGGCACCGAGGTCATCGTGCCCGCGTTCACGTTCATCTCCTCCTCCCAGGCCGCCCAGCGGCTCGGCGCCACCGCGGTGCCGGTCGACATCGACCTCGACACCTACAACCTGAGCCCCGAGGCGGCCGCCGCCGCGATCACCCCGCGGACCCGGGCGATCATGCCCGTCCACATCGCCGGCCAGATCGCCGACCTGGACGCCCTCGACAAGCTCGCCGCCGACTCGGGCGTCTCGATCGTGCAGGACGCCGCGCACGCCCACGGCGCCCGCTGGCGCGGCCGCCGGGTCGGCGAGCTGGGTTCGATCGCCGCGTTCAGCTTCCAGAACGGCAAGCTGATGACGGCCGGCGAGGGCGGCGCCGTCACCTTCCCGGAGACCGCCCAGTACGACGAGGCGTTCCTGCGGCACAGCTGCGGCCGCCCGCCGACGGACCGGAAGTACTACCACCAGACCTCCGGCTCCAACTTCCGGCTCAACGAGTTCTCCGCGAGCGTGCTGCGCGCCCAGCTCGCCCGCCTGGACGGCCAGATCAGCGTCCGAGAGGAGCGCGCCAAGCTGCTCAAGAGCCTGCTGACGGAGATCCCCGGCGTGGTGCCGCAGGGCCACGACGAGCGGGCCGACCGCGTCCCGCACTACATGGCGATGTTCCGGGTGCCCGGCCTCGGCGAGGACCGGCGCAACGCCCTGGTCGACGACCTGATCGCGCGCGGCCTGCCCGCCTTCGTGGTCTTCCGCGCCATCTACCGCTCGGACGGCTTCTGGGAGTCGGCCGCGCCCGACACCACCGTCGACGCGCTGGCCGAGGCCTGCCCCAACAGCGAGGCGCTCACCGCCGACGGCATCTGGCTGCACCACCGCACCCTCCTCGCGAGCGAGCGGGCGATCGAGGACACCGCCCAGATCATCGCCGACGCCCTGGCCGCGGTGTGAACGCGCGGGTGAGCACCGCCGGACGGGGGCCGGACGCCCCGGTACGGGTGGCCGTCGTCGGCCTCGGCTGGGCGGGCCGCACCATCTGGCTGCCACGCCTGACAGCCCACCCGGCCTACCGGGTCACCGCCGTCGTCGAGCCCGGCCCCGGCGGCGCGGAGCACGTGCCGGCCGGCGCCGCGCTCCTCGCCGACGCCGACCTGCTCGGCCCCGACGTCGACCTCGCGGTCGTCGCGGTGCCCAACCACCTGCACACCCCCGTGGCCGAACGCCTGCTCGCCCGCGGCATCCCGGTGTTCCTGGAGAAGCCGGTCTGCCTCAGCTCCGCCGAGGCGGACCGGCTGGCCGCCGCCGAACGCGCCGGCGGGACCGTCCTGCTGGCGGGCAGCGCCGCCCGCTACCGGCCGGACGTCGCCGCCCTCACCGAACTGGCGGCGGACCTCGGCCCGATCCGGCACGTCGACCTCGCCTGGGTCCGCGCCAGCGGTGTCCCCGACGCCGGCGGGTGGTTCACCAGCCGGCGGCTCTCCGGCGGCGGCGCCCTGGTCGACCTCGGCTGGCACCTGCTGGACACGGCCCAGGCCGTGCTCGGCGGCGACGTCCGGTTCCCGTCGGTGCTCGGCTCGCTCTCCGCCGACTTCGTCAACGACGGCAGGCGCGGCGCCGGCTGGCGCGGCACCGAGGGGCCGGACGGCGCGGGCGACGTCGAGGACACCGCCCGCGGCTTCCTGCTCACCGACACCGGCGTCTCGGTGGCGGTGCGGGCGAGCTGGGCCTCCCACGAGTCCGTCGACACCACCCGGATCACCGTGGAGGGCGCCACCGGTTCCGCGACCCTGGAGTGCACCTTCGGCTTCAGCCCGAACCGCCGGGTCCCGCGCCTCACCCGGACCCGCGACGGCGTCACCACCGAGGTCCCGCTGCCCGGGGAGAACGTCGGCACCGAGTACGTGCGCCAGCTCGACGAGCTGCCCGCCGTGCTCGCCGACCCGGCCTCGCGCGGCGCGGCCGTGAAGCGAGCCCACCACACCATCTCGGTCATCGAGCGGCTCTACGCGGCGGCCCGCGCCCCGCGGCCGCGGCTCGCCGACGAGGCCGCGGCACTCGCCGTCTGACCGTCGTCGGCGTCCGACCGCCGTCCCCGCCGTCCCCGCCGTTCCCCGCCGAGCCGCGGCTCCACCCGAGCAGCCCCGTGCCCCGGCCCCGGAGGCCGTGCCCATCCCCTCGGCCCCGGGGCGCCAGGCCCGGTCACCCGTCCGGGCAGCCCCTCGTCCCATGGAGATCCCATGCCGATCGACCAGCTCGCAGCCACCGCCCCGACCACCGGGCCCGACGGCCACGCGCTCGCCGCCCGCTCCCCGCTGCGCGCCGTGGTCTTCGACCTCGACGGCGTCATCGTCGACAGCTTCGACGTGATGCGCCGGGCGTTCCTCACCGCCTACGAGGAGGTGGTCGGCGACGGCAACCCGCCGTTCGAGGAGTACTGCCGCCACCTCGGCCGCTACTTCCCGGACATCATGCGGATCATGGGGCTGCCGCTCGCCCTGGAGGAGCCCTTCGTCCGGGAGAGCTACCGGCTCGCCCCCCAGGTCACCGTGCACGCCGGGGTGCGGGAGCTGCTCGTCGACCTCAACCGGCGCGGCATCCGGCTGGCCGTGGCCACCGGCAAGAGCGGCCCCCGGGCCCGCTCGCTGCTCGACCAGCTCGGCCTGCTGCACCACTTCGACCACGTGCTCGGCTCCGACGAGGTCCCCCGGGCCAAGCCCGCGCCCGACATCGTGCTGCGCGCCCTGGAACTGCTCGACGTGCCGGCCGAACGGACCGTCATGGTCGGCGACGCCGTCACCGACCTGGCGAGCGCCCGGGGTGCCGGGGTCGGCGCGATCGCCGTGCTGTGGGGCGAGAGCGACGAGGCGGCGCTGCTCGCCGAACGGCCCGACGCGGTGCTGCGCCGGCCCGACGACCTGCTCGCCCTGCTGCCCGAACCCGTCCCGGCCCACTGACCGGCCGCGAGCCCGCCCCACCCGGCCGCCCCACCGGCCGGGCCGGGCCGGTCCGCCCTCCCCGCCCCGCCGCGCCCACGCCCGGCGGGGCGGCGCCGTTCCCACCCACCGCTCAGCCGCCGGCCGTGCCCGCTACCCCTGCCCCGTCCACCGTGATTAGGGCCCGTATAGGGGGTCGGATAGGGGCGGCCCGGAGCCCCCGCCGCACGAGACTGTGACCGGCGGGAATTCGCGTACGGCCGCCCCGGAAAGGCCGCCCGGCAATTGCGCCGGCCCCGTACCGCGACATTCCGGCCCGGAAATGCCATCCCATTCCGCCGCCGCCCACCCCCGGTGCCGGGCGGAAATCGAATTCCCCCGCCCGAGGCCCGAACCGGGCCGACCGGAACAGACCCCGAACCGACCCCGAACCAGCCCTGAACCGACCCAAGGAAGTGACGGCATGTTGCGCACCGAGCTGATCCGGCCGCTGCCCGAACTGCTGGCCGAGCACGCCCGCGACAGCTCGGACAAGACCGCGTTCCGCGACGCCGTCCGCGGCGTGACCTACGGCGAGCTCCACGCCCGAACCGGCCGGATCGCCGGCCACCTCGCCGACCTGCGCCTCCAGCCCGGCGACCGGGCCGCGATCCTGCTCGGCAACAGCGTCGAGGTGGTGGAGGCCTACTTCGGCATCCTGCGCGCCGGCGCCATCGGCGTCCCGCTCAACCCGCACGCCACCGAGGCCGAACTCACCCACCTGCTGGACGACAGCGGCGCCCGCGTCGTCATCACCGACGCCGCCCGCGCCGCCGGCCTGGACGCCCTCGCCCGCGGCCGGGCCGACCTGCGGGTGATCGTCACCGGCGAGGGCCCCGTCCCGGCCGGCACCCTCTCCTTCGAGACCCTGGCCGGTACCGACCCCGCCACCCCCGCACGCGACGACCTCGGCCTCGACGACCCCGCCTGGATGCTCTACACCTCCGGCACCACCGGCCGGCCCAAGGGCGTGCTGTCCACCCAGCGCAACTGCCTCTGGTCGGTCGCCGCCTGCTACGTGCCGGTGCCCGGCCTGAGCGCCGAGGACCGGGTGGTCTGGCCGCTGCCGCTGTTCCACAGCCTCTCCCACATCGCCTGCGTGCTGAGCGTCACCGCGGTCGGCGCCACCGCCCGCATCCTCGACGGCTTCGCCGCGCGGGACGTCCTGGAGGCCGTCCGCGAGGAGTCCGCGACCTTCCTGGCCGGCGTGCCCACCATGTACCAGCAGCTGGTGCGCGCCGCCCGGGAGGACGGCTTCACCGCGCCGGCCCTGCGGATGTGCCTGGTCGGCGGCGCCATGACCACCGCCGCGCTGCGGCGCTCCTTCGAGGAGGCGTTCGGCGCGCCGCTCATCGACGCCTACGGCTCCACCGAGACCTGCGGCTCGATCACCGTCAACTGGCCCACCGGCGCCCGCGTCGAGGGCTCCTGCGGCCTGCCCGTCCCCGGTCTGGGCGTGCGCCTGGTCGACGTGGAGACCGGCCTGGACGCCGCCGACGGCGAGGAGGGCGAGGTCTGGGTGCGCGGCCCGAGCGTGATGCTCGGCTACCACAACCAGCCCGAGGCCACCGAGCAGGCGCTGCGCGGCGGTTGGTACCACACCGGCGACCTCGCCCGGCGCGACGGCTCCGGCTACTTCACCATCACCGGCCGGATCAAGGAACTCATCATCCGCGGCGGCGAGAACATCCACCCGGCCGAGGTCGAGGAGGTGCTGCGCGGCGTGCCCGGCGTCGCGGACGTCGCCGTCGTCGGCAAGCCCCACGAGGTGCTCGGCGAGGTGCCGGTGGCCTTCCTGGTGCCCGGCCCCGGCGGCCTCGACCCGGAGGCCCTGCTGGCCGCCTGCCGGGAACGGCTCTCCTACTTCAAGGTCCCCGAGGAGCTGTACGAGACGGAGCGCATCCCGCGCACCGCCTCCGGCAAGATCACCCGGCACGTGCTGCTCGACGCGCCCGCCCGGCTGCGGGCCGCCGGCGGCAGCCACTACGAGCACCTGTTCCGCGTCGACTGGCTGCCGCTCTCCTCCGTCCCCGGCGCCCGCTCCGCCGCCGGCACCTGGGCGGTGCTCGGCGCGGACGCCTTCGGCCTCGCCGACGCCCTCGGCGCCGCCGCCCACCCCGACCCGGCCGCGCTGGCCGCGGCCGGCCCGCTGCCCGATGCCGCCGTGCTCGGCGTCGGCGCCGGCCTGCGCACCCCCGGGCCGCTCGCCGCCGACGTCGAGGAGGCCGTGCGCGCCCTCGACGGGCAGCTCACCGCCTGGCTCGCCGAGGAACGGCTCGCCGACACCGCGCTGGTCGTCGTCACCCGGGGCGCCGCCGGACCGGGCGGCGCCACCGACCTCGTCCAGGCCGCGCTGCGCGGCGTGGTCCGCGCCGCCCGGGTGGCGAACCCCGGCCGGTTCCTGCTGGTCGACCTCGACGCGGAGGAGAACGCCGCCGACGCCCTGGCCACCGCCGTCGCCTCCGGCGAACCCGAACTCGTCGTCCGCTCCGGCGTGGCGCTGCGCCCGCGCGCCGCCCGGGTGTCCGCCGCGCTCGCCCACGGCGAGCCCGGCGCCCGCTTCGACCCGTGCCGCACCGTCCTGGTCACCGGCGCCGACGGGCCGGCCGCCGCCGCCGTCGCCCACCACCTGGTGGCCGGACGCGGCGTGCGCCGGATCCTGCTCACCAGCCCCCACGGCCCCGCCGACCGGGCCGCCGCCGAACTCGCCGGGCGGCTCACCGCCGCCGGCGCCGAGACCACCCTCAGCGCCCTCGACCTCGCCGACCGCGACGCCCTCGCCGACTGGCTGGCCGGCCCGGGCACGCGCTTCAACGCCGTCGTCCACACCCCCGGCGCGGCCTTCCCCGGCCTCGGCGCCGCCCTCGCCGCCGCCGTCAACCTGCACGAACTGACCGCCGGCACCGAGCTGTCCGCCTTCGTCGTGCACACCCCCACCGTCGGACCGCTCGGCACCCCCGGCGCCCCCGGGGAGGCCGCCGCCGCGGCGTTCCTGGACGCCCTCGCCCACCACCGCAGCCGCCACGGCCTGCCCGGCCTCGCCCTCATCACCGGCCCCGCCGACGGGGACGGACGCCCCGTGCCGCCCGGCCTCGGCCGGCTCACCGCCCAGGAGAGCGCCGCCGCCTTCGACGCCGCCCACCTGGCCGACCACACCTCCCTGCTGCTGCTCCGGCTCGACCCCGAAGGGCTGGACGCCCTCGCCCCGCAGGACGTCCCGGCCCTGCTGCGCGACCTCATCGACACCCCGGCCGGCCCGAGCGCCCCGGACACCGCGACCGCCGCCGCGCTGCGCCGCCGGCTGGCCGGCCGCCCGGCCGCCGACCGGCAGCGCGAGCTGCTCGACCTCGTCCTCGCGGAGACCGCCGGGCTGGCCGGCGACGGCCCCGACCCGATCCGCCCGGACGGCCCGTTCAAGGACCTCGGCTTCACCTCCGCCACCGCCGTCGAACTGCGCGGCCGCCTCACCGCCGCCACCGGCCTGCGGCTGCCCGCCACCCTCGCCTTCGACCACCCCAACCCGACCGCCGTCGCGGCCTTCCTGGTGAACGCGCTGACCGGCCGTCCGGCCACCGCCGCCCGGCCCGCGCCCGTACCGCGCACCGTGCCGCCCGCCGAGGACCCCGTCGTCATCGTCGGCGCCGCCTGCCGGCTGCCCGGCGGCGTCGCCTCCCCGGCCGACCTGTGGCGGCTGGTCGCCGAGGGCACCGACGCGATCACCCCCTTCCCCGCCGACCGCGGCTGGGACCTCGACGCCCTCTACGACCCGGACCCGGCCGTCCCCGGCACCTCCTACGCCCGCCACGGCGGATTCCTGCACGACGCGGGCGAGTTCGACGCCGCCTTCTTCGGGATCTCCCCGCGCGAGGCGCTGGCGACGGACCCGCAGCAGCGGCTGCTGCTGGAGACCTCCTGGGAACTGCTGGAGCGCGCGGGCATCGACCCGACCTCGCTCAAGGGGCAGCCGGTCGGCGTCTACGCGGGCCTGATGTACCACGACTACGCCACCGACCTCGCCGAGGTCCCGGACGGCCTGGAGGGCTACCTGGGCACCGGCAACGCCGGCTCGGTCGCCTCCGGCCGCATCTCCTACACCCTCGGTCTCGAAGGCCCGTCGGTGACGGTGGACACCGCCTGCTCCTCCTCCCTGGTGGCCCTGCACCTGGCCGCGCAGGCGCTGCGCGACGGCGAGTGCACGCTCGCCCTGGCCGGTGGCGCCGCGATCATGGCCCGGCCCACCTCCTTCGTCGAGTTCTCCCGCCAGCGCGCGCTCTCCGCCGACGGCCGGGCCCGGGCCTACGCGGACGGCGCCGACGGCACCGCCTGGGCCGAGGGCGTGGGCCTGGTGCTGCTGGAGCGGCTGTCGGACGCCCGGCGGCTGGGGCACGAGGTGCTGGCGGTCGTCCGGGGTTCGGCCGTCAACCAGGACGGCGCGTCCAACGGTCTGACCGCCCCGAACGGCCCCTCGCAGGAGCGGGTGATCCTCGCCGCCCTCGCCAACGCCGGGCTGACACCCGCGGACGTCGACGCCGTCGAGGGCCACGGGACGGGGACCTCGCTGGGCGACCCGATCGAGGCGCAGGCGGTGCTGGCCACGTACGGGCAGGGCCGTCCGGCCGAACAGCCGCTCTGGCTGGGGTCGTTGAAGTCCAACATCGGCCACGCCCAGGCCGCCGCCGGCGTCGCCGGCGTGATCAAGATGGTCGAGGCGCTGCGCCACGGCGTGCTGCCGAAGAGCCTGCACATCGACGAGCCCAGCACCAAGGTGGACTGGGAGTCCGGCGCGGTCGCCCTGCTCACCGAGGAACGGGCCTGGCCCGAGGTCGACCGGCCGCGCCGGGCCGCCGTCTCCTCGTTCGGCGTCAGCGGCACCAACGCCCACGTCGTTCTGGAGCAGGCCCCCGCCCAGGAGCCGGCGCACCGGGCGGTGCCCGCCGGACTCGACGGCGAACCCGACGCCGGCTCCGGCACCCCGGTGCCCTGGCTGCTCTCCGCCCGTTCCCCCGAGGCCCTGCGCGAACAGGCCGAACGGATCGCCGGGTTCACCGAGGCCAGGCCCCTCGCCGAGGCGCCGGCCGTCGCCCGCGCGCTCGCCGGCTCCCGGGCCGCGCTGGAACGGCGGGCCGTCGTGGTCGCCGCCGACCGGGCGCGGGCGCTGAGCGGGCTGCGGGCCCTGGCCGAGGGGGAGGCCACGGCCGGGCTGGTGTCCGGGCGGGCGGAGGTGAGCGGTCGGTCGGTGTTCGTCTTCCCGGGCCAGGGTTCCCAGTGGGCCGGGATGGGGCGTCGGCTGCTCGCCGAGTCCGCGGTGTTCGCGCGGGCTCTGGAGGAGGCCGCGGAGGCGCTGAAGCCCTATGTCGACTGGTCGTTGCTCGATGTGGTGAACCAGGTGCCGGGTGCCGCTTCGCTGGAGCGGGTGGACGTGGTACAGCCGGTGTCCTTCGCGGTGAACGTCGCGCTGGCGCGCCTTTGGGCGTCGCTGGGCGTCGTCCCTGACGCGGTGGTCGGCCACTCCCAGGGCGAGATCGCGGCGGCGCATGTCGCCGGGATCCTCTCGCTGGACGACGCCGCCGCTGTGGTGGCGTTGCGGTCGCAGGCCATCGCCCGCGGTCTGGCCGGACGCGGCGGCATGGTGTCGATCGGGCTGCCGCTCGCCGAGGTGGCCGACCGGCTCCCGGCCGGGGTCGAGGTCGCGGCCGTCAACGGCCCCTCCTCGGTCGTCGTCGCCGGTGACCCGGCCGGCCTCGACACCGTGGTGGCCGCCTTCGAGGAGCGCGGTGCCCGGGTGCGCCGGATCCCCGTCGACTACGCCTCCCACACCGCCCACGTCGAGTCCATCGAGGCCGAACTCGCCGAGCTGCTGGGTTCGGTGAAGCCGCAGCCGGCCGTCGTCCCGTTCCTGTCGACGGTCGAGGGCCGCTGGTTGGAGGGCCCGGAGTTGGACGCCGGGTACTGGTACCGCAACCTGCGGCAGACCGTCCGCTTCGCCGAGGCCGTCGAGACCCTGGCCGGTGACGGTTTCCGGGCGTTCGTCGAGGTCAGTGCGCACCCCGTGCTCGCCCACGCCGTCGTCGAGGCCCTGGAGGAGGCCGTCCAGGCGCCGACCGTCGTCACCGGGACCCTGCGCCGCGAGGACGGCGGCTGGGACCGCGTCCTGCTCGCCGCCGCCGAACTCCATGTCCGCGGCCTGCCCGTGGACTGGTCCACGGCCCACGCCGGGGCCGACACCGTCCGCCCGTCCGAACTGCCCACCTACCCCTTCCAGCACCAGCGCTACTGGCTCCGGCCGGGCCGCTCCGCCGGCGACCTCGCCGCCGTCGGCCTGGACAAGGCCGGCCACCCGCTGCTGGAGACCGAACTGCTGCTCGGCACCGAGGAAGGCGCCGTCTTCACCGGCCGGATCACCGAACGCACCCTGCCCTGGCTGGCCGACCACCGGGTCGGCGGCGCGACGCTGCTGCCCGGCACCGCGCTGCTCGACGCCCTCGCCCACGTCGGCCACCGGCTCGGCGCGCCCACGGTCGAGGAACTGACCGTCTCCGCCCCGCTCGTCGTCCCGGACGGCGGCGGCCTCGACCTCCAGGTCCACGTCGGCGAGGCCGAGGACGGCCGCCGCGCCGTCCGGCTGCTCACCCGCACCGGCCCCGGCCTGCCGTGGCACGCCAACGCCACCGGAACGCTCGCCCCCGAGGGCCCGGAGCCCGCCACTGCCGACGACCTGACGGTCTGGCCGCCCGCCGGAGCCCGCCCGCTCGACACCGACGGCCTCTACGACCGGCTCACCGTCGCCTACGGCCCCGCGTTCCACGCCGTCGAGGCCGCCTGGCTCGCAGACGGCCGCCTCTACGCCCAGCTCCGCCTCCCCGACACCACCACCGACGCCGCCGCCTACGGCCTGCACCCCGCCCTGCTGGACGCCGCCCTCCACCCGCTCGGCGAGGCCTGCCTCCTCCCGGGCGCCGACGTGCCCAGGCTCGCCTTCTCCTGGGCCGGCGTGCGCCTGCACGCCACCGGCGCCGAGGCGCTGCGCGTGGTCGTCACCCCCGTCGGCCCCGACACCCTCACCATCCGGGCCGCCGACGACACCGGCGCCCCCGTCGTGGACGTCGAAGCCCTCACCGTGCGGCCGGTGGACCCGCGCGGCCTCACCGCCGGTCCGGCGGACGACGCGGCCCTGTTCGAGGTCGACTGGGTCCCCGCACCCGAGACCGCCGACGCGCCCGCCGACACGCCCGCGGACTGGACCCTCCACAGGGACCTGCCCGAGGACGGCGCCCTGCCGCCCCTCGTGGTCCTCCCCGCCGGCGTGGGCGCGCCCTCCGACACCGTGCCCGAGCGCGCCCACGCCGTCGGCCACGACGTCCTGCGGGCGCTCCAGGCCTGGCTGGCCGACGACCGGACGGCCGACTCCCGGCTCGTCGTCGTCACCCGGCGCGGCGAACTCGTCCAGGAACCCGTCCGGGGCCTGGTGCGCACCGCCCAGTCGGAGAACCCCGGCCGCTTCGTTCTCGTCGAGGCCGACGACCCGGCCGACGCCGCCCGGGCGGTGGCCGCCGCACCGGACGACGAACCGCAGCTGGCGCTGCGCGACGGGCGACGGCTGGTCGCCCGCCTGCGCCGCCCGGCCGCCCGGCCCGCCCCCGCGCAGGACGCGCCGTCCCCGCTGGCCGGCGGCACCGTCCTGGTCACCGGCGCCAACGGCGGCCTGGGCCGCCTGGTGGCCCGTCACCTCGCGGCGGTCCACCGCGTCGCGGAACTCGTGCTCCTCTCCCGCTCCGCCGTGCCCGCCGACCTGCTCGAAGAACTCGCCGCGCACGGCACCCTGGTCCGCGCCGAGGCCGTCGACACCGCCGACCGCACCGCGCTGGCCGCCGTCGTCGACACCCTCGCCGACCGGCTGACCGGCGTCGTCCACGTCGCCGGGATCGTCGACGACGGCGTCATCGAAGCGCTGGACGCCGCCAAGTGGCACAGCGTGCTGCGCCCGAAGGTCGACGCCGCCTGGCACCTGCACGAGCTCACCGCCGGCCTCGACCTGGCCGCTTTCGCGCTCTACTCCTCCGCCTCCGGCGTCCTCGGCGGCTCCGGCCAGGGCAACTACGCGGCCGGCAACGCCTTCCTCGACGGCCTGGCCGCCCACCGGCGCTCGCTCGGACTGCCCGCCGTGTCGCTCGCCTGGGGCCTGTGGGCCGAGGCCGCCGGCATGGGCGGCCGGCTCAGCGACACCGACCTCGCCCGGATGGCCCGGGTCGGCACCCGCCCCCTCTCCGCCGACCAGGGCCTCGCCCTCCTGGACGCCGCACTCACCGGCGAGCCCGCGGCCGTGGTGCCGATCAGGCTCGACGTCACCGGCGTCCGCACCGAGGACCTCCCGCCGCTGCTGCGCGACCTGGCACCCGCCGCCCGCGCACCCCGCGCCCTGCGCCGGGCCGCCGCCCGCACCGCCGCGGACGGCGCCGGCACCCTCGCCCGGCGGCTCGCCGGACTCTCCGCCGCCGACCGCGACGAGCTGCTGACCGCCCTCGTCCGCGACACCGCCGCCGCCGTCCTCGGCCACGGCTCGGCCGCGGCACTGGACATCGACAAGGCGTTCAAGGAGCTCGGCATCGACTCGCTCACCGCCGTCGAACTCCGCAACGCCCTCGGCACCGCCACCGGCCTGCGCCTGCCCGCCACCCTGGTGTTCAACTACCCGACGCCCAAGGCCCTCGCCGCCCACCTCGCGACCGAACTCGTCGGCGAGGAACCGGCCCCCGCCGCCCCCGCCGCCCCCGCGGCACAGGCCGCCGGGACCGAGGACGACCCGATCGCGATCGTCGCCGTCGGCTGCCGCTTCCCCGGCGGCCTCGACTCCGGCGAGGACCTCTGGCGCTTCGTCGCCGCCGGCGGCGACGCCGTCACCGGCCTGCCCGCCGACCGGGGCTGGGACCTCGACGGCAGCTACGACCCCGACCCCGACGCCCCCGGCCGCACCTACGTGCGCGGCGGCGGATTCCTGCCCGGCATCGCCGACTTCGACGCCGCCTTCTTCGGCATCAACCCGCGCGAGGCCCTGGCGATGGACCCGCAGCAGCGCCTGCTGCTCGAAGTCGCCTGGGAGACCCTGGAGCGCGCCGGACTCGACCCCACCGCCCTGCGCGCCACCCCGACCGGCGTCTTCATCGGCACCCACGGCCAGGACTACGGCACCCAGGGCACCGGCGGCGCCGCCGACGAGGGCTACCTGGTCACCGGCAACGCGGGCAGCGTGCTCTCCGGCCGCCTCTCCTACGCCCTCGGCCTCGAAGGGCCCGCGATCACCGTCGACACCGCCTGCTCCTCCTCGCTGGTCGCCCTGCACCTCGCCGCCCAGGCGCTCCGCGCCGGGGAGTGCACGCTGGCCCTGGCCGGCGGCGCCTCGGTGATGTCCACGCTCGAAGGCCTGGTCGGCTTCTCCCGGCAGCGCGGCCTCGCCGCCGACGGCCGGAGCAAGGCCTTCGCCGACGCCGCCGACGGGTTCGGGATGTCCGAGGGCGTGGGCCTGCTGTTGCTCGAACGGCTCTCCGACGCCCGGCGGTTGGGGCACGAGGTGCTGGCCGTGGTCCGGGGTTCGGCCGTCAACCAGGACGGTGCGTCCAACGGTCTGACCGCCCCGAACGGTCCCTCGCAGGAGCGGGTCATCCGGGCCGCGCTCGCCAACGCCCGCCTGACGGCCGCCGACGTCGACGCCGTCGAGGCGCACGGCACCGGCACCCCGCTCGGCGACCCGATCGAGGCACACGCCCTGCTCGCCACCTACGGCAAGGACCGTCCGGCCGAACAGCCGCTCTGGCTCGGGTCGGTGAAGTCCAACATCGGCCACACCCAGGCCGCCGCCGGTGCGGCGGGCGTGATCAAGATGGTCGAGGCGCTGCGCCACGGCGTGCTGCCGCAGACCCTCCACATCGACGCGCCCTCCTCGCACATCGACTGGTCCTCGGGCGGCATCGCCCTGCTCACCGAGCAGCGGGCCTGGCCGGAGGCCGACCGCCCGCGCCGGGCCGGCGTCTCGGCGTTCGGTGTGAGCGGGACGAACGCGCACGTGATCCTGGAGCAGGCGGAGCCGGCCGGCGGCGCCGAGCCCATCGACGGAGCCGCAACGCCCGTCGGTGCCGGGGAGAACGTGGTTCCCTGGGTGGTCTCGGCCGCCTCGGAGGCGGCGCTGCGTCAGCAGGCCGCGCGGCTGGCGGCCTTCGCGGAGGGGCAGCCGGCGCCGGACCTCGCCGCCACCGCCCGGGCACTCGTCACCGCGCGCACCCGGTTCACCGAGCGTGCCGTGGCCGTCGGCGCCGACCGGGCCGCGCTCGTCGCCGCCCTGAAGGCCCTGGCCGAGGGGGAGGCCGCGGCCGGGCTGGTGTCCGGTCGGGCGGAGGTGAGCGGTCGGTCGGTGTTCGTCTTCCCGGGGCAGGGTTCCCAGTGGGCCGGGATGGGGCGTCGGCTGCTCGCCGAGTCCGTGGTCTTCGCGGAGGCGCTCGGTGAGGTCGACAGGGCCTTGAAGCCCTATGTCGACTGGTCGTTGCTCGATGTGGTGAACGAGGTGCCGGGTGCCGCTTCGTTGGAGCGGGTGGACGTGGTGCAGCCGGTGTCGTTCGCGGTGAACGTCGGCCTGGCGCGCCTCTGGGCGTCGCTGGGTGTGGTGCCGGACGCGGTGGTCGGTCACTCCCAGGGGGAGATCGCGGCGGCGCACGTCGCCGGCATCCTCTCCCTGGAGGACGCGGCGGCGGTGGTGGCGTTGCGGTCGCAGGCCATCGCGCGGGGCCTGGCCGGACGCGGCGGCATGGTGTCGGTCGGGCTGCCGCTCGCCGAGGTGGCCGACCGGCTCCCCGCCGGGGTCGAGGTCGCGGCCGTCAATGGCCCCTCCTCGGTGGTCGTCGCCGGTGACCCGGCGGGCCTGGACACGCTCGTCGTCGCGTACGAGGAGCAGGGCGTGCGCGTGCGGCGGATCGCCGTCGACTACGCCTCGCACACCTCGCACGTGGAGTCGATCGAGGCTGAACTCGCCGAGCTGCTGGGCTCCGTGAAGCCCCAGCCCGCCGCGATCCCCTTCCTCTCCACCGTCGAGGGCCGCTGGCTGGAGGGCCCGGAGCTGGACGCCGGGTACTGGTACCGCAACCTGCGGCAGACCGTCCGCTTCGCCGACGCCGTCGAGACCCTGGCCGGCGAGGGCTTCCGGGCCTTCGTCGAGGTCAGCGCGCACCCCGTGCTCGCCCACGGCATCGTCGAGGCCCTGGAGGAGGCCGTCCAGGCGCCGACCGTCGTCACCGGGACCCTGCGCCGCGAGGACGGCGGCTGGGACCGCGTCCTGCTCGCCGCCGCCGAACTCCACGTCCGCGGCCTGCCCGTGGACTGGTCCACGGCCCACGCCGGAGCCGGCACCGTCCGTCCCTCCGAACTGCCCACCTACGCCTTCCAGCACCAGCGCTTCTGGCTGGAGCCCGTGGCCGCCACGGGTGACGTGACCGCGTTCGGGGTCGCCGCCGCCGAGCACCCGCTGCTCGGCACCCTGGTCGAACTGCCCGACGGGGGTGAGGTGTTCACTGGGCGGCTGTCGATCCGATCGCACCCGTGGCTGGCCGGCCACGCCGTTTCCGGGACGGTCCTGCTGCCCGGCGCGGCCTTCCTCGAACTCGCCCTGCGGGCGGGGGAGCGGACCGGTCTCGGCCGACTCGACGAGCTGGTCGTCGAGGCGCCCGGGATCCTGCCCGAGCGCGGTGGCCTCCAGGTCCGTGTCACGGTCGACCCGGCCACCGCCGACGACGACCGCCGGGCCGTCCACGTGCACTCGCGGCCCGAGGACGCGGAGGGCGGCGGGTGGACCCGGCACGCCACCGGCTTCCTGGCGGCCGAGACCGCACCGGAGTTCGGCTACGAGGCGTGGCCGCCGGCCGGCGCGGAGCCGGTCGCCCTGGACGGCTTCTACGAGCGGCTGGCCGAGGCGGGCTACGAGTACGGCGACGCGTTCCGGGGCCTGCGGGCCGCCTGGCGGTCGGGCGAGGAGGTGTTCGCCGAGGTCGCGCTGCCGGAGGAACTGACGGACTCCGCCGGGCGGTTCGGACTGCACCCGGCCCTGCTGGACGCGGCCCTGCAGTCCGCCAACCTGGGGGCGGCGCCGGTGGCCGGACCGGGGGAGGTGCTGCTGCCGTTCGCCTGGAACGACGTGGCCCTGTACGCGTCCGGGGCCACCGCGCTGCGGGTGCACTCCCGCCGGGAGGGCCCGGACAGCGTCTCCTTCGCGCTGACCGACCCGGTCGGCCGGCCCGTCGGTGCCGTCGGGGCGCTGGTCCTGCGGCCGGTGGCGCCCGAGCGGCTGTCCGCCGCCCGGGACACCGCCGCCGAGCACCTGTACCGCGTCGACTGGGCGCCCGCCGACCTGCCGCGGGCGGCGGACCGCCCGTCCGGGGACGATGTGCTCGACCTGACCCGCGTCCCCGAGGGGCTGTCGGTGCCGCGGGCGGCCCGGGCGCTCGTCGGCGCCGCGCTCGGCGGGATCCAGGAGCACCTGGCCGGTGACTCCGCCGGCCCGCTCGCGGTCCTGACCGCGCACGGCGCCGGGGACCCGGCGGCGGCCGCCGTCCGGGGCCTGGTCCGCACCGCGCAGCTCGAACACCCGGGCCGGATCGTCCTGGTGGACACCGACGGCTCGGCGGTGCCCGCCTCACTCGTGGCCGACGCGCTCGCGTCCGGCGAACCCCATGTCGCCTGGCGCGACGGGACCGCGGTGGTGCCGCGCCTGGCGCGTGCCGAGGCGCCCACCGGCACCGGCCCGGTCCTGGATCCGGCGGGGACGGTGCTGGTGACCGGTGGTACGGGGACGTTGGGCGGGTTGGTGGCCCGGCATCTGGTGGAGTCGCACGGGGTGCGGCGGCTGCTGTTGGTGAGCCGTCGCGGCGTGGCGGCGCCGGGTGCGGCGGAGTTGGTGGCCGGACTCGAGGCGCTCGGTGCCGAGGTGGAGGTGGTGGCCGCCGATGTGTCGGACCGTTCGGTGGTCGACGACCTGGTGCGTCGGGTCCCGGTGGAGCGTCCGCTGACGGCGGTGGTGCACACCGCCGGCACGCTGGCCGACGGCGTCTTCGAGACGCGGTCGGCGGAGGAGCTGGGGGAGGTGTTCGCCCCGAAGGCGGACGCGGCCTGGCACCTGCACGAGGCGACCGCGGGCCTGGGTCTGGCGGCCTTCGTTCTCTTCTCCTCCGGCGCGGGCGTGTTCGGCAGTGCCGGGCAGAGCCTGTACGGGTCGGCGAACGGCTTCCTGGACGGCCTGGCCGGGTGGCGCCGTGAGCGCGGTCTGCCGGCGGTGTCGCTGGCCTGGGGCCTGTGGGCGCAGGCCAGCGGCCTGACCGGGCACCTGGACGAGGCCGATCGCGCCCGGCTGGCCCGGGGCGGCCTGGCGGCCATGGCGACGGAGGAGGCGCTGGCGCTGTTCGACGCCGCGCTGCGTTCTCCGGAGGCGCTGCTGGTCCCGACCCGGCTGGACCGTGAGGCGCTGCGCGGGCAGGCGGCGGGCGGCGAGTTGAACCCGCTGCTGCGCGGCCTGGTCCGCACCCCCCGCCGCACCGCCGCCACCGCCGGGGCACCGGCCGGCGACGGCCGTGAGGTCCTGTTCCGCAGGCTCTCCGCGGTGGGCGAGGCCGAACAGCTCCGGCTGCTCCTGGACCTGGTCCGGGCCAGCGCGGCCAAGGTGCTCGGCCAGAGCATCGACGAGACGGTGAAGCCCGCTCAGGCGTTCAAGGACGTCGGCTTCGACTCGCTGACCTCGCTGCGGATCCGCACCAGCCTCACCGAGGCCACCGGTGTCCGGCTCCCGGCGACCCTGGTCTTCGACCACCCGACCCCGGCCGCCGTCGCCGAGCACCTGCGGGACCGGCTGGGCCTGGCGGGCTCGGTGGCCGTGCCGCCCGTCCTGCTCGAACTCGACCGGCTGGAGCAGGCGTTGGCGGCCACGACCGGGACGGCCGGGGCGCCCGACGGGCTGCGCGCCCAGGTGGCCGCCCGGCTGGAGGCCCTCACCGCCCGCTGGGCGGAGTCGGGCGAGGAGCCCGAGGCCGAGGGCGTCGACCTGGGCGCCGCCTCGGACGACGAGCTCTTCGACCTGATCGACAACGAACTCGGCCTTTCCTGATGACGGATACGAGGAAGAACCCCATGTCGAACGACGACAAGCTGCGCGACTACCTCAAGCGCGTCACGGCCGACCTCCAGCAGACCAGGCGCCGCCTGCGCGACGTCGAGGCCCGGCGCACCGAGCCGATCGCCATCGTCGGGATGGCCTGCCGGCTGCCCGGCGGCGTCGCCTCCCCGGCCGACCTGTGGCGCCTGGTCCACGACGGCACCGACGCCATGGCCCCGTTCCCCCGCGACCGGGGGTGGGACGTGGACGGCCTGTACGACCCCGACCCGGACGCCGCCGGGAAGACCTACGCCGAGGAGGGCGGCTTCCTCGCCGACCCGGGCGGCTTCGACGCCGCGCTCTTCGGGATCTCCCCGCGCGAGGCGCTGGCGACGGACCCGCAGCAGCGGCTGCTGCTGGAGGCCTCCTGGGAGGCCCTGGAGCGGGCCGGCATCGACCCGGCCTCGCTCAAGGGGCAGCCGGTCGGCGTCTACGCGGGGCTGATGTACCACGACTACGCGCACCACGTGCTCAACCTCCCGGAGGGCCTGGAGGGGTACTTCGGGATCGGCAACTCGGGCTCCGTCGCCTCCGGCCGGGTCTCCTACACCCTCGGCCTCGAAGGCCCGTCGGTGACGGTGGACACCGCCTGCTCCTCCTCGCTGGTCGCCGTCCACCTGGCCGCGCAGGCGCTGCGCGACGGCGAGTGCACGCTGGCCCTGGCCGGCGGGGTCGCCGTGATGGCCACGCCGGAGGTGTTCGTCGACTTCGCCACCCAGCGCGGCCTGGCGCGCGACAGCCGCTGCAAGGCGTACGCGGACGGCGCCGACGGGACCGGGCTCGCCGAGGGTGTCGCCGTCCTCCTGCTGGAGCGGCTGTCGGACGCCCGGCGGTTGGGGCACGAGGTGCTGGCCGTGGTCCGGGGTTCGGCCGTCAACCAGGACGGCGCGTCCAACGGCCTCACTGCCCCGAACGGCCCCTCGCAGGAGCGGGTGATCCGGGCGGCCCTCGCCAACGCCCGGCTGACGGCGGCGGACGTCGACGCCGTCGAGGGCCACGGGACGGGGACCTCGCTGGGCGACCCGATCGAGGCGCAGGCGGTGCTGGCCACCTACGGGCAGGGCCGTCCGGCCGAACAGCCGCTCTGGCTCGGGTCGTTGAAGTCCAACATCGGCCACACCCAGGCGGCGGCCGGTGCGGCCGGTGTCATCAAGATGGTGGAGGCGCTGCGGCACGGCGTGCTGCCGAAGAGTCTGCACATCGACACACCCACCTCGAAGGTCGACTGGGACTCGGGCGCGGTCGCGCTCCTCACCGAACGCCGTGACTGGCCGGAGGTCGACCGCCCGCGCCGGGCCGCCGTCTCCTCCTTCGGCGTCAGCGGCACCAACGCCCACGTGATCCTGGAGCAGGCCCCGGTCGGGGACGCCCCGCAGCCGGACGCCGAACCGACCGGTGCCGCACTGCCGTTGGTACTGTCGGCCGCCTCCGAGGACGCCCTGCGGGCCCAGGCCGGCGCCTGGGGCCGGCTCCTGGCCGAGCAGCCGGACACCGGCCTGGCCCGTACCGCCCGCACCCTCGTCACCGCGCGGGCCGCGCTGGAGCAGCGCGCCGTGGTGGTGGCCGCCGACCGCGCGGACACGGTGGCGGCGCTGGACGCGGTGGCACGGGGGGAGGAGGCGGCGGGTGTCGTCTCGGGTCGGGCGGAGGTGAGTGGTCGGTCGGTGTTCGTCTTCCCGGGGCAGGGTTCCCAGTGGGTGGGGATGGGGCGTCGGCTGCTCGCGGAGTCGGCGGTGTTCGCGGAGGCGCTCGGTGAGGTCGACAAGGCTCTGAGGGTTTATGTCGACTGGTCGTTGCTGGATGTGGTGAACGAGGTGCCGGGTGCCGCTTCGTTGGAGCGGGTGGATGTGGTGCAGCCGGTGTCGTTCGCGGTGAACGTCGGCCTGGCGCGCCTCTGGGCGTCGCTGGGTGTGGTGCCGGACGCGGTGGTGGGTCACTCGCAGGGGGAGATCGCGGCGGCGCACGTCGCTGGCATCCTCTCGCTGGAGGACGCGGCGGCGGTGGTGGCGTTGCGGTCGCAGGCCATCGCCCGTGGTCTGGCCGGACGCGGCGGCATGGTGTCGATCGGGCTGCCTCTCGCCGAGGTGACCGGCACGCTGCCGGACGGTGTCGAGGTCGCCGCGGTCAACAGCCCCTCCTCGGTGGTCGTGGCCGGTGACCCGGCCGCGCTCGACACCCTGGTGACCGGGTACGAGGAGCAGGGCGTGCGCGTGCGGCGGATCGCCGTCGACTACGCCTCGCACACCTCGCACGTGGAGTCGATCGAGGCCGAACTCGCCGAGCTGCTGGGTTCGGTGAAGCCTCAGCCGGCCGTCGTCCCGTTCCTGTCGACGGTCGAGGGCCGCTGGCTGGAGGGCCCGGAGCTGGACGCGGGGTACTGGTACCGCAACCTGCGGCAGACCGTCCGCTTCGCCGAGGCCGTCGAGACCTTGGCCGGTGACGGTTTCCGGGCGTTCGTCGAGGTCAGCGCCCACCCCGTGCTCGCGCACGCCGTCGTCGAGGCCCTGGAGGAGGCTGTCCAGGCGCCGACCGTCGTCACCGGCACGCTGCGCCGCGAGGACGGCGGCTGGGACCGCGTCCTGCTCGCCGCCGCCGAACTCCACGTGCACGGCCTGCCCGTGGACTGGTCCACGGCCTTCCCGGACGCCGCCCTCCTTCCCGCCTCCGAGCTGCCCACCTACCCCTTCCAGCACCAGCGCTACTGGCTGGAGACCCGCCCCGCCACCGACGTGGGCGCCGCCGGGCTGGCGCCCGTCGGGCACCCGCTGCTGGGCGCGGCGGTGCAGCTGCCCGAGGGCGGGGCGCTCCTCACCGGGCGGCTCGACCCGAAGGACCACCCGTGGCTCGCGGACCACGCCGTCGCCGGTACCGTCCTCGCCCCGGGGGCCGCGCTGCTGGAGCTGGCCTCGCGGGCCGGCGACGAGGCGGGCACGCCCACCGTCGAGGAGCTGGTGATCGAGGCCCCGCTGCTCGTCCCCGGGCGCGGCGCCCTGCACCTGCACCTGCGGGTGGACGCGCCGGAGGACGACGCCGCCGGCGGCCGGCGGCCGTTCGCCCTGTACTCGCGGCCCGAGGACGGCGAGGGCGGTGCCTGGACCAGGCACGCCACCGGTTTCCTGGCGGCCGAGACCGCACCGGAGTTCGACTACGAGGCGTGGCCGCCGGCCGGCGCGGAGCCGGTCGCCCTGGACGGCTTCTACGAGCGGCTGGCGGACCGCGGCTTCGGCTACGGACCGGCGTTCCAGGGGCTGCGGGCCGTCTGGCGGCTCGACGGCGAGGTGCACGCCGAGGTGTCCCTGCCCGCCGGCCGGGCCGCCGAGGACTTCGGCATCCACCCGGTGCTGCTGGACGCCGCTCTGCAGGCCACCAACTTCCTGGGCATCGCCGAGCCGGAGCCGGGCCACGTCCTGCTGCCGTTCGCCTGGAACGACGTGGCCCTGTTCGCCACGCGTCCCACTGCTCTGCGGGTGCACGCCCGGCAGACCGGCCCGCACGCGTTCTCGCTCGTCCTCACCGACCCGACCGGCGGACCGGTGGCCTCGGTCGGCTCCCTGTCGCTGCGGCAGGTGCCGGTCGACCGGCTGGCCGGCCTCGGCGGGGCCGGTACCGACCACCTCTACCAGGTGGGCTGGACGCCTCTCGTCCTCCCCGCCGGCGCGGCTGGTCTCGCCGCCCCGGCGGTGCTGGACCTGACCGCCGGGACGGCCGAGGGGCCCGAGGGCGCCCGGGCGCTGGTCGGCCGGGTCTCGGAGTTCCTGCACCAGGGACTCACCGATCCCGCCCGGAGCGGGGCGCCGCTGGCGGTCGTGACCGGGCCCCCGGACGCGGACCCGGCGGTCAACGCGGTGTGGGGGCTGGTCCGTTCGGTCCAGCAGGAGCAGCCCGGCCGGATCGTGCTCCTCGGCGGCGAGGGGACGGGTTTCCCCGCCGCGGCGGTGGACCCGTCGGTGGTGGGCGGCCTGCTGGCGTCGGGCGAGACCCAGGCGCTCTGGCGCGACGGCGGTGTGGTGGTGCCGCGTCTGGCGCGTGCCTCCGCTCCGGCCTCCGCCGACGGGCACGGCGTCCTGGATCCGGCGGGGACGGTGCTGGTGACGGGTGGTACGGGGACGTTGGGCGGGTTGGTGGCCCGGCATCTGGTGGAGTCGCACGGGGTGCGGCGGCTGCTGTTGGTGAGTCGCCGCGGCGTGGCGGCGCCGGGTGCGGCGGAGTTGGTGGCCGGGCTCGAGGCGCTGGGTGCCGAGGTGGAGGTGGTGGCCGCGGACGTGTCGGACCGTTCGGTGGTCGACGACCTGGTCCGTCGGGTCCCGGTGGAGCGTCCGCTGACGGCGGTGGTGCACACGGCCGGTGCGCTGGCCGACGGTGTGTTCGAGGGGCAGCCCGCCGGGCGGCTGGGGGAGGTGTTCGCGCCGAAGGCGGACGCGGCCTGGCACCTGCACGAGGCGACCGAGGGCCTGGGTCTGGCGGCCTTCGTCCTCTTCTCCTCCGGCGCCAGTGTGTTCGGGAACGCCGGGCAGAGCCTGTACGGGTCGGCGAACGGCTTCCTGGACGGCCTGGCGGGGTGGCGTCGTGAGCGCGGTCTGCCGGCGGTCTCACTGGCCTGGGGCCTGTGGGCTCAGGCGAGTGGGCTGACCGGGCACCTGGACGAGGCGGACCGGGCCCGGCTGGCCCGGGGTGGTCTCAAGGCCCTGGCGACGGAGGAGGCGCTGGCGCTGTTCGATGCCGCGTTGCGTTCTCCGGAGGCGGTGCTGGTCCCGACCCGGTTGGACCGTGAGGCGCTGCGCGGGCAGGCGGCGGGCGGCGAGTTGAACCCGCTGCTGCGCGGCCTGGTCCGCACCCCCCGGCGCACCGCCGCCACCGGTGCGCCCGCCGACGACGCGGCGGACTTCGCCGCCCGGCTGGCCGCGCTGCCGGAGCGCGAGCAGCACCGCGAGGTCCTCGACCTGGTGCGCTCCGCCGCCGCCGCCGTCCTCGGGCACCCGTCCAAGAACGCCGTCGCCGCCGCCCAGGCCTTCAAGGAGGCCGGGTTCGACTCGCTCGGCGCGGTGCAGCTGCGCAACCGGCTGGCCCGGGCGACGGGCGTCCGGCTCCCGGCGACCCTGGTCTTCGACCACCCGACCCCGCTCGCGCTCGCCCGCCACCTGCGGTCCGAGCTGCTGCCGGAGCCGGTGGCGGGCCCGGCGGCCGTGCCCCCCGAGCCGCGCGCGGCCGGCCCGGACGCGGGACCGGTGCCCGTGGACGGGCCCGCCATCGCGGACCTGGACATCGACGGCCTCGTCGCCCGCGCCCTGCGCGGCCGCGGCTGAACCGCCCGCCCGACCGCGCCCGACCCGACCGTGCCCGACCCGTCCGCGCCCGACCCGACCGCGCGGACCCACCGCGCAGACCCACCGAGCCGACGCACCGCGCTCACCGACCCGCGCCCGTTCGTCCGCGCTCGGCGCCCGGCGCACCATCCGAAAGGCTGACATGACCACCACCACCAACGACGGCGCGGCCGCCCTCGACCAGACGGCGAGGCTGGTCGAGGCACTGCGGGCCGCGCTCCAGGACAACGAACAACTCGCCTCCGAGAAGGCCGCGTTGGAGGCGGCGGCCGGTGAGCCGATCGCCATCGTCGGGATGGCCTGCCGGCTGCCGGGCGACATCGCCTCCCCGGCCGACCTGTGGCAGCTGGTCGCCGACGGACGCGACGGCGTGGCCGAGTTCCCCGAGGACCGCGGCTGGGACCTCGACGGACTCTTCGACCCCGACCCGGACCGGCCCGGCCGCTCCTACGTCCGCGAGGGCGGATTCCTGCACGGCGCCGCCGACTTCGACGCCGCCTTCTTCGGGATCTCGCCGCGCGAGGCGCTCGCCATGGACCCGCAGCAGCGGCTCCTGCTGGAGACCTCCTGGGAGGCCCTGGAGCGGGCCGGCCTGGACCCGGCGGGCCTGCGCGGCACGGCCGTCGGCGTGTTCTCCGGCGTCATGTACCACGACTACGCCACCGGACTGCGAAGCGTGCCCGCCGGGCTCGAAGGCTTCCTCGCCACCGGCACCTCCGGCTCCGTGGCCTCGGGCCGGGTCGCCTACACGCTCGGCCTGGAGGGGCCCGCGATCACCGTCGACACCGCCTGCTCCTCCTCGCTGGTCGCCGTCCACCTGGCCGCCCAGTCGCTGCGCAGCGGCGAGTCCACGCTGGCGCTGGCCGGCGGCGTCGCGGTGATGTCCCAGCCCTCGCCGTTCGTGGAGTTCTCCCGGCAGCGCGGCCTGGCGACCGACGGGCGCTGCAAGGCCTTCGCGGACGCCGCCGACGGCACCGGCTGGGCGGAGGGCGTGGCCGTCCTCGTCCTGGAGCGGCTGTCGGACGCCCGGCGGCTGGGGCACGAGGTGCTGGCCGTGGTCCGGGGTTCGGCCGTCAACCAGGACGGCGCGTCCAACGGCCTCACCGCGCCCAACGGGCCCGCCCAGCAGCGGGTGATCCGGGCAGCTCTCGCCAACGCCCGGCTGACGGCGGCGGACGTCGACGCCGTCGAGGGCCACGGCACCGGCACCCCGCTGGGCGACCCGATCGAGGCGCAGGCGGTGCTGGCGACGTACGGGCAGGGCCGACCGGCCGAACAGCCGCTCTGGCTGGGGTCGTTGAAGTCCAACATCGGCCACACCCAGGCCGCCTCCGGCGTCGCCGGCGTGATCAAGGTGGTCGAGGCGCTGCGCCACGGCGTGCTGCCGCGCACCCTCCACGTGGACGCGCCGACCACCCAGGTCGACTGGTCGGCCGGGGAGGTGCGGCTGCTGACGGAGGCCCGGCCGTGGCCGGCGGCCGACCGCCCGCGCCGGGCCGCCGTGTCGGCCTTCGGGGTGAGCGGCACCAACGCCCACGTCATCCTGGAGGAGGCGCCCGCCGCAAAGCCCGCCGCCGAGCCCACCGCCCCCGAGGCCGCCGCCGTCCCCTGGCTGCTGTCCGCCGCTTCCACCGGCGCCCTGCGCGCCCAGGCGGAGCGGCTGCTCGACTACACCGAGGCACGCGGCCCGGCACCCGCCGACGCGGCCCGCACGCTGGCCGAGGCCCGGACCCTGCTGGCGCACCGCGCCGTCGTGGTGGCCGACGCGCTCGACGGTCACCGCACCGGCCTGGCCGCGCTCGCGGGCGACGCCGCCTCGCCCGCCCTGATCACCGGCACGGCGGACGTCGCCGGGCAGACCGTCTTCGTCTTCCCGGGCCAGGGTTCCCAGTGGGCGGGGATGGGGCGTCGGCTGCTCGCCGAGTCCGCGGTCTTCGCGGAGGCGCTCGGTGAGGTCGACAAGGCCTTGACGTCCTATGTCGACTGGTCGTTGCTGGATGTGGTGAACCAGGTGCCGGGTGCCGCTTCGCTGGACCGGGTGGATGTGGTGCAGCCGGTGTCGTTCGCGGTGAACGTCGGCCTGGCGCGCCTCTGGGCGTCGCTGGGCGTGGTGCCGGACGCGGTGGTCGGCCACTCCCAGGGCGAGATCGCGGCGGCGCACGTCGCCGGCATCCTCTCCCTGGACGACGCGGCGGCCGTGGTCGCGCTGCGGTCGCAGGCCATCGCGCGGGGTCTGGCGGGCCGGGGCGGCATGGTCTCGGTCGGCCTTCCCCGGGAGCGGGTGGCGGGCGCGCTGCCGGACGGCGTCGAGATCGCGGCCGTGAACGGCCCCTCCTCGGTGGTCGTCGCCGGTGACCCGGCCGCGCTCGACACCCTGGTGACCGGGTACGAGGAGCAGGGCGTGCGGGTGCGCCGGATCCCGGTGGACTACGCCTCGCACACCTCGCACGTGGAGTCCATCGAGGCCGAACTCGCCGAGCTGCTGGGCTCGGTGAAGCCCCAGCCCGCCGCGATTCCCTTCCTCTCCACCGTCGAGAACCGCTGGCTGGAGGGTCCGGAGCTGGACGCGGGGTACTGGTACCGCAACCTGCGGCAGACCGTCCGCTTCGCCGAGGCCGTCGAGACCCTCGCCGCCGCCGAGTACCGGGCGTTCGTCGAGGTCAGCGCCCACCCCGTACTCGCCCACGGCATCGTCGAGGCCCTGGAGGCGGCCTCCGTGCGCGACGCGGCCGTCACCGGCACCCTGCGGCGCGACGAGGGCGGCTGGGACCGCGTCCTGCTCTCGGCCGCCGCGCTGCACGTCCGCGGCGTGGAGGTCGACTGGTCGGCCTCCTACGCGGGCGCCGGCACCCTCCCCGCCTCCGAGCTTCCGACCTACCCCTTCCAACACCGGCACTACTGGCTGGAGTCGGTGCCCGTGACGACCACCCCCGCAGGAGATTCCCCGATGGCCACCGAGACCGAGCCCGACACCACCACCGAGGAGGCGCCCGGCGCCGTCCTCGCCCGCCGGCTGGCGGACGCCGACCCGGGGGAGCGCCTGGCCGTGCTGGTCGACGTGGTCCGCACGGAGGTCGCGGCCGTCCTCGGGCACGAGGGCACCGACGAGATCGGGGCGGACGCCGTCTTCTTCGACATCGGCTTCGTCTCGCTGACCGCCGTCGAGCTGCGCAACCGCCTCCAGAACGTCACCGGGCTCGAACTGCCCGCCCTGCTCGCCTTCGACCAGCCCACCCCGGAGCGGATCGCCGGCCACCTCCTCTCCCTGCTCGACGAGACCGGCTCCGGCGAGACCGCGCCCGACGAGACCGAAGCCTCCGAGACCGTGCCCGCCGAGCAGCGGACCGAAGGGAAGTGACCGCCGTGTTCAACACCGCCGCCTACCTCAAGGCCCTCGACTACGACGGCCCGCTCGACCCCACCGCCGACACCCTGCGCGAGCTGCACCGGCGCCACCTGATCGCCATCCCGTACGACTCCTCGCTCAACACCGCCCGCGGCGAGGCCCTGTGGGCGGGCGTCGACATCGACGTCGACGCCGTGTTCGACGCCGTCGTGCTCGGCGGCCGGGGCGGCGTCTGCTACGAACTGAACGGGCTCTTCCTCGCGCTGCTGCGCGAACTCGGCTACGAGACCGGGCTGTTCTCGGCCGGGATCCGTCAGGTGGACGACAGCTTCGGGCCGGACCTGGAGCACGTCCTCGGCTTCGTCCGGCTGGACGGCGACCTCTGGCTGGTCGACGTCGGCTTCGTCGGCCCGTCCTACCTGGAGCCGCTGCGGGTGGTGCCCGACGAGGTGCAGCCGCAGTTCGGCACCGACTTCCGCGTCGTGCGCGCGGACACCGGCCACCACGTGGTGCAGCGCCGGGGCCGGGTCGGCGACTGGCGCGCCGTCTACCGGTTCCACCCGCGGCCGCGCGCCTTCGCGGACTGGCTGGTCCCCTCGCCGGAGTTGGACCGGTTCGCCCGGGCCCTGGCCGGCTCCGGCATCGTGGTGCGCGGCCGGGCCTTCGAGGGCGGCCAGCGGATCCTGATCGGCACCCGCCTGGTCGTCGTCGAGGACGGCACCGAGCGGCTGCGCGGCCTCGCCGACCCGGAGGAGCACGCCCGGGTGCTCGCCGAGATCCTGCGGAAGGACGCGGCCACCGCATGAGCACCCCCGTCCACACCGAGACCGCCGCCACCGCCGCCGTGGGCAACGGCGACGGCTTCGACACCGACGTCGCGATCGTCGGCTACGGGCCGGTCGGCCAGACCGCCGCCCTGCTGCTGGCCGCCCGCGGCCACCGGGTCACCGTCCTGGAGCGCTTCCCCCGGCCGTACCCGATGCCGCGGGCGGTCTCCTTCGACGGCGAGTCCGCCCGCATCCTCGCCGCCACCGGCGTGGGCGCGGCCCTGGACGAGCACGTCGAGTCCTCCCGGGACTACGTCTGGCACAACGCCGACGGGCAGACCCTCTTCCGGGTGGACGTCGAGGACGCCGGCCGCTCCGGCTGGCCCGACTCCAGCGCCGTCTACCAGCCGGGCTTGGAGGCCGCGCTGGCCGCCCACGGCGAGCGGTACCCCACGCTGCGCGTCCTGCGCGGCCACCGGGTGACGGCGCTCGCCGACCGCGGCGACGCGGTCACGCTCACGGTCGAAGGACCGCGGACAGGACCGTCGGGCGGACCGCTCACCGCCCGCTGGGTGATCGGCTGCGACGGCGCCAACAGCGTGGTGCGCGAGGAGGCCGGGCTGACCGCCACCGACTTCGCGTTCTTCAACGACTGGCTGACCTGCGACGTCGTCCCGCACGACGGCCGGGAGTTCGTCCCCAACAACCTCCAGGTCTGCGACCCGGCCCGGCCGCGCACCGCCGTCTCCGCCGGGCCGGGCCACCGGCGCTGGGAGTTCATGCGGCTCGACCACGAGCAGCCCGAGGAGTTCGGCGGCGAGGCCAACGTCTGGAAGCTGCTCTCGCTGTTCGACATCGACCCCGGCAACGCCACCCTGCTGCGGCACGCCGTCTACACCTTCCAGGCGCGCTACGCGGACCAGTGGCGACGCGGCCGGGTGCTGATCGCCGGGGACGCCGCCCACCTGATGCCGCCGTTCGCCGGGCAGGGCATGTGCTCGGGCCTCCGGGACGCCGCCAACCTCGCCTGGAAGCTGGACCTGGTGCTCACCGGCCGGGCCGGCGAAGGGCTGCTCGACAGCTACACCGCCGAGCGGCGCGAGCACGTGCGGCACGCGCTCACCATGTCGATGGACCTGGGCCGGGTCATCTGCCAGACCGACCCGGCCGCGGCCCGCGACCGCGACACCGTCATGCTGGCCGCCCAGGAGCGCGCCCGGCGCGGCGCGGAGGTCGGCGCGGCCCGGCCGCGCACCCCGGTCCAGCCGCTCACGGCGGGCCTGCGGCACGGCGGCGGCCCGGCCGGCGACCTGGTCGTCCAGGGGCGGGTGACGGCGGCCGGCCGGCCCGCCGGGCTCTTCGACGACGTGGTGGGGCGCGGCTTCGTGCTGCTCACCACCGAGCCGCCGGAGAGCCTGCTCACCGCCGGGGACCGCGCCTGGCTGGCCGACCTCGGCGGCCACGCGGTGAGGGTGCTCGCGGCCGCCGACGAGGAGCCCCCGGCGGGCGCGGTGGGCGACACCGACGGGGTGTACCTGCCGTACCTGGCCGAGGCCGGGGCGGTCGCGGTGCTGGTCCGGCCCGACTTCTACGTCTACGGCGCGGCGGCGGACCGGACGGAGCTGGCAACGCTCCTCGAAGCGCTCCGCACCGACCTCGCTCCCTGACGGCCCGTCCGCCGGAACCCGCCGGAACCCGCAGGGAGTTGACCGCCTCCTCCCGCGCACGTGCTGACGGCCCGCTCCCCCTCCGCGTGGAGGAGCGGGCCGTCGGTCCGGGTGGGCGGTCCTCAGACCGCCACGGGCGCCCGCCGGGCGGAGTGCTCCAGCAGGATCTCCGCCACCACGCGCGCCAGGTCGAGGGTCTGGCGCCCGTTCAGCCGCGGGTCGCAGCCGGTCAGGTAGCGCTCGGGGAGCTGCTCCTCGCGCAGGTCCTCGCGACCGCCGAGGCACTCGGTCACGTCGTCGCCGGTCAGTTCCAGGTGCAGGCCGCCGGGGTGGCCGCCTATCGCCCGGTGCACGGCGAAGTACCCGCTCACCTCGGCGGCGATCCGGTCGAAGCGGCGGGTCTTCAGCCCGCCGGCCGCCGTCTCGGTGTTGCCGTGCATCGGGTCGCAGAGCCAGACCACCGGGTGTCCCGCGTCCGCCACCGCCTCCACCAGCGGCGGCAGCACGTCGGACACCCGGTCCGCGCCCATCCGGCTGATCAGCGTCAGCCGGCCGGGGACGCGGTCCGGGTCCAGCGCCTCGGCGTAGGCGACGGCCTGCTCCGGGGTGGTGGACGGGCCCAGCTTGAGGCCCAGCGGGTTGGCGATCCGGCGGGCCAGGGCGACGTGCGCGCCGTCGAGCTCGCGGGTCCGCTCGCCGATCCACAGGAAGTGGCCGGACAGCGCGTACCCGTCGCGCACCAGCGGCACCTCGTAGTCGAGCAGCAGGGCCTCGTGACCGGCGAACAGCTCGGTGCGGGTCGCGTCGGCCACCGAGTCCAGCACGTCGAGCGCGGCGCCGGCGCCGTCGTACGCGGTGAGCATCCGCCGCGGGTCCGGTGTGCGGGCCTCGGCCGTCGCCGCGAGGCCGTTGACGATGTCGCCCCGGTAGGAGGGCAGCCCGTCCGGGCCAGTCGGGCTGGAGCGCGGCTTGGCGTACTGCCCGGCGACGCGTCCGACCGGCACCACCGGCAGGCCGGAGGCGACCTCGAACAGGGTCGCGCAGTGCAGCAGGGCGTGCAGGTTGGCGCGCACGTGCTCGGGGGTGTTGCCGGCGAAGGTCTCGGCGCAGTCCCCGCCCTGGACGACCAGGGCCCGGCCGAGCGCGGCCTCGGCCAGGCGCTCCCGGAGCCGGTCCACGGCGGCGGGCTCCACCAGGGGCGGCAGGGCGCCGAGCGCGGCGCGCACCTCGCGCACCCGTTCCTGATCGGGCCACCGCGGTTGCTGGCCGGCGGTCAGGCCCGCCAGGGCCCGGGCGAGGTCGGGCCCGGTGCCGTCGTGCACCGTCAGGCTGGTGGCGGTCGGCGTGGTCATCGGCGTCGTCATCCCGTCTTCCTCAGGTTGGCCCACAGATCGGCGGGCAGGTCCTTGCGTCGGCGTACCCCGAGCTTGCGGTAGACCCGGGTGAGGTGCTGTTCCACGGTGCTCGCCGTGACGTACAGGCGTCCGGCGATCTCGCGGTTGGTGTAGCCGAGTACGGCGAGCGAGGCGACCCGCCGCTCGGACTCGGTGAGCGCGTCGACCCCGCCCGGCTCCCGTGCGTCGGCGGCGGGGCCGCTCTCGCCGAGGTCCGCCGAGACCGACAGCAGCTCCTGGACGAGCGGCCGCAGGGCGCACATGTTCGCCACGTGCAGGGCCTGGCGCAGCAGCAGCCGGGCCCGGCGCCTGTTGCCGGAGCCCTGGTGCACCCGGCTCAGGTCGGTGAGCACCCGCACCTGCTCGTAGCGGTCGCCGGAGGCCTCGGTGAGGTCGACGGCCTCGGTGAGCAGGGGGCCGCGCCGCCCGGCCGGCCCGGCCGCGGCGAGCAGCCGCAGCGCCGGGCCGCGGTTGTGCGGCAGGTCGGCGTCGGCCCGGCTGAGCTGTTCGTGGATCAGCCGCCAGGCGCGGTCCCGGTTGTCCAGCCGCAGCCAGGCGTCGGCGGCCTGGGTGCGCCAGGGCACCACCCCGGCGCCGTCCAGGCCCCAGGTGCGCAGCAGTTCGCCGCAGGACAGGAAGTCGGCGAGTGCCGCGTGGCCGTGCCGGGTGGCCTGGTAGTGCTCGCCGCGGGCGAACAGGTAGTGCAGCCCGTACAGGCTCTGGAACATCGCCTCACCGACGGCGTGGGTGAGGTGCTTGGCGGCCGAGCGGTGCTCGCCGGTGCGGCTCTCGGCGATGACCAGCGTGCCCAGCGGCAGGCCCACCGCGATGCCCCAGGAGGTGGGGCTGAGGTGGGTCAGCGCGGCCCGGCTGTGCTCGGCCGCCGTGGTCGGCTCGCCGAGCCGCAGGGCCGCCTCGGCGTGCGCCGCCGAGTACAGGGCCGTCGCGGTCGGGGCCTCGCGGCGCGCGGCGGTGCCGAGCAGCCGTTGGCTCCAGACCGCCGCGGTGTCGGCGCGCCCGGCCTGGAGCAGCACCCGCAGCGCGAGCAGCGCGGCCTCCTCGGCCCACGCGGTGCGGCCGTGCAGGTGGGCGTCGTGCAGCACCTGCTGGGCGTGGTCGACGGTCTCCGTGGCCCGTCCCCGGGTGAGCGCCCCGGCGAGCGCGGCGGCGGCCCGCAGCTGCGGGTCGACGTCCGGGGCGACCGTGTGCCGCAGGTCGGCGGGCAGCACCGGGACGCGGCGGCCCCGGGCCAGGCCCGGGTGGGTGTAGGCGAGCCAGGTCTCGACGTCGCGCAGCGCGCCCGTCTCGGCGGGGGAGGCCGGTCCGGCCGGTCCGGTCCGGGCGCGCAGCAGGTCCAGGACGGCCAGCGCCTCCTCGCCGCGGCCGTGCCACAGCAGGTACCGGACGAGGACGAGCGCCTCGGCGAGCCCGAGGTGCCCGGCCCGGACCGCGGCGGTGAGCGGCACCAGGTGCCGGGCCGCCGCCGAGGGGTTGAGCTGCCACTCGGCCTGCGCCAGCCGGTGCCGGAGCACCGCCCGGTCGTTCTCCTCGGCGGCCTCCTTGTGGGCCAGGCTCAGGCAGGCGACGGCGGTGCGGTGACGGTGGTCGAGCAGGGCGTGCTCGGCCGCCTCGGTCAGCGCGGCGACCGCCCACGGCGCGGGCGCCCGCCCGGCCTCGACCAGGTGCCGGGCCACCTCGGCGGCGGGGCTGCCCGTCTCGTGGGCCAACTGGGCGGCCCGCAGCCGCAGTTCGGTGCGCTCGTGCGGGGCGAGGTCCTCCAGGACGGCGGCGCGGGCGGCCGCGGTGCGCAGCCGTCCCTCGCCGTCCAGCAGCCCGGCGGCGGTGAGCGTGGCGCGGGTCCGGGCGACCGCGTCGGCGCTCTCCCGCTCGCCGAGCAGCCGGGCCACGTCCTCGGCCGGGGCCTCCTCGCCGAGCACGGCCTGGGCCTGGACGACCCGCAGCACGCCGGGGCCGGCCCGGTGGAGGCAGCTCAGCAGGGCCGGGCCGTAGCGCGGTTCGGGCTCGTCGGCGCGGTCGAGGTGCTCCTCGACGAGGGCGTGCAGCAGCAGCGGGTTGCCGCCGGCCACGTCCACCAGGCCGGGGCCGCGGTGCCGGGCGTCCTCCTCGCCCAGGCCCTCGGTGACCAGGCGCAGCGCGCCGGCCCGGGACAGCGGGGCCAGTGCGAGGCGGTGCGCGTGCGGGTGGCGCAGCAGTTCGGCGTGCAGCCGGCGCCGCGCGGGCCACGGGGTGCTGCCGTCGGTGAGGACCAGCAGCACCCGGCTCTGCGGCAGGTGGCGGACGAGGTGGCGCAGGAAGTGCAGGGACGCCTCGTCGGCGTGGCCGATGTCCTCGACGCAGAGCAGCACCGGGGTGTCGGCGGCGGCCGCGAGCAGGGCGGTGGTCAGGTCGCGGCAGGCGCGCAGCAGCGCCGGCGACGGTGCGCCGGCCGGGTCGCCGGCCGCGCCGCTGCCGTTGAGGGCGGCGCCGTTGAGGGCGGCGCCGCGGGCACTGTCGGCCGGGTCGGCGAGGACGGCCGGGTCGGCCAGCGCGGCCAGCCGCTCGGCGTGCTTGGCGGGCCAGCCGGGGGAGTGGGCGATCCGGTCGGCGATCCCGAAGGGCAGGTCCCGCTCCTGGGCGGAACAGCCCGCGCCCACGACCAGGACTCCGCGCTCGGCGGCCCGGGCGGTGAACACCCGCAGCAGCTCGCTCTTGCCGCTGCCGAGGGGTCCGTCGACCAGTGCCACCCGGCCCGCGCGGCCGAGACATTCGGCGAGCAGGTGGTCGAGTCTGTCGATGTGCGCGTCACGTTCCAGCAGGGAAGGCACCGGGTACCCCCGACCTCGTCTCTTGTAGGCGTCCGGCCGCCGGTCCCCGGCGGCTCCCCCGGGGCGGTGGCGATGGCCACCCGCTCCCGGTCGAACCCATCATGGGGACACCCCGCCCATCGCCCGGGAACTGATCGCTCATGGGCGGGCCACTGCCGCCGGGGCGGCCGGGTGGGCAGGGCTGGTCCAGGGTCCTGACGATCTTTCATCGTCCCTGCTCAGGGGCGTGGAGGAGGACGAGTGGGCGGGTGAGGGGCCGACCGGAGGCGTGGCGGAGGCCGGCCGCGATGCCGGTGCGGCCGTGGTCGCGGAGGGTGTTGATCGCGGACGGCGTTGATCGCGGGGTCGCGCGGGGTCGCCGTGTTCCCGGGCCCGTGGCCGGTGCTGATCTCGGGGGCGTCCTCGCGGAAGGCGGTGTCGCGGACGGAGCGGAGCCGGGGTCTCGACCATGCGGATCACGCGGTCCACGGGGATCACGCGGTCCACGGGGATCCACCGGCAACGCCGGCCGGTCCAGCAGGCCGGCGCCGTTACGACGCCCCCATGGCCCGCACGCCTGCCCGATCACCGCGACGTCGAATCAGCCCGGCCGGTCGGCGGCGGCGAATTCGCCTCGGGGAATACCGGCAGGGGGGTCGCCATCGATAGCGTAGATCGAAGTCGACGTGCGGTCAACGGAAGGCCCCGGATCGATCTGATGTACCATCGGGCACATTCTCCGGAATGGCTTTCTCCGGAATCGCAGGGAATCAAGGGGGTAGGGGTGCGATTCAACGTTCTGGGGCCGCTTGAAGTGCTCTCCGACGGCACCGACGTGCCCATTCGCGGCCTGCAGCAGAGGGCTCTGCTCGGTGTTCTGCTGCTCCGCGCGAATAGCGTGGTGGGTATCAACGAGATAGTCGCCGCACTCTGGGGCGATGACCGTCCGTCCACGGCGCGGAAAATGGTGCAGAACTCGGTGGCCGGGCTGCGCCGCGCATTCCAGGCGGTCGGGGAGCCGGCGGACGGGAAACCCGCGCTGAATACCACTGTGCCCGGATACGTGCTCAGAATCGAGCCTGAACAGCTCGATCTCACGGAATTTCATGAGCTTGTCACATTGGGCCGGGCCCGACTGGCGGCCGGCGACTGGACGCGGGCCTCGGAACTGCTGCGCCGCGCCCTCGGCCTGTGGCGCGGCCCGGTGCTCGCCGACGTGAGCGACGCCGGGCTCACCTGGCCCGAGCTGGCCGCCCTCCAGGGCACCCGGCTCGCCGTCCACGAGGACTGCATCCAGGCCGAGTTGGCGATGGGGCGGGACCGCGAGCTGATCGGCGAACTGGAGTCCATGCTGGAGGCCGAGCCGACCCGGGAACGCCTGGTCGCCCAGCTGATGGTCGTCCTCTACAACTGCGGGCGCCAGTCCGAGGCGCTGGACCGCTACCGGCGCACCCGGGACCTGCTCGCCGACCGCTTCGGCCTGGAGCCCGGCCGCGACCTGCGACGCCTCCAGCGCGCGATCCTCAGCCACGACCCGGCCCTGGCGCTGCGGCTCACCACCGCCCCGGGCGGTGCGGCGGACTTCCCGCCCCCGGCCGGACCCCGGCCCGCGGCCGCCGCCCCGCAGCCGCCGCGCCCCCGGCCGGCCCCCGCCCCGCCCGCGCGCGCCGACGACCGCGCCGACGACAGCCGCGCCGACGACAGTGGCGCCGGCCGCGCCGGGACCGCCGCCGCCCCGGCCGCCGAGCACGCCTTCCGCGCGTCCTGGGAACGGGTCGAGCGGCGCGCGGCCAGCGTCGTCATGGTCCGCGCCCAGTGGACGGCCGACGGCGGCGCCCTCGCCCCCGAGCGCGTCGACCACGCCGTCAAGGAGCTGACCGCCGACATCCGGCGCGAGATGGCGCCCTTCGGCGGACACGTTCGCCGCGCCTTCGGCTCGGTGTGGCTGGTCGTCTTCGGCGTCCCCCGGGCCCACGAGGACGACGCCGAGCGGGCCCTGCGCGCCGCCCTCGCCCTGCACCGCCACTTCGAGGCGCCCGGACCGGCCGCCCCCGGGGCCACCGCGGCCGGACCGGTGCCCGGCAGCGGGGCCGCCGCCACCCGGCCGGTCACCCACCTCGTGGTCGGCACCGGCGAGGTGGTGGTCACCTACGACGACAGCGCGCCCGAGCCCGTGGAAGTCACCGGCGAGGTCCTGGACGCCTGCCACCACCTGCTGCTGCAGGTCCCCCGCGGGGAACTGTGGGCCGCCGACGCCACCGTCGAGACCGGCGGCGCCGACCTCGGCTTCGCCCCGGTCCCCGGCGTCCCCGGCGTCCACCGCCCCGCGCCCGCCCGTCGCGACGGCCGCGGGCCGTCCGGGCACCCCGCCGAACCGCCGTTCCTGGAGCGCACCCACGAGCTGAACCTGCTGCGCGGCGCCTACCAGGACAGCGTCCGGCGCCAACTGCCGTACCTGGTCACGGTGCTGGGCGAGCCCGGCATCGGCAAGACCCGGCTGATCGGGGAGTTCGCCGCCGCGCTGCGCGACGGCGCCGGACCGCCGGCGCCCCGGGTGCTCCACGCGGGCACCCCCGCCTTCGACGCCCACACCCCCTACGAGCCGCTGGCCGGCCTGGTCCGCGCCTACACGGGCATCCGCGCCGGCGCGCCGGCGGCCGTCGTCCTGCCCGCACTGACCAACGTCGTGCGCGGGCTCCTCCCGCACGCCGACACCGGACCGATCGTCACCGCGCTCGCCGCCTGCCTCGGCCTGCCCGCCCCGGCCGCCTCCGCCGAGGGGCCGGACGGCGGCGCCGTCCCACGGGAGGAAGTCCTCGGCGCGCTGCGGCAGTTCCTGGAGGAGGCGGCCGCCGAGCGCCCGCTGGTGGTCGTCCTGGACGACCTCCACCGCGCCGCCGACTTCGTCCGCTCCTTCGTCGAGGACCTCACCGTCCGGCTCGGCCCGGTCGCCCTGCTGCTGATCGTCGGCGCCCGTTCCGAACTGCTCCACACCAGGCCCTCCTGGGGGTGTGCCAAGCGCCGCTCGGTCCTGCTGCACGTGGCACCGCTGTCCACCGCGGCCACCGCCACCGTGATCGGCGCCGCCTCCGGCCGCCGCCACCCGACGCCCGCCGACGACCGCCGCGCGGCCCTCGCCGACGGCAACCCGCTGTTCGCCCAGGCCTACGCGCGGGCGGCGGACGCCGGCGCCGACCACCCGCCGGCCGTCCTCGCCGTCGCCGCCGCCCAGCTCGACGGCCTCGACCGCACCACCCGCTCGGTGCTGCGCGACGCCGCCGTCGTCGGCGGCACGCTGTGGCGCGGCGCGGTCGAGGCCGTCAGCCAGCGCGACCCCGAGGAGGTCGGCCGCGGCCTGGAGCTCCTGGAGTCGCGCGAACTGCTGCGCCGGGTGCGCCGCAGCGGCGTCCCCGGAGACGTCGAGTACGCCTTCCGGTACGCCGTCAGCCGTGATGTCGCGCTCGCCCAGCTGCCCGGCCGGGTCCTGGTCGAACGCCATCTGCGGGCGGCCGACTGGGCCGCCCTGCTGGACGTGCCCCGCCCCGGGCTGCTGGCCTTCCACCACGACCGCGCCATCGCGCTCGCCGAGGCGGACGGCACCCCGGTGGAGGCGATGGAGCGCCGTGCCTGGGAAGCCCTGGTCGGGGCGTCCGCCCGGGCCGCCGCCGCGGGCGACGACGCGCTCGCGGTCAGCTGTCTCGACCACGCCCTGGACCGCTGCCCGCCCGGGGAGCCCGAGCGGGTCTGGCTGGTCACCCACCACCGCCGCATCCGCGACAGCCTCGGCGCCCGCGTCCATCGCCGCCGCCCGGCCGTTACCGGCTGACCCCGGCGGGGACGGGCAGCGCCGGGGCGAGGTCCCGCACGCGTTCCAGCGAGCGGATCTTCTCCTCGACGTCGGTGACGTTGTTGGTCACCATCAGCTCGTCCGCGCCGGTGCGCTCCAGCAGGTCCGTCAGCGCCCGGCGGACCTCCTCGGCGTCACCGACCGCCTGGGTGCTGAGCAGCGCGTCGGCGGAGGCCCGCTCGGCCTCCGTCCACGGGTACGCCGCCGCCTCCTCGACGGTGGGCAGCGGCGCGATCGGCGAGGCGCCGTTCAGCCGCAGCACCGGGAACAGCGCCGGCGCCGTCAGCCGGCGCGCGTGCTCCGTGGTCTCCCCGCACACCGTGTAGGCGGTGACGATCGCGTGCGGCCGCTCGGCCCGGGCCGAGGGCCGGAAGCTCTGCCGGTACGCCCGCAGCGCCTCCTCGGTGCCGCGGGAGTTGAAGAAGTGGTGGGCGAACGCGTACGGCAGCCCGCGCCGGCCCGCGTCCACGGCGCTGCGCACACTGGCGCCCAGCAGCCACGGCCGGGGCGGCTGCGGCGGCTCCGGCAGGGCCTCCAGCCGCTGGTAGACGTGCCCGTCCGGGAACCCGCCGTCGACGAAGGCGAGCAGCTCCTCCAGCGCCGCCGGGAAGTCCTCGTCGGGTGCCCGGCGCAGCGCGTGGGAGAGCAGCGGGTCCGCGCCCGAGCGGCCGATGCCCAGGTCCACCCGGCCGGGGAACAGCGCGGCCAGCGTCCGGAAGGACTCCGCGACGGCGTACGGCGGGTGGTTGGGCAGGATCACCCCGCCCGCGCCGATCCGGATCCGGCTGGTCCGCTCGCCGAGCGCGGCCAGCAGGACGGCCGGCACGGAGCCGGCGATCCCGCGCGAGTTGTGGTGCTCGGCCACCCAGAACCGGGTGTAGCCCAGCTCGTCGGCGGCCGCCACCAGCCGGCGGGTGCCGACCAGGGTCTCGGCGGGGCTGCCGGCGGAGTCGATGGACGATATGTCGAGGACGGACAGCGGGACGGTCGGGGAACTGCTGGTCATGCGGGGGTGCTCCTTACTCGGGGTGTCACGCGTACCAGGTGGGGCGGGGGACTTCGCCGTGCAGGAGGTGGCGCCCCACCACGCGGGCGCGCCCCGGGTCGTCCTCGTGCACCCGTCGCGCCCGGGTGTCCCGCCAGTAGCGGTCCAGCCCGGCCGCGGCCTCGGCGCCGCCGGGGCAGGCCGCCCCGAGCACGCCGGCGGTGACCGCGTCGGCGGCCGCGCCGGCCTGCGCGGCCAGCGCCGCGACCCGGACGGCGTGCCGGCCGCGCTCCTCCTCGGTCACCGTGCGGCGCCGGGCGTGCAGGGCGTCCGCCTCGGCGCCGACGGCGTCGGCGAACGCCTCCACCGCCCACAGCGCGGAGGCCAGGGCGCCGTAGTGCCGGGCCGCGTCCGCGGCGGCGGCCTCGGTCAGCGGCGCCTGCGACCACTGCTCGCGGGCGTGCCGGGCGGCGGCGTCCAGCGCGCCCCGGGCCGCACCGATCAGCGCGTTGGCCTGGGCGAGCTGGAAGGCCGGGGTGAGGAAGGTGTTGTAGACCCGGGGCACGAAGGTCTTGTCGACGTGGCCGAGCGCCCCGGTCCACGGGATGTTCGCGCCGTCGGCGACCACCGTCCCGGCGGCCAGCGACCGCAGCCCGAACTCCTCGGCTCCGGGCTCGAAGGACAGCCCCAGGTGGTCGCTCATCGCGAGCGCGCTGATCGGGGTGTCGCCGTCCTCCAGGAAGCCCTCCAGGATGGTGATGTCCGACACCGGGTGGCCCAGGACGCGCTCCAGCCGCCCGTGGAACAGCATCTCGCGGCCGGTGTCCTGGATCACCAGGGGCGCCGAGCGGGGCTTCGAGGACCCGCTGTAGAACCACCGGGCCCGGGCCGACACCTCGGCGATGTGCTGGATCTTCTCGTCGGTGCCGATGAACTCGGCGATCGACACCCACACGTAGTGGTGGGCCAGCAGCTCGCCGACCGAGGCGTCGGCCGCCGCGACGGTGCGCACCACCCGGAACGCGGTGGACCAGTCCTGGCCGGCCCCGCCGTACTCGACCGGCCCCAGCAGGGTCACCAGGCCGGACTCCTTCAGCAGCCGGATCTCCCGCACCGGCGGGGTGCCCTCGCGGTCGCGCCGGGCGGCGCCGGGCGCCAGCAGCGCCGCGACCTCCTCGGCCCGCCGCAGCCACGCCTCGGCGGCCTCGGGGACGGCGTCCGTCGTCGTGTCAGTCATGTCTCCCACTTCGTGACGTGCTCGCCGTCCTGCCCGGCGACGTGTTCGGTGTCCTGCTCGGTGTTCCGCTCCGGGGCCTGCTGCGGGTCCTGCCGGGGGTCGTCGCGGCCGGTGACGTCGGCGCCGTGCGCCCCGCCCGAGCCGTCCGTACTGCCCGTACTGCCCGTACTGCCCGCGCCGTCCGCACCGTCCGAGCCGGGCAGCCGCAGGACGGCGTCCAGCAGGGCCCGGGTGTACGGGTGGGCGGGGGCCTCGAAGATCCGCTCGGTCTCGCCCTCCTCGACGACCGACCCGCCGCGCATGATCAGCACCCGGTCGGCGACCTGCCGCACCACGGCCAGGTCGTGGGTGATGAACAGCAGGGCGATGCCCCGCTCGCGCCGCAGCCGGTCCAGCAGCTCCAGCACCTGCGCCTGCACCGAGACGTCCAGCGCCGAGACCGGCTCGTCGCAGACCAGCACCTGCGGACGGCCCGCCAGCGCCCGGGCGATGGCCACCCGCTGGCGCTGACCGCCGGACAGCTGGTGCGGCCGGCGGGAGAGCAGCTCGGCCGGCAGGCCGACCTGGTCGAGGAGTTCCGCGCACCGCCGGGCCCGCTCGGCGCGCCGCAGTCCCGGCAGCGCCTCGCCGATGATCCGCGCCACGGTGAACCGGGGGTCCGCCGAGGCGTACGGGTCCTGCTGGACGAACTGGATCGCCGAGCGCGAGGCCCGGCGCCGCCGCTCCGGCAGCGCCGACCAGGGCCGCCCGTGCAGCAGCACCTCCCCGGCGTCGGGACGGGACAGACCCATCGCGACCCGCGCCAGCGTGGTCTTGCCCGAGCCGGACTCGCCGACCACGCCCAGCGCCTCGCCCGCCCGCAGGGTGAACCCGACCTCGTCGAGGGCCCTCGGCCCGCCCGGGGCGAAGGACTTGACCAGCCCGCGCCCGGTCAGCACCGGGGCCGCCTCCTCGGCGTCCGGTGCCCCGGTGTCCGGAGCCTCGGCCGGGGCCGGGGCCGGGGCCTGGGCGGGACGGGCCGGCGGGCGGCCCGAGGGCACCGCGTCCAGCAGCATCCGGGTGTACGGGTGCTCCGGGGCGGACAGCACCCGGCCGGTCGGCCCGCTCTCCACCACCTCGCCCCGCCGCAGCACCAGCACCCGGTCCGCCAACTGCGCCACCACCGCCAGGTCGTGACTGACCAGCAGCAGTCCCCGGCCCTCGTCCTTGAGCCGGCCGAGCAGCGCCAGGATCTGCGCCTGGACGATCGCGTCCAGCGCCGTGGTCGGCTCGTCGGCGATCAGCAGCGGGGCGTCGGCGGCCAGCGCGGAGGCGATCAGCGCGCGCTGGCGCAGCCCGCCGGAGAGCTGGTGCGGGTACTGGGTGCGTCGGGCCTCCGGCTCCGGCACGCCCACCGCCGTGAGCAGTTCCACCACCCGGGCGCCGACGTCCGGGCCGGCGGTGCCGCCGAGACGGGCCGCCTCGGCGATCTCGGCGCCGACGGTGCGCAGCGGGTCCAGCGCGGTCAGCGCGTCCTGGAAGACCACGGCGATCCGCCGGCCGCGCACCGCGCGCCACTGCCGTTCGCCGAAGCCGGTGGTGTCCGTCCCGGCCACCTCCAGGGTTCGGGCGGAGACCCGGGCCCTGGCGCCGGCCAGCCCGATGAGGGAACGCGAGGTGACGGACTTGCCCGAGCCGGACTCGCCGACCAGCGCCACGCACTCCCCGGGGCCGATGGCCAGTGACACCCCGTCCACGGCGGGCCGCGGCGCGCCGGGGAACGACACCCGCAGCCCCTCCACCCGCACGAGCGGGCCCGGCACCGGCGCACCGGTGTCCCCGGCCGTCGCCTCCGCACCGGTCGCTTCCGTTGTCGTTGTCGTCGTCATCGCACCGCCCTCAGCTGCAGCGAACGGCCGATCAGCGTGGTGCAGACCACCACGACCGAGACGGCCAGGCCGGGTGAGATCGAGATCCACCAGGCCGTCTGGAGGAAGTCCTTGCCGTCGGCGACCATCGAGCCCCAGTCCGCCTCCGGCGGGACGGGGCCCAGGCCGAGCAGGCTGAGCCCGGAGCCCGAGATGATGGCCGAGCCCAGCCCGATGGAGGCCAGCACCACCAGCGGGCCCCCGACGTTCGGCAGCACGTGCCGCAGCACCGACCGCCAGGCCGGCACCCCCAGCACCCGCGCCGCCTCCACGTACTCCGAGCGCAGCACCAGTCGTGCCTGGCCGCGCACCAGCCGGGCGTAGTGGGGCACCCCGGCGATGCCGATGGCGATCGCCACGTTGACCGTGCCGCCGCCCAGAACCGCCACCACCACCAGCGCGAGCAGCAGTTCGGGGAAGCCCAGCAGCACGTCCACCAGCCGCATCAGGACGAAGTCGACGCGCCGTCCGCCGCAGCCGGCGACCAGGCCGAGCAGCGCGCCGCCGCCCACCCCGATCAGCGTCGCGCCGACCGCGATCAGCAGCGACAGCCGGGTGCCGTGCACCAGCCGCGACCAGACGTCCCGGCCGAGCTGGTCGGTGCCCAGCCAGTGCTCGGCACCGGGCGGGCGCAGCGCCGCCGCGACGTCCGTCGCCGCGGGGGAGTGGGTGGCGAACACCCCGGGGAAGGCCAGGACGAGCGCCACCACGGCCAGCAGGACCAGCGGCGCCAGGCGGGCGGGCGAGCGCAGCAGCGCACCCCGGCGGGCGGCGGCCCCGGCCGGCCGGTCGAGGAGGGCGGTCACGGTGCTCATGCCGCTCCTCCCTCGCGCAGCCGGGGGTCGATCAGCGGGTGGAGCACGTCCACCAGGGTGTTGATGACCACGAACGCCGCGCTGGAGATGACCACCAGGGCGCTGACCACCGGCAGGTCGCGCGAGCCGACCGCGTTGGCCAGCACCCGGCCCAGGCCGGGCCGGGTGAAGATGTTCTCCACCAGCACCGCGCCGCCGAACAGGCTGCCCAGCACGAAGCCGGCCAGCGTGGTCAGCGGCAGCAGCGCGTGCCGCAGGGTGTGCCGCAGCAGCACCGCCGTCGCGCCCAGGCCGCGCGAGCGCGCGGTCAGCACGAACGGGCGGCCGTCGGCGCTCTCCAGCTCCTGGCGGATCACCTGGGCGAGCACCCCGGCCAGCGGCAGCGCCAGCGCCAGCGTCGGCAGCACCAGCGCCGCCGGCCCGTCCGCCCCGATCGAGGGCAGCGCGTGCAGCCGGTAGGAGAACACCGTCAGCAGGATGATGCCCAGCCAGAACGACGGCATCGACACCATCAGCAGCTCGGCGACACCGGCGGCAGCGCGCACCGCCCGGCCCCGGCCGGCCGTCAGGGTGGCCGCCAGCACCGCCAGCACCAGCGCGGTGACCAGCGCGGACACCGCCAGCTCGACGGTCGGGCCGAGCTGGCTGCCGAGCAGCCGCTCGATCGGCTCGTTGAGCTGGTACGACCAGCCGAGGCCGCCGCTCGCCAACCGGGCGAGCTGGCGGCCGTACTGGATGAGCAGCGGGTCGTTCAGGCCGTTCTCGGCGATCACCTGGTCACGCAGGGCCGGGGTGCCGGCGGCGCCCGGCCCGATCAGTCCGTCCACGATGTCGCCGGGGGCGAGGTGGAGGGCGAAGAACGTCACCGTGAGCGTCCCCCACACCACCACCAGCCCCGCCGCGAGCCGCCGGGCGACGAACCTGGCCCAGGGCGGCACGTGCCGGGCACTGTTCGACACCTCAGGCCACCCCGATGCCGTAGAAGTCGGTGTTGGCGTCGACGTCCAGGACCAGCCCGTTCACCTTGCCGTGCCGGGCGACGTCCATGGTGGCGATGTAGGCCGGGAAGGAGTACGCCTGCTCGACGATCTTCCGCTGGACCTTGCGGTACAGCTCGGCGCGCCGCTCGGCGTCCACGGTCGCCTCGGCCTCGTCCAGCCAGCCGTCGATCTCGGCGTCCTTGACCCGGCTGCCGTTCGCCCCGCCGCCCCCGAACTGGGACTTGGAGTGGTAGAGGCTGCCCAGCAGGACCGGGTCGGAGCCCTGCCAGGCGAAGGCGAACACGTCGTAGTCGCCCTTGCCGGTGCGCCCGATGGAGCCCGCGGAGTCCAGCGGCACCAGCTTCAGCTCGATGCCGACCTGCTTCAGCGCGTCCTGCACGCCCACGTCGAAGGTGTGGTTCTGGGCCGAGACGAAGGTCTGCACGTACGGCTGCTCGGCGCTGAGGCGCTTGCCGTCCCTGGTGCGGTAGCCGTCGGCGTCCCGCCCGGTCCAGCCGGCCTCGTCCAGCAGCTTCTCCGCCTTCTCCTTGCTGTACTCCCAGGCCGGCTTGGCGAACGACGGCTCGGCGCCGGGGGTGGAGGGCGCCAGCGGCCCCCAGGCCTGCTCGTACTCGCCCTGGAAGACGCCCTTGACGATCCCGGCGAAGTCGATGGCGTGCCGGACGGCCTGCCGGGTGCGCGGGTCGTCGAACGGCGCGCGGGCGGTGTTGAGGTAGTAGGTGTAGGGGACGCCGGGGACCGCCTTGCGGACCACCTCGACGCCGTTGCGGCCGCGCAGGCCGGCCAGCCGGTTGGCGGGGATCAGCTCGGCGGCGTCGACCTGACCGGACGTCAGGGCGCCGACCCGGGAGGCGTCCTCCTTCAGCAGCAGCACGACGATGCTCTCCAGCTTCGCCGGCCCCTGGTGGGCGGCGGTCGGCGGGGCCCAGTCGTAGTCGGAGCGGCGCTTGAACACCGCCTGCTGACCCGGCGTCACCGACTCGAAGGTGAACGGGCCGGTGCCGACGACGAACGCGCCGCCGGAGGAGAGGTCGCCCGCGTGGTCGCGCAGCGCGACGGGGGAGTGGAAGCCGAGGAAGGTGCTCCCCGCCGAGTTGAGGAACGAGGCGTGGGGGGCCGTCAGGTGCACGGCCACCGTGCGCGGGTCGACCACCTCGGTCTCCTTGTACGGGCCGAGCAGGCCGGCCGCCCGCTTGGACGCCGTCTTCGCCGCCGTGACGTGCTCGAAGTTCGCCTTCACCGCCGCCGCGTCGAACGGGGTGCCGTCGCTGAAGGTCACGCCGGTGCGCAGGGTGAAGGTGTAGGTGAGGCCGTCGGGCGAGACCGTCCACGACTCGGCCAGCCACGGCTTGACGGTCCCGTCCGGAGCGATCGCGACCAGCGACTCCAGCACCGGGCGCAGCAGCCGCCCGGTGACGGCGGTGGACGCGGCGTGCGGGTCCCAGCTGTCGGGTTCGACGGCGGCGCCGTAGCGCAGGGTGCCGCCGCCGGCGCTCTTCGCGGAGGGCGGGGCGGAGGAGTCGGAGCAGGCCGTGAGGACGGCGGGGCCGATGACGGCGGCGGCGGTCAGGGTGACCGGGAGACGGAGGAAACGGCGTCTGGTGTACATGGGTTCTTTCTCGATCCTGCGCGAGGCGGGGAACGGTGGGCGGCGTGAGGCCCGCCCACCCCGCGGGGGAGACGCTGATGGACCCGGCCGCGGACGATGCGACGAGTCTGCTGGCTCCGTCCGGATCCGACCCCCCTGACCGTCCCCCTAAGCGGGCCCTTTCCCGGGGCCCGCGGGTTTCGCGGCGGGATCCTCGTGGGTGTGCTCGGCCGGTGTCTCGGCCGACGTGTTCCGACGCGGTGTTCCGACGCGGTGCTCCGACGCGGTGCTCCGACGTGGTGCCGAGTGCGGTGCGGCCCCGGCGGCGGTACGCGCCGTCGGGGTGGTGCGGCCGTTCCGGGAGGCACTCCGGAACGGCCGCACGGGGACCGTCAAACGTGCGGTACGGGGGTGTCCGCAGACTTGAGGTCCGACTCGGGGGCGCTCTCGGCGCCGTCCGCGGGGCTGCGCAGGACGAAGGCGGCCACCAGGACGCCGACCGCCACGAACAGGGCGCTGAGCCCGTAGGAGAGGTGGAAGCCGCCGGTGAGCGCCGCCACCTTGCTGTCGCCCTCGCCGAGCAGCGTCGCGGTGCGGGAGGCGGCCACCGTGGCGAGCACGGCGGTGCCGATCGAGGCGCCGACCTGCTGGGTGGTGTTCACCAGGCCGGAGGCGATGCCGGCGTCGTTGGGCGAGGTGACCGACATGGCCTGGCCGATCAGCGCCGGCATGGCCGCGCCGAAGCCGAGGCCGAGCAGCACGAACGGCGGCACGATGTCGGCGAGGAAGCTTCCGTCGCTCGGCACCCGGGCCAGCAGCGCGAGCGCCGCGGCCACCAGCAGCAGGCCGACGACCAGCACCCGGCGGGGCCCGAACTTCTGGTTCAGCTTGACCGCGAAGCCCAGCGAGACGATCGCGATGGTGACCGGCGCGGGCAGGAAGGCGAGCCCGGTCTTCAGCGCGTCGTAGCCCAGGACGTTCTGGAAGTAGAGCGCGGTGCAGAACTGGTAGCCGAACAGGCCGGCGACCATCAGGACCATGATGCCGTTGGCGCCGGAGACCGCCCGGGAGCGGAAGATGTGCAGCGGCAGCAGCGGCTTGGCCGCGTACGCCTGGCGGACCACGAAACCGGCCAGCAGCACCAGCGAGCCGGCCAGCAGGCCCAGCGTGCGGGCGTCGCCCCAGGTGTACTCCTCGGCCTTGATGATCGTGTAGACCAGCAGCATCAGACCGCCGGTGGCGAGCACCGAACCGATCAGGTCGGCGCCCTCGCGCAGCCCCGCTCCCTTCCCGCCGGGCACCACGCTCTGCGTCAGCACGAGCGCCACCAGGCCGATCGGCACGTTGACGTAGAACACCCACGGCCAGCTGAAGCTCTGCGTCAGCACGCCGCCCAGGATCAGGCCCAGCGAGGCGCCGGCCGCGGAGACGAACGCGTACGCCGCCAGTGCCTTGGCGCGCTCGCCGGCGTCGGGGAACAGGGTGATGATCATGCCCAGGACGACGGCCGAGGCGAGCGCCCCGCCGACCCCCTGGACGAACCGGAACACCACCAGCGCCGTCGAGGAGGAGGACAGGCCGCAGGCCAGCGAGGCCACCGTGAACAGGCCCAGGCCCGCGCTGAAGACGCGCTTGCCGCCCAGCAGGTCGCCCAGCCGGCCGGAGAGCAGCAGCAGCCCGGCGAAGGCGATGAGGTAGGCGTTGACCACCCAGGCCAGGCCGGACTGGGTGAAGCCGAGGTCGGTCTGGATGGTCGGGAGGGCGACGGTCACGATCGAACCGTCGAGGATGATCATCAGGTTGCCGGTGCAGAGGAGCCCCAGTGCCAACCAGCGTGACCTGGAAGGCTGGAGGGACGGCGGGGCTTGCGTGGTCATCGGAGCAGTCCTTCGGGGGAATGGCCCGGGAGGGGCGCCCGGTGGCGCCCGCGCTCCCTGAGGGCACTTCTTGTTACAGCGACCATCATGTGTGACCATCAAGTCCACCGTAAGGAGGCACTTTCATGTTCCTGGGGAACAATGATGTGATCGAGGACATCGACGAGACCGGCGGCCTCGACGACCCGGCCCCCGCCCGCGAGGCGTGCACCGTCCTGGAGGCGCTCAACCGGATCAGCGGCAAGTGGGCGATCGGCATCCTGCTCAACCTCAGCCACGGCCCGGTCCGCTTCACCGAACTCGAACGGTCCGTACCCGGAATCAGCCGCCGCATGCTCACCCTGACACTGCGGAACCTCGAACGCGACGGACTGATCGAACGCACCGTCTACGCGACCGTGCCGCCCAAGGTGGAGTACCGCGGCACCGAGATGGCCGCCGAACTCTACGCCTCCCTCAAGGGCCTCACCGCCTGGGCGGAACGCCACCGCGACGCCATCGCCCTCTCACGCGACTCCTACGACCGGGAGCAGCTGGCGGCGGGCACCGGAGACCTCTGAGGCCCGGCCCTCCGCTACGCGAAGGGCGAGCCCGTCATCACGCTCGACGGGCTCGCCCGGGTACTGCACGTCGACCGGCAGGAGATCGCCGGCCGGGTCCTGACCCCAGCCGTTCGGCGCGGCGGCGCCCGAAGAACTGCCGGATGGAGCAAGGACGTTGGTGGCAAGCAGGGCTCGGCCTGACCGCCACGATCCCGGGCTACGTCAGCTTGTAGGCCATCTCGGCGAGCTCGAGTGCCTGGCGGAGCGTGTCCTCGTCCGTGATCTGCACGCTCACCCGGTAGGCCCGGTGGCCCTTGGGGACGAGATAGGCGTCCGGTGCGATGCCGTGAAGGGTCGCGGCGTCGCTGTCGTAGTTGAGCCGCAGGTTGACCACGCCGGTGTCGGCGTAGACGTACGCGAACCCGCCGAGCTGGCTTCCCTGCCGTCGCAGGCGCAGGTAGTCGCTGTAGTCGAGGGGTTCTCCCTCCTGGTGGGTCTTCCGCTTGACCCCGTGCAGCGCGGCGTTGGGCCACGACGTCGTCTCCTCGAGGAACGAGACGAACTGCTCCGCGGCGGGGTTCCGGGTCAGCATCTTCCTCACCTCCGCCTGGCCCTCGGCCGCGAGGCCGGGAATCGGCAGCGACTGCCGGCTGCCCCCTACCGGCGCGTCCTCCCCTGCGCTTGGACGGCTGGCGGGCGTCGGGCCCACTCCCATCGCGGCGATGAGCTGCCTTCCCACGTCGGACGCGTCCAGCTCTTCTGCCGTGCCCTCCACCTGGATGAACGTGACCTTCACTTCAACCCCTCCCTGAGTTGCATCGGTACATGGAAAGTAGCATCAACTCCCAATGTATGAAATGTACTTAGGAGGCCCTGGAGTAGGAGGTGCCGGGTGCCGGAATGGGTCTTCGTCGTGCGCCCGAGGCTCCGGACCAAACCGTCCGTTCCATGAGAACCTCCAGCCACGCGACGACCGAGGCCGGTTCGCGTACGGGAGGGCGTCGCCGAGTATGTCTCCTACACCTACCGCGGCGGGGCCGGCCCCGCGGATCCGGCCGGTCGGGTGCGGTCCGGGGCGCGGCGGATCAGCCGTTCCCGGTCCTCAACCGTCTCGTCATGAAGCCCACAAGCCTTCTGCTGGGCCTGTCGGTTGTGCATCCTCGCTTCGATTGTCACGCCGGAGAGGAGTTTCAGATGAGCCGACCCGGCCAGGGCCGCCTTGCGCTGACACACCACGCCTGATCATCCCTTCTGGAGGGACGATCAGGCGTCAGCGGGGATCGACTCGGCAGCATGCCTGGTCAGACCGTCGATCGTTTGAGGCAACTCCGAAGGCTGCTTCAGCTGTGTGCTGTTCTGGGGATGTGATGTCCGAACGGGTTTCCTGCGGGTGGGACCGGGTCCGGCGGGGAGGCTTCGAGCACCGCCCGGGCGTCGGCGAGGGCGGCCTCCAGCTGGTCGCGGAGGGGCTCGGGGAGGGTGGCGGAGCCGAGTGCGCAGGCGGCGAGGGCCTGTGCGAGTTCGGCCGTCCGGCCGGTTCCGAGGCGGTCGCGTACACCGGGGTGGGCGAGGAGGTCGCGCAGTGCGTAGCCGTCGCCCGTTTCACCCGCTCGGTGGGAGAGCTGCTCGATCAGGTCTCGGGAGGCGGGGGTGTCCGGGCCGGTGGTGTCGATCGCGGTCAGGGCGAGGCGGGTGGTGAAGACGGCCAGGCCCTCATCGGGTTCGAGGGCGAGGCAGTGGTCGATCGCGGTTTCGGCGGCGGGCCGGTCGCCGGGGTGGCACAGGGCGGTGAGGACGGCGGTGACGGCGTTCTCCCAGGGCGCGCCCGGCACGGTGTCGGCCAGCAGGGCGAGGGCGCCGGGAAGGTTGTCGGCGGTGATGCGGGCGAGGACGGCGACCTGGCGGCCGTCGAGGATGCGCCGGCCGATGCCGCGGTGCTGCTCGATGTGGCGCAGGGCGGCCGTCCAGCGGCCGGCGGTGGTGAGGGCGCGGGTGCCGTCGGCGATGAGGACGCGCCACAGCCACCGGCGGACTTCGTGGCGCTGTTGGTCGGTCTCGGTGAGGCGAGCGGGGATGGTGATGCCGTCGAGGGTGGTCTCGGTGGCGGTGGTGACGGCGTGGTAGAGGTCGAGGAGGAGCTGGTGGCCGTGCTGGTGGTGGCCGGCGCGGATGTGGAGGCGGGCGAGGTTGACGACGGGTTCGAGGCCGTGGATGGCGCTGGTCGCGGGGAGCAGGCCGTGGGTGAGGTGGAGGGCGGCGTGGCGGTGGCAGAGCTCGCGGGCGTAGCCGGGCAGGGCGAGGTCGGAGGCGAGGAGGGCCGCCTGGTTGAAGACGGTGGAGGCGAGGCCCGGGTCGTTCTGCCGGGAGGCCGTGTCGGCCAGCTCGCAGAGCCGGTCGACACGGGCGGTCAGGGGCAGGCACGCGGGCCGGTGGCGGGCGACCAGCGGGAAGCGCTGGGCGATCGGTCCGGTCGGGTGCATGCGGGCTACTCCCAGATGACGGTGATCGGGTGGTGGGGGCGGTCCATGACGAAGCGGCCGGCGGCCGGGTCCGCGGTGGCGGGGGTGTCGGGGAGTTCGAAGCGCGGCCTGCGGCTGCGGTAGCCGGTGTTCCAGGTGCGGATCTGGTCGGTGACGAGGTCGGCGAGGGCGGCGCCCGTCGGGCCGTGGCCGATGACGCCGGTCTCGTAGGTCTTGCGGCCGTCGGTGTCGGGTGGGCCGGGGCGCAGGGTGAGGTAGGCGAGGGAGGCGGCGTCCACGGTGGCCATGGCGCCCCAGCCGAACATCGGGTTCACGCCGCGCTCGCGGGCGTTGCCGGTGACGCCCATCCGCATCAGGGAGTTGGGGAGGGTGAGGGCGAGCCACAGGTCCTGGTACTCGTAGGTGGTGCCGGCCGGGATGGTGACGCCGGTCCAGACGTCGTGGCGCTCGGTGTCGAGGACGCCGAGCAGCAGGTCGGCGTGGACCGCGTCGCTCTGGTCCTTGTGGACCTGGAGGGTGACGTCGCCCTGGTGGGTCAGGGCGACGGTGCGGCGGGCGTCGTCCATGCTGCCGCGCAGCGGCATGAAGACGGCGAGCTGGTCGTCGACCGACACCCAGCCGTTCTCTCCGCGCTCGAAGGCGATGGTGCGCGAGGCGGTGCCGCGCAGGCGCAGCGGCAGGACGATCCGCCCGGTGGGCTTGACCTGCCGGAGCCAGGCGGTGGGCATCTCGTTGCTGCTCACCGTGGCGATGATGCGGTCGAACGGGGCGCCGTCGGGGTGACCGAGCGCGCCGTCGCCGAGGACCACGTCGGCGTTGGTGATCCCGGCGTCCGCGAGGTGCTTGCGGGCGCCGTCGACGAGGTCGTCGTCCACGTCGACGGCGACCACGTGTCCGTCGGGGCCGACGATGGTGGCCAGGTAGGCGGCGTTGACGCCGGTCCCGGCCCCGGCCTCGAAGACGCGCTCGCCGCGCCGGGCGCCGAGCTGCTCCAGCATCAGGGCGACGATCGCGGGCTGGGAGGCGGCGCTGACCTGGGTGCCGGACCCGTCGGTCTTGGTGTAGGTGGGGTTGTCGGCGTAGGCGGCCTCCAGGGGGAGGCCAGGCAGGAAGCGCTCGCGGGCGACAGTGCGGAAGGCGGTCTCGACCGCCTCGGTGCGGATGGCGCCTTGATCGAGCAGGCGGTCGGTGAGGTCGTCGCGCAGCTGCTCGACGGGGGTGGCAATGTTGTTGCTGAGAGTAGTCACGTGGGCGACCCTAGTGGTTGTGCGGATGGTGGTCTGCGAGGGCACGAGACCCTCGCCGGAATGGAAGACAGCGTCCAACGCGCGTGTAGCAGTGGCGGATTGGTGCTCGACCGGCAGGCCGGCGCGGTTTGCGTGGAAGATCATCAGGTGGGCGAGGACGGCGCGCAGTCCGCGGGTGAGATGGCCGTCGCGGGCCAGGCGGAGGAGGTCCTGTCCGGTCTCCTCGAAGGCGTCGACCCAGTCGGTGTGTCCGGCGAGCGGTTCACCGGGGCGGGTGAGGCGGCGGGTGTCGAGGGTCATGAGGCGGCGCATCCTGGTGGTCAGGGCGGCGGCCCGTTCGGGTGCGAGGGGTGGAGGCGCGGGGCGTTCGGCGGCGAACTTTGCCCAGACGTCACCCTGTTCATACCAGTCGAGGCCGGCGGAGCGGAGCATGGCGGAGACGAGCACGACTAAGGTCTCGGTCCGGCCGAGTGCGGGCGGGTCGGGCTCGGCGGTACGGGCCATCAGGTGCCGGCTGTCGGTGTGGAAGAGCCGGTGGGCGATCTCCATGGCGTCGGGGCCGCCGAACGCCTCGGTTTCCGGTTCGTAGATCACGGTGGCCCAGCCCGTGAGGAGTCCCTCCTCGGCGAGCACGTCGAGGAGCGCGGTGATGACGAGGGCGGGGTCGGCGGCGCGGTAGCGCAGTCGCAGCCCCTTTTTGCGCATGTACCACCAGCCGTTCAGCGCGCCGGAGTTCTGGCCGTAGGCGAGGACGGGGGCCAGGCGGTGGGCGGTGATCTGTTCGACGGTGGCGGGGTCGGCGAAGGTGAGGTCGTGCTGGATCCAGCCGGTGGTCATCGAAACGGTCCTTGGTCAGGCGGTCAGGAGACAGGCGTCCCAGCGGGTCGCAGGCGCGGCGCCGGTGGCGGGGGCGAGCAGGGCGAGGGCCGTGCCGGCCGCGCCTGCGAGGAAGGCGGGGCCCGCCGTCGCCAGGAGCCGGCGTGCCTGCGTGTCGGGGTCGGTACGGGGCGGGTGGGCGGTGTCGAGGAGCAGGGCGGCGGCCGAGCGCAGCCGGACTGCGTTGTGTGGGAGGGCGTCGTCGGCAGCGCGGTGCGCGATGTGGGCGAGACCGGCGTAGCCGTGGCAGACGGACAGGTCGGTGGTCGCGGCGAGCGCCTTCGGGTCCGCGAGCGCGCTGGCGAGGTCGGTTTCGGCCTGGTGGCGCAGGCGTTGGTCGCCGAGGGCGAGGGCGGCGAGCTGCTGGACGCGGGCGAGGCCGGCGGTGCCGTAGCACCAGCTCGGGCGCTGCGGGGGCAACGGGCCGCGGGCGACGGCGTCCAGCTGGCCGCGGGTGATCCAGTACGGCCAGGCGTGGCCGTCGCGCCAGCGCTCCAGCCAGGCGGTGATCGTGCCGATCGCCTGGCGCTGGCCGTCGACCTGCACACCGCGGCGTAGAGCCAGGGCGAGCAGGGCGAGGGGACCCGCGATGCCGTGTGCGAGGCCGTTGTTGGCGTGCCCTCCAGGGAACCGCTCGTCGGGCCTGCCGGAGGGGCCGTGCGGGGCCCACCAGCCGGGCAGCAACCTGCCGTCGTGCTCCACGTCATCGGTCAGGCGGACCAGGCAGCTGAGGACCCGCCGGACGGTCTCGCCGTCGGGGGTACGGTGTAGGAGGACGGCGCCGATGCCGGCCAGTCCGCGGATCGCGTCGAACTCGGCCAGCGCCGGCAAGTCGCCGCGATCGAGCCGGGTGAGGGCTTCGTCGCAGCGCCTGGTGGCATCGGCCGCCACAGCCTGGTCGAGGTGGGCGAGGGCGCGCTGGTAGGAGCAGGGGCGGGCCTGGGCAGCGCAGGCGAGGGTGTGCGCGAGTGCGGGAGCACCGTAGTACAGGTAGCTGTCAGCTCCGCTCGTGACCGGAGCGTCGGCGGCGACCGCGAGCCAGGCGCGTACCGGTTCCCACGGGCCCCGGCCGGTGGCGGCGCGTTCGATGTGGAGCAGGGCGACGCCGGGGGCGCCGTGGGCGAGGGACTGGCGCCACTGCGGGCGGGACGACCAGGCGGACGCTACGGCCTCGGGGTCGGCGAGGAGTTCGGCGATCCGGTCGGACAACCGCAGAGAAGGGTGAGGGATGGTCACCGGTCACCGTCCCGCGACAGGCGGGCGAGGGCGGCGGCGCGGGCCAGGTAGAGGACCTGGGCCTCGTCGTCGAAGTCGATGCGGTGCGCGCGGACGAAGCTGCAGTGCAGCAGGGAGCCGAGCACGTCGTCTGCCTGCACGCCTTCGGTGTGCGAGCCGGGGAAGAAGCAGCGGTAGGAGTCGAGCGCCCGGTGGCGTACGGACCAGGCATCCACGATCGCGGCCCCGCCGGGCGCCGTGCGTAGCGCAGCCCAGTCGTGGGCCGGGTCGGCCAGGCGCACGGCTTCACGGAAGACCGGCCTGGGCACGGGGGCCGGCGCCTGGGCGGGGACGTTGTCGACGAGCCAGCGCAGCCCGGCGGCGGCGGAACCGGTGAACCCGGTGGCCACGGCGACCGTGTGGGCGGCGAGCAGCGCCTGCCGACCGGGCCGTGCGGGCTGGGACAGTTGGGCGAGGACGGCGGCGGAGTCGGCGCGGAACACCTCTTCCGCCGCGGCCCATGCCGGGCCCTCGCCCCAGCGTCCGGTCTCCGTGTACGAGGTCGGGTACACGACCTCGGACAGCAGCCCGGCCTGGTGGAGTTCGGCGGTCCAGGTGCTGATCACGCTGGCGCTGGAGCCGAAGTCGCTTGGGTCGGGCAGGGCGACGCGCAACCGCAGGTGCTGGCGCGGGTCACGGAAGCGCACGAACCACCACTCCGGGTGCCCGAGTCGCTTCAGGAGGTCGGGCAGGTGCCGGGCGAGGACGGTGTTCTGGCGTTCCAGGTCGCCGTAGAGGGAGGCGAGGAGCACGCGGGAGGTGCCGGGGGCGTCGCCGTGGCCCCGCTTCAGGACGCGGGCAGGGGTGGGCTTGGGCAGGCACGGCCAGGCCGGGGCGTGGGTGGCGGTGACGGGGACCACGATCTCGTGAGCCCGTCCGCCGGCCCAGCCGAGGTCGGCCGGGTCGGGTTCCTCGACGAGGACCGCGTGCCGGACGGAGCGCAGGCGGTCACGCAGCAGGACGCGGTGGCCGGGGCGGTCGAGGTCAAGGGGCAGGCCCTGGCTGTCGGCGGCCAGCAGCACGTGCCGCGGGACGCGACGCAGCTCCGCCCACGAGGCGAGGGCTCCGTCCCACAGTCGCTGCGGGACGTCGTCGGCGGGGAGTTCGGCGGCGGTGAGCCGCCAGGCAGCGGGGGAGAGGATGACGCGCCGGTGCCGCAATCGGGGCCGGAACGGTAGCGCGTGGAGAGCGCCCCAGTCGAACCGGGTGACCTGCGCCGTCTGGGCGCGGGACAGTTCGGTGATCAGCCGGGCGAGCGGCGGGGTGTGCTGGTGAAGGTTGAGGGCGTGGGTGGGGGCGGCCTCGATTCGCACACCGAGCTCCGGTGCTGTCAGGTACATGCGCCGTCCGTCGCAGCCCACCGCCAGGTCTTCGGGGCAGAGGACGCCGTCGGCAGCGCGGCGGTGCTCGGCGAGACTGATCACCAGCTGGCCGGTCGCCACGCTGCGGGCGACGTGTCCGGTCGCCGCGTCCAGCGGCCGGAACGAGAGCTGCGCGGTGACGGCGTGCTCGTCCAGCGTCGGCAGGTTCCTCAGCAGATCGGTGAACACCGCCCGGTGCCCGGGTTCGAGGAAGTGGAGGAAGCGGCCGACCGAGACGCCGGCGGCCCGGGACGCCGAGACCACCTCCAGCCGGAACTCGCCCTTCTCGACCGCTTCCTGGCTGAGGGCGTGGACGCGGGCGACGATCTCCAGGTGCGGAGGCAGGCGGGGTGCGTCCGGGCCCCGGTCGAGAGTAGCCAGCAGTGCCTCGTCGAGGACAGTCTCGCGAGCATTGTCGAGAGCGGCCCGTTGGGCGAGGGAGGCCAGGGCCTCGTCGCGCTTGTCGAAGCGCGGCTTCTCAGCGGGCCGGGCGCCGGGGTAGCCGTCGGGATGCTCCTATTGGCTGTCAAGCGGTGGTGAGCCAGTCGCGGTAGGCGTTGGCGAGGTCGTCGTCTCGGCGGAGGCCGCGTTCGAGGGTGGAGATGGTGGCGGGCCAGACGCCGAAGTGGTTGGCGACGGCGGTGAGGGTGATGTTCTTGGCCTGGCGGGCGGGTCGCAGGTCGGCGATTTCGGGGACGGCGACGTTCGTGGTGAGGCAGCGGAACATCTCCCGGGCGACGGCACGTTTCAGGAGCCGGATGATCTCCTTCTTCGTCCGGCCGGCGGCGGTCTGCCGGACCACGTACTCACGGGTGCGGGTATCACTGGACATGCGGACCAGGGCGATGCGGTAGAGGGCCGCGTTGGCGGCGCGGTCACCGCCGCGGGAGAGGCGGTGGCGGTTGGTGCGGCCGCTGGAGGCGGGGACGGGTGCGGCTCCGCATAGGGCGGCGAACGCGGCCTCGGTGCGCAGGCGTTCGGGGTTGCCTCCGGCGGTGACCAGCAGTTGGGCGGCGGTGTCGGGGCCGACGCCGTAGGCGGCGCGCAGGCCGGGGTTGTGGGCGGTGACCTCGGTGTCGAGGGCTCTGGTGAGGGCCTCGTGTTCGGCGGTGAGCTCCTTGACGCGCCGGGCGAGGCTCTTGAGCGCGGTCAGGACCGCGGTGTGGACGGCGTCCCCGGCCGGTCGCAGTCGGGCCAGGGCGTCGGTGCGCTCGGCCGTCTTGAGTCGCCCGTACCTGGCGCGGATCGCCTCGGGTGCGGTGATGAGGAGCTGTCCGATCTGGTTGAGGGCGGCGGTGCGGGCCTTGACGGCGGAGCGGGCGGCGTTGTGCAGGGCGCGTATGCCGGCGACGGTGTCGTCCTTGGGCACGCTGGAGGCGCGGCCGGACAGGGCGGCGCGGGCGGCGGCGTAGGCGTCGATGGGGTCGGACTTGCCGATGCGGCGGCGTTCGGCCCGGTCGGGCCGGTTGACCTCGACGACCCGGTGCCCGCACGCGCGGGCTTCGCGGGTGAAGCCGGCCCCGTAGGAGGACGTGCCTTCGACGCCGATCGCGGTCACGTGGCCGTGGGCGTTCAGGAAGGCCAGGGCGGCGGCGTATCCGGCTGTGGTGGTGGCGAACCCGGCATCCGCGAGGTGGCCGCCGTTGTCGCTGATGACGGCGACGTGGATTGTGTCGGCGTGGGAGTCGACCCCGCCGAACACCTCCTGGTCCGCTGTGTCCGGTCTGACCGCTGATGTCATGCTGATGGTGCCTTCCCTAGCCGGAGGTCGGCGCCGGCCGGGTGGAGCAGACAGGACATTGAAGGGGCTTCTGGACCAAGCTCCTATCAGGTCATGTTCCGCCCGGCCGGAGCCATAGGAACAGGTTCCGGTGGCCGGACAGAACAACTCGAGGACAGCCCAGCAAGGCGTCAGTCAGTGGCCGAGCCACGACCACCGGAACCTGAGTACCAGCATCAATGCCAGCCGATCCCGCTGTCCGCCACCACGTCGAGCAGCGGAACCAGCGTGCCGCGGCCGTAGCGCTCGTAGAACCGCTGGTGGTAGGCCCGCCAGGCCGCGGTGCCGTTGGGAGCGGGGCTGAGTCGGGCGAGCAGGTGGGCTGCGCGTGCGGCCTCGTCGGCCACGGCGCGCGGGAGGACGAGGTCGGCGTCCAGCCGCAAGTCCACGGCCGACGAGAGAATGCCGTGCCCAGGGGCAGCAGCGGCGCGTAGGTCCGCCAGGGGCTCGGCCGCTTCGGCGACCTCGTCGGCGCCTGCGTTCTCCAGGGTGACCAGGAGACGACAGGCCGGGTCGGTGTCGGTCGCCGGCCTGTGAAGGTTCGTGATGAGCACTTGCTGGGCGACGAGTTCGGACAGGAGGCCGGTGATCTGCTCGACGGTCGTGGTGGGGAACTCGGCCTGGACCTTGTCGGCCAGCTCCTGGAAGCGAATCGGTCGGCGGGCGGCGGCGAGGGCGAAGGAGAGGGGACGGGTGTGGCGCAGGGTCGTCTCGGCCGCAGCCGTGCCGCCGTCCGGGCGGTCGAGCGGCCGGTGGGGGACGACGAGACGATCACCGCGTACCTGGACGGTGGAGTTCGCCGTCACGTCCAGACGGGCCAGCAGGGTGGGACAGCGCTCGAGCTGCCCGATCGCCCGGGCGAGCCGGGCGGCCGAGGGGCGGGTGACCACGTGGTGCTCGTGGCCCCAACGCAGTTCGCAGGTCGGGCCGAACGACGCTGCCTGCACGCCGGCGAAGTAGCCGAACGGGGTGGGACGGCCGGTTGCGCGAGCCAGATAGCGGGCGGTGGAGAGAGCGGCACGCCGTACGTCCCGTGGCTCGGGCGACGGGGTGGCGGTCAGCTGGGCGACGCGACGGGCGAGGACCGGGCTGGCCACTGCGAGGGCCTGGGCGAGTTGCTGGTCCGCCCACACCGCGCGCAACCATCGCGTGCGGCGGCCCGTTGCCGAGGGGCCGTCGCCGTCAAGGTCCGGCCACGCGGGAACCCGCAGATCGGGGCGGGCGACGGCGCGCACGAGCGCCACGCCGGCGGCGCGGTAGGGAACCGAGGAAGTGGGAGGGCGCATGGCCGCGAACCTCGCAGTCGGAGACAGGATGAGATGGCGGTGGCGGCCGGTGCCCGGGGACGTCGTCGCCCAGGGCACCGGCCGGTCGGGTCAGTGCAGGCCGGTGGTGCAGGCGCCGCAGGTGCTGCCGCAGCCGTCGTCGGTGAGGACCTGCAGGCTGGCCGTGTCGGTGGTCTCGACGGTGCGGACGTCGAGGTCGAACTCGTCGCCGACGGCGTCGGGCGCGGCGGCCCTGGAATCGGCCGTGATCTTCTGAGCCATGATGGCTCCTCCTTGAGGGTTTCCCTTGTGGGACCTGGAGCCGGGGCGCGGGACGCGCCCCGCGTCACCAGGAGATGGTGGGGTGGCAGTGTCGGGTGTCGAGGGCCGGCTGAGCCGCGCGGCCTGCGATGGACCATGGCGCGGGGAAGCCCGACCGGAGGCCGAGCGCGGGGTGCGGTTCGCCCAGTGCGCGCAGTATCAGCCGCTCGCCCGTGAAGGCGGTGCGGCCGTGCAGCAGGCGGTGGTTGTCCAGCACGACGCCCTGTCCGGGGGTGAGGCGCAGCCGGCGGGTGTTCCGGTCGATGGCCTGGCGCAGGGCGGGCAGGTGCGCCTCGGCGTCGGGTGAGAAGCGGGCGAGGTCGTCCTGCCTCAGCCGCAACCGCCAGCGGCTGCCGGGCAGTTGCTGAAGAACCGGGGCGAACAGACCGTTTGATCCCCCGAAGTAGGCGGATCGTTCCGTGGAGAGCACCTCGATGACGGCCGGGCGGTACGCGGCCAGCTCGGCCAGGACGGCCTGGCCGTCCACCAGCAGGCTCTCGCCGCCGACGGCACCGGCCCGCGCGCACGCCAGGAGAAGCAGTCGGGGCGGATCCGGGTGCTGCGCGCACTCGGTGTGCAGGGCCAGGGCACCACGCCCGAGGCCGGCGAATCCCGGTCGTCCGTCGTGGCGCCCGGTGTCGCGGATGACGGTCAACCCGTCCGGGTCGGCATCCCGGTGCTTCCACAGCGAGGACATCACCCGGCCGGCGGCGAGGAGCACGTCGTCGCGCCCGCCCAGCCTGGCGAGCCGCAGCATCCCGTGCTCGCGCAGCAGTGCTCCGGCGCGCTCGCGGGCTGCTCCGTCCAGCAGGCGTGCGGTGAACTCCTCGCCGTTGGTGCCGTTGGTGTCGGAAGACGGCATGGTGGATCTCCCTCGTGGGACCGAGTGGGTGGGAGGCGACACACTCTTCACGCCCCATCGCCCGGATGGGAAGTGACAGATTGTCAAAGCGGGATCACCGGGCGGCGGGGCACCGCCCAGCCGCGCGACTGCTACCTTCGACGGGCCCGTGACCACCTGAGCGCCCCGGAAGAAGCGATGCCAGGACAGACCGAACAGCCTTACGTGCCAACGACGTTCCCGATCTCCGTCAAGGGCGTCGTGCTCGACCCGCGGCAACGGGTACTGCTGCTGAAGAACGAGCGCCAGGAGTGGGAGCTGCCAGGCGGGAAGTTGGAGGGGACGGAGACGCCCGAGCAGCGGGTGGTCACGGAGATCCAGGAGGAGAGCGGCTGGACGGCGGCCGCCGGCCCGCTGCTCGACGTGTGGATGTACGAGCCGATCCCCGGCCGCAAGGTCTTCATCGTCACCTACGGGTGCACCGCCACCGACGCACACCGACCCCCGGTCGTCAGCCACGAGCACAAGGAAGCCGGCCTTTTCCACCGAGACGACGTGTCCGGCCTGGTCATGCCGCAGGGCTACAAGGACTCCATCACCCGCTGGTACGAACTGCACGACCAGGCCTGACCCGTGGCCGGGATCGACCCCCACGGTGGCATCCGCTGGCACTGGACCACGCCCAGAGCCCAGGACATCCTGCGCCGCCGAGCCCTGCCCGAGATCCTCCAGCTCTACCGCGAACTCCACGGCCTGCCGCAACAGGAACTCGCGGACCTCCTCGGCTACTCCACCAGCTACGTCTCCCGCATCGAGACCGGCTCGCGCACCATCACCGACATCGCCGCCCTGCGTCACATCGCCGAACGCCTGGGCCTCCCGCCACACTGCCTCGGCATCACCGACGACACCGACGCGGACCACCAACTCGTGATCCAGCTCGCCGACTCCGTGCTGCGCCTGGCCGAGATCGCCCGCCAGGCCGGCCAGGCCACCACCGCTGTCGCCGAGCTGTGGCCACTGGTCGCCCGACTGGAGGCCCGTACCGCGGACGGCCATGCCGACCTCGACACCCTGCGCCTGCTCGCCAGGGCCCGGGTCGGCCTCGGCGTCGCGCTGGGACACGTGCTGCCCGAGGAGCGCCTCGCCACCGCGGCCCGCTGGACCGGCAAGGGACTCAGCGTCGCCCGACGGGTCGGCGATCCGGCGCTGCACGCCCACGCGCTGCGCCACCACGGCAACGAACTGCGCAAGTCCGGCCTGCACCTTCGCGCATTGGACCGGCTCGGCCAGGCCCGCGATACCGCCCGCACCGCCACGGAACGAGCCGAGGCCGTCGTCCTGCTCGCCCGCGCCGCCGGAGCCGCCGGGAACGCCGCCGTCTTCGACGCCGCGATCGACGACGGCTGCCGGCTTCTGCACGACGTGGCACCCACCGCCCTGTTCTCCGAGTTCACCCTCCACGAGGTCCGCCTTCGCGGCCTCATGGGCACGGGCCGGGTCGCCGAAGCGGTCCGGCAGCTGGACCGGGCACCGGCCGCCGGACTCGGAGCGACCGCCCAGTGGCGGATCATCGCGGCGATCACCGCCGGCGAGGTGCTGCTGCGGAAGGGAGACCCGATCGGCGCGGCGCAGCAGCTCAGCGCCGCGGTCGACGGGGCGGCCCTCCACCGTCTGCCGCACCAGCTCCAGCGCGCCGTCCGGGCCGGCCGCCGTCTGCCCGAAGTCAAGGAGCGGGCGGGCGGTGCCCTGGAACGGCTGCGAGCCGAGATAGCGGCCTGATCCCCAGCTCGGCGGCGGGACGGCGATGAACACGGCGGACCACATCCCTTGACTGGTGGACAGACGCCCGGACCGAGAGCGCGAGGCGGCGGGGGTGGGGTGCCGTTCAGCGTGCGGAGCGGCACCCCACCGGGATCACTGGCCGGAAGCCGCCCAGATCGGGAGGCTCTCAGCGACGGAGGCGGTCCGGATCAGCCAACCCATAGAGGTGTTGGAGGCAGGGTGACGAGGCCGGTGACGAGGGCGACGGCAGCGGCGTGGGTGCGGCTGCCGCGCCACGAGAGCGCACGGACGACCCTGGCCTCGACGGCGCGGGCCTCGCGCAGGCTCAGTCCGGCGGCGTTCGCCCCGGCCTCGCTCATCGTCCCGGTGCAGATCAGCGTGAGCACGGCTCGCCCCGCCTGATCCAGCTCGGGCACCCGGTCGGGCAGCCCGGCGCGCAGCCGCTCGGTGCCGATCAGCTCCGTCGTGATCAGGCGGACGGCCAGGTGCGCGTCGTCCACGGCGCCGGCGCGTCGGCGCAGGTCGGCCAGGCGGTGACGGACCAGGTACTCCCCGGCATGGACCCGGCCGCTGATCTCGGCGATGGTCAGCCCCTCGGCGGCGAGTTCGGCGATCCGCCGCTCCAGCGCGTTCAGCTCGGGCACAGGGGCACGTCGTGGCTCCGTCCTCGGAACGAAGCTCGTGGTCGCCAGGACCCGGCGGAAGCCGGCTTCCCCGGCCACGGGTACTTGATCGGCGGTGCACGCGAGCAGGAGGTCGTCGGCCGGGGCGCCGAGGCGGTGGGCGGCGGCCACGTAGGCGGCGGTGCCGTTGTGCGCGCCCTGGCGTACGGCGCAGGACCAGGCCGCTCTCAGCCCGACCACTCCGACGGCACGGTCCGGATCGACCGCCACTGAAGGAAGAACCAGAGCGCACGGGACACCGAGGCCAGCGCCTGGTGCACCAGCCGGACGACGGTCGGCGCGACCCCGCGAGGCGCGGCCCCGGCCAGAACCTCCGCCAGCGACGGCACTTCCGGAAGGGCGGCCAGCGCGCCGAGGTGTACGACCAGACCGCGCGTGGACCGGAGCATCGCGACGGCGCGCTCCACCGGATCGGAACGGTGGCAGAGCTCTGCCGGGGTCGTCGCTACGGGTCCGGAAGCACCGGCCGCTCCCTTCGTCCGGTGGTGCCTGGCGCGGCCCTGGCCCGAATCGGCCGCCATGGGTGTGGTGAGCCCGGCCAGGGTGTCCCCGGCCGGGTCGATCAGCTGGTGTTCCAGTGCTCGGCGGACGGCGACAACGCGCTTGCGCGTGCCGAAGACGTCCAGCACGGCGTCCTCGTAGAGCTCCGCCGCGCGCTCCCGGACCTCCAACGCGCGGGCGACGTCGAGGCGGTTCCCGCCCGCCGCCCAGATCCGCAGGATCAGCGTCTGCTCGTCCGTGAGGGCCGGCGGAGCACCCGTCGGGGCCGAACGCGTGAGCAGGCCGGACTGCCACGCCCAGGCGAAGGCCTGGACCCGGTTCGCCGTCCCCAACCGGTCGTACGCCTGGCGCAGGTGGTACTTGACGGTGTCGACACTCAGATCCATGGCCGTGCCGATCGCCGCGTTGGTCATCCCGAGACCGACCCTGTCCAACACCGCGACGAACTGCGCGGCCGGCGCCGTGGACGCCACTTCCGTACGCATCAGCACGCCTTCGCCCGCTGCCGAAGCCTGCTGAGCTTCACGGCCGGCCAACCGACGCCGAGTGCCCGCAGCGGTACCAGGTCGCCGAGAACGGCCGCGGCGCTCGCCTGCTCCCGCGACCGGGCCCCGAGCGTCCTCAGGACGGTCTGGGTGTAGGTCTTCACCGTGTTCACGGCCAGGCCCAGGCGCTCGGCGGTGACGGTCGCGTCCTCGCCGCCCACCAGCCCGGCGAGGACGGCGATGTGCTGTGCCGACAGCGGGTTGCCGATGGGGTTCATCAGGTGCACCTCCTGCACCAGGCCCCATCCCGCGCCCAGGGCGGTGGCGTGGAAGCGCGACTTCGCTCCGATCTTCGGCAGCAGAGTGAGGGCGGCAGTACCGACCCTGGCCCGCTCGATCCCGGTGGCCCGGCTGATCGCCCCGTACAGGGCGCCGCGGGCCAGCTGCTGCAGGAGGAGGACGTCGGCCTCGGACAGGTCGGGCTTGACGGGGCGGGAGGTGGGCATGGCGGATCTCCAGCAGAAGCGGGGGAGGAGGGGAGGCTACGACCGGTCGAGGGCGGCCAGCAGCGAGGGCCCGATCCGTCGGGCGGCGTGGGGGCCGATGGTCAGGACCAGGTCGCCCCGTCGGACGAGGGAGGCGACCAGCGACTCGGGGCCCGGCTGGTCCAGGCCGGGCTCGTAGCGGATCACCGTGCCCGCGGGACTGGCGGTGAGGATGCTCTCGCCGCCGTCGACGCGGTTGTGGTGACGGGGGAACGTCGAGTGGACGGGCAGCAGCACCGTCCGGTCGGCGGCCGTCAGGGCGTCGGCGATCAGGCCGGCGAGCGTGTTCGACCGCAGATGCCCGGAGGGCTCGTACACGGCCACCACCGCGCCCTCGGTGAGCATCCGGGCGCCTTGGAGGTCGGCCTCGATCTCCCTCGGGTGCACGGCGATGGATTCCACGACGTCGATTCCACCCCTCGTGCCGAGCCGGGTCAGCGACCGCTCGACGCCGGCGAACGCGCCGAGCCCGTTGACGAGTTCGTGGCCGGGGACACCGAGCGCCCAGCCCGCGGCCCAGGCCGTCGCCACGGCCATGGCGGAGTTCGTCCCCGCGACCGGCACGGTGAAGGTGTGACGCTCGCCGCCGGCCTGGACGGTGACCCGGTGCTCCTCACCGGTCCAGAACCTCCCGAGGACCTGCACGTCCATGTCGGCGCCGCGACCGACGGTCACCACCCTCGGGCCCCGGCGCCGGCGCAGCCGGTCCGCGAGCTCCAGGCAACCGGGCTGGGCGGCCCACAGCACCACCGTCTCGCTCCGTCGGGCGAGGGCCTCCATCTGGTCCAGCGCCTCCTGCTGGTTCCACCAGCTCGGCGGTGCGGCGTCCGCGGCGGTGACCAGCGTCACGGCAGGGGTGAGGCCTTCGCCCAGGGACCGGAAGCGCCAACCGGGCGGCGAGGCGTCGTGGCCGGAGCTGTCCGGGCACAGGTCCACCACCAGGAGCTCTCCGCCGCCGTCGTAGCCGGCGGAGTCCCCTTTGGGTGCCTCGGCGAGGATCCACCCGGGGTCGCGGCTGACGAGCGCGCAGGTGAGCGCGGCGGCGGCCATGGTGGTCGAGTGGCTGCCGGCGACGGCGACCGTGGTCGGCGCCGTCGCGGCCAGCAGCTCGACGGCCCGCCCGTAGCCCAGTATCGGAAGGCCTCGGCCGACGGCGTGGTCCAGGACCTCGTGGACCACGGTGTTGTCCCCGCCCCAGATCAGCGCGGCCGTCCCGGGAGTGGCCGCCCGAAGGCCGACACCGCACCGTTCGAGCCCTTGGAGCAGGTCGGGGCGGGAATCGGGGCGCGGCGGCGAGACCGTCACCCGAGCGTGCCTCCGGGCCAGGTAGGAGGCCAGACCGGCCACGCCGGGGGTGTGGGGGTCGAGGATGTGGACGGCCGAGAGGAGGCCGGGCAGCGGCAGGGGCCGTCGAGGCGCCTCGGTGCTGTTGGCGTCGGCGGTCGCGTTCACGCCGCCTCCGTCAGAGCGGCTCCGTCGTCGGCCGGTTGGACGAGGTGGAAGGCGACCTTGCCCAGGTGCTCGGTGCTCGCGCACACCACGGCGAGCATCGAGCCGATGTCGATAGCGGCCGGCACACCGGCGTCGCCGGTGACCGGGTCCTTCAGGAACAGCGGATGGCGCAACACGTGAGCCTCCATGGCCGGAGTGGAACGTGGGGGGCGGGTCGAAGCACGTGGATCGGCTGGGACCCGACGGGAGCGCCGGTGGCGGCGTCTCCGACACGTCAAGAGTGGCCAGGGAGGCGGTACGAGCGGGAGGGGGTTGAAGGGGACAACCCCGAGTGTCCCCTTCATGTTCATGGGGACAGGGCAAGCTGTCCCCATGAACGGAGGCTGGCAGCCTGCGAAGGCATGCACAGTCAGGGAAGCGGTGAGGGACAGACCCACCTACGCCGCTGAAGGAGGGGGATTCAGGAATCGTCGTTCGACCGAATCCCAGAGGGTGTCGGCGAGTTCAGATGACCGTCCAGCCCCACGGACGGGCCCCTTCCCGGCCTTGGATGCAAGCGAGGCGGTAGTGGGCCTGCTCGCGATGCCGTGTGGGATCGGCCGCGGCGAGCTGGAGTGCGAAGCAGGTGACGCGCAGTTCGCGGATGTTGCGCAGGACCGGAAAGCTCGGCTGGTCCGTGACATCGGCACCGTAGGCGGTGCAGATCGCCTCGTACTGCTGGGCGGTGATGCTGCCGAAGCTCGTGAAGCCCGCTGCCATCGTTGCCAGGTCGTACTCGCGCCGGCCCAGGGAGGAACGTTCGAAGTCGAGCAGGTAGGTGGTGTTCCGGGTGACCGCGGTGTTGCCGCCCCAGGCGTCTCCGTGGACCACGCAGAGCGGCTCTCCGAGCGGAAGGTCGTCCCAGGCAGCCTGGAGGTCCGCGAGGTGCCCTCGTAGCCAACTGCGCTGGTGGTCATCAAGGGTGACCGCTTCGGCGATCCGCTCGGCGATCCGGACGAGCGGGTCGAGGAGGCCGAGATCGATGTGCTCGGGTACGGGCAACTCGTGCAATCTGCGGAGGAGCGGAGCCATGTCCGCGCCGGTGCCCGGTCGATGGGGCGGCAGCTCGTGCCAGAAGGTGACGGGCCGGTCGCCGACGAGGACGGGGACGGAGAAGGCGTCCAACGGACGGACGACGGGCAGGCCGCTCTCGTGAAGCCACCGGGCTATCGCGATCTCCTGTACCGCCGCGGGCCGTTGGCCGGTGCGGGCGATCCGGGCCACCACACCTTCGGGGAGTCGCCACAACGCGTTCTCGCCCAGCCTGATCAGCTCGGCACCGTCGGCGGACAGACCGGCTTCGGCACATGCCCTGAGCAGGACGGCATGGGAACCGCTGGCAGTAGTCACCCACCTACCGTAGCGGCGATCTGGAGGTGCAGGCCTTGGAGCCCGCTGTGCCGTTCGTACCGGCGTGCGATGCTCGCCAGCTCCTGGAGGTCCCGCACGGCCCGGTGCGAACGGAGCCGGGCGACCTCGGCCATGGCCAGCTCGGTTTCCGGCAGCACGTCGTCGGGGTCTCCGACGACCAGCAGGAGGCCGGTCAGCTTGGTCCGGCTGAAGGTCCTGGATCGGGCGAACGATTGAGAGTGTCCGTCGACGGCGTTCCTGAGCCGGTCGAGCGCGTCGTCGACCGCGTGACCGGTGAGTGCGAGGTCGTAGACGGCATGGCCGGTGTCGCCGTGGTGCTGCGCGTCGTCGTAGTAGCTCATCCAGGGGGACTCCTGGGCTGCCCGGACCTGGCCGTACGCCTCGTCGGACCGTCCGATGGCCGCGAGAGCTGCCTGGCGATTGCCCAACCGGGCGTGCCCTCGTGCTGCCGCGTTGTTCAGCATGGCGCGTTCGGCGGGGGAGAGCCGGTCGGACCGGACGAGGCCCAGCTCGGCCAGGGTCACGCTGTCCTCGTACTGCTCACACCAAGTGGCGAGCCGGGAGCGCAGGTTGAAGGAGACAGCACGTGCCGACCAGTCACTCGCCTCCTCCGCGAGCTCTGTCGCCCACCGAAGGTGTCGGCCGGCCTCGGCGAACTCGCCAGTGTCGAGCAGAACGGCGCCGGCGGCGGAGGCGAGACGGCTCGCCGCGGTGAGCAACTTCGGGCGTAGCGGACTGCTGCACGGCGCCTCGGTCAGACCCCTGACCCACCGAAGCTGTGCGACGGCCGTCTCCCGAACGAGACCACCTCCACCGTGCAAGTTGTCCCAGCTGCGCAGGACGGCGGCGGCGGACTCGACGTGGGCGATATCCCCTGGAAGCACCGACGAGCCAGGTCCTGAGCCGGGCTGGATGAGCGGAACCGCGATCGGGCTCAGGCTGTCCACGGATGCTGCTGAGGGATGGGCTGCCTGCGCGGTCGCGACGGCGGAGTCGTCCTCGCCGTGAAGGCCCACTTGCATGTTCACCAGCACGAGGCTGCGGGCGAGTGCTCCGCCGGTGTCCAGCGCGATGTCGAGCGCCTCGGCGTGATGCGGCAGGCACCTGCGCTCACCGCGTTCCATCTTGCCGATCAGATCGCCGCTGAGGTGCACCAAGGTGCCGAGTTCGTCCTGCCCGTAACCCCTCAGCATGCGCCACTGCCGGATCTCGTTGCCCAGCCACTCCTCGGGCGAACGCTCCGGGTGCAGCATGTTGGGCCGTGCCGCCATCTCGCCCCCCTTCGACCGGCTGTGGGGAACGATCTCGTTGTCCCCACGGCCGGGAGGATTCCTCACCTGTACCGGGAACCGGTGGTTCCACACATCTGCCGTCGTGGGCCAGGCGCCCTGGTCAAGGCCGGACGGCCTTGACCAGGATCGCCTGGCACTCGGCCGTGTCGATGTCCTGCTCGAACTCGCCGTCCTGGCAGCCCCGAACGAAGGCGCTCCACTCTGCCGCGGTGAAGAAGAGCACCTTCCCCGTGGCCGAGTGCCGAAGTGCGGTGGCGCCGTTCGGGAGGATGGCCACCTCCAGGCGATCCGCAGGATCGCTCTCCGGGGCCACCATCCATCGAGCTACGCGGAGGTCGAGCGTGTAGAGGTCCGACTTGGCGGCCAGCACGTACGTCGTCACGCTTCGACCAGGGTGTCGGCCGCGAGGGCGAGGATGAACGCACGAACCTGACCGGCACCGGACCTGAGCGCGGGGATCTCCGGGTTCTTCGAGTCCCGGATGGCGACAGCCGGAAGCCCTGGCACGGTCGCAAGCTCGACGCAGTTGCCGTTGTTTGCGGTGTAACTGCTCTTGTGCCAGAGCACATTGTCGAGCGGAACGGAGTAGAGGCGGTTTGTCTCGATCATGATGCGGTCAGTCTTCTCTCGATCTTCGCGATCAGTGCCAGCGACTCCTGGGGACCGAGGGCGGCGCGCAGGAGGTAGGAATGGAGACGGGCGAGACGCCGCAGCCCGAGCGCGTCGTCCACGACGATCGTGCCCGTGACGGCCTCGGCGAAGGCGGTGCCCGGCGATTCCTGGCCGTCGCCCTGGAACAGGGTGAACGCGCCGGTCAACGTGCCTTCAGCCCCCTTGTCGAAGGGGACGACCCGAAGGTCTACGGACTCCAGGTCGGCGGTTTCCCGGAGATGGCGGAGCTGAGCCGCCTGGACGGACGGTCCTCCCACCTCGAACTCCAGCGCGGCCTGGGTGATGACGGCCGTCAGGCGAAGCGGGACCTCGTCGCGCAGACGGCGTTGCCTCATCTTCTTGACCTCGACCAGGCTGTCAACCTGGTCCGGGCCGAGCGCCGCGAAGCCGACCTCGGTGACTGCACGGGCGTAGGCCTCGGTTTGCAGGAGGGCCGGTATGTACGCGACCTGGTACTCGGCCGCGGCGACAGCCTCGTGCTCGTAGGAGATGAACTCCGTGTACCTGCTGCTGAGGACGTCAGCGTAGGCGTCCCACCACATGGCCGTGCGCGCTCGTCCCCGGCGGAAGAGGGCCTCCAGGTGGCCCCGATCCGACTCGGAGACGTCGAAGAGGTCCATGAGGGCCTCGAAGTCGGCCGGAGTGGCGCTGCGCTTGCCGGTCTCGACTCTCGTGACCTTGGAAGTGCTGCATCCGATCCGAGCGCCTACCTCTTCGGCGGTCCAGCCGAAGGCTTCGCGCCGGTGTCGCAGGTCGGCGCCGAACCTGCTGCGTGCTGCGAGCGGTTGCTGCGGGACGGCGGGCGTCATCGATTCCTCCGTGAAGCCGTGGTCCGAGGATTCTGTCGCTCCGTCAGCTTAGCGGGTCGGACCATGTACGGCATGTGTATGGCAACAGAATTGGCAATTTGCCAATCATGCGTAGGGCCGTATCAGCGCGGCATCCTCCCATGGATCCAGGCGCCGGCAGGCGTGCTGCGGTATGCCGGTGACCTGGCGACCCGGGTCCTGCCGGGATCCGGTGAGCCGGGTGCTGCCCGCGAGGAGTTCTACGGTCCCGATGCCGCGGAGTTCCCGGAGCCTGGCGGGCGGCCTAGGCTGCCGGGATGACGACATCTCCGGCGACCGGGTTCGGCGCGGTGGTATTCGACTTCTTCGGTGTCCTGACTTTCAACATGGTCGAGGTGATCCAGGCGTTCGAGGATCGGGAGAAGATCGTCCGCGGGACGTTCCTTCGCGGGTGGGCTTCACCGGAGGGACAGGAGCTGTTCCGTCGGCTCGAGCTCGGCCAGATCACCCAGGAGGAGTGGAACTCGAGGTTCGGCGGCCTGATCGGCGTCGAGCCTGCCGGCTTGATGGCGCGGTACCTCCACGACGCCTTCCCCGCCTACCCGGTGCTCCGCGTTGCTCGCCAGGCGCGTGCAGCCGGGATCAGGACGGCGGTGCTGTCGAACTCGCTCGGCCGCCAGCCGTTCGACCCGTACTCCGGATTCGACCTCGCCGGTACGTTCGATGCGGTGGTGCTCTCCGCCGACGTCGGCGTACGCAAGCCGGATCCGGCGATCTTCCGGATCGTGTTGGACCGGCTCGGTGTGGGCGCGGATGAGTGCCTGTTCGTTGACGACAGTGAGTCGAACCTTGAGGCCGCCGCCGGGCTCGGGTTCACGCCGTTGCTCGGGTTGGACGAGGACGTGGTGGCCCGGCGTCTGCGCGAGCTGCTGCACCTACCCGGCAGCGGCCTGTAGGAAGTCCGCGATGGGCCGGTAGGCGGCGTGCGGGGCGAGTTTGACCCGCAGTCCCTTGAGCTGGGAGGAGGAGCGGGCGGAGTCGACGGAACCGAGGCAAGCGGCGGCCTGCCAGGCGGCGGCGACGGCCGAATCGAGGTCGTTCAGGACGAGGTGGGCCTCGGCGGCGCGGGCCAGGTAGATGGCATGGCTGCGGGGAAACTCCTCGTCGACGCTGGGGTGTGCCCGCATGCCGGCCTCGAAGCGGCGCAACGCCTCGGCCGGGTCGCCGAGGTCGAGCGCGCACGAGCCGGCGATCATCTCCACCTCCGACCTGGTCACCCAGTAGAGGAACTCGGGTTCGTCGTCCTGTGGGCCTCTGTCCAGCATGTCGTGTGCCAGGCGGAGTTGGCGGCCGGTTGCCGCCTTGGCAGTGGTCTTCGACATCGCACGGGCGGTGCGGGCGGCCAGCATCGCCTCCATGCGGGGGGTGCTGTGTCGCCGCAGCTGCGAGCGGGCGGTCTCCAGGAGGGCCACCGCGCGGTCGGCCTGGCCGGTGGAGTAGAGCTGGACGGCTGCGAACGAGATGGTGTAGATGCCCCCGGTTGCGTCGCCTGCTTCGGCGGAGGCGCGGAGGGACGCGTCGAAGTACCGCTGGGCAACACCGGGGCGGCCTTGGTCGAAGGTGCACCAGGCGACCTGCCGTGCGGCTTCGCCCGCGAGCCGGAGGAGACGGTTCGCGGCGGTGCCCCGGTAGCGGCCGGCCTTGAGGAGGGTCACCGCGAGCGACAGTTCCCCGGAGGCCTGCCTGCGGACCTCCCCGCTGCCGAGCTCGTCGTCCAACCTGCGCAGGAGCTCGAGTCGGCCGGTCATGTTGACCAACAGAGCCGTGCCCCCGGCGCTCTGCGCGCTCTCGACGGGTGCGCTGGGGCGGGCGATGCCCAGAGCGCCGGCCCATCCTCCCGCTGATGCCGACATTGCGGCACCGGCCTTGACGAACCCCCGGCGATCCACTCGGCCTGCTCTCCCGTCCACGAGGTCGGCGAGGACCGTCAGTGCCGCTCCGTCCTGACCCCACGGAACGGCGGACGGCGCAGCCTTGGCGTTGGCCAGCTCCTTCTCGAACTTGCCGTCGGTTCGCAGCGCGCGGTCGTAGGCCGCGGCCACGTCGATGGTCAACGATCTGTTCCCGTTCTCCACGTTACGCAGATACGCCGGTGTGAAGCTCGTTGCCTGGGAGAACTGCGCCCAGGACATCCCGGAGTCCCGGCGCGCCTGCCGTAGGTCGTTCCGTAGTCGCTCGGACATCGCGACGCTCCTCGGGATTTGGGATCGCTCGTGGATCGGCCCCAGCCATTGTTCCCGGGACGCTGGCGGTGTGTGCTCGGTTCAGCACAGATTGCCACTTCCGCCTGGTCGGAGCTGGGCCCCGGCCCCGCGGCGCCATGCTCTGCCTCGTACCCCTGATCTCGAGAGGTGCACGATGAACTCCCCCTTCGAAGCCGACCCGGCGGCCGGCCCTCTGTCCAACGGATGGCTCTCGGGCCTCCCGGCGGGTGGCACCTACACCATCGGCAAGCGGGCGAACTGCGACATCGCCCGCACGGTCGACGGAATCGACGGCAGCGACCTGGTCACCGTGGAACTCGTCCTGACGGCCACTGAGCTGACCAAGCCCGGCTTCGTCTGCGACTTCGGTGACCTCTCCGGGCTCCAGCAGCACGTCGACCAGGTCCTGGACCACCAGGACCTGGACACGATCCTGGCCGATCCCACCGACGCCGGAATCGTCGCCCATGTCCGGGCGTGGGCGCAGGAGAGCCTGCCCGACGACGTGCGTCAACTGCTCGACGACGTCCGGGTCTTCACCGGCCGCCTCCCCGACCCCGCCGCTGATGAGGCCGTCCGCTTCCGGGCCCGGCACTGGCTGTGCGATCTGCCCGACGGCCACAAGTGCGGTCGCCACCACGGCCACGCCTACTTGGTGACCCTCCCGGACCCGGACCAGCCGGACAACCTGCTGCCGGTGCCCGGGAAGCTGCGCGAGGTCGTGCTCTCGCGCTTCCACGGGCAGGTCCTCAACACGGTCTTCGACTTCAACCCGACCAGCGAGCACCTGGCGGCGGTGCTGACCGCGTGGCTCGTTGAGCAGGAGCTGACGGCCGTGGGCGGGCGCCCCTTCACGGTCCGCGTGTCCGAGACGGCGAGCACCTGGTCGCAGTTCACCCTGGAGACGGCGTGAGCACCCGGGCCACGGCGCCCGCCTCCCCCGACGGAGCCGCTGCGCCGGGAAGCAGCATCAGACACCTGGACTGGGACGACGTCCAGGCGCAGGCCGCCCGGATCGCCGCCGCCATCCGGACGGACGGGGTGCCGCAGACCGTGGTGGCCGTCGTACGCGGCGGCATGGTCCCGGCGGTGCTGCTCGCCCATCAGCTCGGTGTCCGCGACGTGCGGGCGCTGGAGGTGACCCACACCGTCGATGACAGCGCCAACGCGGCCAAGACCACCGAGCCCATGGTCCGCAACCCCGCCTCGCTGGGCGGGATCGACGGCTTGGACGTCCTCGTGGTGGACGACGTGGTCGGCACGGGCCAGGCCCTGGCGAGCGCGGTGCGGATCGTGGAGCAGGCCGGCGCCGCCCGGGTGCGCAGCGCCGTGCTGGTGGTCAACGAGGCGAACTGGACGGGCGGCAGGCCGCCCGGCGAGACGGTGACCTGGATCGGGGAGACGGTCCGCGGCTGGGTCGTCTTCCCCTGGGAGGCGTCCGCGTCGGCGGGAGCGGAGGGAGCGTCGTGAGCAGGGTCGCGCTGGTGCTGTTGTCCTACCGGCCCGACCAGCCGTCGGGTATCGACCGGTCGATCGGCGCCTTGGTCAAGGGGCTGCGGGTGCTCGGGCACATGCCGCTGGTGCTGACGGCGGGCCCGGCCGGTCCGCTGGACCACCTGGAGACCGGCCTGATCCGGCTGTCCAGCGTCACCCTGCCGCACCCGGCGACGAACGCGGACGTGCTGGCCGCCCTCGCCGACCCCGCACCGGTGGCGACGGAGGTCCGCTCAGTCCTGGCCGAGCACGGCGCGGACGCGGTCTGCTGGGGAGACACCCTGTGGGGCCTGGGTTACCTGAGCCCCGCCTCGGCCGGAGTCACCACCGCGCTGATGGTCCACAAGATCCGCCCCAGCGCGGAGCAGCGCTGGCAGAACGCGCTGGCGGCCGCCGACGTCGTCTGCCCTGCCAGCGACTACCTCGCCGACGGCGGGTCCGCAGCCGGTCTGGACACCAGCCGCTGGCGGCCGGTCCTCAACGCCCTGCACACCCTCATCGAGCCTCCCACCGCCTGGGAGCGGGCCAAGTTGCGGGAGACGGGGCCGGTGCGGATCGTCTCGCGCGCGGACCCGGCCAAGGGCCTGGCCGAACTGCTCTGGGCACTGCCGCCGGACTGGGACCGGCCCGTGGAGCTGGTCCTGGCCGAAGCCGGGTTCGAGTTCCAGAGAGGAGGGCAGGCCCGGACCCTGGCCGCCTGCCGGGAGGTCGAAGCCCGGCGCCCCGGCCTGGTGAGCGTCCTGCCGGCGCTCGGCTGGGCCGACGTACCGGACTTCTTCGCCGGCGCTGCCGCCACCGTCATCTCCACCCAGGTGCCGGAGACGTTCTGCTTCGCCGCCGCCGAGGCCCTGTCCGTCGGAACCCCGGTGGTCGGTGTCGACCTGGGCAACGTGCCGCTGCTGGCCGGCGAGGCCGGGCGCTACGTGCCGCTGGAAGCCGGTCCCGGGGGACTGTGGTCGGCCGTGGCCGAGCTGCTGGCCGACCCCGGCCGGTACGAACGGGCCAGTGCGGCCGCCCCCGGCCGCATCACCCGCTTCACGCCCCAGAAGTCCGCCCGAGCCCTCCTGGACGCCCTCGGGCTCTGAGCTCCACCGTACGACGCTTCGTCGCACGGGCGACCCGTGCGACCCCGTCACCCTTCCCACGGACAAGTGGAGGACACCTTCGTGGACACCACCCTGCCAGCCCCCGCCGAACCGCACCCGGGGCCGGACTCCGGCACCCGCGCCCCGATCGACGCCACGGCCGTCGAGACCCTGCTGCGCGACCTGCTCATCGCGCTCGGCGAGGACCCCACCCGGCCCGGCCTCGCCGACACCCCGGCCCGCGTCACCCGGTTCTTCACCGAGTTCCTCGGGCATGAGGCCGGTACCACCGACACCACCTTCGAGTACCAGGCCGAGGGCGAGGGGTGCGTCGCCGTCGGCGGCATCCGCACCGCCTCCCTGTGCGAGCACCACCTGCTGCCGTTCACCGTCGAGGCAGTCGTCGCCTATGCTCCCGTCGACCGGGTGCTGGGCCTGTCGAAACTGGTGCGGATCGCCCACCAGCACGCTCACAAGCTCCAGCTGCAGGAGCGGCTCGGCGCCGAGATCGCCGAGGACGTCGCCCGCCTGACCGGCAGTAAGCAGGTGGCGGTGTGGATGGTGGGCGACCACTCGTGCATGGTGGCGCGCGGGGTACGCGCCCACGGGACCCGCACCGCCACCGAGTACCTGCTCAAGCCGCTGGCCGCCGACATGGTGGCGGTGGAGCGGCTGTGCCGCGTCGCCGCACTGGCCGGCGGTGCGCGATGAGCGCCGTGGTTACGCTCGAAGGCGTCAACGGGGTCGGCAAGAGCCACCTCGGCCGCCTGGCCGCCGCCGCCCTGGGCCCGGTGTGTGTGCCGCTGGTCGAACTGCCCGACTCCGCGCCGACCGGCCTGCCCGGCCAGGTCATCGCCGCGCTGCACAGCGAGGGCGACCGGTTCCTGCGAACCGGCCACCCGGGTACCGAGACGCTGCTGCTGGCCGCGCTCCAGGTCCACCGGCACGAGGCGCTCGCCCCTGTCGGCCCCGGCCGGATGGTGCTGGAGGACCGCGGTCCGGCGTCGGTGGCCGTCTACCAGGCCGCCGTCCTCGCCGAGGCGGCCGACGCCACGGACGCCTGGGCACTGGAGCGGTCCCTGGCCATCGAGCAGATGATCCGGGGGTGGCGGCCCGCTCCCACGACCACCGTGCTGCTCACCGACGACCCCGACGCGTGCCGGGCCCGGTTCGAGCGACGCACTGGCCAGGCGGCGAGCCCGGACGAGCGGGCCCTGATCTCCCGTGCCGGACGGATCTACCACCAGCTGGCCGCCGTGTCGGACGGCTACGTGGTGCTGGACCGGCAGCTGATCGGCGAAGCCGACGCCGTCGACCTCATCACCGGGCTGTGCCGCGACGCGGCCGCCACGACCGTGGACGGGGTGGCCGAGTGACGCCGGGGAAGACGGTCAGCCTGCTGTGGGGCCTGCGCTCGTTCTGCGCGTCCCACGGCTGCCAGTACTGCTACTTCGGGACCGTCGCCGAACACAGCGTGCAGATGCCTACCCAGCTCGGGGTGCTCTCCCACCTGTCGCCGAACGACCTGACCACCGAACAGGTCCTGGCCTTCGCGGGCACGCTGGCCGACTCGCCGGTCGGCCGGGTGTTCCTGGCCGGCGGGGAGCCGCTGCTGTGGAGGCCGATCATCAAGCTGATCGAGATCCTCAAGACAGGCGGCCTGGAGGTGGTGGTGTGCACCAGCGGTGTTGCCCTGAACCGGGCGGACTTGTGCGATCAGCTGATCGAGCTGGGGGTCGACGCGGTGTCGGTGTCGCTGGACTCCGCCGACCCGGTTCACAACGACCGGTGGAGGCCGCCGCGCCGCGAGGGCGACGGCTGGAAGGTCGTTGTCTCCGGGATCAGCGCGCTGCTGGAGGCCCGCGGGCCCGCGCCCCGTCCCAAGGTCGGCATCTACAGCGTCATCACCGCCCGCAACCTGACGGACATCATCGCTGTGCCCGAACTCGCGGTGGCGCTGGGCTGCGACTACGCCGTCCCGCAGCCGATCGCCCTCGACCCCGGCCACAAGCTCGTCAAGGCGCTGTCCCTCACCCCCGACCACGCGCCCGAACTGCGCCAGCACTTCGACGAGTTGTATGCCGCCGAGCTGCCGCTGGTGCTGCCCGAGCGCGCCTACGCCCGCCAGGTCGCCTCCGCGGTCACCAAGCCCACCGACCTGGTCCCCGGCTGCTTCGGCGGCGACACCCTCTTCTTCGTCCAGCCGGACGGCACGGTGTGGGACTGCCCCTCCGGGCTGAAGATCGCCGCCACGGCGCCGGAGCGCCACCGCACCATCAAGGACACGGCCGCCCGGGACCTGTTCCCCGCTCCGACCGGCTGCGGCGCCGACTGCTCCCTGTTCTCTGTGGACTGCGTCAACATGTGGCCGCTCACCGGCTTCCCCGTGCTCTCCCCGACCGGAGCGGAGGCTCACCGTGCCTGAACCCGCGCACCACCAGGCGATGGCCGCCGCCGTCGCCCGCATGCCCGACCCGTCCGGCTACCAGGAGGTCACGGCGCTGGAGGAGGAGCTGGCGGCCGCGTTCGGCACCCGCCGGGCCGTCGCCGTCTCCTCCGGCACCGCCGCGATCACCACCGCGCTGGCCGCCTGCGGCATCGGAGCCGGCGACGAGGTCCTGCTGCCGGCCGTCACCGTCGTCATGACGGTCGCCGCCGTCGTCGCCGCCGGGGCCCGCCCGGTGTTCGTCGAAGCCGGCGCCGACGGCCGGGGCCTGGACCTGGCCGACCTCACCGCGAAGACCGGCCCGGGGACCAAGGCCGTCATCGCCGTGCACCTGGCCGGGCGCACCGACGGCATCCACGACGTGGCCGCGTACACCCGCACCACGGGCCTGCGGCTGATCGAGGATGCCTGCCAGGCCCAGGGCACCACCACCCGGGGCCGCCCGGCCGGCACCGTCGGCGACACCGGCTGCTTCTCCCTCAAGGACGGCAAGATCATCGCGTGCGGGGAAGGCGGCTACCTCCTCACCGACGACGACGCCCTCGGCGACCGGGCCGCCGCCTACCGCACCCACTGGCAGAGCCCCGCCCCCGACGCCCCGGCCGGAAGCCGCCTGGGCGTCAACTACCGCCTCGCCGAGCCGCTCGCAGCTCTCGCCCGCCACAACCTCCAGCGCTTCCCCGAGGCGCTGGCGCGTCGCCGCAGGCAGGCAGCCGCTCTCCATCGCGCGGTCGACGGCACCGCGGGCCTGGAGCCGATCGCCGCAGGCGACGGCGACATCCCCAACGGCTACAGCGCCCTTTGGCGCTTGACGCTGCCCGCGCCGCGCGCCTTCGCCGCCCACCTCGCCGGCCTCGGCGTGCCCAACAGCGTCGGCACCCACCGCCTCACCGCAGCCCACCTGCACCCGGCCTGCTCCGGCTACGCCACCGGCGATCTTCCCCGCGCGCACGCTACGGTGGACACCCTGCTGGCCGTCCCGTTCACCGAGCACGACACCGAACAGGCCATCGAGCAATGGGCGTTGACGATCAGGCAGGAGGCCGCCGGGTGGAAGAGCTGATGCGCGATCGCCGCTTCGCCGACACGACCCTGGTGGTGATCGACTTCGAGGGGCTCACCCCTGCCGGACGGCCCGCCGAGCCGATCGAGGTCGCCGCCCTCGCGCTGCGCGCCAGCGGCCGCCGACTGGTGGAGGTCGGCCGGTTCGAGTCACTGATCCGCCCGCCCGCCGACGTCCCCGTCACCGCGATGGACACCGCCCAGACCGGTCTCACCGCCGCCCTGCTCGCCACCGCGCCCTCGTCCGCCCAGGTGATGGCCGGCCTGGACGCTCACCTGAGCGCACCGCCGTACCGGCTCGTGGCCCACCACGCGTACACCGAAGCCGGCCTGATCGCCCGTCAGGCCGAGCACTGCCCCGTCCTGGCCGCCACGCCGCTGCTCGACACGATCGGCCTGGCCAAGGCGGTCCTGCCGGGGCTCGGCTCCTACCGGCTGGACAACCTGCTCGGCCACTACGGCATCCCCAGACCCGCGGACCGGCACCGGGCGATGCCGGACGTCCAGGTCACCGCCCAGGTCCTGGAACTGCTGCTGGCCGCAGGGTGCGCCACCGGCCGGTGGCGCACCCTGCTGGAGCTGGACATGGCCGCCGGGCTGCAGCCCAAGCGCCTGACCCCGGCCGTCCCGGACGCGGAGCAGAGCGCCCTGTTCTGACCGTCCGCCCTCACGCCGCCAGGCGCAGCGACCCGTCGGTGATCATCGCGAAGAGCTGCTTCACCTGAAGGCGCGAGTCCTCGGACAGGCCCTCGACCTCGGCCGCCTCCTGCTCGGTGAACCAGCGCACCTCGTGCACCGCACTGCCAGGCGCCCCGTCGTCACCCGCCCGGGCGACGTACACGTGGTCGATGTGCCGGTGCGGCTCGCGGGTGTGGTTGTCGGCGCAGGCGTCCATCTCCACCACCCACCACGGCGCGACGGGCGCGCTGTGCGGGAAGCCGGAGGGCAGCGGAAGCGACGGACCGGGGAGCAGCTCGGCCCGCAGCCCCGTCTCCTCCTCGATCTCGCGCAGCGCGGCCTCGGCCGCCCCCTCGTCGACCTCGACGTGCCCGCCGGCCGGGAGCCACAGCTCCAGCCGCGGATGCCACACCAGAGCTGTCCTGCACTCCCCGTCCCCGCCGACGCGGAAGACGAACGCACTCGCTGTCGATTCCTTGATCACTTCGCTGCTCCTCGGCACTCGGCCACCTACGGCGCCGCACCGGCCCACCAGGCGGCAGGCGCCGAGCCTTTCACACCACGCACCACCCAGATGACCAAACGTCACCGATCCGGCCACCGCGCCGCCGGCCCCGGCAAGGAGAAATCCGTGGAGCCCGTCTGGAACGGCCAGCTCTCCTGCGACTACGAGCACACCAGGCCCGGCAGCACCCCGCTGGAGCTCGACCTGTACACCACGTCCCTCACCCGGTGGCCCGGCGTGTTCATGAACGACCCCCGCCCGTACGGGCGACTGCGGCGGCCGGGGATCGTCGACATCCCGGAAGGCGACCATCTCGCTCTCACCGGGCGCTGGCACCAGCTGCTCGCCGATCCCGCCTACGCCAGCTCGATGGTCACCGCCGCCGAGCAGCGCCACCGCCTCGCCGACACCACCATGCTCGCGCTGGAGCACCAGCTCAAGGCCGGTGCAGCTGCTGAGCGGCAGCTCGCGGCGGCGACCTCGGCGTTCCTCGGCGTGATGAGCGCCCACATCGTCAACTGGCTGCTGCCCGACGACGACTGGCAGCACCTGCTCGCCGAACTGCTCGGCGGTGACGCCGAGGGGCGGGCCTGCCGCCTGGCCCTGAACACCCCTGATGCCACCGGCCACCTGCTGGACGCCCACCTGGTGCTCCTGGACGGCGCCGCCGCGCTCGCCGGGGGCGCCGACCTCGTCCTCGCGGCCGGCACCCTCGCCGCGCGGGCCGGAACCCTGTACGGGGACGGCTCCCCGGCCGCCGCCGCGATGCCGCTCGAAGACCACGCCCGCGCCGCCGGGCTTCTCACCGCCACCGCCGCCACCGACACCACCGGCCAGCGCCACGTCATCGACGCCTCGCGCCGCCGCGCGGTCCAGCTGCGCGACGCGTGGGTCCTCGCCGCGCTGCTCGCCGCCGCGGGCGACCCGGCCGGCACCGCGCGGGTGCAGGGGATGACCACCGTCTGCCGATGGGCGGCCGGCAGCGAGGAGACCCGCAAGGTCCAGCGGCACCGCTACCTCGCCGCAGCACGCCGCTGGTGCGAGCAGCACGGCGCCGACCCCGCCACCATCACCGCCGCCGACCTGCTGGCCCCGGGAGCCGTCCGATGACCACCGCCCTGCCCTGTCTCGACGAGACCCTGGACACCGAAACCGCCGGGGCGAAGGCCACCACCCTCGCCCGCCTGGCCGCCGCCGGCCTGCCCGTCCCCCCAGGGGTCGTCATCCCCGCAGGCCACCCCGAGGAGCAGCTCGCGGCCGCAACCCGCGAGATTCTCGCCCGTCGCCGAGCCCCGTACGGGCTGATCGCCCGGTCCTCCTCCACCGCCGAGGACGGCAGGGAGGCGTCCTTCGCAGGCCTGTTCACCTCCCGCATCGCCCCGGCCAAGCCCGCCGCGCTGCTGGACGCCATCCGCGCCGTCCGCGCCTCCGCCCACCATCCGACCGTCACCGCGTACGGCCAAGCCATGGGGGTAACGGGCCTACCGCGCATGGCCGTTCTCGTGCAGGAGGCCCTGCGCCCGGCCTGCTCCGGTGTCCTGGCCGCCGCCGTCACCGGCGGCCGGTGCACCCGCTGGCGGATCGAGGCCGTCCGCGGCCTGGCCGAGCAGCTCGTCTCCGGCCATGTGACCGGCGAGATCCATGCGGGCGGCCCCGGCCGCAGCGCCACCGTCCGGCCCGCCACTCAGGCGATCATCCGACTTCCCGCAAGGGCAAATGAGCTGGAGATGCCGCCGGGTGAGTGGGTAGGGCTTGGCACGGAAGCCGGAACTCGGGCCAAGATCCAGACCTCCAGCGCGGGCGTGCTGCACCTGTACACCCCGGCCGCCCTGGCGGACCAACCCGTGCTCACCGCCGCAGCACGCGACCAGCTCCTCGCCGCCGCAGCCCGAGCCGCCGCGGCCCTCGGCCTGGAGCACGTCGACGTCGAGTGGGCGATCGAGGCCGACGGCAGGCTCCACCTCGTGCAGGCCCGCCCGCTCACCGTGCCGCTCACCGACCACACCGCCGCTCGGACGACGGCCGACGACGACCGGGTGCTGCACGGGATCGCGGCCGCCCCCGGCACCGGTACCGGGCCCGGCGTCCACGCCTTCGGCGATGCCGGCATCGCCGACCAGGTGTTGGTCTGTGACGCTCTCGGCCCCGAAGCCGTCCCGGCGCTCCTCATGGGCCCTGCCGCCGTCGTGGCCACCACCGGCGGCGAGCTCTCCCACACCGCGATCATCACCCGCGAGCTCGGCATCCCCTGCGTCACCAACGTCACCGACGCCCGCAAGGCGATCGCCACCGGCACCGTCGTCGAAGTCGACGGCGGCGCCGGCACCGTACGCCCCGCCCCGACCGTCCCCGCTCAGCGCACCAGCCCCCAGACCCAGTCGCTCTCCGCCACCGCGGTGCTCGTCCGAGCCTTGGGCCAGCCGGTGCCCGACGACGGCCGCGCCGCCACCCTCCTCTGGCACGACGAGCACACCCCCGCCCTCGACCTGGCCGGGTACGGGAGCCACGGCCCGCACCCCGTCGGCCTGCTGGTGACCGGCGACTTCTCCGCGCCGATCACCGTCCCGCCCGGGTGCAGCCCGATCCGCCTGCCGGGTCTGGGCATGCTGCTGTGGCCCCAGGACGCCCCGCCCCCGCCCACCGAGATCGCCGTCCTGGGCCCCGACGGACAGGTCCTCCACCGCAGGACGGTGACCCGGAGACCCCCGTCGGACTCCTCGGCGACGCGACGGCGCTGATCGTCGACTGGGACGGCACCGTCGCGGACACCGCCGCCCGCCACGCCGCCCTTCAGGCCGCACTGGCACCGCACGGCGTCGCCGTCCCCGCCGGCCGCTATCGGGCGCCGGCCGGCCTGCCCGTGCGCGAGGTGATCGCCCAGCTCACCGCCGACGTCGCCGACGGCTTCGCAGCCCTGGCGGCCGGCATGCGCACCCTCACCATCCGCGACGGCCGGCTCGTCCCGGCCCACGCCCCCAGCCCCTCTGGAGCTCCCTGTGCCGCGCAATCCTGACGACCAGTCGACCGGGCCGCAGTCCGTGCTCGCCGTGTTCGCCCACCCCGACGACGCCGAGCTGTGGGCCGGCGGCACCCTCGCCCTCCACGCTCAACATGCGCCCGTCCACATCGCCGTCCCCCTCCACGGCCCGGTCCGCGACGCGGAGGCCAAGGCCGGAGCAGCCGTCCTCGGCGCCACCCTCCACCAGGTCGCCGAACTCACCCCGTCCGCGATCCGGGCCCTGCTCGTCCAGCTGAAGCCGCACGTCGTCATCACCCATCCCGTCCTCGACACTCACGCCGAGCACCGGCACACCGCCGAGGCCGTCCTCGAAGCCCTGCCCGAGGCGAAGATCGAAACCGGCCGACCGCGGCGCCTCTACACCTGCGACACCTACAACTCCCTCACCCTCGTCGGCCCGGTCACCCCCACGGTGATGGTCGACGTCACCAGGACCTTCGACACCAAGATGCGGGCCCTGCACTGCCACGAGTCCCAGCCCATCGACGACCACTTCGGCCCCATGGCCGAAGACCTCTCACGCCTGTGGGGCAGGCGCAGCGGCGCTGGACACGCCGAGGCGTTCACCGCCCTTCCCGTCCTCGGCCGCCTGCCCGGTGCCACCCACCTGTGATGTCGGCCGCCTGCCGCCGTACCCCCCCCGACGGAGGGTGGGCCCCTCGTCTGCAGAGCAACGGAGGAATCGCCGCGTGATGAAGATCAGCCAGGTATTCGGGCCGACGGTTCAGGGCGAGGGGAGCGCTGCCGGACGGCACTGCCTCTTCGTGCGAACCTTCGACTGCAACCTGGAGTGCAATTTCTGCGACACCGCGTACACGTGGGCGGTGACGGACGAGAAGGCGGCCAAGACCCGCAGCGGGAAGCGCTACGAGCGCGACGAGCCCCTGTACGGACTCAAGCACATGGACGCCGCCGTGGTCCTCGACCGGCTGAGGGCGCTGTGGGACATCGAGCACCGGCCGACGATCATCGTGATTTCCGGCGGCGAGCCGATGATGCAGCAGCGGGAGCTGGTGCCGCTGCTGGAGCAGCTGCGCGGCTGGGGCCACGAGGTCCACATCGAGACTGCCGGTACCATCGCCCCCCTCGCGGAGTTCAACGAGCTCGTCACGCAGTACAACGTCTCCCCGAAGTTGGCCAGCAGTGGCAACCGGCTTTCCAAGCGGTTCAAGCCGGAGGCGCTCGCTGCTCTTCGGGACAGCGGCCGGGCCTGGTTCAAGTTCGTCGTCACCGAGGACTGGGAGACGGACCTGGCAGAGATCGACCGGATCGTCGTAGATGTGGCGCTGGCGCCGCAGCGGGTGATGGTCATGCCGGAAGGGTCGGACGGCCGAACCAACATCACCACTGCCCAGAAGATGGTCGACGCCGCTCTTCGGCGGGGCTTCGGACTTTCCTTCCGGAACCACGTTTTCCTGTGGAACGAGGACCCTGACCGGTAGCACGGCGACGGCGTCCTCGGCGCGGTCGTGATCCTCGTACGCTGATCTGCCGCGGACCCGCATGTCAGCCGAACCTGCCCGGCGAGTTCGCGGCCGAGGGTGCAGGCCAGCAGGTCCCCTGTGCCTCGCGGCCCATTGTGGCCGCGAGGGCACGGCATCGCTGGCGCAGCCCTCGCCAAGGGTCATACCGGCCTCGATGATGGCGGCGTCGAGGTCGATCGCCTGCTGAAATTTTCGGCGTCGGAGTCACCGATGACCAGCAGTGGGCGGGTCTCCCGAGCTCAGGTCGTCTTGAGTGCAGCCGCCGACATCGAAGGCGACGTCGACCTCATCATGGCCGGCTGTCATGGCATGTCGTGGTTGGTTCACGGGGTAGGGCAACTCCGAGGATCCGGCACCGGCGTGAAGGAACGGGATCGACGGATCCTTCAGCTTCGCTGGCAGTATTAAGTGTAACAATAAGCACTAACTCGCTGTACTCAGTCATTGCTGACTTCGTTCATCTCGTGGGACGGGGGTCGTCGACGGGGCCGATTCTTGGATTACCCCTGGTGGTTGGTCGGGTGGCCCTCGGAAATTCGGGCGCTCGGGTGCCAGTGCCGCGAGGATTGATGGCGCGCCGGTGCTTGTGATCAGGGTGAGCCGATGAGTTCGGATATGGCCGTCGCGTTGGCCGGTGAAATTCGGCAGGCGTGTGCTACACCGGGGGAGCTCGTACCTGGAGGGGGCGGTGCCCGCCCGAAGCATCCCACTCCTTGTTGGTGCAGACAGACGTATATGCGGATAGTCGTGTGGGAGATGGTGGATGCGATCACTGCAGCCGGCGGAGCGGGAGGACGTCATTCTCGGTGTTCCTCCAGAGAATGATCAGAGGATTTGGGAGCGGCTGGCAGAGGAGGACGCGGTCTCGGCCGGACTCGTGGGGAGCTTGACGGCGGATGCCGGAACGGACGACGGGTCAGTGCGTGCACACCTGGAATCGGCGGCACACGAGAATTCGGCAGGCGCTTGGGAGGTGCAGACGGATCAGTTGCCCTTGTGGCCCGAAAAGGGAACGGCTGAGTCGGCAGGTGCTCGGCTGGTGACGGACCAGGTCGGGCTGCCCGATCTCAGGGTGCAGCTCCGTGAGGTGATGGAAGCCTGGAAGGAGATCGTGCCCGAGGGGCGCAGCACGGCCGACGATCTGCGAGTGATCCTGGAGGCCGATGTCGAGGCGCTGCGGGTTCGGTGGCAGCAGGTTGCCGCGACATCGCGTGGGCCTGCGGGGCGGGGAGTGCAGGGGACGACGGTACAGCCTGCCGCAGGGCACGGCGCGGAGGCCGTCAATGCAGCTCTTCGCGATGCCGAGCGATGCGGCCCAGACCTTCGCGGACTGGAGGAATGGCGCCAACTCGGGGCTGTGCGGGAAGCGGTTGGCCGACTGTGGCGAACTCTCGCGCTGAGGGCAGGTGAATATGCCGGTCGGCTCTTCGCCGACCACCGTGTCTCCGAGTTCCTTCGCAATGTGTCGATCCACGCGTGCGAGACGATCGCCCGGCTCGCACAACGAGGCTCTGACCGGCTACGCCGCGGCCAGATCGCGCTGCCGAGCGCGGAGGCCCTCCTGGTTCTCGGCAACGCGGCAGGAGCCTACAGCCTGTCCGCCCGGCGTCAGGATGGAGGTCCCAACGCCGGGACTCCGTCCATCACCGTCGATGTTCCCGAGCTGCGGCGGATGGGCGAGGCGCTGCAACGGCCTGGCCCGACGGCCGCGCAACCAGGAAGCGTCTCGGCGAGAGCGGCCACGGCGCGGTCGGCCCGTACGTCCCCGAGGCGGCCGACCGCCGCTGCGGGTGAGCGGCCGGCGCACCTGCGACGCGGCGGATCGTCCGTCCAGCCGGGGCGCACGCCCAAGCAGAGGTGAGCCGAGGCCGGGAGCGAACTCGGCGAGTTCATCCGATCCGGTGAACCGCCCTGCTGTCAGGCCCGTGTTTTCCACAGCAACCCCGGTCGGTACCCCGAACCGGTGCGAGCTGTGCTCGTCTGTCTCCGCACCGCCATCCCATCGGAGGACCGAATCATGAACCCGAACCCGAACCAGCCGGACGTCGAACAGGCGGCCGCCACCGCCCTGAGGACGGCCGCCACTGCCGCACACGCGCTCGCGGACCTGGCCGTCCGCGACGACCGCTACGACCAGCTGGCCGCCCTCACCGCCGCCTCCTACGCCACCGAGGCGACCATCTACCTCCCACTGCCCGACCGCGACCCCGAGGGCGGCGACCGCCTGGCCGACCACGACCTGGTCGACCACCTGGCCGGCCTCGCCGACGCACTCGACGAGCTCGCCCGGCGCTCGCCCGACGTCCGGCGGATGCGGGACCGTCACATGGCCGCCCTCCACGCCCGGGACGCCGCCGCCGCACTGCGCGATGCCCTGCCGGTCGAGCAGGGAGCGGCCGGATGACGGACGTCACCTGGGGTGATTTCGTCACCCTGGCCTTTTCCAGGATGGAGTACGCCCTGGCGGCCCTCACCCTCGCCGACGCCGATAGCCCGAGTACGCCAGGTCAGCACGCCGCCCGCAGTGAGGCGCTGGCGGACGTCTTCCAGGTGCTCCACCGCGGCACCAGCCGATTCGGACCCCTCGCTCCCGACCCGCTCGGCATCGCCGAAGGCGACGTGGCCCGACTGCACAGCAACGTGGAGATCCTCGGACGGTTGCTGCGGGACGAGGCCTTCTACGCGTGGCCCGAGCCCGACCCGGCAGCATCGCACCTGGCCGAAGCCGTGGGCTTCCTCCGCTTCGCCGGAGACCTGCTCGCCAGCCACCACGGGCCGGACGGAGAGCCCCGCAGCCCCTACGCCGCGTACCTGGACAGTGCCGGGGTCGCGCGCCACGTGGTTGCCCAGACGGCCGAACTCGCCAGCGTCGCCGGGCGGGTGGCCGTGCGGATCGGCCAGCTGTGCCCGTCCGACCGCCGGGTGATTCGCAGCCATGACGTGGCCTACCGCCTCAGGGAGCGCGCGGTGCTCATCGAGCGGGCGGCGATCGGCATCCAGCGCCAGCTTCACTCGCCCCGCCCGTCCGTCCCGGCTCCCGGCCTCACGCACCTCCCACCGGCCGCCACGGCGCCGCCGCCCCCGGTCAGGCCGGGCGAGTCGCAGTACGAAGCGCTCCGGGCGGTCGGCGGAGGTTTGGAATGGCTGGCCGCCCACGTGGCGCAGCAAGCGTCCCAGCGCCTCCCGGACGCCACCGTCGCCGAGTTGTCGATTGCCGCAGACCACTCCGCGGTGGCCCACCTGCTCACCGCCCGTCTGATCGAGCACACCCGGGATCTCCTCACATCCGACCCGGTCGCCCAGGGCGTCGTGGATGTGGCCGGCGGCGCCTTGCGAGAGGCAGCTCAGGCCTGGCAACAGGCCGCGGCCAGTTGGAGGTCGGGCCTCGGCAGCGCGCCCGCGGCCTCGAACCCGCGCCTCGTCCGCGAGGCGGAGTTCGCGGTGGTCCGGCTCGGGCGCACCCTCTTCTCCCCGGGCTGGACCCGCCGCGACACCGGGCGGCGCGCCCCCAGGGCCCCGCACGAGATCATCACGGCGCCGGGCGACGCAACCCACCTGCTCGCTGCCGCCCACGCTGTCCCCGCAGCCGGACAGATCCTCGCCGAACACGTCCCCCGCATCGGCTCCGCCCTGGTCCAGCGCGGAGCACTCCTCAGTTCCGATCCCGCCCACAACCCCCGCGGCAGCGCACCCTCCGACCAGTTCCGGGACGGTTGGACCAGGTGGTACCCGGCCTCGCCCGAGCAGATCCGCCACATCACGATCGCCTACGACAGCGCCCGTCAAGCGTCCGCCGCGGCGCAGATCGCCACCGCGCGCGCGGCCGAAGCGGTCGGCAGCCCCCTCGGCCGGGCCGTGCTGGAGGCGGACCGTCGGAACACGCTCGGCTTCACCGGGGACCCCTTCTACGACACCCGCCGGGTGAAGGCCGCCGCCGCCCGTGCCCGCAGCACGACGGTGGCCCGCCCGTCGGACCCGGCGCGCCTGCCGGCCCACCGCGCGTCCGAGCTGTCCCGAGAGGTCGGTGCGCTCCATCCGCGGAGGAAGACCCGGTAGCGTCGGCCGGTCAGCTGTCGTCCTCGGTCGTGCACCAGGCGCTGGGCACCCTGCCGGGCAGTCGGTGCCCGGTCCGGTGTTCGCCCTTGGTGCAGCCGGCGAACGGCCCTCCCGGACCGCGCAGGTCGGCGATGTGCGGCCGGTAGTGGTCGCGGTACCAGACGCTGGGCCCGGTGTAGCCGCAGGTGGCGGGATCGGTGAGTTCCTGCCAGGCCAGCCACATCGCGTGCAGGACACCGACGGCGTCCCAGTGCTCGATCCACAGATGGCACCACCGGGATTCGGCGGATGCCTCGCCGAGGCAGCCGGGGACGAGGACGCCTTCGACCCACTCCGCGAGCAGCCTCAGCTCCGCGTCGCGCTGCTCGCCTTCGAGGAGGAAGAGGAAGGGCGGGTACTGCCACTCGGTGCTCTCCTCCTGCTCTGCCTCGGCGTCGTCGGTCTCACCTTTGTGATCCGCCGATCCAACCCCGCCCGAGCCGGACTCCCGGAGGTCCCGCAACTCGGCCTGAACGGCCTGGAGCATGGCCTTGAGATCTTCCACGTCCTCGGTGAGCACCCGATCCGCGGCTTCGTCAGTCATGGCGAGCCGACCTCCGGGCCTCCCAGGCGACGGCGGCACGCTTCGCGATGAGAGCCTCCTCGGTCTTCATCGCGGGGCCGAGGTGGGCCATGGCCGGTTCCTCGTACCAGGGGCGCAGCGCGATCTGGGAGACGGGCATGCCGGTGGACAGCAGCAGGGCGGTGCCGCGCTTCATGGCACGGACCTGGGCAGGTTCGAGGATCTGCTCGCGGTGCTCGCTGAAGGACGTCGAACCGCCGTCGCGGCTCCTGGAACGGGACTCGCGGATGACGTCGTGGTTGCCGACGAGGGTGGCGATGTCGTTGACGAAGCGCGGGTCGTCCAGGCCGACGCCGATCACCTTCTTCGTGGCCGCGCTCCACAGGGCGTCCATGCCGACCTCTCCCCAGGCCCGTACGCCCTGCCGGTAGGACTGGAGGATGGTGCAGGGAGTGATGCCGCGTGAGCCGAGGTGGCTGTAGAGGTCGGGCAGGTCCTCGATCCGGCAAATGTTGGCCGCCTCGTCCAGGACCGCGCGCATCGGCTCGGGCAGGCGTCCGCCATGGCGCTCTCCGGCCTCGGAGGCGGAGGTGAACACGGAGTCGGCCAGCGCGGCGACGACGGCGGAGGCGGCGCCGCCCTTCCTGCTGAGCAGGTAGAGGGTGTCCCGGCTGAGCGCGAACTCCTCCGGCCGGAACCGGGGCCGGTGCCGGTCGGGGAGCAGCCAGGCGAGCACCTTCTCGTCGCGCAGCGCGCTGACGGCGGTGCGGGCGTTCTGGTAGATGCCGGACTGGGTCTCCTCGGCGATGTTGATGGAGCTGTCGACCTGTTCGGCGAGGACCTCCTCGTGCTGGTAGAGGATCCGCAGCGGCGCCCGTTCCTTGGGGTCGGCCAGCCACTTGAGTACGTGCCGTACGGTGGCGCCGTCCCACCAGGCGGCGCGGAACATGCCGACCAGCAGGTCGCCGGCGCCTTGAGACCAGAACGGGTCGGCGACGTCCGACTTGACCTGGTTGACGAAGTGCCCGGCCAGGCGCTCGGCGCGGTCGAGCGTCTCGGCCTCGGAGATGATGTCCCACCACCATGCCCGCTCGATCCGGGCCACGCCCTGGGTATCGAACGCCCAGACGTTGCCCGCCTTTTGGCGGGAGGCCAGGGTGGCGGCGTAGACGTCCGGCTTGTTGCTGGTCAGCAGCAGGGCCGCCGGGGCTTCCTCGGCGACCGGGATCGCGATCGTCGAGGACTTGCCGGCCCGGGGTGCCATCAGGGCGAGGTAGGTGTCCTCGTCGGACCCGCGCAGTTCCACGCCGGTCGGCAGGTGGTCGCCGAGCAGCACACCACGGTCGTGCGGGGCGACGGCGCGAGGCCTGACCCCGTGGAGGGAAGCGCGCAGCCGGATGGCGGTGCGGGCTGCGCGCTCGGGAGCGAGGTCGCGTACCTGGTGGAGGGTGGCGAGGTGGGAGGCGTTGTGGAACCAGCGCAGTCCCGTCCGCAGGCCCCAGAGAAGGCCGGCGAGGACGACCAGGTCGAGGAGTACGGCGCCGATGGCACTGGTGGCGGGGGAGTTCGGCCAGACGGAGTGCCAGTCGCGCGTCATCTCGAAGACGGTGAAGGGGCTGAGCGGCGGGACGTCGGCTCCGGCGATGGCGGCGCAGACGGAGGCACCGGTCCAGGTGGAGGCGGACAGGACCACCGAGCCGCCGGCGAGGGCGCCGCCGGCGAGCCACGCCCGGTCGTTCTCGGTCATCATCGGCGGGCTCCTTCGGGTGCGTTCCCGGCCGTGTCGGTGTGGTAGAGCCGGTGCTCGGTGGAGGTGAGTTCCATCGCGGCGGCGATGCCGGGCCTGGTGCCGAGCTTGATGAGGTACTTGCCGCGGCCGGGATGGACGTGGTCGGAGGCGTCGAGGCCGGTGCTGGTGGCCGAGGCCCAGGACGTGATCAGCAGGCGTTCCTGTTCGGTCAGGGTTCGTTTGCCGGAGACGCGGCCGAGTTCCTCGTCGGTCGAGCCCCCGATGACCCAGGTGTCGCACCGGTCCATCAGGCCTCTGGCCTTGGCCCGGTCCTCCTCGGTGGGTAGGGCTTCCATGTCCTGGAGTGAGTGCGTGACGTAGATGGTGACGTCGTCGGTGGTGCGATTGAGGCGGCTGATGGAGTCCATGGCGTCGACCAGGCCGGGACCGGAACGCAGGGCCCGCCACATCTCGTCCATGGGCAGTACGAGTCGGCGGCGGATCACACCGAGGCTGCGGGCGCTGTCGATGGTGTTGTAGGTGTAGGCCCAGCTGGCGATCATCCCGGCGGACACGACGTCACGGCCCCGGGCCCGCAGGGCGTCGATGTCGACCGACACCGCCGGGGCGTCCAGGTCGAGCGGCGTCGTGGTCGGGCCGTCGAACATGCCCTTGAGCGGCCCGTCGACCAGGTTGTCCAGGCCTGCCACGACCGAGCGGGTCAGGTCGAGGTAGGTGTCGCCCTCGGCTGCCAGCTTGGCCCGCAGCGCCTCGGGGGCCTGGCGCAGGACGGTGATGACGTCGGGGATGACCGGGTCGCTGCCCGGCGCGGCATCGGCGGCGAGCTGTACGGCGGTGGTGAGTGCGGAGCGTTCGATCTCGTCCGGCTGGCGACCGAGCCCGCACCGGGTGGCCAGCAGGGCGCCGAGGGTCTCCAGCCGGCGCCCGTTGAGGACGTCGAGCAGGGCGCCGCGTTCGGCGGCGGGCAGCGAGGCCGATCGGCCCAGGAGAGGGCCGGAGTCGAGCGGGTTGATCCGGTCGGCCCCGGTGCCGATCCTCAGCACGCTGCCGCCGAGTTCGCGGATCATCGCGGTGTACTCGCCTTTGACGTCGGCCGGCACGCACATCATGCTGCCGAACGCGACGTAGACGAGGCAGATGCGCTTCACCAGGGCGCTCTTGCCGACGCCGGGCTGGCTCATGACCCACACCCCGGGATTGGTGGTCAGCTTCCCGGTCCAGCCGGACGGGTCGACACACACCAGCTCGCCGGTGAGCACGTCCCGGCCGACCGGCACTCCGCGAGGCGGCAGCCCCGAACCGAGGAGGAACGGATAGATCGCGCCGGCCTGGGTGGAGGGCCCGGTGTAGACGGTGCCGGTGTCCTCCACCGCTGCCCGGCCACCGAACAGGCCGCCCCAGCCCAGCCGCGGAGCGTAGGTTTGCCGCCCGCCCGGTACACCGCGGGCCTTCCCGCGCTCCGGCCGGCCGTCGTCCGGGTCGGGGTTCCAACGCGGCGTCAGCAGCTTCGGCTGTCGCATGCCGACTCCCTACTTCACCAACGGCTGGTAGCCGATCGGCAGACCGGCCGCGAACGTGGACGCCTGCGCGCCGTAGGCGGGGCGCATTCGGATACCCTTCGTCGCCTTCACCGCGCGTTCCAACTCCTGCCGGGCGTCGGGGAGTTCGGCGGCGGAGCGGGCGGTGGTGGTGACCCTCAGCGTCCATTCGACGACCTGGGCGCCGCTCGCCGCCTGGTGGGCGGCCTGCTCGGCACGCTGGTGGTCGGCCTTCTGGCTCCACCTCGCGCGTCCCCGTACCTGTGCGGTCGCCTGCGCGCGCTGCTCGGCGTTGGAGATCTCACGTTCCAGGACCGCCTCGCCCTCGTACGGGTCGAGCACCCGGTAGGAGAGGGTGACGCGGCGCTGGAACCGCCCGGGGCTCAGCAGCGGCAGCAGCACGCTGTAGGGGATCGGGCGGCGCGGCATCTCCCGCAGCACCCAGCTCACGGAGACAGCGCCGTCGTGCGCGTAGGCCTCCAGCAGGTCGTCGGCGGCGACCGGGCCGCACTCACCCCAGGTCAGCTCGGCGAAGTCCTCGTCCCGGGCGTCGAACACCGCCGGATCGTAGGCGGAACGTACCAGGCGGCGAAGGTCGGTGGGCGTGCTCCGGCGCACGATGTCGGTGCCGGTGCCGTTCAGGTCGAGCGTGTCGACCACCCGTAGGGCCTCGGCCACCTGCTCGGCCAGGTCGGTCGGTGGGTTCGCCCCCGCGGTCGGGTCGACGATGACGCTCATCCACGGTGCCACCGAGGCGGTCGCGCGCGGCGTGGTGCGCACGAGTTCGTCGATCGTGTCGAGCGCCAGGCGCGGGGCGTCCGGTCGACGGCGGTCCTTGACGTCGTCGGCGAGCGCTTCGCCCGCGCCCGGGGTGATCTGGACGGTGACGGCGGCGCCCAGGATCTGCTCGTCGGTGCTCATCGCGTCCAGGACCGCGCTCCAGCTGCGCAGGCTGCCGCGTACCGCGCTGGTGGTGGCCATGAGCGTCCCGCCGGGGGCGAGCAGGGTGGTGACGGTCATCGCTCCGCTGGACCGGTTGTGGACCACCCCGACCGGACGGCCCGTGGTGGGGTCGTGGGCGGCGATCAGCACGGAGCTCGCGCCGACGCCGGGCAGGTCCAGCGCGTACGGCTGCGGCAGAAGGACCTGGCGGTAGGAGGTGCTGCCCGAACGGTCGGCATGCCGCCAGGCGAGCACGGCCCAGTAGTAGGCCAGAGCCGGCATGCCCTGACGGCGCGCGGCGGCCAGCCCCGCGAGGGCGAGAGTGAGCGGCATGGTGACGAGCAAGGTGCCGGGGCAGCGGGCGCCGACGATGCCGTCGGCGATCAGCACGACGGCGGCCAGGATGGTGGCTTCGCGCGACATTCCGGCGAGGCCGAAGCTGCGCCGTGTACGGAATCCCTGCACCCTCAACCCGTCCGGGACTTCAAGCGTGGTCACAGGTGTCCTCCGTTTCCGATCTCCCCGGCACCTTGTTGAACGGCCTGGTCGAGTCCGTCCAGGACCTGGATCACGGGGCCCGCTCCGGTCGCTGCCCCGGCAGCACCTGCCGCACCACCGGCTCCCGCCGAGCCCCCGGCACCGGCTGCGGAGCTCGCACCGTCTCCCGGGGCGGTCGGGTTCGGGACCAACCCGGCACCGGTACGGGAGGCCTGAGCGAGGGCGTCGCTGCCGCAGTCCTGCTCGTCGTCGGCGGCCTTGCCCCTGGACCTGGCCTGTTCGACGCGCTTGGCGTGTTCCACGGCTGTGGTCGGCTGGCTTCCCCCGGCCCCCTCGGCCCCGCTTCCGGCGATCTCACCGCTTCCGCGCCCCGCCATCGCACCGATCGCACCCATGGCCCCGACCGCGCCGGAGCCGGCCATGCCCGACCCGAGCTCCTCGCTCAGGGAGGCGAAGATCCGGGTGAGCGGTCCGGGGGCGAGGATGCCGAGCATCAGGGTGGCCAGGCCGCGCAGCCACGCGGCGAAGCCGTCCGACTTACCGAACTCGGTGAAGCCCGCACAGATGATGACCGCGAGGACGGGTTTGTAGGCGATGCCGACGAGGATCGAGGAGATCAGCTTCGTCACCCACTTCTGGGTGGCGTCGCCGCCGACCCGTCCGGCCCCGGCGATCGGCAGCAGCAGGCACTGGATCGGGATCGCGCTGTTGCGCAGGAAGACCAGCATGAGCTGGACGAAGCCGACCAGGATGAGCACCACGGCGCCGCCGGCCACGATCACGGGGTTCACGATCCCGTTGGGAACCATGGTGGTGATGATCTTGTCGAAGGCGGTCGTGTCGTCATGGAAGACGCCTTGGACCAAGCCGTCGGTCAGCGCGTCACCGGCGGTGAGCAGCAGCGCCACCAGCGATACGCCGAAGACGCTCAGCATCGCGTTCTGCCCCCACCCCGAGGCGGCACGCAGCAGGTGTTTGGCCTGGCCGGTGACCGCCATGCGCCCGGCCTGCCACATGAATCCGAACACGGAGACCATCAGGCCGAGCCACGCCATCATCCCGGCCAGTACGGCGTTCCCGTTCCACAGCCCGGTGTTCTCCAGCTTCAGCGACGGTCCCTTCAAAGCGATCGTCAGCGTCGCCGCCATGAGCGTTCTGCAGAGTTCGACCGCCGCCTTGAGCCAGTCGCCGACGGCGGACTCCCAGATGGAGTTCCACTCCTCCTTGACCGCCTTGTCGGTGGCCTTCCCGGCCGACTCGCACCAGTCGGTGTCGAAGATCCGTCCGACCAGACCGACAGCGGTCTGCTCGCAGCCGAAGTCCACGATCGAGCCGACGATGCCGTCGTCCGCGGCGGCCGGTGGCGCGATGGCCGTGGCGCTGCCGAACACGACCGCCAGAGACAGGAGGACGGCGGCGATCCGACGCCTCACGACGCCTGCCTGATCGCGGTCCAGCCTGCCGCGTTGAAGGCGGCGTCGCCCGGCGCCGCGATGGGCGGCTTCCGGTCGGCCTGCGCCGCCGCGTCCTTGATGGCCTGTCCTGACAACTTCCAGTCGCCGTCCTGCCAGACGGCTCCGAGGATCCCCACGCTGTAGACCGTCTTCTCCGCGGCCGTCTCCCCGGCCTTGTCGGTGACGTTCATCAGTACGTAGGCGGTCACCTGGGCGGGGGTGACCTGGATGGGCTTGACCCCGATCATGACGGTCCGCATGAACGCGCCGCCCGGCAGCGGCCCGCTCTCTGGCAGTCCGAGGGCTCTGCGGGTCGCGGCGTCGGCCCGCTCCGCGCCCTGGCGCACCTTCGCCTCGGCCGTCGGGGACTGGTCGGCGGGTGCCATGTAGGCGCTGTAGACGGCGAGTTGCTGCTCCGCGAGGGTGCCGGATCCTTCGACGTCCATCGCGGAGGCGGCCACCATCATCCCGATGGCGCCGTCGGTGGTGTTCGGGAAGCCGGTTTCCCGACCGTTCGCCGCCTTCCGCGCACCCCTCGGCGCGGCGAGCCAGCGCTCCGGCTCGGTCCAGGTCGGCGGGACGCTGTACGTGGGCGCCGGCTGCGGCGCGGTGGTCGCCGCCGGTGGCGACGAGGTGGACGCCGGGCCCGCGTGCCGGGCCGCCGGAACGTCGTCGTGACCGGCCAGGGCCGCGTACCCGGTGAGCCCGACCACGGCGGCCAGCATGGCGCCCGAGCCCCACAGCACGGTCCGGGACAGGGGCAGGCCTCCCCTCGACTTCCTCATGTCAGCCCGCGATGCCGTTGAGGATGGAGATCAACGAGCCGGCCAGCAGGACGGCCGCCACTCCACTGCCCATCCACTTGAACGGCTCGGACCCGCCGCCGTGACGGGATTTGTCGGACATCGCGAGCTTCCACACCCCGACACCGGCCGCGACGACACCGGCCAGGAGCAGGATCCACAGGCCGTAGCCGAACAAGGTGCTGACGGTGCCCTCCATTCCCGGGATCTTGGTCGGCTTGGCGGCGGGAATCAGTCCCGAGTTCTTGGGATCTTCGGCGAGGAACATCAGTCACTTCCCTTCCATCTGGGTGCGCAGCCGGGCGGCCGCGCGCGCCACGGCGGCGTCGGCCAGGGCGTCTTCGGCACGTGCGACCGAGCGAAGCGCCGGCAGGTAGGGCAGGAACACCGTCCCGGCGAGACGCCCGCCCAGGGCACGGAGGCGGTAGCGGGCCGCGGCCGCAGGCTTGGCGGGGACGTCGGCCACCACGACGAGCCACGGCTTCGGAACGGTGTCGGCCGGCCAGCTTCGGACGATCGCCTCCACCTGCACGGTGCCGTAGACGGTGCTGGGAGCGACCAGCACCGGCTGGACGCCGTACGGCACCGGTGCTCCCGGTCCGAGCCCGCGGGCCCGTAGGCCCCGTCCGTCGCCGCCGTTGAGCATCTGAAGCACCACGGCGGAGGCGATGTCGTATCCGTGAACCGGCATCAGCCCGTACGTCGGGACGGTGCGTGCCTGCTGAACAGGTACCACCGGATCGGGTGCCACGTCGCAACCTCCCCCAGCAACTCGCGTTGTCAGAGCGGCCTTTCGATCAGGAGCGAGGAACTGATCGTCTGACCACGTGGCGTAACGCCCCTCGCGGTACGGAAGGCACGCCCATCCGCCCATTCGGTCCTATCGACGCACCTCACAAGGGGGGCTCCGTGAAGAAAATTGCGGTCTGCTGTGTGGTGCTCCTCGTGCTGCTCGGTGTGGTCGTCGTAGCTTTCGTTCCGGTGGTGAGGGCGGGAGCCGCCGAGACGGGCAGAACAGCGGTCTACGGGCTGCCGGAGGAGTACCGACCCTGGGTACTCAGGGCCGCCGGGGACTGCCAGGACCCGGCACTCACACCCGCGTTGCTCGCGGCCCAGCTCTTCGAGGAGAGTGGCTTCCGCGCCGACGCCCGCAGTCCGGCGGGCGCCGAAGGACCGGCGCAGTTCATGCCGGGCACTTGGGCGACCTGGGGGAGGGACGACGACCGCAACGGTACGGCTTCGCCCTTCGAGATCGGAGACGCCGTGATGGCGCAGGGGCGGCTGATGTGCAGTCTGCTCGGGCAGGCCGCGACATCCGGCATCGCCGACGACCCCCGTCGCCTGGCCTTGGCCGCCTACAACGGGGGATGGGCCGCGGTGGAAGCCAACCACGGCGTGCCGCCCTACGCCGAGACCCAGCGCTATGTGGCGGACATCATGGGCAACGTGGCCCGCTTCCGCGGCGACGGCCCGTTCTCGGAGATCACGGGGTACGGTGCCGGCCCGGACGCCGCCCGCCGGGCCGCCACCCAGCTCGGCGTGCCCTACAGCTACGGCGGCGGCAGCCCGGCCGGCCCCGGCCGGGGCTACTGCGACGGAGACGGCGGCTACCGGGACGGACAGTGCCTGGCCGGCGTGACGGTCGGCTGGGACTGCTCGGCTCTCGTCCAGTACGCCTACTGGCCCGCCCGCCGGCTCCCCCGCACCGCCGCCGAGCAGTACTCCGCCACGGCGGACCGTTCCGTTGCCCAGGCCGAACTCCGGGTGGGCGACCTGCTGTTCTGGAGACACGGCGGCAACGGCCACGTCTACCACGTGGCGCTCTACATCGGCGACGAACACATGATCTCAGCGCCGAAGACCGGCGACGTCGTCAAGAAGGCCCCCGTCACGGACATGCCAGCCTCTGGCTTCGCGGGCGCCACGCGACCGTAGGAACGAGGTCCGGTCCTCACGCCACATTGCGCTGTCTCGCTGTCCCTGCGCCTCCGTTGCGCGGGACTCAGAAACAGCGAGTCAGCGGCAAAGCTCCATGATGGTGTCGTCGAAGTCGGGGAACTCCTGGGTTGCCTGGTCGATGACTGCAGTGGCCGGCTGCTGTCGGCCGGGGGCGAATCGTTCCGCGATGGCTTCCATCTGCGGGTTGGGACGGGGAACCCAATCGGGCTCATACGTGGTGGCTGCTTCCCAGGGCCCGAGGCCGTCGGCGAGCAGCCACAGGAAGTCGCCCAGGTCGCGCGCCAGTACGCCGGTCTCGCCTTCGGAGCCGAGGAATACGACGGGCTGGTCGATGAGTGGTCGGCCTGGGCGAACCAGCCAGATCGCCGCGTATCCACCCGTGCCGTCCTGGCCGAACACGCGGAAGTCGTCACCGTTCAACTCCGTGTTGCCGGTCCAGGCCCGGAGCCAGTCGGTCGTGTCCTCGGCGGACAGGAAGGCCGGGAAGGGACTCGAAGTCGATCCCTTTGCCGTCGTCGTAGTCGAACGGGATCGCCAGCGCTGCGGCGAGTGCGACAGGGAGTTGTCGATCATTGGTATGAGTCACGCGGAGAGGTTAGCGACTACCAGTGTCATCAACGTCGACTGACCCAGACGGACTGGAACCTCCATGCCCGAAAGGTCGTTGCTCCGAGAACCTGATCCTGAGATTCCTGGGGCCGTCACCGGGATCGTCCCGTGGTGGGCTTCGGGATGGGAGCACGGTGGGCGGTGCGTTTGGGGCTGGGCTTCGCGCCCCGCGTCCATGACGGGGGCTGTCCCGCCGTGGCCGAGGAGGCCCGGGCCGCGTCGGTCACCACCGTGGCCGCGGTGACGGCGTCGTTCGCCGGCCTGCGCAGTGCGTCGGCGGTGGCCTGGACGAGGCGGGGCACGAGGTAGGAGGCGGGGCCGGCTTCCCAGCCGCGATCACGCATCAGCCGCGCCAGGTGCTCCCGGACCGGCTTGCCACCGTCCTGCATGTGCGCCATCCGGGCGGCCAGCAGCGGCCACGGGCGGGAGTTCACCAGCAGCGCCGCCTCACGGTCCCGGCCGGGCAGCGCCTCGTAGACCCAGCGTACGAAGGAGGCGTTCTCCGCCTGGCTCACACCCAGCTGCGCCAGCGCCCTCCGGCGGTCTCCGAGGTCGAGATCCCTCGGTAGGTCCAGCCCTACCGTCAACGGACCGTAGGAGCGTACGGAGTCCCGGCTCGGCCCGCTCGCCCGCCGCTGAGCGGCGTCGAGCCCGCGGTCGACCGCCTGCCCGACATCGGTCCCCTCGGCATAGGCGGCCGCCAGGATTCTTCGGACGTCGACGCCCCGTTCCAGCAGTTCCTGCATCGTCGCGGCGATCTCCGGCCAGGTGGGGGAGGCCAGGATCGCCTCGCGCACCGGGCCCGCCGGAAGGGTCTCGCGGAGCAGCCCGGCCCACTCCTGGGTCTGCTCGGCCGTGATCCGCGCCGAGTCGGACAGGACGGCATCCCGCACCGACACCGCGATGTCCCCGACCCGCGGCAGGAAGTGCTCCAGGTCGACACCGGCCCGCCGCAAGGCGACCAGCTGCTGCGCCATGATCGGCCAGTCCGGACCGGACATCAACATCCAGGCGACATCGGGGGCGAGCAGGGCCTTGAGATCCCCGGCCGCCTCGGTGAGCGCCAGGTCGGTCGGCGGCAGCGGGTGCTCCCGCCCCGACCTCCGCTGCGCCCCACGGCGGACCGCGTCCGCGACCGCGAGCACCAGGCGCACCGCCGCCGTCGACGTCTGTACCGCCTCGCCGACCGCCTCGGCGAACGGTTCACCCGGGTAGGGCATGGTCATCGTGATCTCCTGTCGCTCAGCGGCCCCGTCTGGGGCCTTCCGCACCGTTGCCGGGAACGCGATTCGTCTCGGCCGAAGGACCGGCGGTCTTCTTGGCGCCTGCGGTCGGTGGCGCGGTTGTCGCTGCCCGCGTATCCAGAGCCTCGCCGCGAGCGCGAGCCCAGCCGTCCAACCTCCAGACGAGAACCTGGGCGATGGACTCCGCCGAGCCGAGTTCACGCCGCGTGGCGACTGCGGCGAGAACCGATGAGGGGTCGAAGCCCAGTCGCTCCAAGGCGATGAGGCGCCTGCGCAGGACAGGCCAGGCGGGATCCACGAGCACCGCCGACGCATGACTGGGCAGCGCCCTCGTCACGACGTCGGTCAGTAGCGACGATCGGCTGGGCACCGGTGAGGCGGGCCCCGGCCGTCTCGTGCGTGACCGAGAGCTGGTTTCGACGGACGCTCCGGTGCTCAGCTCCACAGCTTCCAGGAGCGACCGGCCGGTCCTCCTCGCCGCGTCGGCCTGGAGACGGTAGCCCTGTTCCTCGTGCCAGAGCTGCGCGGCCGTGACGGCTGCGACCAGGGCCAGGAGGAAGCCCAGGAAGGCGGCCGCGTCGTTGTGCCCGGCCGACCTGGCCGACGACACGAGGAGGCGGGCCGAGGACCGAAGGAGCATTCGCGCTTCGCCGTCCAGGTCGCGTCTGCCCGGGGCTCTGGCGGCCCGCTCGAATTCCGCCGCCGAGGCTCGCAGGTTCGGTTCGACCAGGGGAGGTGCGGCCGCGGACATCAGGACGAGAAGGTCGCCGAGCGCGGCGACGTCGCCGGCCCCTGCTTGCCGTCCGCCGGAGCCGAGCGAACCCGACGCCGTGCTGAGGTTGTGCTGGAGCGTCTGCCAGAACGCATGCGGCGGCACGTCCGGCTCCGGGATCGGTACCTGCCAGCGCTCGCGGACCCGGGGGAGCGACAGGTCGTAGGCCAGACTCGAGCCCGCGAACCACACGGCCCGGTCGCCCCGGTCTCGGTCGCCGGGGAGCGCGACCGTGTAGCCCGTCGGGGCGCTGCGCCCCGGGCCGGAACGCTGCGCGACCCGCAGACCGGAGGACCGGAGCCGGGCGAAGAAGTCGTCCTCGCCGGCTGCGGCCGCCGCTGCCGCACGGACCGTTCGCTCAAGCTGCTCACGCGCACTTTCGGGCAGGTGACGGCGCGAGGCCTTTCGCGTCTCTCCCGTCGTCGGCCACCGCTTCGCGGTCCGATCCCCCGACGTCAGCCGACGCAGTCCCCACCGCACCTCGAACCGTCGGGCGAGCTGTTGCATCCGCACGATGTCCTGCCGCAGATTCGGCTGGATCCCGTCCTGGCGGACCTTCGTCGCGACGATGTGGATGTGGTCGCCAGCATGCCGGACCGCCACCCATCGGCAGCCCCATCTGTCGCCCTGCGGGGCGACACCGGCGGCGCTCATCATCGCCCGGGCGACCGAGCCCCACTGCTCGTCCGTCAGGAGCGGATCCTCGGGTGCCAGACGCACCGCGACGTGGTAGACGAGTTCGGCCGGGATGGTGCCCCGGGAAGCGTGCACCGGAGCGTCCAGGAGCAGCGCGAGATCCCCGACCGTCGTCTCCGCCGACCGCGCGGGGTCGGGCACCCATGACGCCCAGGCGGCGACCATGCGCGGGTCCTCGTGCTCGTCCCGCTTTCCGGGGCCGTACAGGTAGAACAGCAGCCCGGCGGTGTCGTTTCCGCCCTTCGCTCTTTTGGGGATCACCAGCGCGACGCCCGCTCCCGCATCAGCTGCAGCGTCGCGCGGTCGACCCGCCGAACGGCCTCTTCGATGAGGCGCGTGCCGGGCTCGCCGTCGCAGGGACCGGTAGACCCGGCCGACTCGCCGATTCGCACCAGCTCGCCGCGCGATCTGATGAGCTCCGCCAGCACCTCCCGGGCATCCGCGGATACCGGCACGAGCTGGGACTTGGCCACCGCCAGTGCCTTTCGGGCCACCCACGCGGACACCGCCATACCGTCGCGTTTCGCGGCCTCTTGTACGATCGTCAGCTCGGCATCGTTGTACGCAAGATTCACCCGGTTCGACCGCGGCGACTGCATCTGCCGTTCCCGTCGCCGGGCGCCCTCCGTGGCACTCACCGTCGGTCCTCCTCGGTTCCGCTGGCCGGGGGTTCGGGCGGCAGGATCGCAGGTGTCCCTGGCCGTGCCGCCCTGCTGCGCCACCTTGCTTGGTCATCGAATTGACGGCCAGCGGATACGCCGGATTGGCAGCCGGAAATCACCGACACGGGTGAGGCGCGCGGGAAGATTCGAAACCGTCGGGGGCGGTGGCTCTACGATCCGCTGCATGACGAGGGAAGACGATTTTCTGAGGCGAATGCGCGAGATCCAGGACGACCGCGAGAAGGCCATCGTGCCGCTCGCAGCCGTCATGGCGGAGCGAAAGAGCCTGAAGGACCAGCTGGCCGAAACCGAGGTCCCGTACGGGAGAGCCTATGCAGCCGCCGAGGCAGCCGGTTGGAGCACGGAGGAGCTCGCGAGGCTGGGTGCGGAGGTGCCGGCGCGCCGCCCCAAGGGCAGGCCGCGGAAGCACGCCCTGACCACCAGGACCACCGTGCCGGGCCCCTCGTCCTCCGACGAGGAGAGCCTCGACGACGCCGGTGTACAAGCCGGCTGAGCAGCGGCACAGACATTCACCGTCGGTCGGTGGTGAATGTCTACAGCGAGTTAGTGGTCATTGTTCCATCAACTCTGGGGCGAGCCCTTTGGGCGTTCAGTCGCGGCAGCCGCTGCCAATGGGACGAATACGGTGTCGTCTTCCTTCTTGGACGATCAATCCCGAGGCTTAGGTGGTAGGCGTTGTGCCAGAGCGGAGGGCCACCGATCACTGGCCTCGGCGAGCCGGCTACGAGGACTCGGCCACGGGCATCCTGGAGGGTGCGGCCACCAAGGGCGGCCGACCGTCGGCGCTGCCGCATCGGGTGCGGTCGGCCGTGTGGCCGGCCCGTTCTGGAATGACGTGTGGGATATCGCCCGCAGCACCCGTTCACCACCCGCCGGAGATCCCGTACCGGCTGCTGCTCACCGGCAGCAGCGACTCGAACCGCGCCCACTGGGCAGCGGCCAGAACCTCCTGCCTTCCACAGCACTGCCAACGGCCGACGCCGGACGGCGCGATTCTTCGCGGAAGCCCGCACCCGGGCGGGTGCGCTGCTCTATCGTCGGACGGCATGGGGATGGCAGGGGCTGAGGGGTTGGGGCGCGGGGTCCCGTTCACGGGGGCACCGCCTGTGTTCGGCGACCGGACACGGGACGCGTGCGTGGTGGTGCCCGGCATCATGGGCAGCGTCCTTGAGGACGACAGGACGGGCCGCCCGCTCTGGGGTGTCAACCTGGCGACGCTCACCGACGCGCTGAGCGGCGATGCCCTGTTCGCTGCCCTGCGGGCGGACGCCCAGGAGCGGGAAGCCGATGCCGACACCGCCCGGCGGGCACCGCTGACCCGCGTCCGTGCGACCGGCCTGCTCGCCAAACCGTGGTGGCTGCCCGTCTTCCAGGGGCTTGACCCCTACGGCAGGGCGGTCGAGGCCCTGCGGAAGGTCACGCTGGCGCCGGAGGCGGTGGAGCCGTTCCCCTACGACTGGCGGCTGGCGGTCGCCTACAACGGCGCGCTGCTGGCCCGGAGGGCCCGTGCGCACCTGGAGTCGTGGCGGGAGCGGGTGGCGGCGGTGCCCGGGTGGCGGGCGGCCGGCGGGGCGCGGCCGCGGCTGGTGTTCGTGGCGCACTCGATGGGCGGGCTGGTGGTGCGGGCCGCGTTGGAGCAGGACGTGGAACTCGCGGCCGACACCCGGGCGGTGGTCACCGTCGGGACGCCGTTCCTGGGCTCGGCGAAGTCCGTCCTGGCGCTCAACGCTCTGCACGCCGAGGCCGAACCGGGCCGGCTGGTGCGGCGGGTGCAGGCGATGGCGGCGACCCTGCCCGGTGTCCACGACCTGCTGCCCGGCTACCGCTGCCTGGACCGGGGCCTGGAGGTGGAGCGCCTCACCGCGGGCGATGTCGCCCGGTTCGGCGGCGACCGGGACCTGGCCGCCCGTTCCCTGGCCGAGCGCGCACGCCACCGTGGGAGCGGGTTCGTGCTGCCGGGGCACCGGGCGGTCGTCGGCGAGGCCCAGCCGACCGTGCAGACCCTGGAGGAACAGCACGCCGGCCTCTCGGTCGTCGCGGGCCGCCACCACGCCTTCGACGTCGGCGACGACGGTGAACTCGTCCGCGATCCGGCCACCGGCATCCCCGCCCGCCGCGACGCCTCCGGTGACGGCACCGTCCACCTGCCCTCCGCCCGTTCCGGCACCGAGGCCGTCCACTACGTGTTCGGCCAGCACGGCACACTGATGTCCCACGACGAGGTCCTGCGGCAGATCCGCCGCATCGCGCTGGAGCGCCCGCAGGGCACCGACCTCGGCGACGGCACCGGCGACGGGCCGGGCCTGGAGACCCCTCACCTCGGTGGGACGCTCGGACAGCCGCTCACCCTCACCGTCACCGGTCTCGACACCCCGGCCGGGGCGAGCCTGAGCGTGCGCTCGGCGACCACCGGCCGCCCCGGCCACCCCCTGACCCTGCGCCGCGAACCGGACCGCACGGACGGGGCCCTCTCGGCGCGGTTCACCGCGGACGCGCCGGACCTGTACAGGGTGGCCCTGAACACCGGCCGGCACGCGCCCCTGACCCAGCTCGTCCTCGTCGCCCCTCCCGACGCCTGACCCCAGAGATCCGCCCATGACCACTCCCCACGCGAACACCCCGCCCTCCCAGTTGCCCCCCGGCCCGGGCCGCACGACGGCCGGACCGGTCCCCGACGACGGGGGCGTCGAGCTGTTCCCGGTCAACTTCACCGCCTACCGGAACCACGTGGAACTCGACACCGAGCAGCACGTGCGGGCGATCGCCGACCTGCTCGCCCCCTACGGCCTGCACGTCAACCACTGGGCGGCCCCGGAGAAGGAACGGGACCGGCAGGCGGTCGAGGACCGGCTCGGCGACTGGAAACGCCTCACCTCCTCCCACCGCGGCAACACGGTGCTCTACTGGGTCGGCCACGGCAGCGCCGAACACCTCGCCCACCACCGCACCCCGGCCCCCATCGACGACGGCGTCCACCCGGAGGACGTCGCCCGCGCCATCGGCCGCCGCCGAATCCACCCCGACGCGGAGGACAGCTGGGCCGTCGTCGTCCTGGACGCCTGCTTCTCCAAGGACTTCGCCCGCAAAGTGCACGGCACCCTCATCAACGAGTACGGCGACGCCGACCGGTTCCTGCTGCTGTCCACCGCCGCCGAGGGCCACGCCGAACTCGGCGACTTCACCCGGGCCCTGGAACATGCCCTGACCATCACCTTCCTCGGACAGAAGACCATCGGCCTCGCCGAACTCGGCAGCCAGCTCGCCCGCGAACTCCGCGGCTACCGCGCCATCAACGTCGACGACCACCGCGACCGACTGGTCCGCACACTCCCCGACGTCGCCTCCGCCGTCTCCGCGCCCCTGGACCAGATCGCCGAACTCCAGGCCGTCATCGACCGCCTGCCCGCCGACGAACAGCGCCACTTCCTCCCCAAAGCATCCGGTGCCGAACTCGGCGAACTCGCCTGGTACTTCCACGGCCGCACCGAGGAACGCGACACGATCCTCCGCTGGCTCACCACCACCGCAAGCGGCTCCCTCATCGTCACCGGCCCCGCCGGCTCCGGCAAATCAGCCCTCCTCGGCCACATCCTCCACCACATCAACCCCCAGCTGCGAGACGTCCTGATCCGGCACGGCCACCTGACGCCCCTGCCACCCGAAGTCCCCTGCCCGGACGACCCGTTCGACCTCACCGTCCACCTCTCCGGCCTCACCCTCACCCACACCGTCCAACTCGTCGCCCAGGCAGCCGGCCTGCCCGACCTCGCCCGGCAAGCGGCCGACGGCCAGCCACCCTCCGACCTCGTCGCCCGGCTCCTCGGACGCCTCCGCGACCGGCACGCACCACTGACCCTGCTCTTCGACGCCCTCGACGAGGCCGAACAGCCCCTCACCCTCGCCGACACCCTCCTGCGCCACCTCGCCGACCTCCCCCGGGTCCGGACCGTCATCGGCACCCGCCGCTCCACCCACGAAGGCCCCGACCAGCCCGCCCCCGACGACACCGACATCCTCGACGCCCTCCGACCCCGCTCCCACGGAACCGACCTGAAGTACGTCGAAGTGACGCACAACCAGGACGCCCTCGCCGGATACCTACGCGCCAAACTCCACGCCGCCCGCCAACGCGGCACCCTGGACACCGACGAAGCGACCATCGAGGCCGCCGTCCGCCGACTCGTCACCGACCACCAGCAGCAGGACGGCACCGAGCCGCAGCAGTTCCTCTACGTCCGCCTCGCCGCCCACGAACTCCTGGCCGACCCCGCCCTCCTGGCCGACCCCACCCCGCTGACCGGCCGCACCCACCGCCAACTCTTCACCCACGCCCTGCAACGCCTCCACTGCACCAACCCCCACTACACCCCCCTGCTACGCGCCCTCGGTCTCGCCCAGGGCCGAGGCCTACCTGACCAGGACGGCATCTGGGCCCGCACCGCCGACACCCTCACCCCCGGCGACGCGGGCGACACCGGAGGCAGCATCCCCGGCCTGGTCCGCGACGCCGCGCCCTACCTCGCCCTCGACCAGGAACACGGCCAGAGCGTCTACCGCCTCGCCCACCGCACCTTCACCGAACACTTCACCGCCGCCCCCGACAACCCCGTCGCCCATGCCGCCATCACCACCGCCCTGGCCCGGCGGGCCCGCCACAGCCTCGACACCCGGGCTTCCAGCGGCGGCACCCCGCGGCCCGAGGACGTCAGCCCCTACATCCGCCACCACCTCATCACCCACGCGCGGCTGGGCCACACCGCCGGAGCCCTCCAGGCGCTCGCCGACCACCCCGACGTCCTCGACACCCTCGACCTCGCCGGCATCACCGACACCGCCCTCCACCGCGGCCTGCCCCCGAACGAGGTGCCGCCCGCCATCGCCGGAACCGTCCTCTTCCAGAGCCACATCCACGAAAGCGGCGCCGACCAGCACAACCACGACACGACCAGGTGGCGCCGGTGGTGGCGCCGACTGGGCACCACCTACATCCAGGGCACCCCGCCTCCCGCCGAAACCCACGTCCACGGCCCCACTGAGTGGCCTCCCGCACTGGTCAGCGGCGCCGTCCGCCAACGGGATCTCCACCTCCAACTCGTTGGCCATACTGGCTGGGTGCTGGCGTTGGCGGTGTTCACCGCTGCGGACGGCACCCCCCGCCTCGCCACCAGCGGCGACGACAAGACGGTGCGGATCTGGAACCCCGCCACCGGCGTCCAGGACGGCCCGCCCCTCACCGGCCACATCGGTGGGGTGCATGCGGTGGCGGTGTTCACCGCTGCGGACGGCACCCCCCGCCTCGCCACCGGCAGCTACGACGAGGAGGTGCGGATCTGGGACCCCGCCACCGGCGTCCAGGACGGCCCGCCCCTCACCGGCCACATCGGTGGGGTGCATGCGGTGGCGGTGTTCACCGCTGCGGACGGCACCCCCCGCCTCGCCACC